>NZ_CAUDLI010000003.1:0-676296 GCF_958439105.1 Ralstonia flatus | reverse complement strand
TAACCGTGCGGAGAAGGAGGCAAACTCGCTTCGCTCAAACAAGCCTCCTTCTTTTTTCCGCCCGCTTACAGAAATTCAAGGCGCCATCTAGGGCAGGAACGTCAACGGCCAAACCATCGCGGCGCGGGGGTTGGCGCCACGATGGTCTGTTTGCTGTTGGGGCTTAGTGTCTACGCGTGCCTAGGATGACCAGGACGGCGGCGCCTAGCTCCAGCGCGGCTACGAAGTAGAGGCCAGCGGAGAGGTGGCCGGTGCTGGTCTTCAGCCAGCCGATCATGTACGGCGCGACGAAGCCGGCGAGGTTGCCGATGGAGTTGATGAGGGCGATGCCGCCTGCGGCTGCGGTGCCGGCCAGGAAGACGGCGGGGATCGACCAGAACACCGGGAACGCGGCGAGGATGCCGATGGCGGCGACGGTGAGCGAGATCAGCGCGAGCGCCGGCGAGCCGAGCAGTGCGCCTGTTGCGACCAGGCCGGCGGCTGCGATGACGGCGGCGATGGCGCAGTGCATGCGGCGCTCGCCCGTGCGGTCGGAATGCGCGCCGTTCCAGACCATTGCAATCGTGCCGGCGATGAACGGAATGGCTGCGATCAGGCCGATCTGGAAATTGCCCTGCACGCCCAGCTCCTTGATGATCGACGGCGTCCAGAACGCGATGGTGGCGTTGCCGCTGACCACGCAGAAATAGATGGCTGCGCAGATCCACACGCGGGCGTTGGCCAGTGCGGCGCCAAACGAGGCGTGCTTGGCGGGGTCGCGGTTCTCGACTTCAACGGCGCGCACGACGGCGTCTTGCTCGGCAGCGGAGAGCCACTTCGCCTGACGCGGGGTTTCGGGCAGCCAAGCCAGCACGGCAAAGCCGGCCAGCACGGACGGAATGCCTTCGAGCAGGAACAGCCATTGCCAGTTGGCGAGGTGGCCCACGCCTTCCATGCGGCTCATGATAAAACCGGCAATCGGGCCGCCCACCACACCCGCAATCGCAAACGAAGTCATGAACAGGCCGTTGATGCGGGCGCGGTGTGCGGACGGAAACCAGTACGTCAGGTACAGCACCACGCCCGGGAAGAAGCCCGCTTCAAAGATGCCCAGCAGAAAGCGCATCACGTAGAACGAGGTCGGCGTCTTCACGTAGATCATCGCCATCGAGGCCAGGCCCCACAGGATGGTGATGCGCGCGAGCGTCTTGCGTGCGCCGATCTTTTCGAGCAGCAGGTTGCTCGGCACTTCGAACAGGAAGTAGCCGATGAAGAAGATGCCGGCGCCCAGGCCGTACACCGCTTCGCTGAACTGCAGATCCTGCAGCATCGACAGCTTGGCGAAGCCGACATTGACGCGGTCGATCCACGCGAGGATGAACAGCACGACCAGGAACGGCACCAGGCGATACGCAATGCGGCGGTAGGTGGCATCCAGCTCGGTGCTGGGAAGCGGGCGACTGGCCGGGTCGGTCGGATTGGCCGGCAGGGCTTGGGTTTGCGACATGGTTTCCTCCAATAGCGTGTGAGGGCGCCGGCGCTTCGTGTGCTGCTGTGTTTTACGAAACGCAGGCATGCGTTGGGCTTGGCGCGTCTACAGCGCGCCTTTTCTTTTTTCGGCTTGGCTTGGGAGCCGCCTGCGTGGCCCGGACGCCGGCGGCGAATGTTCTGGCTAGTCGATCAACGCAGGGCAGCCTCCACCGCCCGGCCGACGCGCAGGATGCGCGCGTCGTCGTTGGCGAGACCGCAGAGCGACAGGCCGACCGGCAGTTCGCCGGCAGCGTGTACCGGCAGCGTCAGCGCGCAGCCGTCCAGGAAATTGATCACGCTCGGATTGCGCAGCGCGAGGGCGTTGACGCGGAAGAACGCCGCGTCGTCAGCTTCAAGCGGTGCGACTTCGGGCGGCACGATGGCCACCGTCGGCATCAGCCATGCATCGAAGTTGCCCAGGCGCTTGCGCGCGGCGGCGATCATGCGCACGCGTGCGTTGATCACGTCGATGTAGGCGGCTGCGCTCATCTGTTCGCCCCGGCGGATGCGCGTGGCGACGCGCGGGTCGTACTGCGCTTCGGCACGCGCGAGCAGCGCGCGATGCCATGCCCAGGATTCCGCTGCCGAGAAGCCGCCGCCGCTGTTGATGTCCGGCAGTTGCAGCAGCTCGGGAAATTCGAAACGCACGATGTGCGCGCCGGCACGTTCCAGCCGCTCGACAGCGCGCTCGAACGCAACGGCGACTGTGTTGTCGAGATCCGCGCCGACAAAGTCCTGCGTGATGCCGAAGCGCAACCCGGCCAGCGGTACTGCGGTGGTGTCGAACGCATCGTTGCCGGATTCGCCGCTCAACACGGCATCGACGATGGCGCAGCAGTCAACCGAGTTGGCGAGCGGGCCGCTGGAATCGAGCGACGTGGACAGCGGCACGCCGCCCGTCATCGGCACCCGGCGCGCGGTGGGCTTGAAGCCCGTCAGGTTGCAGAACGCCGAGGGGATGCGGATCGAGCCGCCGGTGTCCGTGCCCAATGCCGCCACGGCCATGCCGCCTGCCACGGTGACGGCACCGCCCGACGTGGAGCCGCCTGCCGCGCGCGCGCCATCGGCCGGCGTGCGCGGTGTTCCGTAATGCGGATTCAGGCCCAGACCGGAGAACGCAAATTCGCTCATGTTGGTGCGGCCCAGCAGCACGGCGCCGGCTGCACGCAGGCGCGCCACGGCGGCGGCATCGGCAGTGGCGGGCGGCTGGTCGGCCAGGGCGCGCGAACCGGCAGACGTCACTTGGCCGGCCACGTCGAACAGATCCTTGATCGACACCGGCAGCCCGGCCAGCAGCGAGGGCACGTTGCCTGCCTCACGTGCGGCATCGGCGGCGCGCGCCATGGCCAGCGCGGCTTGCTCGTCGAGGCTTACGTAGGCGGCACCGCCGGCGGCGCGGTGCGCTGCGGCGTGCTCCAGGGCAGCCTCTGTCAGCGCGACGCTGGTGGTGCGGCCGGCAGCCAGGTCAGCGGCCAGCGCGCGGATCATGTTCGGGCGGGGCGTCATCATGCGGTGGTCTCCGTGAGGTGGGGCGCTTCAGCCTTCAACAGGCAGCGTGTCGACAGCATAGCGATGGCGTAACTCGGTGCCCGACACCGGGTCGATCAGGGCCATGTCGAAGGCCTCGCCGAAACCGAGTTCGCCGATGATGGGCTGCGTGCCGCAGAACATGGCGGTGCCGACGGGCAGCGTGTCGTTGCCGGTGTAGCGGCGGATGAGGTCGCGCGGGTCCAGCATGCGCGTCACGCCGCCTTCCTGGTACAGCGCGGTGTGGCCGTTGCGGGTGCGCCAGGTCTTCATCTGCAGGCTGTCCCAGTGGTCGGCCAGTGCTTCGAAGCGCCACACATCGCGGCTGACGGGCTTGGCGCACATCTGCTTGGAGACCGTCACGCCATAGGCTTCGACCTTGCGGTCGGTGTGGTCGGAACCGATGCCGACCAGCAGGCCCATCGGCGTGGAATACAGCACGAACTCCGCTTCGCCGGAGGAGTCGGCGCCGGGAATCTCCACGGTGGCGTCGGTGGTCAGCAGCGAGGCCGACACGCGGTAGAAGCACGGCACACGCGCCGGACGCGCCACGCCGATCGCTTCAAGCTCGGCGATGTGGTGTTCGACGGCGTCGGCATCGCGGCCGGTCCAGCCGGCAATGACAAGGTGGTCCACGGTCACGTCGATGGGGCCGTGGCCGATCAGGTTCAGGTGCAGCGTGGTCATGCGGAATCCGGAAGAGGCGGGGAAAGCGAACGGGGGAAATCAGGATCAGAGCGTGCGGATGATCGTGCGGCGGAACTCGTCGATGTGCTCGCGAATGGCTTCGCGCGCTGCGGGCACATCGCGGCGCTCCAGCGCATCGAGCACGGCGAGGTGCTCGTCGTACACGTTCTGCAGGTGTTGCGGCTCTGACAGCGAGAGGAACCAGAAGCGCGCCTGCTTCTCGTGCAGGCCGCGCAGCAATTCGGCCAGCACGCGGTTGCGCGACGCGGCGGAAATGGCGAGGTGGAACTTGAGGTCCAGCGCGGCCAGCGCGGCAATGTCGCGGTGTTCGATCAGCGCGGGCGATGCATCGACGATGGCGCGCATGGCTTCGAAATCCGCCGGGTGGGCACGCTCGGCGGCCAGCGTCACGCACAGGATCTCGTTGGTGGCGCGCACCTCGATCATGTCGAGCACGTCGTTGAGCGACAGCGGCGTCACCAGCACGCCCTTGCGCGGCAGGATCTGCACCAGCCCTTCCACCTCCAGCCGATGCAGCGCCTGGTGGATCGGCGTGCGGCCCAATCCCAGAATCGTGCCGAGCTGCGCTTCGTTGAGCGGCTCGCCGGGGCGGAATTCGCACGCCATGATGCGGCGCTTGATCTCGCTGTAGGCGAGTTCACGCATGGCGGCGCCTTTGGGCGCATGCGCTGCCGGCTCAACGGCAAACGGTGCAGGGGCGGGCTTGGCGGCGCCGGAAACCAGCTTGATGGGACGCGACATGGGGGCGGCCTCGAATCTCGTAAAAGTCGAGTGATGGTATTGTGATATCTCACAGAGCGTCAAGCGGTCAACGCGCCGCATTCAGCCGCCATCGTCTAGGTATTTGCCCTGATATGCCCCCGGCGGGAGGGCCTCGCGATTCGTTATAGACTGCAACAAATTTCAGGGAGACAGCCATGAAGATCGCCATCATCGGGGCGGGCATCGGCGGCTTGACGCTCGCGTTGATGGCCGAGCGCCAAGGCTTTGAGGTGGAAGTGTGGGAGGCCGTGCAGACGCTGCGGCCGCTGGGTGTCGGCATCAATTTGCTGCCGCACGCCGCGCGCCAGTTGTGCGAACTCGGGCTGGAAGACACGTTGAGCGCGCTGGCGATTCGTACTTCCGCCCTGGCGTACTACAACCGTTTCGGCCAGCCGATCTGGCACGAGCCGCGCGGGTTGGCCGCCGGGTATGACTGGCCGCAGTTCTCCATCCATCGCGGCGAATTCCAGATGGCTTTGGCCGATGCCGTGATTGAGCGGCTCGGCGCGGACTGCATCCGCCTGGGTCACAGCTTCGAAGCGGTCCAGTCGACGGGGGAGAAGGGCGGCCCCGTGCGCTTCACCGTGCGTGATCGCGCCAACGAAACCGTGGTCGAATCCTCGGCCGACGTGCTGATCGGCGCGGATGGCATCCACTCTGCCGTGCGCCGACACTTCTACCCGACGGGTGATGCACCGCGCTTTGCGGGCCGCATGCTGTGGCGCGCCGTCACCGAGGCCGCGCCGTATCTCGATGGCCGCACCATGTTCATGGCCGGCCATCAGGACCAGAAGTTCGTCGCCTATCCGATCTCCGAACCGCTGCGCCAGCAGGGCCGCTCGCGCATCAACTGGATTGCCGAGCTGCGCGTGCCCGACGAGGCACCGCCGCGCAGCGACTGGAACCGCGAGGTCGACCGCGCGATTTTCCGCAGTGCCTTTGCCGACTGGAAATGGGACTGGATCGACATTCCCGCCTTGATCGACGGCGCCCAGGCCGTGTACGAATTCCCGCTCGTCGACAAAGATCCGCTGCCGCGCTGGACCTTCGGCCGCGTCACGCTGTTGGGCGATGCGGCGCACCCGATGTATCCGATCGGCTCGAACGGCAGCGCCCAGGCGATTCTCGATGCCCGCGCGTTGGTCGATTGCCTGCTCGCCACCCGCGACACCGGCGTTGCCCTGCGCGAGTACGAGGCCGATCGCCTGCCGCGCACCGCGGGCATCGTGCTGCGCAACCGCCTCAACGGGCCGGAGCAGGTCATGCAGCTCGCACATGAACGCGCGCCCCAAGGCTTTGCGCGCATCGACGACGTGATCCCGCGCTCCGAGCTGGAAGGGATTGCGATGCGCTATAAAAAACTGGCCGGCTTCGATCCGCAGTCGCTGCGCGATCAGCCGCCCATGCCGGGCCGCGCCTGAAGCGCCTGTACGTTCGAACGCCAAAAAAGAGGGGACCCATGACCATCCGCCGCACCATCTGCGCCGCTGCTGCGCTGTTGCTTGCCACCGCCGCCCATGCCGACATCGTCGTGGGTGTGAGCCTGTCAACGACCGGGCCGTCGGCGTCGCTCGGCATCACGCAGAAGAATTCGCTGGCGTTCTATCCGGATGCCATCGGCGGCGAAAAGCTGCGCCTCGTGGTGGTGGATGACGCCTCCGATCCGAGCACCGGCACGCGCCTGGCGCGCAAGCTTGTCACGGAAGACCACGTCGACATCATCGTGGGCTCATCGGCGGTGGCACCGTCGATTGCGATTGCCGAAGTCGCCACCGAATCGCACACGCCGCAACTGGCGCTGGCGCCGGTGGAGCTGAAGCCGGGCAAGGGCGATTGGACCTACCGGCTTGCGCAGCCCATCTCGCTGATGGCCGAGGCGATTGCCACGCGCATGGCGGCGTCCGGCGTCAAGAACGTCGGCTTCATCGGCTTCTCGGATGCGTACGGCGAGAGCTGGCTGAAGGACTTCACTGCTGCCGCCACGCCGCGCGGCATCAACATCGTCGACGTGGAACGCTATGCCCGTGCAGATACCAGCGTGACTGGGCAGGTCGCCAAGCTGGTCAGCATCAAGCCCGATGCGATCCTGGTGGCCGGTGCGGGCACGGGCGCTGCGCTGCCGCACACCGCGTTGCGCGATCGCGGTTATGCGGGCCCGATCTACCAGACGCACGGTGCGGCCACGAAAGACCTGATCCGCATCGGCGGCAAGACGGTCGACGGGGCCATTCTGCCTGCCGGCCCGGTGATCGTGGCCGAGCAATTGCCCGACAGCCACCCGAGCAAGAAGACGGCGCTCGAATACGTGACGCGCTATGAGAAAGCCAACGGCCCCGACACGCGCACGCAGTTCGGTGCCCATACGTGGGATGCGCTGCAGGTGCTCCAGCGCATCGTGCCGGTGGCGCTTAAGAAGGCCAAGCCCGGCACGCCGGAGTTCCGCCAGGCGCTAAAGAACGCGCTGGAATCGGAGCGCGATATCGTCGTTTCGCATGGCGTGCTCAACTACACGGCCGCGGATCATTTCGGCTTTGACGCGCGCGGCCGCGTGCTGCTGACCATCGATCACGGCAAGTGGAAATTGTTGAACTGAAACGCGCGCGCGTGCGTGGCCGGCGGGCGCATCGCCGACGATAATCGAGGGGTCTTTCACCATCGACACCGCCATGCCGCGCACGCCCAAAGCCGACGACCTGTATCCCGCCGTAGCCCCCTCGGGGCACTTCAACCCGCATCTGGCGGACGTGGAGTATGGCGCGCTTGACGGCCTCGTCGGCTATGCGGTGCGCCGGGCGCAGCTGCACATCTACGAAGATTTCGTGCGGTCTCTGCAGGCGTGGAACATCACGCCGCCGCGCTTCTCGGCCATGACCGTGATCGCGCACAACCCGAACCTCAAGCTGACCGAACTGGCCAACATCCTCGGCGTGGCCCGCTCCGGGGCGGTGTTGCTGGTCGATACGCTGGAAGACATGGGCATGGTCGAACGGCAGCCGTCGCCCAAGGACAAGCGCGCGTTCCGGCTCGTGCTGACGGCCAAGGGCGCCACCACCCTCGACGAAATCACCCGCGCCGTCACCGCGCACGACGCCCGCGTGACAGCGCATCTTTCGACGGACGAGCGGCACACGCTGCTGGCGCTGCTCAACAAGCTGGCATCGGGGCCGGATTCCGCTGCCTGACCGGCAGACTGCGCGTGCAAATGACAAGCGGCCCGAAGGTGGGCCGCTTTGCTTTGGTGGAGGTGCCGGCGCGTCAGCGCTTGTTGGCGTCGATGGCCTTCTGCCAGAGGTCCTTGTCGGGCGGATACTGCGAGTCGAAGTACTCGCGCAGCGTGCAGATTTCCTGGACGATCTCGAACGGAAATCCCTGGCGGCCGCCCCGGTCGTCGATCTGCAGGCTGTTCAGGTAGCGCCGGCAGCCGATGAAATCCGCCCATTTGGCGGCGATCGTGTTGATGATGCGCGGAAACTTCCGGCCGAGTTCGATCGGCCGCACCTCGTCGGGCAGGGACGCCAGCCAGCGGATGGCGTCGCGGTTGAGCGCGAAGTCATCGGCGTTCTGCTGCTTGCGTTGGGAGGTGGGATCTTGAGTCATATCGGATGCGCATCCTTGAGGTCTAGTGTACCCCTCCCGCGCCGGGCCGCCAGCCCGACCGGCGAGGGTCTTGACGCATCACCTGTTTGATTCGACCGCTGCCACAGCCGATGTTCCGCCCTTTGCTTGCCAGGGCTAGGGCATGCCGCGCGCCGCCCAATCCACATCCGCCTCAAGTTTTGCGCAGGCTTGCCGATAAGCCAAGCGCGGTTTGGCGCGCTGAAGGACCAGAGCATCCACCAGCTTAAAACGCCTAGACTGCGAAACACGAGCCAGTGTCGGCTGGCACGCCGCTCCCCTAATTCAATCAAAAAACCGGACTTCGAGCCGAGGCAGGCAGGGTATGAAGCGAATCGATGCGAGCCAATTGCGTGTCGGCATGTTTGTGATGAAGCTGGGCGGGTCCTGGCTCAAGCATCCGTTCTGGCGGGCGCAATTCCAGTTGTCGCACCAGGGCCAGATCGACGACATCCGCAAAGCGGGTATCACCGAGATCTGGATCGACCCGGAGCGCGGCGAAGACGTGCTGTCCGAGACCCTGATGCCCGCGCCGGCTCCGGTGCCCGCCCCCGAGCCGCTCACGCGCGAAACCGTGGCCGCCCGACCGCCGATCACGCCGACGTCGCTCAAGGAAGAGTGGAAGCACGCCCAGCAGCTGATGCAGAACGGCAAGGCGACGCTCGGCCACATGTTTTCGGAAGCGCGCATGGGCCGTGCGCTGGAAACCGAAAAGGCGCTGCTGCTGGTGGACGACGTGTCCAACTCGCTGGCACGCAACTCCTATGCGCTGATTGCCCTGGCGCGGCTGAAGAACAAGGACGACTACACCTACCTGCATTCGTTTGCCGTGTGTGCGCTGATGGTGGCGCTGGCCAAGACGCTGGGCCTGCCTGAAGACGAGATCCGCGAATGCGGGCTGGGCGGGCTGGTGCACGACATCGGCAAATCGGCCATGCCCCGGACGCTGCTCGACAAGAGCACGGCGCTGACCAAGGACGAACTGGCGCTGCTGCAGACGCACGCGGTGGGCGGCCATCATCTGCTGCAGGGCACCGGCCAGTTCAGCGAGATCGCGCGCGAAATCTGCCTGCACCACCACGAGCGCATCGACGGCAGCGGCTACCCTGACGCGCAGAAGGCGGACGGCATCAGCCTGTGGGCCAAGATGGGCGCCATTTGCGACGTGTACGACACGCTCACGTCGAGCAGCCCCTACCACCATGCGTGGTCTCCGGCGCAGGCGCTGAAATACATGATGGCGCGCACCGACACGCAATTCGATCGCACCGTCTTCCAGGCCTTTACGCGCAGCGTGGGCATCTACCCGGTCGGCACGCTGGTCAAGCTGCGGACCAACCGATTGGGCGTGGTCGTTCACCAGAACGAGGCGTCTGCGCTGAAGCCGGACGTGGTGGTGTTCTATTCGGGCAACACCAAGACGCGCGTGCGCCCCGAGCGCATCAGCCTGGGCAAGTCCGACGACTCGATCGTCACCGTGGAAGACGCCACCACGTGGGGTTTGTCGGACGAGGAAGTGTCCGACATGTGCCTGGTCTGAGGCGGCGGCCCAGCGTCAGACGACGTCAGAAGTCTTCCACAGGCGGCTCTTTCTGCTCGGCGGGATCGGGGCGGGTGTCGCGTGGCACCAGCTGCTCGCCGGGCTTGCGCTTGGCGGACTGTGGCTGCGCTCTCGGGCTTTCGGGCTGCGTCGTATCGGTTTCGGAACGGCCTGGCTGGGTGGACATCGCAATCTCCTGATCGGCAGATGCCTCTCTTCCAGCATGCGGCGCGCCCGGCAAGCCCCTACGGTTCATGTGTATTTTTCTTAACACGGACTTCAACAAACTTCATGGCACACCCCTCTAAAGTGGGGTACGTTTGAGTCGTTGGTTTTTACATTGCTGAACAATCGCCACACATTCAGAGCGATGTCGGCAATCCGCAAACAAACGATTCAGTCTTCCGGGGGGTGACATGAACGTTTCCAATCTGCTGCATGCGGCGTCGAACTGGGTCGTCCAGTCGCGCGCCTTCAATGTCACGCAATCGGTTGCACACCATCGCACGCCCAGCGATGCGCTGTCGCACTGGAGACTCGACATCTGGCACAAGAGCGTGCCGTTCCTGCTCGAGGGCGGCCTTGCCGAACCCGCGCACCAGCTGTTTCCCAAGCATCTTGCTCATGCCGACTGGGTGGACGAGCTGCACCACCATCTCAGCCAGCTGGTGGGCGTGCGCCGCGAGCACTGCAACATCGATATCCGCGCGGTGACAGGGCTGGCGCAGTCGCCGTGCTCGGTGCATTCGTTTCCGAGCATGCTGGTGTTTGCGCATCAGCATTGCCGCCGCATTCCGCACAGCACGGACGCCGACTTTGCCGCCAACCGGCGCCATGTCTTCCGTTACGCAGATCAGGCGAACGTGTTCCGTGCCTACGATTTTGCCGGCGGCGAGCTGTTCTACATGAACGAGTGGGGCGCGCACCATTTCGCTGCGCTGGCGTTACAGGCGCGTACGCAGAACCGAGAGTTGCTGGTCGACGCCGAGGTGCGCCACGCGCGTTCTGCGCTGGGGCTGCGGCGCCTGCTCGATGGCTTCTACGTGATCGGGGCGCGGCGCCAAGGGCAGCAGCGCTACGGCACGCGCTTGTCGGAAGCGCTGGCCAGCCACCAGGTGCCGCACCGCTGGATGCATGGTCGCCGCGAGGCCGAAGGCTTCGAGCTGTGCTTCCTGCCCAAGTCCGATCGCTTTGCCAACTGCGTGGGCGAACAGCTCGTGCGCGACGGCTGGTTCGACTATGGCGCCTGGCTGGCCAGCTTGCACGATGCCACCGAGGTGGGCGCTCACGCCCAACGCGCCGAGGCCGCCCGCAAGACGCGGTCGAACTGGAAGCGCGTGCCGGTGCCGGCCCTGGGCGTGCCGACCGGTCTCATGCCTGGTTTTGCGCACACGCGCTTGTAATACAAGCGCGCTACGCTCGGGGGTTGTTCTGCCCCTCCACCTGACGGATTGCTGAATCAGGCGGCTGGTGTCAGAATTCGCAACTTAGTTGCATTGGGGCGCACAATGTCGGGTGATATTGTGCGCCGGCACCTGCGCCCGACCTTGCGTTCCTTCCGCCCCTCCTTCCTCCATCCGCGTTGGCTGGCTTGCCTACTGACCGTGTTCCTGCTGTTCGGTCAGCAGGGCGCGCTGCGGCATGCGCTCTCGCATTGGAGTGAATTCAGCGAAGCGACCGGCGTCGAGTTCAACGCCGCCGCCCCGGCCAAGCCGGCCAGTGCCGAGCGCAGTCAGCCCGCGCAGGAGCACGCCGCGTGCTTGCAGTGCGCAGCCTACGCCGCGCTGGCGGCGGCCTTGCCGATGCTGGTGTCGCTGCGCCTGGCGCATACGCGGCGCTGGCACTTTCCGCGCATCGGCTTTCATGCGGGCGCACCGGTGTTTCCGGTGGCTGTGTGTTCGCGCGATCCTCCAATTTGCTTTTGATTCCTGCCTTGCCCGTGGGCGCGCGCGTTGTGTTGACGCATGCGCGTGCCGCTGTTTAACGCATCCGCTCGATTCAAAGGTTTTTCCATGATTCCGTTCCAGCCCCGCAAGCTGGTGATGGCGCTTGCCGCCGTCCTGCCGTCCGTCGCCTCGGTTTCCGCCCTGGCTCAGGAGGCCACACCGCTGGCCGCCACGCCTTCCACGCCCGCCACGACGGCACCCGCCACCAACGTGCGCGATCTCAGCGAAACCCGCGTCACGGCCAAGCGCCTGGATGCCGCACGCAATGCGCTGTCGCCGGACACCGGCAGCTCCGTCTACAAGTTCGACACCGATGACATTGCCCGCCTGCCGCTGGGCGATGCCACGCCGCTGAACCAGGTGCTGCTGCAGGCACCGGGCGTGGTGCAGGATTCCTACGGGCAACTGCACGTGCGCGGAGATCACTCCAACCTGCAATACCGTATCAATGGCGTGATCGTTCCGGAGCCGATCAGCGGTTTCGGGCAGATGCTGGATACGCGCTTCGCCAACCAGATCAACGTGCTGACCGGCGCGCTGCCGGCGCAATACGGCTACCGCACCGCCGGGATTGTCGACATCACCACCAAGGGCGCGTCTGCCGACGAAGACGGCGAGCCGAAGGCCTTCGGCGGCGAGATCGGCACGGTGCTGGGCAGCAATGCCACGCACGAGGTCAATGCGCAGATCCAGGGCACGAAAGACCGCTTCAGCTATTACCTGTCGGGCGTGTTCCTGGAAAACAACCTCGGCATTGAAAACCCGACGGGCAACCGCAACGCCACGCACGACCACACCACGCAAAACAAGTCGTTCGGCATGCTCTCGTACCTGCTCGACAACGACAGCCGCGTGAGCTTCATGTTCGGCACGTCGAACGGCCGTTTCCAGATTCCGACGCGCCCGGGCCTGACGCCGCAGTTCACGCTCGATGGCGCGGTGGCGCCGGCGTCCGAAGCGCTCAACGCCAATCAGCGCGAGAAGACCGACTTCCAGATCCTGACGTATCAGCAGAAGGTGTCGCCCAAGCTCGACTACCAGGTGTCGGTGTTCCGCCGCTCCAGCCGCATCGACTACACGCCCGACCCGATTGGCGACCTGGTCTATAACGGCGTTGCGGCCGACCTCACCCGCCGCAACCAGGCCTATGGCCTGCAGGGTGACGCCAGCTACAAGCTCAATGACAAGCACACGCTGCGCGCCGGCGTGTTCGTGCAGCGCGAGCGCTTCGGCACCGACAACACCTCGAGCGTGTTCCCCGCCGACGACAGCGGCGCGCAGACCAGCGGCACGCCCATCACCATCGTCGACAACCACAGCGACACCGGCACGACGATGGGCGTCTACCTGCAGGACGAGTGGAAGCCCACCGACAAGCTCACCGTCAACTACGGCGCACGCTACGACCGCGTCAACACCATCGTCAGCGAGCAGCAACTAAGCCCGCGCCTTGGCCTGACGTACGACCTGACGCCGCGCACCCGCGTGCATGCGGGCTACGCGCGCTACTTCACGCCGCCGCCGACCGAGAAGTTTGACAGCACCTCGGTGGCGAGCTTCCTCGGCACGACCAACGCACTGCCGTCGGATGCCAACACGGCGGTCAAGTCGGAGCGCTCGAACTACTTTGATCTGGGGATTTCGCACCAGCTCACGCCGCACCTGACGTTGGGTCTGGATGCGTATTACCGCGACGTGCGTCACCTGCAGGACGAAGGGCAGTTCGGCAACGCGCTGCTGTACTCGGCGTTCAACTACGAGCGTGGCCGCATCTACGGCCTGGAAGGCAGCGCGAACTATCGCAACGGCAACTTCGGGGCGTATCTGAACCTGGCGGTGTCGCGCGCGCAGGGCAAGGGTATCGAGACCGGACAGTTCAACTTTGGTGCCGACGAGCTGGCCTACATCAACAACCATTGGGTCAATCTCGATCACGACCAGCGTGTGGCGGCCTCTGCCGGGGTGTCGTACAAGTACGCCGGCACGACCTACATGGCCGATGCGCTGTTCGGCACCGGCCTGCGTCGCGGCTTTGTCAACTCCGACCACCTGCCGGCCTACTGGCAGATGAACGTGGGCGCGGCCCGCGACTTCAACGTGCCGACGCTGGGCAAGTTCAAGACCCGCCTGACCGTGCTGAACATCTTCGATCGCAGCTACCAGCTGCGCGATGGCACGGGCATCGGCGTGGGGGCGCCGCAGTTTGCGCCGCGCCGTACGTTCCTGTTGTCGGTCAGCAAGCCGTTCTAAGCAAATCGGGCCAGCACATGTGGCTGGCCCGATGTCCCATCCATCAAATCGTCATCACATGGGCGGGACCATCCCGTCCTTCCCGACCAGCACGCGCTGCGCGACCAGCGTGCCCTGCGCATCGGCGCGCACGAACATGACGACGTGCGCGCCGGCTTTCAGGTCATCGCGCCGACCCGGCTCGAAGGTGACGATCGGCACTTGCGGCGGCACCACGATGCGCTGCTCCCCATCCTTGTATTTGACCGACAGCGTGCGGCCCTGCGCACCGGTGACAGCGCCTGCCTGTTCGACCGTGCCGTTCGTCATACTGCTGTTCGGCCCGAGGTCGTAAGGCCGGTGACCGTCTCCGGTGCCGCGCATGGCTTCCGGAAACACATGGACTTCCAGCGCACGCAGCGTGCCGTCCGGCTCCTTGACCGCGGCCGTGCCGATATAGCTGCCGGCGCGAATGGCCGACGGCTCGATCGGCGCAACCTGCGTGACGTTGATGTCCACCGGCAGCGTCACCGTGGCCTTGTTGCCGGACGTGTCGGTCACGTCGACAGCGGTGCTGTGGACCGCATTGATGGTGGCCCGCACGCGCGTGGGCGCAGCGGTACTTTGCGCGGATGCGGCGAGTGGAAGGACCGCAGTCACAAGAGCGACGGCTGCGGCAGTACGGGCCGAAAAGCGTAGACGTGTCATTGAGCAAGCGCGTGAGATTCACCCAAACGTGGGCGCGGCGGGCCAGCATGCGCGCATCTCTGCGCCGCGCTGGGCAGCCGCCAGTCTAGACCGGACCGCGCTGGCGTGCAGGCGCGGTCCGCATGCATCCGAGCCGGCTCAACTGCGATGCTGGCCCGGCACGCGCTTGCCCTTGTACGTTGGGCGGCTGCGGCGCATGTTGTCAGACCAGTCGGTGCCGCCGCCGGTGGGCGATTGCACCGGCACATCACGGCTGCCGGGTTGCGGGTCGATCGGCGCTTCGTCCAGCTCGACGGCGTCGGGGGCATCCGCGTCATCGTTTTCACCGGCCAGGCCTGTGGCGTGCTCGAAGTTCTCGTCGTCGATGGGGGTGTCGACGTCCGGGTCATGCAGGTCGCGTATGGCGTCCGGCATCAGGTCGCCGCCTTCGCGTATGACGGGTTCGTGCCCGGCCGCGCGGCGCTCGCCCGTGCCGGTCGAGTCGGTGTCGCTGTCGAGATTGACGTCGCCGAGGTCCGCGCCTGCTGTGCGGTTGGCCGCGTTGCCGTGTGGGTGGACCGCGGGATCGTCGTCAAAGCGATCTTCAACGTCGCTGCCCAGGCCCGGGCCGCCGACCACGTCGCTGCCCGAGTCCGAACTGTCGGAGGGGCCGAGGGCATCGGTGCCGTGGCCCTTGCCGGTTTGTGCGGGTGCTTCGCCGGTGCGATACAGGTTGCTCGTTGCCATGTGGATTCTCCATGCGTGCTTGTGCGCCAAGGCGCGACACAGCGAATGCAGCAAGGCGGATACCTGCGCGCGCGCAGCAGTTTGCGGCACGCTCGTTGCGACCCCTTCGACGCGGGCGAGCTGCCCGTAACCGAAATCAGGAGGCTGACGATGAAGCAACACGCACAGCAACCGCACAAGCCCGCTGCACAGGCGGGAGAAAAAGCGGGGGAACGAAAGAGCGAAAGCAAAAAGGGCGAGCACAACGCGCAGGCGCAGCAAGGGCGCGGTGGCAACCGGGAGCGCGCTGAATCCGACCGCGCCGAGCGTACGTCCATGCAGCACGGCACCGACCAGTCGGCCAAGCGCCCGATGCCGGTGCCGGCCGAAGATGGCCGTGCCGCCGCACAGGAAGGGCAGATGCCGCAAAACCAGCAGCGCCTGGGGCAGCACCAGAACAGCCGGAAACAGCCATGAGCGGCACCCATTCACCCCGGGATAACGACAAAGCCAAGGCGCCTTCGGGCGACGCCGCCCGGCCCGTTGCACCGGCCATCCCGAGCGAAAGCGGCGTAGGCGAGGAGGACCCGGGCGACTTCGAAAACGCTTCGATCCGCCCGGACGACGGGAAACGTCCTGGCGCGCCGAGCCCGAAGCCGGGCGAGCGTGGCTGACGGTTCCGCCGTGGATTCAGCCGCGCGATGTCTGGCGCGGCTGAATCCAGTGGGCCAGCCACCGCCACATTCCCGGCCACGCGCTGCGTTGTGTCCGAAGCGTCGGCACGACGATGCGCAGGTGCGCGTTGACACCGGCATCGGCATGCAGGTGCCACCACCCTGAGGTTTCCACCACATGCGCGTGGCCAGCGCTCAGGGTATAGCGCACAGCGGCACCCCAACGCGACGGCGGCTCGAGGCGCAAGGTGCCCTCCAGTGCCACGAGCGTGGTGCCGGCGGCCAGCCACTGCAGGCCCCTCTGGCCGCGGCTCAGGGCCAGCCATTCGGGTTCGGATGCGGGTGTCGTCGCAGTCATGTCGATCTCCTGAACATGGCTCCAGCGTAGGCACCTCACGCCCGCGCCAACAGACACAGAGCAACGCAACTTCAGCCGCAACACCCCTGCGCTCGTGACAATCTGTTGCGGTACAGTTTGGCGTTGTCTGTATCTGTTGCGGTCGCGGTCTTGCCGGCATGATGTGCTGGACACGTTTCCTTGCCGCTTGTTGCCGCCCTCCGCCGCCCCTCGCCGCCATGTCCGTCACCGAGTTGACTCCACCGTCCGCGCAGCCGCTGTATCGCACGCTTGCCGATCATTACCTCGGCGCGATCCGCAGCGGGGTCTTGGCGCCGGGCGAGCGCATGCCGTCCGTGCGCACGTTGATGCGCACGCACGCCGTCAGCCTGTCGACCGCGCTGCAGGTATGCCGGCATCTGGAGACGGAAGGCTGGCTCGAAGCGCGCGAACGTTCTGGCTACTTTGTGCGGCAACCGCGCCGGGCCTTGCTGGCGCCGGTGAAGGAACCCGAGGTGTCGACGCCGGATCCGGCGGCCTATGTGGGCGTGCATGCGCGCGTGTCGGCCATCGTGGCGCGCGGGCAGCAAGCCACGGTGCATGTGGATCTATCCGGCGCAAGCGGCGCGGCTGCGTTGTATCCGGCAGCGGCGCTCAATCGGATCGCGTCGCAGGTGTTGCGGCGGTATCCGTTGCTGCTGACGCAGGCCGTCATCCCGAACGGTCATCCTGAGCTGCAGACCGCCGTGGCGCGGCGTGCGCTCGACATGGGCGTGCAGGTCGCGCCGGACGATGTGATCGTCACCCACGGCTGTATCGAGGCGGTGAACCTGGCATTGCGCGCCGTGGCGCAGCCGGGCGATACGGTGGCGGTGGAATCGCCGACCTACTACGGGCTGCTGCAGGTGCTGGAGAGCCTGGGCATGCGCGCGGTGGAAATTCCTACCAGCCCGCGCACCGGCATGTCGCTGGAAGCGCTCGAGATGGCGGTGCAGGCGTACGGCAACATTCGCGCCGTGGTGGTGGTGCCCAATCTGCAGAATCCGCTCGGCAGCATCATGCCCGACGCCGCCAAGCGCCGCATGGCCGCCTTTTGTGACGCCAACCGCATCGCGCTGATTGAAGACGATACGTATAGCGCCCTCGGCGACAGCCCCACGCCGCTCAAGGCGCTCAAGGCATGGGACCGCACGGGCAACGTCATCTATTGCGCGTCGTTGAGCAAGGTGCTGGCGCCCGGCCTGCGCCTGGGCTGGATGGCCGCGGGCCGCTGGCAGGGGCGCGTGCAGATGCTGAAGTTTGCGCAGTCGCGGCCGAACGATTCGTGGTCGCAGGTGCTGGCGGGGCGCTTTATCGCGTCCGGCGCGTACGACCGTCACCTGCGCACGCTGCGTCAGACGCTGCGCGAACAGCGCGAACGCATGGCTGAGTCGATTGCGGGATGTTTTCCCGCCGGCACGCGGTTGTCGGTGCCGTCAGGCGGGTTGGCGATGTGGGTGGAGTTGCCCGCGAACGTGTCGTCGATGGAACTGTTCGATGCGGCGCTGGCACAGGGCATCCGCATTGCGCCGGGCACGATGTTCTCGAACCTGAATCGCTTCGATCATTTCTTCCGCATCTGTTTCGGGCTGCCGCCTTCGGCCAACCTTGAAGCTGCGCTGGCCACGCTCGGCCGGCTCACGCAGGAACTGGCCGAGCGCTGACGCATCGCCTCACCTCACCGGCACCACGCCGGCACCGCGGAAGGGGTTTCCAGACCCTGCACGCTTTGCGCAATCTGTTGCGACCACTGCTGCACGAGGCGTTGCGTGGACGACACCACCGCGTTCACGCCAGCCTCTGAATCCGTACCCGCGGCTTGCCCATTGACCGGCAGGGCCAGCGTCGTCTGGCAGGTGAGGGCTGCGGGCGCCGCCCCTTGGTTGGCCGCGTCGCGCGATACGCGCCACGTCACCAGCGCCGTCACGCCTTGTCCGGGCCGCGCGTCATAGCTGCGCATCTCGGCACCGATGCGGTAGAGCGGTACGCCCGCCGGGGCAGCTGCACTCCCGACGTCCACCGCCGACAGCGCCGTCGCCAGGTTCGCAGACAGCGCATCGCGCAGTTCAGAACCGAACGGCGCGGCCCAGCGCTGCTGCTCAAGCGCCACCACTTCGCTGTCGGACGTACGCAAAACGATCTGCGGCTTGTCCAGGCGATCGGGCACCCGCACGCCCGAGAGGCGGAAGGCGCGCTGGAAGCGGCCGGTATCCGCGCTTTCGGGCCGCACCGACAGCGTATGCAATGTCGGCTCGGGCGAAGCGCACGCTGCAAGCAGCACAGCAACGGCAGCGGCAGCGGCGCTCGCCAGGCGAAGAGAGGAAGACAGCATCGTCGTTTGCATCGGCATCATTGCGCGTCCTTTGCCTTGCCGCGGATCAGCGCTTCCGGGTGGCGGTCGAGATAGTCGGTCAGCACGCGCACGGACGCGGCGGCCTTGGCCACCTGTTCCAGCGTATCGCGCGCATTGCGTTGCAACGGGGCATCGTCAGAGAAGACCTGGCGCGCAGAATCCAGCGTGCGGCGCGCCTCGGCCAGCGTCTCCTTCATCTGCGGAGCGAGGTCGCTGTTGACGGTCTTGGCCAGCTGCTCGGTCTGCTTGAGCGTGGCGTCGAGCGTGGTCAGCGTGCGGTGAACGTCCTGTCCGATCTGCTCGAAGGGCACCTTGTTGAGCTTCTTGGCGATGCCGGCAATCTGCGCCTCGATGTCGTCGGTCGGGTTGTCGGCAGTCGGGAAGACGTACGCACCGTCACGATCGCGCATGCCGAAGCGCGGCGGGGTCTTGTCGCGATCGGCCGCGTCGATGAAGTCGAGGTTCACGAACTGCTGGCCCGTCAGCAGGCTTGCGCTCTTCAGCTGCGCGCGCATGCCGTTCTTCACCAGCACGTCGAACTGCGTGCGGACGTCTTCGGCGGCGTGCTGCGGATTGTCGTCGCGGATGTCCATGCCGAAGCGGGTGGGGTACAGCGTGGCCGTCACGGGCAGCACGAATTCGTGGCGCTTCTTGCTGTAGTGGATGCCGATCGATTTGATCTCGCCCACGTTGATGCCCTTGAACTCGACCGGCGCCCCCACGTTGAGGCCGCGCAGCGAGCGGTGGAAGTACATCACCACGGTCTGCGACAGGTGTTCCGGATCCTTCAGTGCTGCAGTTTCGTTGCGCACGAGCTGGAACTGCGCGTCGGAGGCAGCCGGTTCGTGATCGGCTTCTTCGGGGGTCTGGAACGCAATGCCGCCGAGCGCCACGGTCAGCAGCGATTGCGTATCGACCTTCAGCCCATTGGCGTCGAGCTTGAGGTCGATGCCGCTGGCGTTCCAGAACCGCGTGCCGCGTGCCACAAACTTGTCGAACGGCGCGTTGACGAAGATGTGCAACGTCACGCCCTTGCCGTCGGCGTCGATGTCGTAAGCCGTCACCTGGCCCACGCGCACGCGGCGGAAATACACCGGCGCACCGATGTCGAGCGAGCCCAGGTCGGGTGCGTGCAGCGTGAATTGTTTGCCGGGCGCGTCGGCCGAAATGGCCGGCGGTGTGTCCAGGCCCCTGAAGGCGGATTTCTTCTCTTGCGAGCGGCCGCCGTCCACGCCGATATAGGCGCCGGAGAGCAACGTGCCGAGCCCCGAAATGCTGCCGGCCGCCACGCGCGGGCGCACCACCCAGAAGCGCGTGTCCGATGCGGCAAACGCCTTGCCGTCATGCGTCAGTTCGATCAGCACCACGGCGCCGGAGCGGTCGTCGGTCAGCCCGACCGCCTTGACCACGCCGATATCGACGCTCTTGTATTTGACGCGCGTCTTGCCGGCCTCGATGCCCTCGGCCGAGTTGAACGTGACGGTGACCTGCGCGCCGCGCGCCAGGATCACCCGCGCCATCAGTGTGGCGCCCACCACGAGCGCCACGATCGGCACCAGCCAGATCAGCGAGGGCAGCCAGCGCTTGCGCTTCGTGCGGCGCGGCGCCGGGATGTTTTCGTTATCGACGGGGTCGGTCATACATCGGTCTCTTCGGGATCGGGCTCGTCGATGACGTCCCAGATCAGGCGGGGATCAAAACAGCGGGCGGCGAACATGGTCAGCACCACCACGGCGGCAAACGGGCCGACACCAGGGCCGGGCTTGATGATGGCCAGCGTCGACAGGTGCACAAGACCTGCGAGCAGTGTCACCACAAACACATCGAGCATCGACCACCGGCCGATGATCTCGACCAGCGCATACAGGCGCGTGCGCAATCGCGGGTTCCAGTGCCAGCGTTGCTGCACCGAAAGGCACAGCACCGCGAGGATGCCGAGCTTGGCCAACGGCACGAGAAAGCTTGCGATGAACACGATGATGGCCAGGTGCCACGAGCCCGACGTCCAGAGGTAGACGATCCCGCTCATGATGGTGTCCTGCTGCGTGCCGAGGAGGGTGTCGGTAATCATCACCGGCAGCAGGTTGGCCGGCAGGTACATGGCGGCTGCCGCAATCAGCAGCGCCCAGCAGCGCGCCAGGCTGTCGGGCTTGCGCACGTGCAGGGGCGACATGCAGCGCGGGCAGACTGGCGCTGGGGCGGTTTCGTCGGGCGCGTCTTCGTGGGTCAGCACCGCTTGCGTGGCGGCCTCTGATTCGGGCATGCGCGCCAGCAGGCCGCAGCGCTCGCATGTCACCAGGCCATGCGCGGCGGCGCGCAGCGGGCGGGCTTGTTGCGCCGGCTGTGCAGAGGCAGGCGTGGTGGCGCTGCTCATGAGCGCTTCTCCCCAGGCCGCGCGGCGGCATCTACGCCCGTGGGCGCGTCCACTTGCGAGCCCGGCGGCAGCGTCAGGCCGATCTCGCGCCAGAACGGCCGCAGGTCGATCGACAACGCCACCGTCAGGAACACGGTCAGCGCGGCAAACGCCCACAAGCCTGCATCGGCTTCCAGCGACACCATGCGTGCCACTTTGATGAGCGCCACCACCACGCCAAGCATGAAGATCTCGACCATCGCCCACGGGCGAATCAACGCTGCCGCCCGCAGCACCAGCGCGGCGGCCGGATGTTGCCGCCCGCGCCATCGCGCGATGAGCAGCGGCGCCAGCACCGACATGTACATCAGCGGGAAAAACACCGTGGTGAGCGCCACCAGCACGGCAGCGAACAGCATGTCGTAGTCATACAGCGCCACGATGGCACCCCACAGCGTGGTGGCGTGCCGGTTGCCGCCGCCGTTCATCTCGGCAATCGGAAAGATGTTCGCGACGATGTAGACGATGAGGCCCGTCACCACCAGCGGCAGCAGCACCGACAGCCGCTCGCTCTGGTTGCGGTACAGCTTCACGCCGCAGCGCGTGCAGTGCGCCTCTTCATCGAGCGCAATGACTTCGTGGCGATGCAGGGTGTCGCAATGCTCGCAAGCGATCCAGGCATCCGGATCGCCGGGCAGCGGTTGCGCGACCGGGGCGGCCTTGGTGTCGAGGGCATCGCCCGCTGCGCGCCATGATCGCGGCAGCGGGAAGGGGAATTTCACGGTTAACAGCTCCATCGTCGGGCTGAAGGCGCAGCGCCAGCGTTGAATTCACGCGGGACGGCGCACCGACAGTTGGGCAGGCGATTATACATACAGGGTTGAATGTATAGCTGAGTGCCGGCTTCCGCATTTTGACGCACGGTCACAAGCAAATATCCCGCCAATCAGCGCGTTCGACGATGGCGCCGGGTGATGGCGGAACGGCCCTTGCTGAGTTGGAGGGGCACATCCTCAACCTCAAAGGAGCCATTCATGACGTATCTCCGTGCATCTTCTCTTGTAGTCGCGCTGGCGCTGGCAGGCGGTACCGCGGCGGCGTATGCCCAGACGGGGGCGGCCCAATCCAACAGCACGGCGGGTGGCAGCACCATGTCGCCGGCCGGCGGTACCAGCACCGACGCAACCGCCACGGGCACGGGGGGCGCCGCCGTCAATGGCGGTTCGACGGGCAGCGGCCGGGACGCCACCCGTAATCGCAATGCCACCGGCAAGCAAGGGCGCTCGGGTTCCAGCGGCGGCTATGGCGGCAGTGCGAACGATTCGACCGGCAGCACGACCGGCGGCGGTTCGGGCGGGGTCGGGGTCGGCGCCCCTGGTACCGGCGGCTCGATGGGCGCGCCGGGCGGGGGCAATGGCGGCGGTGCTGCCGGCTCGGGCGGTGTCGGTGGCGGCGTCGGTGGCGGAGCAGGCAGCGGGGGCGCCGGCGGGGCCGCGGGCGGCAGCGGCGGTGGGAGCGGCCGCTAACCGCCCGCTAACCTACTGCTAACGCAGTTGCGCTGCGTGATGCAGCAGGTGATCTTCGATGAAGGTCTCGATGAAGTAGTAGCCGTGGTCGTAGCCGGGGTGGCGGCGCAGTTGCAGCGGCTGCCCGGCTGCGGCGCACGCGGCAGCAAAGTCTTCCGGATACAACTGCTCGGCGAGGAATTTGTCGGCCTCGCCCTGATCGATCAGGATGCCGCCCGGAAACGGGCATGAGGCCAGTCGCATCAATTGCGTAGCGTCGTGCGCCGCCCAGGCGGTGCGATCCTCCCCGAGATACCCGGTGAACGCCTTGATGCCCCACGGGCACACCGACGGATGCGCGATGGGTGCAAACGCCGACACCGAAGCAAAGCGCTCCCGATGGCGCAGGGCCAGCGTCAACGCGCCGTGGCCGCCCATCGAATGCCCAAAGATTCCGATGCGTCCGGCTGCCACGGGAAACGCCACGCGCGCGATGTGGTGCAGCTCGTCGGCAATGTAGCTTTCCATGCGGTAGTGCTCGCGCCACGGGGCCTGCGTCGCGTCCAGGTAAAAACCGGCGGCGATGCCGAAATCCCAGTGGTCGGCTTCCCCGGGGACGTTTGCGCCGCGCGGGCTGGTGTCGGGCCCGATCAGGATGAGCCCCTCGCGGGCGGCCACGCGTTGCGCGCCGGCTTTGATGGCGAACGTCTCTTCCGTAGACGTCAGCCCGGCCAGATAGAACAGCGCAGGGCACCGCGTGCCGGTCAGCGCCTGCGGCGGCAGGTAGACCGAGAAGCGCATCGGGAGCCCGATCGCGGTCGAGGCATGCCGATAGAAGCGCTGCACGCCGCCAAAGCAAGCATGCTCCGAGAGCAGTTCAAGTGGCGGTACGGGAATCGTCATCGCTGGGCTCCGTCTTCAACGTTCAATACAAAACGACCGAGCGGATAGACTCACCACGCTTCATCAGGTCGAAGCCTTCGTTGATCCGCTCCAGCGGCAGCGTGTGCGTGATCAGGTCGTCGATGTTGAGCTTGCCTTCCATGTACCAGTCGACGATCTTCGGCACGTCCGTGCGGCCGCGCGCGCCGCCGAATGCGGAACCCTTCCACTCACGCCCCGTGACTAGCTGGAACGGGCGTGTGCTGATCTCTGCGCCGGCCTCGGCCACGCCGATGATGATCGACTGGCCCCAGCCCTTGTGCGTGCACTCCAGCGCCTGGCGCATGACCTTCGTGTTGCCGATGCATTCGAACGAGTAATCTGCGCCGCCGTCGGTGAGCTGGATGATGTGGTCCACCACGTTTTCCACATCGTTGGGGTTGATGAAATGCGTCATGCCGAACTTGCGTGCCATCGCCTCGCGCGCGGGGTTCAGGTCCACGCCGATGATCTTGTCGGCCCCCACCATCTTGGCGCCCTGGATCACGTTCAGCCCGATGCCGCCCAGGCCGAACACGACCACGTTGGCGCCGGCTTCCACCTTGGCCGTGTAGACCACCGCGCCCACGCCCGTCGTCACGCCGCAGCCGATGTAGCAGACCTTGTCGAACGGTGCGTCGGGGCGGATCTTCGCCAGCGCGATTTCCGGCACCACGATGTGATTCGCAAACGTTGACGTGCCCATGTAGTGGAACAGCGGCTTGCCATCGAGCGAGAAGCGCGACGTGCCGTCCGGCATCAGGCCCTTGCCCTGCGTGGCGCGAATCGCCTGGCACAGGTTCGTCTTGCGCGACAGGCAGAACTTGCACTGGCGGCATTCCGGTGTGTAAAGCGGAATCACGTGGTCGCCCGCTTTCAATGACGTCACGCCCGCGCCCACCTCCAGCACCACGCCCGCGCCTTCATGGCCGAGGATCGCCGGGAAGATGCCCTCCGGGTCGGCACCCGAGAGCGTGTAGTAATCGGTATGGCAGATGCCGGTCGCCTTGATCTCGACGAGCACCTCGCCGGCACGTGGGCCCTGCAGGTCGACTTCTTCCACGGTGAGCGGAGCACCGGCTTTCCAGGCGATGGCGGCTTTCGTTTTCATGCGCATTCCTTTTCTTGAAGTGGAGCCTGCCCGACCTGGGCAGCGTAGGGAGGGCGATTGTAGAACGTTGGCTGCTCGGGCAACGTGACAGCCACGTCATGTTCCGCACATCAGACTTCAGATTTTCTTACGACGGCCGTTTCTTGTGCGACGGCAGGCCGACAGGGCCGCGTGCCGCATGCCTTACATGGCGGAACCCCCGCCATGGGCTTCGTAGGAAACCATACCGTGCTTGCATCCATCCGTACTCGCATTTTGCTGACCTGCGTTGCCATCGTGGTCGGCGCATTGACCTTCGCTGGCGGTCTCAACTATCTCGTGACTCGTTCGTACAACGAAGAGTCCATTCGCCAGAACCTGCAGTCCGTCGCACGTGGCCACATTGCGGGCATCGACGACTGGGTGGCGTCCAAGACACAGATGATGGTGTCGCTGCAGGACGTGGCGTTGTCCGCCGATCCGATCCCCGTCTTCAAGGCCGTGCACAAGGCGGGCGGCTTCATCAACGTCTACGTCGGCTATCCCGACAAGTCGTACAAATTCTCCAACCCCGAAGGCATTCCGCCGACGTACGATCCGACCGCCCGCCCCTGGTACAAGCAAGCCGTGGATTCGGGCAAGCCCGTGGTGACGCCGCCGTACGTGAGCGCCAGCACCGGCCAGCTCGTGGTGACCTTCGCCGTGCCCATCCTGGAAGGCAGCACGCTCAAGGGCGTGATCGGCGGCGACGTGGCGATGGACAGCGTGATCGCCAACGTCAAGGCCATTCATCCGACGCAGGCCAGCTTCGGCTTCCTGGTGAATGCGGCCGGCAAGATCGTGGCGCATCCGAATGACAAGCTGACCCTCAAGCCGGCGACCGATCTGTCGGCCGGCCTGAACGAAGCCACGCTGGCATCGCTGGCGCAGGCAGAGAAGCCGGTGGAAGTGTCGGTGGATGGCGCGCCCAAGCTGCTCTACCGCCAGGGCGTGAAGGGCACCGACTGGGGCCTGGTCGTGGCGCTGGACAAGTCTGACGCCACGGCCGGCATGCGCTCGCTGGTGATGACGTCGATTGGCGCGCTGGTGGGCGTGGCCATCGTTGCGGCACTCATCGTGGGTGCGATGACGGCACGTGCGTTCCGCCGCCTGTCGATGATCCGCGATGCCATGGACGACATCGGCTCGGGCAGCGGCGACCTCACCAAGCGTCTGCCGTCGGATGGCCAAGACGAAGTCGCGCAGATCGCGCGTTCGTTCAATACCTTCGCAGACAAGCTCACCGCGGTGATGCAGCAGATCCGCCTGGGCAGCGATTCGGTGCGCTCGGCCGCGCAGGAAATTGCCGCCGGCAACGCAGACCTCTCGCAGCGTACGGAAGAGCAAGCCAGCTCGTTGGAAGAAACCGCATCGAGCATGGAAGAGCTGACGAGCATCGTGAAGCAGAACGCCGACAACGCGCGTCAGGCCAGCCAGCTGGCCGTGACGGCGTCGGACGTTGCCACGCGCGGCGGCGATGTGGTCGGCCAGGTCGTGCAGACCATGGGCGGCATCAACGAGAGCAGCAAGAAGATTGCCGACATCATCGGCGTGATCGAAAGCATCGCGTTCCAGACCAACATCCTTGCGCTGAACGCCGCGGTGGAAGCCGCACGTGCCGGCGAGCAGGGCCGCGGCTTTGCCGTGGTGGCCAGCGAAGTGCGCAGCTTGGCGCAACGCTCGGCCGGTGCCGCGAAGGAAATCAAGGCGCTGATCCACGACTCGGTGGACCGCGTCGCCAACGGCACGGCGCTGGTGGATCAGGCAGGCGTGACGATGGCGGAGATCGTCGATGCGGTGAAGCGCGTGACCGACATCATGGGCGAGATTTCGTCGGCGTCGGAAGAGCAGAGCAGCGGCATCGAGCAGGTCAACCAGGCCGTCAACCAGATGGACCAGGTGACGCAGCAGAACGCCGCGCTGGTGGAGCAGGCCGCTGCCGCCGCGGAGTCGCTCGAGGAACAAGCCCACAACCTGAACGAGGCAGTGGGGCAGTTCCGCCTGTCGCACTAAAGCGCAGTCGTTCAGTCACGCAGTACGCCAGAAGTACGTAGTTGCGCGTCAAGAGGCCGGGGCGGCGTTTGTTGCCTTGGCCTTTGCTTTGTCCTGCGCTTCGGCAAGCGCAACGTCGGCGGCCTGCGCGCGCTGCATGGCGGGCCGCGCCATGACGCGGTCAATGTAGCCACGCACCAGCGGCGTTTCGGGGATGAGCTTGAACATCGTGGTCCAGCCGAGCGCCGCTGCCCACAGCACATCCGCCGCGGTAAAGCGTTCGCCCAGCAGGTAAGGCCCTTTCTCCAGTTGCGCCGTGAGCGTGCCGAACATGGCGTCGAAGTCGCCATACGGCGACATCGAATACGCAGCCGGCTCGCGCTTCATTGAGCGATCGACAATGGCCGGCTCGAAGCATGCACCGTAAAACGCCATCCAGCGCAGGTACGCGCCGCGCAGCGGATCGCCCACCGCCGGCGACAGCCCGGCTTCCGGATACAGCTCCGCGGCATACAGATACACCGCCACCTGCTCGGTGATGACTTCATCGCCGTGCCGCAGTGTCGGCACCTTGCCCAGCGGATTGACGGCGAGAAACGCTGGGCTCTTGTGCTCGCCGGTGGTCAGGTCGAAGGCATGCACCTCGTAGTCGGCGCCGAGTTCTTCGAGCAGCATGCGCGCGCCCCGCGAGCGGCTGCGTGGCGAGTGGTAGAGGATCAGGTGGCGGTCTTGCGGCATCGTCGGCTCCGGTGTGCGGTCAATGGGTGGATGACAGCTTGCCACTCTAGGCGGTGGAGCCGCGTCCGTCTTGGAAATCCGCTGCGGCGGTGCATCATCGCGGCAGGGTTTCTGACGCGGAATCATGAGCAGCCGTGTGCTGCCGCGCTGGCCATGTCGTCCCGATGGGGGCCTGGCGGCCCCTCGCATCAATCGGCCGCGACGGTCAGGTCTGACGAGCCGGGCGGGCGGTCTGTCATCACGCAGTTGCGTCCCGCCAGCTTGGCGGCATAGAGCAGACGGTCAGCCCGCCGCAGCAGCGATGCCAGCTTCGGGCCATCGGCGGCGGGCGCGACCGCCACACCAAAGCTGGCCGTCATGCGGCACGGCATATCGGTGCCGGTGGGCACCGTTACCTCGGCAATGCGATGACGCAGGTGGTCGGCCACTGCGCGCGCCTGTGCGAGGCTATCCGCCCACACCATCACCGCAAATTCCTCGCCGCCGATGCGCGCCACCATGTCGGCGGACGGGCCCTCGGCGCGGCACAGGCCGGCAACGGTGCGCAGCGCCTCATCGCCCACGGCATGGCCGTAGGTATCGTTGATGCGCTTGAAGTGGTCGATGTCGAACATGATGAGCGCCACGAGCCGCGCCTTCGGATGCGGGGCGTTGCACATCGCGCTGGCGCGGTCTTCAAACGCGCGGCGGTTGAGCAGTTGGGTGAGCGGATCGGTCTCGGCCATGCGCGCGAGTTCCTGCATCAGGTGCGCGCGTTCCACCTCCAGCCTGCGGCGCTCGATGCTGTTGATGCGCAGCACGCGGATCGCTTCAAACATCGCGCGGATTTCTCGCCGCGCAAAGCTGGTCGGGATGTGCACGCTCAGATTGCCGCGCGCGATCCCGTCGATGAGCCGCGTAGCGTTGACGAACGGCCCCACCACGTCGCGGCGGAACGAGAGCGTCATCCATACCAGCGCGCCCAGGACCGACACCACCGCGCCCGCCGAGCCCAGGAGCACCAGCAGCATTTCGCGCCGGTGTTCGCGGATGTCGTCGTCCGCCAGGCCCATCACGATGTCGCGGAAATCCGTGATGGCGCGCATCGTGGGCACGTAGCGCTCGGCGAATGCCGCGGGCGTGATATCGACGCCGCCGGCCTGGCTGGCCTTGGCGCGCACGGCGGCCACGTAGCGCAGCCCATCGCCGAAGTACTGCGCCCCGAGCGTGGCGACGGCACGCTCGTTCAAGGTAGACGGCGCTGCCACGCGGGTCTCTATCATGCTGCGCAGCTGGTCGATGCGGCCCTGCGTGCGTTCGATGGCGAGCTGCTCTTCAAACGTGAGCGCGCGGCGCATGGCCAGCGCACCGGTAAAGCGCGAGCCGAGCTGGCCCGCATATTCGCGCAGATCTGCCGCCAGCCGGGCGAGCGTCAGACAGTTCAGCACGTCTGGGTCGCCGCGCGTGATGTTGGCCGTGCGCGCGTTGACGATGGGCAGGAATTCCGGGATCACGGCGATCATGCGGCCGACGCCGTCGGCCAGCGCGTCGCTGCTGCGGGAGCGCAGGGGCAGGGCGGTCAGGCGGTCGATGTTGGCGCGGGCAGCGGCCAGATGCGTTTGGGCGCGCCGCGCTGCGTTGATGTCGGCCTCACAGCCGGGGCAATGTTCAGGGCCCAGCGCGTCGAGCAGCCGGGCGACGTGTTCGTCGCTGGCGGCGCGCATGCGTTGCAGGGCCGCGCTGCGCTCGGGCGGCAGCGGTAGGTCTTCGCCCAGTACGCCGTTGGTCGGGCCGCGCTCGGCTGATACCTTCTCCATGGCCAGCAACGCCAGGCGCAACGCCTGGACGCTGCGCGCCGCATCGTCGGCGCGGCCGTAACCCAGCCATGCGTAGCCCAACAGCCAGCACGACAACGACAGCACCGGAACGAGGACGATGGCGACGCAGGCACCAAAGCGCCGGTCCATCGACGTTTCTGAAGACATGAACGGAGGGGTGGAGCGTCTTGGCGGGCAGTTGTGAATGGATTGCACACGCGCCCACGCACGTTGCCGCGCGCAGCACGCATGTCTGGCTAACGGCAGCATCGGGCGCATCTTTACCGCGCCATTGGACCCTCGCCCACGGGGCAGACTGCAAACAAATGCAAAAGGATTCTTACGGGATGGTCAGCCCGCAATGCCGAAACGAGACCGGGCAGTTCGGTTGCCTCGGCATGGGCGGAATGGGGATGCGCTCGCGAGCGCAGCGCACCCCGTGCCCCCGGTTGGGAGTCGAATGATCTTGAGGACGATTACTTCACCGCCACCTCGGAGTGCACGACTTCCGGCGCTTTGGCAAAGAACGGCCCCACCAGCTTGCGCCATTCCTGGAAGTCGTCGGACTCGCGAAAATCGACCATGTGGTCTTCCACGGTGTTCCAGCGCACCAGCAGCACGTAGCTGGTGTCTCGCTCGACGATGTGGTGCAGCTCGGCGCCGTGGCAGCCCTTGGCGCGCGCAAACAGCGGCAGGGCTTGCTGGACAGCGGCTTCAAACTCGCGCTGCTTGCCGACGAGAATGTCGATGTGGGCCATTTCGAATACCACGTTGTGCTCCGTTCGGTTGGATGGGTGAGCAGACTATAGCCGGCAATCGGTTTCGCCATCACCTGGCCTGCATTGGGGTTGTTTGATGCGCGGGCGCCCACGTTCGGTTGGCTTCCAAACGTCTGTCTGCCCGCCCGCGGCCCCTATGACAACAGCGGCCGGGCGGGCATACTCGGATTTCATTGCCTTGGCCCGGATCCTGCTCGGGCTGTTCAGACGTCACCTTCAAGCGAAAGCAATCCATGGATAGCGGAAACGGCCACCAGAAATTCTTTTCCCTCCTGCTGTTTGTCGTCACGCTCGGGCTCTGCTGGATCCTCTCGCCGTTCTTTGGCGCGGTGTTCTGGGGTGTCATCCTGGCGATCCTGTTTCAGCCCGTGCAGCGCGCGCTCGTCGCCCGCATGGGCAAGCGGCGCAACCTGGCCGCGCTCACCACGCTCACGCTGATCATCCTCATCGTGATCCTGCCCGTGATCTTTGTGGCGGCGACCATCGTGCAGGAAATCGGCGTCGCCTATCAGGAGGTCCAGAGCGCGCAGCCGAACTACTCCAGATACCTGTCTGAAGCGGTGCATGCGCTGCCGACGTGGGTGCAGCAGCTGCTTGCCAAAGCGGGCCTGACGAACATTGCCGGCATCCAGAAAAAACTCGCCGACGGCGCTGCGCAGATCAGCCAGTTTGCCGCCACGAAGGCGCTGAGCATCGGCCAGAACACGTTCCAGTTCGTGGTGGGTTTTGGCGTGATGCTCTACATGGTGTTCTTCCTGCTGCGCGATGGCACGGAGATCGGCCGCCGCGTGCGCCGCGCGCTGCCGATGGACGAAGAGCACAAGCGCCTGCTGCTGAGCAAGTTCACGACCGTCGTGCGCGCCACCGTCAAAGGCAACATTGCCGTGGCGCTGGTGCAGGGCGCGCTCGGCGGGCTGATCTTCTGGATCCTTGGCATTGACGGCGTGGTGCTGTGGGGCGCGCTGATGGCGTTCCTGTCGCTGCTGCCGGCGATTGGCGCGAGCCTCGTGTGGATTCCGGTCGCGGTCTACTTTCTGATGGTGGGGGCGATCTGGAAATGCGTGATCCTCGTCGCGTTCTGCGGCGGCGTGATCGGCCTGGTCGACAACCTGCTGCGCCCGCTGCTGGTCGGCAAGGACACCAAGATGCCCGACTGGGTCGTGTTGATCTCCACCCTGGGCGGAATGGAGCTGTTCGGCATCACCGGCTTCGTGATCGGGCCGCTGGTCGCCGCATTGTTCATGGCCAGCTGGGACATCTTTGCGCGCGGGCAGAACGAATGAGGCTTCGGCCGAATGGGCGGCGCGTCCCGCTCATATGCGCTCGAACCGCAGACCTGCGTGGCGCGTCAGGCGCTCGATGAAGCGTTCGTCGAACACCGTGGCCGGCGTCCAGAAACCGCCTGGTCGCCCCGTCTTGATGCCGTCCTTCACGTGGTCCAGCGCGAGGCTGGCAGCGGCCTGACCGAGCATCTTGCCGGTCGAGCCGTAGCCCGGGTCGCGATCGCCGGTCACCTTCACGCGCAAGGTGTTGCCTTGATCGGTTCGGCCGAACAGCCGCAGGTCGTAGCGGCCTGCCAATTGCGCGGCCGGCGTGGGGCCTTCGCCGGGTTTGGGCAACAGAAAGCGCTGCATCACGATGCGAGCGGGCTTGATGACAATGCCCAGCATGAATGCACCCAGGCCAGCCACCATCGTCATGGCTTTCATGCGGCCGCTCAGGCCGTGCCCGGTGATCACCGCTTCGTCATAGAGGAATGGATTGCCATAGGCATTGCCGGACAAGGCGTTGGAGCGGTGCACCACGCGCTCGTTGATGGCCGCCATGACAAAAGGCGCAATCCACGCATCGAAATCGGCATCGAACGCCGCGCCCCGGACAGAGCGCTGGCGCGCCGTGAAGCCGTGGGCCTTGGGGCAGAGCGCGTAGGGATCGGCCAGCTCCTTGCGCAAGGCGGGGTCGGCTGCGGCTTCCTGCACGACGTTGATCAGGCTGGCGATCGTGCCGCCCGATGCGCCGCCCTTTAGCGTCTTGACGCGCAGCTTCACCTGCGTGGCCGGCGTCCCCCATTGCCGCATGGCGTGTTGCTGCAGGAAGTAGACGCCCATGTCCGACGGCACCGAGTCGAACCCGCAGCAATGCACGATGCGCGCGCCGGACTGCTGCGCCGTCGCTTCATATTTGCCGATCATGCGCTTGATCCACTGCGTCTCGCCGGTGAGGTCGCAGTAGTCCGTCCCGCTTTCGGCGCAGACCTTGATCAACGGCTCGCCGTATAGGGCATAGGGGCCGACCGTGGAGACCACCACCCGCGTCTGCGCACACAGGGCCTGCAACTGCGCTTCGTTGGCTGCATCTGCCACGATGATCGGGACGGGCCCGCCCGCCGCACCCAGTGAACGTTTGACCTCGTGGAGCTTCGCATCGGATCGTCCGGCGATGGCCCAGCGCAGCGTTTCCGCATCTCCCGAAAAGTGTTCGGCCAGGTAGCGGGCCAGGATCTGGCCGACAAAGCTGGTGGCGCCAAAGACGACGACGTCATAGTCCGGAGCGGGCATGGAGTTTTCCTTTTTCTTTGGGCGGATGAGGCACTGGCCTGCGCTACTTCTATCGTTTAGCGGCAAACCAAGAGGGAAGGTGCCGAGCCTACCGAGCAACCTCAGCGTGTGGACCGCATCCCTTAGTAGACACGCGCGCCGCTCTTCTGTGTCGGTGAATTTGCCCGACTCCAGCCCCTGAAAGCGCGTTCCACATTACGAAATCCACGCGGAATTTTCTGCGCGCGCGCTTCCCGTTTGCTGAAAAACCATTCCGCATCGCAAAATAAGTGGTCTATCTCATTGAAAAATAAAGAAAAACTAACTCTTATGTCTTATATAAGACCTTGCTGCGACGCGTCAAAGGCGACCTACAATAAATCCATGCTGCTCGCTTCGAAACCCGTAGCTGCACACGCAACCGATTCTTCTCAAACGCGCTTTATTTCCAGGAAATTGACATGGCCCAGTATCAAGACGACATCAAGGCAGTTGCCGGTCTGAAAGAAACCTACGGCAGCGCATGGAATGCGATCAACCCCGAGTACGCGGCCCGCATGCGTGCCCAGAACAAGTTCAAGACGGGTCTGGACATCGCCAAGTACACCGCCAAGATCATGCGTGCCGACATGGCCGCCTACGACGCCGATCCGTCGAAGTACACGCAGTCGCTCGGTTGCTGGCACGGCTTCATCGGCCAGCAGAAGATGATATCCATCAAGAAGCACTTCAAGAGCACCGAACGCCGCTACCTGTACCTGTCGGGCTGGATGGTCGCTGCGCTGCGCTCGGAGTTCGGCCCGCTGCCGGACCAATCGATGCACGAGAAGACTTCGGTCAGCGCGCTGATCCGCGAGCTGTACACCTTCCTGCGCCAGGCCGACGCCCGTGAACTGGGCGGCCTGTTCCGCGAGCTGGACGCTGCCAAGGACGCCGCCGCCAAGGCCGCCATCCAGGAAAAGATCGACAACCACGTCACGCACGTCGTGCCCATCATTGCCGACATCGACGCTGGTTTCGGCAACGCAGAAGCCACGTACCTGCTGGCCAAGCAGTTCATCGAAGCGGGCGCCTGCTGCATCCAGATTGAAAACCAGGTGTCGGACGAGAAGCAGTGCGGCCACCAGGATGGCAAGGTCACCGTGCCGCACGAGGACTTCCTCGCCAAGATCCGCGCGATCCGCTACGCGTTCCTGGAACTGGGCGTGGACGACGGCATCATCGTCGCCCGTACCGATTCGCTGGGCGCCGGCCTGACCAAGCAGATTGCCGTGACCAAGGAGCCGGGCGACCTGGGCGACCAGTACAACTCGTTCCTCGATTGCGAAGAACTGTCGGCCGACCAACTGGGCAATGGCGACGTCGTCATCAAGCGTGACGGCAAGCTGCTGCGTCCGAAGCGCCTGCCGAGCAACCTGTTCCAGTTCCGCGCCGGCACGGGCGAAGCACGCTGCGTGCTCGACTGCATCACCGCGCTGCAGAACGGTGCCGACCTGCTGTGGATCGAAACCGAAAAGCCGCACATCGGCCAGATCGGCGGCATGGTCAAGGAAATCCGCAAGGTCATCCCGAACGCCAAGCTGGTGTACAACAACAGCCCGTCGTTCAACTGGACGCTGAACTTCCGTCAGCAGGTGTATGACGCGATGAAGGAAGCAGGCAAGGACGTGTCGGCCTACGAGCGCGGCCAGTTGATGAGCGCCGAGTACGACGACAGCGAACTGGCGAAGCTGGCCGACGAGAAGATCCGTACGTTCCAGGCCGATGCATCGCGCGAAGCCGGCATCTTCCATCACCTGATCACGCTGCCGACGTACCACACCGCCGCGCTGTCGACCGACAACCTGGCCAAGGAATACTTCGGCGACCAGGGCATGCTCGGCTACGTGGCGGGCGTGCAGCGCAAGGAAATCCGCCAAGGCATCGCCTGCGTTAAGCACCAGAACATGTCGGGCTCGGACATCGGCGACGACCACAAGGAATACTTCAGCGGCGAAGCAGCGCTGAAGGCGGCAGGTAAAGACAACACCATGAACCAGTTCCACTGATTCACGGCCAAGGTCCTACCCAAAGCACAACGCCAACCCATTGCGGGTTGGCGTTTTTTTTGTCTGGCAGAAAGGTTTGGCCGCTTCATCCGCTTTTGGCCGCGTCCACGCATTGCACCGGGTGTTCCAGAAGCGGCTTGGCATCACGCCCGGTCTGTATCGGGAGCGCTTCAGCGTGCGGCAAGCGCAAGGCACCGCTGCCCCCAATCGATGGATAGATTGATAACCAAAGCACATCAATCCTTCCGAAAATTGCACTTCTCGTTTGTGGGTCTCCCGGCGAACATTGCCAAAACGACAAGCGCCGTCCAACGGCGTATTCTTTTTTTGGCTTCCAGGAGACACCTCGATGTACCCCCCGTCCAGCCCGTCGACCGGGCAATCCAAGGCCGCTGCGGTCTTCCGCGTCACCGCCGGGAATTTCCTGGAGCAGTTCGACTTCTTCCTGTTCGGCTTCTACGCCACGCAGATCGCCAACGTCTTCTTTCCGACCGAAAGCGAGTTCGCCTCGCTGATGATGACGTTCGCTGTTTTTGGCGCCGGCTTTCTGATGCGGCCGCTCGGCGCGATCGTGCTCGGCGCCTACATTGACGACGTTGGCCGCCGCAAGGGGCTCATCGTCACGCTGTCCATCATGGCAAGCGGGACGGTGCTGATCGCGTTCGTTCCCGGCTACGCCACGATTGGTCTCTTGGCACCGGCGCTCGTGTTACTGGGGCGTCTCCTCCAGGGCTTCTCGGCCGGTGCGGAGCTCGGCGGCGTATCGGTCTATCTGGCCGAGATGGCCACGCCGGGCCGCAAGGGCTTTTTCACGAGCTGGCAGTCCGCCAGCCAGCAGGTCGCCATCGTCGTGGCGGCAGGTTTGGGCTTCGCGCTGAACCAATGGCTCAGTGCACCGGCCATCGCCGCATGGGGATGGCGTGTGCCGTTCTTCGTCGGTTGCATGATCGTGCCGTTCATCTTCGTGCTGCGCCGCAATCTTGAAGAAACGCAGGAGTTCAAGGCGCGCAAGCATCGTCCGAGCATGAAGGAGGTGTTCGGCACGCTGCTGCAAAACTGGGGCGTCGTGCTCGCCGGGATGATGCTGGTGGCAATGACCACGACGAGCTTCTACCTCATCACTGTCTACGCGCCGACGTTCGGCAAAACCGTCTTGCATCTGAGTACGGCCGACAGCCTGCTCGTGACGCTCTGCGTTGGGGTGTCGAACTTTGTGTGGCTGCCGATTGGCGGTGCGCTTTCCGACAGGATCGGCCGTCGGCCCCTGCTGATCGGCATGACGGTGCTGACCATCGCCACGGCATACCCGGCGCTTTCGTTCCTCGCGCACGCGCCCAGCTTCACGAACATGCTGCTCGTGCTGCTGTGGCTGTCGTTCATGTACGGCCTCTACAACGGCGCGATGGTCGTTGCGCTTACGGAAGTGATGCCCGTGCAGGTGCGCGTTGCCGGGTTCTCGCTCGCCTACAGCCTCGCCACGGCAGTGTTCGGCGGCTTTACACCGGCCATCTCGACAGCGGCCATCCATATGACCGGCGACAAGGCCGCTCCCGGCTACTGGATGAGCCTTGCCGCCGCGTGCGCGCTCCTGGCAACGTTGACGCTCTATCGCCGCCGTGCAGTGACGCTGGTGCCGGCGCACTGACGCCCAGCGCATCCTGCGTTTCGCATATTCACAAACACGTACGACCTGGCATGACCCTCACCATGAAGACTCTGTTTCGGAACCTGTGCGCAGCCGCGCTCGTTGCAACCTCGGCGGTGGCAGCCACCGTCCACGCTGCTGAACTGCACGTCATGAGTTCCGGTGGCTTTACGGCCGCCTATAAGCTGCTTGGGCCCAAGTTCACCGCGCAGACGGGCAACACGCTCGACACTGCACTCGGCCCGTCGATGGGCAAGTCGCCCGAAGCGATTCCGAATCGGCTCGCACGCGGCGAACCTGCCGATGCCGTGATCATGGTCGGCTACGCACTCGACGATCTGATCAAGCACGGCAAGGTCATCCCGGATTCGCGCGTGGAACTGGCCGACTCGCGCATCGGCATGGTGGTGCGCGAAGGTGCGGCCAAGCCCGATATCAGCTCACCCGAGGCCCTCAAGCAAGTGCTGCTGCATGCCAAGTCGATCGCCTACTCGGACAGCGCAAGCGGCGTCTATATCGAGCGCGAGCTGTTCAAGAAGTTGGGCATTGAAGAGCAGGTCAAGGCAAAGGCGAAGATGATTCCGCGCATTCCGGTGGCATCCGTGGTGGCGACGGGCGACTACGAAATCGGCTTCCAGCAAGTGAGCGAGCTGCTGCCGGTCCCGGGTGCAACCTTCGTCGGGAAGATCCCGGAGTCGCTGCAATCTGTGACGCGCTTCGCTGCAGGCATCCCCGTCGGCGCACAGCATCCGAAGGAAGCCAAGGCGCTTCTTGACTATCTCGCTTCGCCCGCCGTGCAGGCGGACGTGAAATCGACCGGGCTGGATTCTGTGCCGGCGCATTGAGATGGCGCGCCCGCGCGGCGCGTCAAGCCAAGCGCGTTTGTTTGTTCTTCATGCATCGCCTGTCGTCACGCCGCCGCGTTTCGCTTCAATGATCATCTGGTGAAACGCTTCTGCGGCGGGCGTCAATGCCCGGCCGCGCCGCTTCACGATGCCCACGCGCCGCTTCACGACAGGCTCCACCAGCGGCACGCTTGTCAGGATCGGATGGTCATGCCCCGGCATGGCCATCGATGGCACCGCAGCCACACCCAGCCCCGCTTCCACCAACCCCAGCATGGTCGTGACGTGCCGCGTCTCACAGACGCTTGGCGCACGCGGTGCCACGGCCGACAGCGCCTGATCGAGCAGCAGCCGGTTGCCGGAGGTCTTGTCCACTGACACGTATTCGTGTTCGTAAAGCTCGTTCCACGTCACGCGCTTTTTCCGGGCGAGCGGGTGGTCGCGCCGGCACGCGGCAACAAACCGCTCCTGCAGGAGCATCTTGAATTCGATCTCGGGCTCCTGGCTGCCCATGAAGCTCAGGCCAAAGTCTGCTTCGCCGCTGATGACGGCCCCCAGCACTTCGTTCGCGCTCGCATCCAGCAGCTTGACGCGGATGCGCGGAAACCGGCGGTGATAGCGCGCAATCAGGTTCGGCAGAAAGTAGTAGGCCACCGACGGCACGCAGGCGATGGTCACTTGCCCCAGGCGGCTCGATGAAATATCGCGAATACCCAGCAGCGCCACGTCGAGGTCGTCGAGCAGTTGTTCGGCGCTGCGGGCGAACACGCGGCCGACGGTGGTGAGCGTGACGCTGCGTGTGGTGCGCTCAAACAGGGGCACGCCGAGCGCGCTTTCGAGCTTTTCGATTCGACGGCTCAACGCGGGCTGGGAGATGCTGATCGCCTCCGCGGCCTTGCGGAAGTTGCCCAACTCCACCACCGCGCGAAACGCCTGCAAGTCCGTCAAATCGAAATTGATGCCCACTGGCCAGCCTCCACATCCCAGATGCGCAGCATTTTGCGCGATTTATCACGGGGGTGACACGTCTCCGGCGGCCCGCGGCAGGCGCTCGCCCAGTTGAACGCTGCGCACCGACACGGGGCGCAGATTCCAAGGGGCCGCGCGCGACAGCGCTCAAGCGCTTTATCAAAAAAGCTCATCAAACCTGCCAATGCGTTGAAATGCGCCGACGCTTCGTGTCACATGTCGCACCAAGCATGTCACCCCTCTTTCGTAGGGGGTGTGGCACGGTTCGTGCAGCCTTGCGCACGGTTTGACGACAACAAAAAAGTTGGGAGGGTGTATGTGCAACAAGCAGGTGTCCGGGGCACCGTTGTTGGAAGAGGCTTGCCGGCTGGGGAGCATGGTCAGCGTTTCGCATCGACGCTTCGACGCGCGAAGGCCCTGTCGATGACTCCGCATCTACCGCGGCGCATTCAGCGCTGCACAGATGGCATCGCGCATGGCGAATTGAATGCCGCGGGGTCGATGGAGGGCCCAGCAACCAGATACCAGATGCATCTCTTCTTTCAAGGATTTCTTTGATGATCGTGTTTTCTCAACGATGGATTGCCGTCGCAGCGATTGCGTTTGCGTTGGCGGGCTGTGGTGGCGGATCCGATAGCACGCAGGCCGGCAGCACGAGCGGTGGCACGGGGACGCAAGGCGGCACCAACGGGGGCAGCAACGGTGGTACCCCTGGCGGTCAGACCGGTGGGAACGGCGGTGGAAGCACCGGCGGCGGCACGCCCAGCCTGTCGGCCAGCGCCGCGCTCGTTCAGAAATTGGGCAAGCCTTCGCGCGTGCTCGTCGGCCTGGGTTCGGGCCAGTCGATTTCGGATATGCAGAGCCAGGGCATTCGGCCTGACATCATCGACGTCTACCTCGTGGGGGCCGGGCCGGGTTCGTGGCCCTACTGGAACAGCCCTGACGGCGCGTACATCACGTATGCCGCGCAAGCTGCCCAGACCTATGGCGCCACCCCGATGTTCACGTTCTACCAGATGGCGCAGAACGGTGACGGCAACCTGAGCGGCATCACCGATGCGACGTTCATGAACACGTACTGGAGCCAGGCGCGATTGATGTATCAACGCATTGCTGCGCTGAATGCGCCCGTGCTGGTCAACCTGGAGCCCGACTTCTGGGGCTACGTGTGGGCGCAGGCCCCGAGCCACGACCCCACGCAGATGCCCGCGGTGGTGAACAGCCAGCCGGAATGCAGCAGCCTGCCCAACACCGCCGCCGGTATCGGGCAGTGCCTGGTGCAGATGGCGCGCCAGATCGCACCCAAGGCGCTGATCGGATTCCCGCCCGCGTTCTGGTCGGGATCGCCGACTGCGGTTGCGGGCGAAATGCGCGCTGCGGCCGCGCACCAGGCTGACTTCATCGTCGCCCAGACCAGCGACCGTGACGCCGGCTGCCTGGAAGCTGCCGCCGTGTCGGAGTGCACGGGCCGCGGCGGTACGTTCTATTGGGATGAGAACAACGTCAACACGCCCAATTTCCATCAGTCGCAAACCAGTTACCTGGACTATCGGACTGCGTTGGGGAATGGGCTGCCCATTCTGTGGTGGCAGACGCCGCTGGGCGTGCCGTCCAGCACGCCGGGCGGCACCAATCAGCACTACCGCGACAACCGCGTCGACTACATGCTGCGCAACACGCAGGAATACGGCACCGGCCATACCTTTGCCATCGTCTTTGGCTCGGGCGGCACGTACCAGACCACGATCAACACCGACGGCGGCCAGTTCGCGCGGCTGCTCGGTCTGTATCTCGGCGGGGGCGGCGCCACCCTGCAATAACCGGGCGGGCGGGGCTGATGCGAGGCTAGGGAGCCGTGGCGTAGTCAACGCGGTTGCGGCCTTTGCGCTTGGCTTCGTAGAGCGCATCGTCCGCAGCCTTGGTCAATGCGGTCAGCGACGGGAAGCTCGAGCGCCGCGCGGTCGCGCAACCGACGCTCACGGTGAAAGGGGCCAGTCCTGTGTTGCCCACGGACGCGCCTGTGCCTTCCACTTCGGCACGGATGGCTTCGGCGATGCGCGTGGCGCCCGCCTCGCCCGTATCAGGCAACAGCACCACGAATTCCTCACCGCCATATCGGGCCGCGAGATCGCCGCGTCGTCGCACATGCTTGGAGATGCACTGGGCGAGGTACTGGAGCGCGATGTCGCCCTGAGCATGACCGTGCTCGTCGTTATAGCGTTTGAAGTGATCGGCATCGACGAAGAGCACGGATAGGCGACTGTCGTTCCGTTGCAGGCGATCCCACTCGTTTTCCAGCGCGACATCCAGAGCGCGCCTGTTCTTCAGGCCGGTGAGCGGATCGGTTTGCGTAAGCTCGCGCAGGTGGGCTTCCGCCATCACGCGGCCCCGCAGCGCAAAAGCCAGGAGCCAGACGCCTGCGCAGAACGCAAGACTCACCGACAGCGACGACAGCCCGACGATCCATGACAGCCGCCGCCAGGCCGCAAGCGCATCGCTCATGGCCGGCGCGACCACGGCGATGAACGGTGTGCCCGGCACGCGTTGGAACGTATAGAGGCGGAGCACGCCGTCGCTGGCCGACGGCGCCACATAGAAGCCGGACTCCTGGTTGACCATGCGCGGGAACGTCAGCGATTTGCTGAGATTGAGCGCGCGCGCTGCGCTGGGCGGCGGATTTCTCGCCACCAGCGTTCCGTCGGTGCGGACGATGGCCGTGATGCCGCGCGGCCCGACATCGAGCTTCTCAAGAAGCTGGCGGAAGTAGTCGAGGTCGATTGCCACCAGCGCGGTGCCGGCAAACGTGCCATCCCGGCGGTTCATCCTTCGGCTCAGCGCGATGGCCTCCACCCCTGCGCGTGACCGGGCCTTGTAGACGGCGGACACGTAGAGCCCATCGTTTGCGTGGTCGCGATGGACGAGGAAGTAGTCGCGGTCGCTGAAATCCCACCGGTGCGTGAGGGAGCAGCAACCGTCGACGAGCTGGCCCTTGTCGTCGGTCACGCCCATGCCCGTGACATACCGGGCGGAGGCCGTCGGGCTGAACAGCAGATCGTGCCGGACGTCCGGATCGAGGTTGCGGATGCCGGGTTTGTCGAGCGCGGCGATCAGCGTCTGCAGCGATTGATCTGCCGATTCAACGGTGCGCGAGATGTGGCTGGCCAGAACGGCAGCGACGTTCTTCGAGGTGTCGTGTGCGTGCTCGATGGCCGTTTCACGGTTGGCCCACAGGGTCAGCACACTGATTGCCAGGACAATGAATGTCAGCAACGTTCCGAGTGCACCAACGATCAAGGGATGGTGGCCTGCCGATGTGGCCAGCCGTTGGGCAAGGGGGCGAAGGGACATGTCGTGGTCTTGGGCGACGACAAACCGCAACGCTGCCGGGTCGACGGGGCATCGTGCGGTCGATCTTGGGGACGGTATTGATAGGTGTGGGGCACGCCGTCACCGCTGGTTATCGGCACAAGACAGCAAAACTGCAGTCCAGCGAGCGGTTTCTGTTGGAAGCCCCGCCCGCCGGACACAAAGCGCGGAGGCGGGCAGGGGCATCCGCCGCTTCGCCAGTCGGCCCCAGCCGCCCATACCCGCCCATACCCGCGCGGCTCAGCGTGCGAGCGTCGCAGCGAAATCGCGATACGAGCCCAGCGGCCGGCCCAGCAGGGCGGTCAGACGCTCGACATCGCCCGCCTGCGGCACCATGCCGTCGCTGACATACCGTTCGGCCATCAGGCGCATCTCATAAGCCATCCACTTGGGCAGGAAGTTCGTCAGGTTGTGCTCGAATCCGGTCGGGTCGTCGCCGCCGTAGGCCACGGGGCGGCCGAGGGTTTCTGACCAGATCGAGGCCAGCTCGGGGCCCGTCAGCGTATCGGGGCCCACGAGGTTGAGGATCTCGATCGGCAGCTTGCCCGGCGCCGCATGCCGGCGGATCAACTCGATGGCCGCGACTTCCGCGATGTCGCGCGTGTCGACCATCGCAACGCCCTTGCTGCCGATCGGCATCGGGTAGACGCCATGGTTGAAGATGACGTCCTTGACCATGTGTTCGTTGTCCATGAAGTAGGCCGGACGCAGGATGGTGGCGCTGAAGCCCATCTGCTCGATCATGCGTTCCGCGCCGGACTTCACTGCAAAGTGCGGCACGTTCACGAAGCGCTCGGCGTGCATGACCGACAGATAGACGACGCGCTCAACGCCGGATTCGCGCGCCACGTTCAGCGCAAGCAAGGCCTGTGTGAATTCGTCCCCTGCGACCGCATTGAGCAGGAACAGGGTCCGGACGCCGACAAAGGCACGCCGCAGCGAGTCCAGATCCAGCATGTCGCCCTGCACGACGTTCACGCCGGGCGGGAAGTCGGCTTTTGCGGGGTCGCGAACCAGCGCGCGCACGTCCGCACCGCGGTGAGCCAGTTGATGGACGACTTGGCGGCCGACGCGGCCGGTAGCACCAGTAACGAGGATGGTCATGATGTTCACTCCTTGAGTGGGTTGGGTTCCCAGCTAAGGTAGGTGATCCATATGTGGTCCGGAAGATGCTATAAATAGACAGGGTGTCTCAACGGTGGAACATATGGATTGGCTGGCGCTTGCGGATTTCAACCTCGTTGCCCGACATGGAAGCTTTGGCGAGGCCGCCCGGGCGACGGGGCGGCCGAAGGCGACGCTCTCTCGCCGGGTCTCGGAGCTGGAGGGCAGTCTCGATCTTCGGCTGTTCGAGCGCGGTTCGCGCGGGCTCAAGCTCACCCAGGAGGGCCATGCGCTGTACGAGCGTACGGGCACGCTGCTCGCCGAGATCGCTGAAACCGCCGCTGCAATTGCATCAGGCAGCGAACGGCCGCGCGGACGTCTGCGCATCAGCGCGCCCATGCTGTTTTCGCAGGTGGCCATGGGCAAGCTGGTGGCAACGTTTGCGCTGAAATATCCCGAGGTGCAGTTGGAGGTGACCACCGAAGACCGCGGCGTCGACATGATCGAAGAGGGGTATGACCTCGTCATCCGCGTCAACCCGGCCCCGGACGAGAGCCTGATCGGACGCGTGTTTCTGCGTGATCGCCTGGTCGTCGTGGCCGGACCCGGACTGGAGCGGCCGTCGGGTCAAGCCGTGACGCCGGCCGTTCTTCGTGGCCCCGCCAATGCGGCCGCAGCCTGGGATATCACTGGGCCGGAGGGCAAGTCGCGTATCGGCATCAGGCCGGTCGCGCAGCTGTCGTCGCTCATCATGGTGCGCGACACCGTCCGTCTTGGTGTGGGCGCCGCCTGCCTGCCGGTGTCGCTCGTGGCGCAGGACCTGGAGGCCGGCACGCTGGTGCATTGGGGCGATCTGGAGGGGTCAGATATCTCGGTCTGGGCGCTGTATCCGTCCAGACGGTTGCTGAGCCCCCGCGTTTCCGCTTTTCTCGAGCATCTCAAAGACGCTTTTCCGACGGGCGAGCCGCAAGAGCTGGCGGCCTTTATCCGTTCGTCGCCGTAGGATGCAGGTGGCAAGCTGCCACGGCAGTTCCAGGAGACGCCGGCCTTGAAGACGAAATGGGCGACGGGCTTCCCGTTCGCTGCGCCAGTGTTTAAGCGTGGAACGCGAGGCTTGGACCGTGGGGTTCGAGTGTTTGAGGGTGAAGCTTCAGTGTTTGAGGGTGAAGCTGCCCACCGTCGTCACAACATGCGCTGGCCGCCCTCTCAGAGCGGCCACACTCGGCAAGACCGTAGCCCGCGCGAAACTCAGAGTCCCAGGTCGGACAAACCGGGGTGGTCCTCCGGGCGGCGCCCCAGGGGCCACAAGAACTTCCTGTCGGCTTCCTTGATCGGGAGGTCGTTGATGCTCGCATGGCGATGCGTCATCAGGCCTTGTTCGTCGAATTCCCAGTTCTCATTGCCATAGCTGCGATACCACTGGCCAGCGTCGTCGTGCCACTCGTAGGCGAAACGCACGGCGATACGGTTTCCCTCGAACGCCCACAATTCCTTGATCAGGCGGTAGTCCAGTTCGCGTTTCCACTTCCGCTCCAGGAGCGCCTGCGCTTGTTCCCGGCCGACAGGAAATTCCGTACGGTTACGCCAGCGGGTATCCGCGCTGTATGCCAGGACGATGCGAGCGGGTTCACGTGTATTCCACGCGTCTTCTGCCAGCCGAACCTTTTGCATGGCGGTTTCGCGAGTGAATGGGGGCAGGGGCGGGCGAGCTTCCATGGCAACTCCATGTGGTTGTTGGTCAGTGTAGACAGATCTGTCTAGGTGCAAAGGTAGTGCATAGAGACAGATCTGTCTAGGTCAAATTTGCGCCCACACATCCAAGGCAGACAAACTTGTCTACAATGCCCGCTATGACCTCTGAAACCCGTGCCCCCAGCGACTTCTCCGCCCGTGAGCGCATCCTGTTGACTGCGCACGACCTCTTCTATCGTGAAGGCATTCGTGCAACCGGTATTGACCGCGTCATTGAGGTATCCCAGGTTGCGAAGGCGACGTTTTATCGGCACTACCCGAGCAAGAGCGACCTCATTACGGCTTACCTGAATTTCCGCCACGACAACTGGATGCGATGGCTTCGGGCAACGTTGGAGCGACATCTCAGTTCGGGAAGCTCCCCGCTCGATGCCCTGCTGGCGACCTTCAACGAGTGGTGGCGTCACCCGGACTTTCGCGGTTGCGCGTTCATCAACGCCGCCGTCGAGCTTCCTGAAGCGGTTGAACTGGCGAGGCGCCACAAAGAGGAAATGACCGCGGCGTTCGAGACGCTTCTGCTGCATGGAGCAGGACGACCGGCGCGGGCGAGAGCGCTGAGTTTGGCCGTGGATGGCGCCATCGTCCACGCTCAGATGGGGCAGCCTTTGCGTACCGTTCTGGATGCACTCAAACAACTTGCCGAGCCGCTTCTCAAGGGGAAGGTGTAGGCGTAGGTTGTGCGCGGGGCGAGCTGGAAGCGCTCGAGGTCAAGGCTGCAAAGCTTGTCCCCTATGTTGAGGCCGTTACTTGCGGTGAGGCGTAGAGCAATCGACGAACGATCCATCGCTCATGCGGTTTATTTCCCGGGGACAACCGGCAACATTGCCTCGCGGCTCAATCCCTTCGGAGCGATACGCCGCTCAGATCTGAAAAGGGGGCGTCTTGCGTTTGCGACGTCCGATCGCAATGTGGATCCACAGGGCGATACACACCACCATGCCTGCCGACCAGTGCAACACTTCTGCGCTCTGGCGCATCAGTTCGCCATTGACGTAGTACAACGCGTAACCCGTCAGTACCAGCGCGATCGTCAGTGAGCCCAGCATTGCGCCTGCTGTGCGATTGCGCCGCCGCACCCACGCGTTGCGAATGTGCGGGCCCCACAGCATGCCGAACAGGTACAAGCTCATCATGGCGGCGGCGCCATGCAGCTTCATGCTCCACGCCAGCGCGAGCGTACCGGTGTCGCTCCCTTCGTCGAGGAAGTGCAGTGCGAGCCAAGCCAGGCCAGTGACGAAGAGGACAGCAAACACGCCATACACCATCCACCGCCGTCGGCGGCTCAGGCGAAACGCGCTCTCGCGCACATGGTGGGCAAAACGCGGAGAAACAGACATGGTGTATGAGGCAGCGGATTAACCGGGCGAGTATACGGTGACCGCTGCGCCGTACTGGGCAAGCAGTGGATGCGCGGCATTCCCCGTGGCCAGCACGATTTTTGTCAGCGCATCGGCCAGTACGCAGCTCGGGGCCTGAACGGTTGCGCCTGCGAGAGCCGGAAGTGCGAGGCGGTCCGCGTTATGAATTCGGGATGGGGTATCAAGGCCGGCCGCCAGCCCGCCGGCCGTTGAACTGGCGAGCGCGGCATTGTGCAGCCGCACGGTTGCGGCGATCCGCGCCGCATTGCGTGGGTCACGTATCTGCACACGCATCGGGCGTGTGCCGTGGTGCCGTAGATCGCCGCCCGCGTTGACGACGGCGTCTTCCACAGCAAAGCCGCGCAGCGTTTCAATTGCGCAATCGACGGCATACCCTTTGGCGATCCCGCCCAGGTCCATCCGTGCTTGCGTCTGCTTGTCAACGACATCGCCAGCAAAGGCGACAGGGAAGCGCGTATCGGCCAGTTGCTCAGGCGTGCCAACGCGGCAATCGAATGCGCGTGCGGATGCCTCGTGCAAGGTGCAGGCCAAGCGCAGCACCGTCAACGTTCTTGGATCAACGCGCAGTCGTGTGCCCGGCGCCGCGCGGTTGATCGCCTGCAACTCGCTGTGCGCGGTGTGAAAGCTCAGCAGCGCCTGAACGGCAGCAATTTCGTCAAAGGCAGCCGCGACGGCCGCTTCGGCCTCCGGCCCCTCAGCCCGCACGTCGACCAGTGTGCCGAGCAACGGCCGCGCGCGCCGGCAAGTTGCGCGCATCAGCGCTGGACGAGTGCCAACTGCGCCATCACCGCAATGCGGCGAATGCCGTCGGTCAGGTGCGTGCACGACAGCGTTGCGCCGCTGATGTTGTTGATGTCGTCGCCCACGCGCAGCGGCGATTTGGCTGACTTGCCGAGAAACTGGGCGCGCCACGGCTTGTTGCGCACCTCGTACCCGTGGCTTTCGCGGTAGGTGAGGATTTCAACGCCGCTGATCTCGCCGGCCGTGTTCAGCGCCACGGCGTAATTGATCAGCTCGAACTTACCGATGACGGCGTCGGTCACGAAGTAGCCGACCGTCTTATCGCCTTGCTTGGCTTGCCATGCGCGCCACGCACCCGGCTTGGCCGGGCCGCCCGCACGTTCGGCCAGCTGCCTGAGCTGGTCGGCTGAGAGCGTGAGCGGCACCGGCTCGAAGCCTGTGGCGTCAGGAAACATTGCTTTCTGGGCCTCGGCAGCGGACAGGTAGTCCGCCGCAAACGCCTTGGTGACGATCATGCCGGGCGCCCCCACGGCAGCGGCACAGACGAGAACAATGGGCACTGGCTGGTAACGCATGGCTTGCACCTCTTTGGATTTGCCGCTCCCGCAGCTTAGAACGACACGCCCAGGCCCAGATCCACACGCGAGAAATCGCGGTTCTGCTTGAAGCGCTGGTAGTCCACCTTGAAGACCACGTTCGGGTTCAGATAGAAGTTCGCGCCGATGGTGTACACGGTGTCGGACAACGAGGGCCAACCGGCAGGGAAAGTGAAGCCCGGCGCAAGACCCGCGTACTTTTCACCCATGTTGTAGCGCTCGTAGCGGACAAACGGTGCAAAACGATAGTCGCCCTTTTGCCACACGTTGTACGCCGCCTGCATGAACCAGCCATAGAACGCCGAGGGCATCGGATTGGCTGCGCCCGGGTTGGCCTGATTGACTGCTTCGGTGTTGCTGAGCGTGCCGCGTGCGTACAGCGCCGACAGGTCCCACTTGCCGGGCGTCCAGCGAGCGTGCGCCTCATACAGCGTGGCGCGCTGCTCCGGTAGCGGTGCGTCGGTGCTCGAGCGGCTGCTCTTGCCCGTAAAGATGGAGCCGCCGAGCGTCAGGCCCGAAATGCCCGTGTAGTTGAGCGCGACGTATTGCGACAGGTTCTTCGCACTGGCCAGCCCCAGCTCCTGGTGTGTCTGCTGCAGCGGACCTGCGCCGTTGTTCTGCATCTCCAGCGCGGAGTTGAACAGCGGGTTTTCCGGGTTGAAGTTCCACTTGGCGAGGTTCAGGCCGGTCGTCAGGCCAACGTTCCAGTTCAGGCCGAAATCGGTATCGCCGTACAGCGAGAGACCGCCCTCACGCCACGTGCTTGGGATGATCAGCGTCTCGACAAAGTTGCGATGGACGCCGTAGTAGTTGGTCGGCTCGTGGTTGCGGTTGATAAAGCCGCTCGGGATCAGGAACAGGCCTGCATTCAAGCCGATCTTGTCGGTCAGCTTGTGATCGATGTAGAACTGCTCGACTTCGAATTCACCCGAGTCAGATGACGAGGCAATAGCGTGCTCAATCTCGAACTCGGAATTGAAGCGCGTCTTGTCGTTGAACTTGTAACCAATGCCGAACACCGCGCGCGCGAGGTCCATCTTGGTGTCTTCGGAGCGGCGCGTCGGGCGGCTGTAGTTGACTTCGCCGTAGCCCCACAACGTGAGGTTGTCGAGCGGCGACGGCCGGCTTGAGGCGAGCTGCGCCGTCTGCACGGTCTGCTGCACGTCTTGCAGGGCCGCGGTTTGCTGTGCCTGTGCCTTCGCCTGCGTCTGCTGCTGGGTGGCGAGCGTCGCGTTCTGCGCCTTCACCTCTTTCAGCTCCGCCTTGAGCGCTTCAATCTGCGCGGCCATGGCGTCGAGTTTCTGTTCGAGTTGCGCGGTGGTGGCGGCATCGGCTGCGCCGGCCCCCATCAGCGCAATGACGGCGGCTGCCGACAAGGCGGTTCGTTTCATGCTGTGACGCTCCCTGGTCTTGGAATTTTGAATTGGCTTACTTGCTTGCTGCCGTCTTGCTCAGCGTGGCTCCGCTGGCAGAGGCGGTCTGGATACGGGCGGCACCCACGCTCGCTGCAGTGGAATTGCATTGCGCCGGCACGCGATAGGCCGACGGGTTTGCCGGATCGAATCCATCGGTGAGCGTGCACAGGAAATGCACAAGATCGCTCATTTCCTGGTTCGTCAGCGACGGCGCGGTGCCTGGGTTGTAGGGCACTTCGGCCACGTTCACGTTGGCATCGAAGCCAACCGGCAGATCGTTGTACGGCACATCGGGCGTGCCATCGGCCTTGACGTACCAGCGGCCCGGGTCGGTATCGCGCGTGATGTACCACGCCACCACCTGATCAAGCGTCTGGAACACGCCGTTGTGGAAATACGGTGGCGTCAGCGCGATGTTGCGCAGCGTCGGCACTTTGAACTTGCCGCACGTCGACCCACCCACGCGGAAGTCGGTACGCAGCGGCCCGCACATGCCCAGGTCGTAGTAGCTGTAGTTGGGATTGCCCAGCGCCACGCCGTTCTTCGGCACGTACGGCAGCGGGGTGCCTTCCTGGTTGGCGGCGATGCTCCAGTTGCGCGGGATACCGACGTTGTCGTACGTGAAATCGGTAAACAACGCCGGCGTGCTGCCCTTGCCCGTCGAGATATGGCAAGCGTTGCAGTTTCCCTTGGTCGGGTTGTTGAACAGCAGCAGGCCGCGCGTCTCGGCATCCGTCAGCGTTGTCTTGCCGGCGAGGTAGGCGTCGAACTTACTGTCGAAGGTGTGGAAGCTCGGGTCTTCACTCTGGAATGCTGCCAGCGCGCGACCGATGCTCTGCATGGCCGTCGCACTGTTCTGAATGCCGGCCTCGGTGAACACCGCCGTGAACTGATCGAGGTAGGGGCGCGTCAGCAGCGTCTTCAGCACGTCGTCTGCCGAGGCGTTGGCCATCTCGAATGCATTGGTGAACGGCTGCTGCGCCTGATCGGCCAAGGATGCCGAACGGCCATCGCGGAAGAAACCGCCGGAAGCCTTGCCGGTACTGTCGACCTTGAAGTTCGGTGTGAACGACGCGTAATTGAGCGATGGTGAGTTTCGCAGGCCGGGCAAATCGGAATTCGGCCCGCCGATCGACACAGCCAGGTTGTTGGGATCGGTAAAGCCGCGCGACGGGTCATGGCACGACGCGCAAGACTGCTTGCCCGAGGCCGAGAGCGCCTGATCGAAAAAGATCTGCTTGCCCACCTGCGCCATCGGCGACAGCGTCTCGGCCGATGTCGACGCGGGCGACGACGAACTGGCGCCGCCGTCCCCACCGCCGCACGCCGTTAGCAATGTCGCCACGAGCAACGAAGCCGCACGCCACGACGCCCCCGCCAGCCTGCAGGTGCGACGGGCTTCCCCTCCACTTTTTTTGTCTTTCATTTCCCTGGCGCGGCAGGCTCTGGGGCCTGCTCAAGCGACTCGATTAATAGTAATAGGAACAATTCGCGTTCGCATTCTAAGGGAATCGTCAGGGGAAATCACGCGCTTTGTGCTGGTGGCGGTGGGCACCCCAGAAGTGAATCTCGCCCCGTTCTTGAAATCGTAATACCCCGTCCCTATAATTAGCACTCGCCGGACAGGAGTGCTAACAATGTCTCCAGTCCCCGATGCTTTCCCGATGCGCCGCGTTCTGCGGCGCGTTTTGTGAATAAACACTCACTTTGCATTGAGGAGTTGTGTATGAACCTGCGTCCTTTGCACGACCGCGTGATCGTGAAGCGCCTGGACAACGAAACCAAGACCGCTTCGGGCATCGTCATCCCTGACGCCGCCGCTGAAAAGCCGGATCAAGGCGAAGTGCTGGCCGTCGGCCCAGGCAAGAAAGACGACAAGGGCAATGCGATTGCGCTGGACGTGAAGGTCGGCGACCGCGTGCTGTTCGGCAAGTACGCCGGCCAGGGCGTCAAGGTGGATGGTCAGGAAGTCCTGGTCATGCGCGAAGAAGACATCATGGCCGTGGTGCAAAAGTAAGCACGCGCTCTGCCGCATCGCTTACCCGTAACCCAATCCTCATTGCCGGCGCCGCTGACTGAGCGCGCGGGCAACATCCAAAGATCTCGGAGATTCTCAAGATGGCAGCTAAAGACGTAGTGTTCGGCGACGCCGCACGTGCCAAGATGGTCGAAGGCGTGAACATTCTCGCCAACGCAGTGAAGGTGACCCTGGGCCCGAAGGGCCGCAACGTGGTGCTGGAGCGCAGCTTCGGTGGCCCGACCGTGACGAAGGACGGTGTGTCGGTCGCCAAGGAAATCGAGCTGAAGGACAAGCTGCAGAACATGGGCGCGCAAATGGTCAAGGAAGTCGCTTCCAAGACCAGCGACAACGCCGGTGACGGCACCACCACCGCAACGGTGCTGGCCCAGTCGATCGTGCGCGAAGGCATGAAGTACGTTGCCGCCGGCATGAACCCGATGGACCTGAAGCGCGGCATCGACAAGGCAGTGACGGCCGCCGTCGAAGAGCTGAAGAAGATCAGCAAGCCGACGACCACCAGCAAGGAAATCGCTCAAGTTGGCGCCATCTCGGCCAACAGCGACGAATCCATCGGTCAGCGCATCGCTGAAGCCATGGACAAGGTCGGCAAGGAAGGCGTGATCACCGTGGAAGACGGCAAGTCGCTGGCCGACGAGCTGGACGTCGTGGAAGGCATGCAGTTCGACCGCGGCTACCTGTCGCCGTACTTCATCAACAACCCGGAAAAGCAAGTTGTCCAGCTGGACAACCCGTTCGTGCTGCTGTTCGACAAGAAGATCAGCAACATCCGCGACCTGCTGCCGGTGCTGGAGCAAGTGGCCAAGGCTGGCCGTCCGCTGCTGATCATCGCTGAAGACGTCGAAGGCGAAGCCCTGGCAACGCTGGTGGTGAACAACATCCGCGGCATCCTGAAGACGGCTGCTGTGAAGGCTCCGGGCTTCGGCGACCGCCGCAAGGCCATGCTGGAAGACATCGCCATCCTGACGGGCGGCCAGGTCATCGCTGAAGAAGTCGGCCTGACCCTGGAAAAGGCAACCCTGAACGACCTGGGCCAAGCCAAGCGCGTTGAAATCGGCAAGGAAAACACCACGATCATCGATGGCGCAGGCGATGCCCGCAACATCGAAGCCCGCGTGAAGCAAGTGCGTGCGCAGATCGAAGAAGCGACCTCGGACTACGACCGTGAGAAGCTGCAAGAGCGCGTGGCCAAGCTGGCCGGCGGTGTTGCCGTGATCAAGGTTGGCGCTGCCACCGAAGTCGAAATGAAGGAAAAGAAGGCCCGCGTGGAAGATGCTCTGCACGCAACGCGCGCTGCCGTGGAAGAAGGCATCGTGGCTGGTGGCGGTGTTGCACTGCTGCGTGCCCGTGCACTGATCTCCGGCCTGAAGGGTGCCAACGCTGACCAAGACGCCGGTATCAAGATCGTGCTGCGCGCCATGGAAGAGCCGCTGCGCCAGATCGTCACCAACGCTGGCGACGAGGCTTCGGTTGTGGTGTCGAAGGTCATCGAAGGCAAGGGCAACTACGGCTACAACGCCGCCACCGGCGAGTACGGTGACCTGGTGGAAATGGGCGTGCTGGACCCGACCAAGGTGACCCGCACCGCGCTGCAGAACGCCGCTTCGGTCGCTTCGCTGATGCTGACGACGGATTGCGCCGTGGCAGAACTGCCGAAGGACGATGCAGCTCCGGCAATGCCGGGCGGCATGGGTGGCATGGGCGGCATGGACGGCATGATGTAATTTGCCGTACCGGCCCTGGCCCGGCCATCCTTCGGGATGGCTGTTCCAAACAAAAAACCCCGTGGGTGCGAGCCCGCGGGGTTTTTTGTTGGTCGCTTTGTTAAGACGGTGTTAACGCAGCCAGGCACTCGGCTTCGCTACAATCGGCCCACCCGCGAGCCTCAGCGTCCTCAAGTCTCGATGATCTCGATGAGCGTCCTGAAGCGGGGCACGACAACAACTCAGGGAAGGGAATACAGATGAACGACATCGCACGCGAGTCCGTCCTGGGCAGCGCCCCGGGTGGCCCCCTGCAGCTGCACCGCAACCCTTGCGGCTGCGCTTTATCGGCAGCGGCTCGGAGTACTTCCGCATCTGGATCGTCAACCTGCTGCTGACCATCGTCACGCTGGGCATCTACTCGGCCTGGGCGAAGGTGCGCACGCTGCAGTATTTCTATCGCAACACGCAACTGGCGGGGTCGAGCTTCGATTATCACGGCAGCCCGATCGCCATTCTCAAGGGCCGCGCGATCATCTTCGTGTTGGCGTTTGCGTTCAACCTGCTCGGTCATTCGTCGCCGCTGCTGGGGCTGGCGCTGCTGATCGTGATGGCTGCGGCGTTTCCGTGGCTGCTTGTACGCTCGCTGCGTTTCCGCATGGCCAATTCCAGCTACCGCGGCCTGCGCTTTGCCTTTACGGGCAACGATGCAGAGGGTTACATGGTGTTTCTGGTGTGGCCGATCTTGAGCGTGCTGTCGCTGTACCTGCTCGCACCGCTGGCGCACCAGCGCTTCAAGCGCTTCCAGCACAAGAACACCCGCTTTGGTACCGCGCAGTTCGATTTTTCCGGTACGCCGGGCAACTTCTATGGCGTGTATCTGCGCACCTTCGGGCTGGCGATACTGGCGTTCGTGGTGGCCTCCTGCCTCGCGCTGCTGCTGGGCGTGTCGTTTCACCGCGCGCCGGGCGTGGGCCAGATCTTCGGCTTCATCGTCATCGGCCTGTTCATGTATGCCGCGATGCTGTTCCTGACGCCGTATTTCCTGTCGCGCCTGCAAAACGTGGTGTGGAACCACACCACGCTGGGCGCGCATCGCTTCCAGAGCCAGGTGGGTGCGGGCAAGCTGTTCTGGATCTTCGTGTCCAATGCGGTGCTGATCCTGATCACCATCGGTCTGTTCACCCCGTTTGCACGTGTGCGCACGGCACGCTACAAGGTCGACTCGGTGACGATGATCGCGGCCGGTTCGCTCGATACTTTCGTTGCCGGTGAAACCACCAACGTGGGCGCCCTGGGCGACGCGACGGTGGACTGGTACGACATCGATATCGCGCTGTAAACGCGCGGCAAGGCAAGGGCACCCGCTGTGATTCTCGCGACCTACTTCGACGGCCGTACTTCGCGCGCGCAACCCGTGCGCCTTGCTGTCGAGGCGGGCGAGGCGGTGCTGTTCGAGCCTGAAGGCACGGTGCTGCGCCGCGCGCCGCTCTCTACGCTGCGGGTGTCGGAGCGCGTCAAGCATGCACCGCGCTTGATCACCTTCGAAGACGGCGCGTTTTGCGAGATCAACGACCCGGCGGAGCAGACCTCGCTGAATGCGCTGCTGCATCGCACCGGCTATCGCGAGGGCTGGGTCGTGCTGGCGCAGAACGGCTGGAAGCTGGCGCTGGGCTCGCTGCTGGCCATGGTGGTGGTGCTGGCGCTGGGGTATCGCTACGGCTTGCCGTGGGGTGCGAAGGTCGTAGCCAATATGGTGCCGCAGCGCGCCGAGGCGCAGCTCGGGCGCAGCACGCTCAAAGCCATGGACGAGCGCTGGCTCCGGCCGAGCAAGCTGCCCGTTGCGCAGCAGGACCGCATCCGCGCACGGTTTGCCGCGCTGCACCGGCCGCCACAGGCCACGCACACATATCACATCGTGTTTCGGGATGCCGACATCGGCGCGAATGCCTTTGCGCTGCCCGGCGGCGACATCGTCGTGACCGACGCGCTGGTCAAGCTGGTGGGCGAGGGCGATGGCCTGACGGGTGTGCTGGCGCACGAGGCGGGTCACGTTGAATATCGCCACGGGTTGCGGCAGGTGATTCAGTCGTCGGCCATTGGGGCAACGGCGGCGCTGCTGTTTGGTGATGTCTCGACGATCCTGTCAGGCGTGCCGGCGGCGCTGCTGACGCTGCGCTATTCGCGTGACTACGAGCGCGACGCCGACCGCTATGCCGCGCTGCTGCTGCAGGAGAACGGCCTGTCTGTCGGCGCGTTTGCCGATGTGCTGCAGGCGCTGGAAGACACGCATGGCGGCACGCGCAAGGCAGAGGCCGCGAAGAAGCCCGAGGCTGCCAGCGATGACGATGCCTCGGCATTCTTCTCGTCGCACCCGCTTACGCGCGAGCGCATCGACACGCTGCGCCGCTTCGACCGCACGCACGGCGGCAGCGACAGCGGCGAGGCCGACTGACGGGAGCAGGCAGCTTCAGCGGAACGTCCAAAACCGGTGCAGCACAAAGGTCAGCGGCGGCACCGTCGACAAGATGCCCGCCAGTCCGGTCCAATAGCTCAAGCCCAGCGTCTGCGCGCACCACGAAATTGCCAGCGTCAGCGCCAGGCCCAGCAGCGAGACGGCGTAGAAACGCAGAAAGTTGGCGCGCGCCGGCTTGGCCGAAAAACTCCACAGGGCATTGAGCAGGTACGAGCACACATTGGCGCACACAAACGCCGCGCCGTTGGCTGTGACCTGCGTTGCCGAGACGCCGCTGATGAGCGCCGTGGCAATCGCCACATGCACGCCGGTGGCGACGACCCCTGACACCCCAAAGCGGAACACGCGGATCAGCAACATGCGATCCGGCAGCGGCAGCACGCCGGCCAAGGTGCTCATGACGCTCGATTCTGCGTGTCGCATGATGTGTCTCCGGTTGGCATCAACGCCGTGCGGCGTGGCTGCGCTGGCGTTCTCCTTGCGGCTGGCGCGGGCGAGCGCTGGCAATCGGAATCACTTGCCGGTTGTTAGTGCTCGGTACGCGGGTGCGCGGGCGGCGCTCCTGATAGCGGCGCTTGACCAGGTAGATGGGGCGGCCCTTCGCTTCGTCATAGATGCGGCCGACGTATTCGCCGATCATTCCCAGGCCGATCATCTGCAGCCCGCCGAAGAACAGCATCAGCGACAGCTCCGAGGCGTAGCCCGGCACCACCACGCCGAAGATCATCGTGCGCAGGATGATGAATGCGCCATAGCAGAACGCTAGCGCAGCAACGAGCGCACCGAGATACGTCCAGCTACGCAACGGCAGCGTGCTGAAACTCGTGATGCCTTCCAGCGCGAAGTTCCACAGCCGCCAGCCAGAAAATTTTGACGTGCCCGCGCTGCGTTTCTCACGCTCGTACTGCACGATGACTGTGCTGAAACCGACCCAGGCAAACAGGCCCTTCATGAAGCGGTGCCGCTCCGGCAGTTGCTTGAGCGCGTTGACCACGGCGCGGTCCATGAGCCGGAAGTCGCCCACGTTCTCAGGCAGCTTCAGGTCGGACAGGCGATTGTGGATGCGGTAGTAAGCGGCGGCTGTCACGCGCTTGAGGAACGAATCGCAGGCGCGGTTGGCGCGCTGCGCCAGCACAACCTCGGCGCCTTTGCGCCAGTGCGCCACCAGCGTGGGGATCAGCTCCGGTGGATCCTGCAGGTCCGCATCGATGGGGATGACGGCATCGCCAAGTGCTTCGTCCAGGCCTGCGGTCAGTGCCGCTTCCTTGCCGAAATTGCGGGTCAGGTCGACCACGCGCACGCGGGGGTCGGCATGCGATACGGCGACGAGCTTGGCGAGCGTGTCGTCTGCACTGCCATCGTTCACGCACACGATCTCGAACTGCATGCTGTCGATCGATTCCAGGATCGGCACCACGCGGGCAAAGAACAGGTGCAGCGCATCGCCTTCGTTGTAGAACGGTACGACGAGGGAAAGCAGTGGCGCGTCGTGTGGGTCTTGATGATTCGGTTGCATGACTTCCCCCCAAGGTGTGATGTTTCCACGGCAGACTCTTGTGGTCTGTCCGTGTCTACTGGCTAAGCGTTGCGGGCTGCGTGGCGCTTGCCCGCGGGCTTGTTTGCAGCGGCGAGGCGAGCGGCGCGTCCTGCACGGCTGCCCGGCGTACAACCAACACCGCCATGGCAACGAACACAAGCGGGCCAATCTGCGGCAGCTTGCACAAAGGATTGACGAACTCGAACAGCGGCAGCAGCCACGCCAGCACCAGTACGAACCGTTCCCTCCCGGACAACCCAAATCGTGTGCCGTGGCTGACGACGCCCGCGACTGCGACGAGCAACCAGGTGAGCTCGTACGCACGCAGGTACGGCGAGGTCAGCATCGTGGCCGTCGCCAGCATGGCGACGCGCAAGCCGATGTCGGAGGTGCGGCGCCAGACGTACACCAGTGCACCGACAGCGATGATGGCTGCAGTCACCTGAATGGCGTGTGCTACCGAGACACCCAGGCCAGCCGCGCGCGCGGCGGCGAGGAAGGTCGGCATCACGTACCACGATGCGCCGCCGTCATCGATCATGTTGGCTTGCGCCCAGCGCACGCTCTCAAGGAAGGCCGGGACCGTCTTCCAGCCGCACACGGCAATGCTGACGCCTCCAAATGCCAGCACCGTGGCCGCCGCGCTGGCGAGGGTCCTCCACACACGTGAGACGAGCAGCACGATCGGAAAGAGCATCGCCAATTGGGGCTTGATCGCCAGCAGGCCGATGGCCACACCGGCCAGCACCGGTCGTTTGTCTTGCCATGTGACTGCCATGGCGGCCAACCCGGCAGTGAGCATGGAATTCTGACCCATCAACACCGTTACGAACACCGCCGGCGAGCCCACTACCGTTACCCAGGCACGGTGATGCGGCAGTACGCGATTGCCCAGCAGGCCGAGCGTCGCTTTCGCATAGAAGAAACCGGTGGCCAGCATGAACACCAGATAGCTTGGCCAGAAAGACAGCAGAGCCAGCGGCAGCACCACCAGCAGGAAGGTCGGCGGATACAGCCATGGCAGAAGCCTGTCGCTGCCAGAGGCCAGCGTGCCGAACTGATGGATGACCGCCATCATGCGGTCGAGGTCGTACGCCTGCAGCGTGCCATCGTGGAGGGCAATGTATGAAGCGCCCCAGAACACCGAGAAATCCGACCCCACGCCGGTGATGCGCCGGTCGGTAAAACCATCGCTCACCCAGGCGCCGATTGAAAAAAGGGCAAGGATGAGCAACAGCATCGTCGTGCTGCCCACGCGCACGGTGTCCGCGTTGATCCAGTGGCGCTGCGGCTTGATGGCTTGGCTCGCGTGGTGATGGTGCATGGTCTTCCCCTGGTGCATCGCGTCAGTTGGCGAGCCGCGGCGGCACGTATGCGCCGTAGTACGGGCCCGATCCGCCGCCGCTGTTCACGACCCGTTGATTGGCGGTGAAGTGGCCTTCGATATAGGACTTGTTGCCATGCTTGACCACGCTGGTAATGACGAACCCCGCAAAGGCATAAACCGGTGACGTCGCCCCTGGTGAGAGCGTGGATACCACCGGCATGGTGACCGTGATGGGGTAGCTGATCGCGTCATATACGCTGGCCTTTACCCCATTCGAAATATTGATGTTGCTGCCGATGCTGACGGGCGTCGGGTTGCCGCTGGTCACGAGGCTCTTCTCGGTGCTGGCATCCGTTGCGCCACCGAAGCCTGTCCACTCGCCGCTGGCGCAGGTCGCGCTGCCCGGGGGGTAGCTGGAGTTGATGTCGAGCACATAAGGTTGTCCCGTGGATGGGTCATTCAACGGCTGGCCCGTGCTGGAGTTCCAGTACAGATCGAACAGGCACTTGTTCAGCGCAACCGGGAACAGCGCTCCGGCGTTTGCCGTGCCCGGTGCGGCAATCACCGCCACGGCAGATGCCTGCACGCTTGCAGCGGCACCGTTGAAGATCGACGCGAGCCACGTGCCGACCGGTCCGCCGTTTTTCCCGCTGCTGCGGCTGATGGTGACCTGCACGGCCGGCACGTCGTTCGCGCCCGGCGTGATGGTCTGAGCTTGCAACCCGGCGGGCGAGCCGGTGAGGTTCCAGTAGCCGGCCTGGACCGAGCCGTCTTTGAGCGCGGCACCGCTGGAAGCGTTGAGCTTGATGGCGCTGGTGCCTTGCGACACACCGTTGCTCCAGTTCGGCTTCGGATTTGCCGGATAGAGGCCCGCGGCGCCCGCGAGGGCCGCCGCATCGGCAGCGTTCTGCAGTTCATTGCGGATCACGTACAGGTAGCCCAGGTCGACCGCTATGGCGCCGATCGACAGGATGACCAGCATCAGCACGGGCGCCATTACACCAACGACGCCACGCTGGCGCCGCGTGCAGGTTCGATATGTCTTGATGTTCATGGCAGGCCTCGTATCAGGGCGGGCTGTATGGGCTGCTGTTCATTCGCACAGCATGGTCGTCTGCGAGTTCAATGAGATCGAGCCCGTAAACGGTGCCAGTGCCTTGGCCAGAGCCAGACCGGTGAACGAGTACGACACTGTGACCGTGAGCGGATTGCCAGATCCGGCGCATGGGGTGACCGAAGCGACCGTGCAGTTGGCGGCGCTGCCGAACGTCACCAGCCGGTTCTGGCAATAGCTGGTGGCAACCCCCTGGACCTGGCTGTTGGTTCGCGCGGGAGACGTGAAGGCAACGCCGTAACGTGCGGCTTCGCGGGCGGCGTTCGTGATGACAGCCTTGTCGTACAGCGCGATACCGAATTCGACCACGCCGAAGATGGTCAGCAGCAGGATCGGAAAGATCAGCGAGAACTCAACGATGGCCGCGCCTCGCATCCGGTGTGCGCGGACTGGGCGGACTGGAGGGCAGCTTGCCGGACCGTGACAGTTGACTTGATGAGTGAACGGACGCATGGCGATCTCCTGAACAGGGGCGACGCTAGTTGTTGATGACCGAGCGAAGGCCCGCCATGATCTGGATGCCGGCCGGACCAAGCAGCACCACGTAGAGCGCGGGGAACAGGCAGAAGATCAACGGGAACAGGACCTTGGTGCCGATCTTGGCGGCCCGTTCCTCTGCCAGCATCTGGCGCTTCGTGCGCAGCATGTCGGAGTGCACGCGCAGCGATTCGGCGACGCTGGTTCCGAAGCGGTCGGCCTGGATCAGCATCGCGACCAGCATGCTGACGTCTTCCACCCCGGTGCGTGCCGCGAAGTTGCGCAGTGCTTTCTCGCGGGCCAGGCCGGCGCGCAGTTCCAGCGTCAGCAGTTCATACTCGTGCGCCATGGCAGGCCGGGCGTCACGCATGTCTTCCACCACCCGCAGTACGGCGGCGTCCAGGCCCAGACCCGCTTCCACACACACCATGATGAGGTCGAGGCTGTCCGGAAAGGCTTCGAAGATGTCGCGCTTGCGGCGCTTGATCTTCATGGCCAGCACGACGTTGGGCAGGTAAAAGCCGCAGAGCGCGCCCGCAAGCAGGGCGGCGAAGTAGGCCGTTTCATGATCGGCATCGAACCGGCGCACCAGCAGTAACGACAGCACAAGGGGGATGCCAGCGGCCAGCGCCGTCTTGATGCCGAAGTAGATCGGCACGGCCTCCGGCGAGCGCCAGCCGGCATGTACGAAGCGCGCCTTGAGCGCTGAATCTTCCCAGCCCTCCTTGGGTAGCGACGCGCGTGCGAGAGGCTTGGCGAGGCGCCCCAACTTGCGCAGCCAGTCCGACGGCGCCTGCTTGGAGACGAGGCCCGGCGACTCGCGGTCGATCTGCCCCAAGCGTTGTTGCAGGATGGTCGGGCGCACGACAAACAGCGCGATGAGCACGGCGCCAAACACGACGATGAACGTTCCGGCGAGCAATAGGGTGTGCGCGATCTGCATGTGCGTTCGGGAAGAGTCTCCCGCCTCCGGGTAGCGTTGTGCCTGATCGGTCAGATATGGATGCGGACGATCTGCCGGATCCACAGCATGCCCAGGCATGTCATGGTGATGGCGAACCACAGCAGACGAATCCCTGCATCGGTGGTCCACAGCGTCGACATCAACTCAGGGTTCAGCAGGTAGATCGCCAGGCCCATGACGGGCGGGAGCAAGGTCAGGATCCAACCGCCCAGGCGGCCTTCGGCAGACAGCACGCGAACCTTGTCCAGCAACTGCAGGCGCTTGCGAATCAGTTTTCCCACGTTGTCCAGGATCTCTGCCAGGTTGCCGCCAGATTCACGCTGGATCAGGATGGCGATGACGAGGTAGCGCAGGTCATCCACCGGAACGCGGTCGGTGAGCCCCGCAAACGCGTCGTTCATCGAGACGCCAAAGTTGATCTGGCTGAAGACGATGGCCAGTTCCGCTCCGATGGGGGCGGGCAACTCGGTCCCGGCCATCTCGAGTGCTGCGGGCAGCGAGTGACCGGCGCGCAACGCGCGGCTGATGAGGTCCGTGGCTTCGGGCAACTGCGCTTCCAGCTTGAGAAGGCGCCGAGTACGACGATGCATGACATAGAGCGCAGGCAAGGATGCTCCGGCGAGCACGAACACCAGCAGCGTCATCGGGGGCGGGTCGAACAACGAGAAAACGATGGCGATCATTGCCGGCACCATCAGCGTCAATGCAAAGAAGCGCGAGACAGACCAGTCCAGGCCGGACTGCAGCAGTCGACGGTCCAGCGTCTGGATGCGTGGCAGTCGGCTGAGCATCGCCGCCACTTCCGGGGACTCACTCAGCATGCGCTGCTTGAGGATGCTGTCGGTACCTCCGTGGCTGACACTGCTGGCGAGTGCCATCTTCAAGCGGTGGCTGAAACGCCGTGCCGCAGAGCTGTGCCGGCTGTCCCACCACAGATAGACGGCCAACACGGCCAGCATCATGGCGATGAAGACCGACAGCGCAAAACCGATCACAAGCGGATCCATGGCGGCACTCCTCAGATTTCGTGCAGGACGGCTGGGTCGTAGAGCGTTTCCGGCAGCTGGATGCCAAACATCTTCAGGCGTTCCGAAAACTTGGGCCGCACGCCGGTGGCGCAGAAGTGACCCCGGATGCGTCCGTCCTGGTCGATGCCTTTGCGGCGGAAGGCGAAGATCTCCTGCATGTTCACCACCTCGCCTTCCATGCCGGTGATCTCCTGCACGCTCATCAGCTTGCGAAAACCGTCGGTCAGGCGCGAGACCTGCAGCACCACCGTGAGTGCCGAGGTGATCTGCTGGCGCATCGTGCGCGGCGGCAGTTGCATGCCAGCCATGCTGATCATGTTTTCCAGGCGGGTGAGTGCATCACGCGGTGTATTGGCATGGATGGTGGCGAGCGACCCCTCATGTCCAGTGTTCATCGCGTGCAGCATGTCGAGCGCCTCCGCGCCGCGTACTTCGCCCAGGATGATGCGGTCGGGGCGCATGCGCAGCGCGTTCTTCACCAGGGCGCGCTGTGTGATCTCACCACGGCCTTCGATGTTGGCCGGGCGTGTTTCCAGACGCAGCACGTGGTTCTGACGCAGTTGCAGTTCAGCCGCGTCTTCAATGGTGACGATGCGCTCGTCCGGCGGGATATAGCCCGAGAGAATGTTCAGCAGCGTGGTCTTGCCGCTGCCCGTGCCGCCCGAAATCAGGATGTTCAGCTTGGCCTTGACCATCGCGTCGATCAACTGCGCCATGGCCGGCGTAAGCGTGTTGAAGCCAACGAGGTCGTCAATGGTCAGAGGATTCACCGCAAAGCGGCGGATCGACAGCAACGGGCCGTCGATTGCCGATGGCGGAATGATGGCGTTGATGCGGGAGCCATCAGGCAGGCGCGCATCCACCATCGGGCTTGACTCGTCGATGCGGCGTCCGACTCTCGATACCATTTTCTCGATCACGCGCATCAGATGCGCATCGTCGAGAAACGTCACGCTGGTCAGCTCGAGCTTGCCGCGCCGCTCCACATAGACGCGCTTGTAGGTGTTGACGAGGATGTCGGAGACGGTGGGGTCTGCCAGCAACGTTTCGAGCGGGCCATAGCCGAGCATCTCGTCCTGCACGTCGTTCACCAGGCGGCGGCGCTCGGCCTCGTTGAGTTGATGCTTGCCTTCGTCGACGATGCGTTCCACCAGTTGGGCCAGCTCACGCTTGATCTGATCGGGTGCGAGTTGCTGCAGACGGCCCAGCTCCACGCGGTCGATGATGATCTGGTGGACGTCCATGGCGACTTGCTGATAGGCGGGGCTGGCCGGCATGCTGGCGCCATTTGCTTGCGCAACGCGCTGTGGCAGGGCTTCGCCGGCTTGCTGGAAGAGTTGTTCTCGCAGGGACATGATGCGCTCCACGTGGTCGTGACGAGTGTGGTGTGTGGGCTATGCGCGAACGGGGGCCGGCACCTGGCTTGCGTGGCGGAACAGCTTGCGCAACAGCCCGTCGCGCCGGTGCTGTGAGCCCGGAAACAGTTGACGCGCCATGTCTGCCAGCGCGCGGGCGATCGGGCTGTTCTCCGCCAGCTGCAGCACCGGCATGCCTTGCGTGGTCGCGTCACGCACGGGCCCCGGGTCGTACGGCAGGATGTGCGCTACCGGCATGCCAAAGGCGCTCTCCATCATGTTTTGGCTGATGGGCATGTGCTTGTCGTACTGATTGACGACCAGTCGCAGGCGTTCTGCGCGATAGCCCAGCGAATGGCAGATCTCCATCAGTTTTCGGCCAGCGCGCAGATAGGGGAGGCTGAGATGCAACACGGGGTAGATCACGTTGCTGTGATCGAGCACGACGATGGAGGCCGGATTGATGTCCTGCCCGACATCGAAGACCACCACGTCGTACATCGATGCAGCCAGAGCCAGGATGCGCTCGAGGTGCGTTGCCTTGATCTCTCCGCTCTTGATCGGGTCTCCTGCGCCGGCCAGCACATCAAAGTCCTGCGAAACGTGGGTGAGACAAGCGTCAAGCAAGGCTGCGTCGAGCCGATCGATCTGGTTGCACACATTGGCCAGCGTGGCCGGCGGCGATTGATCGGTGAGCAGAAAGGCGGCGTCGCCATATTGCTGACAGAGATCGATCAGCAGCACGCGTTTGCCGTGGCGGGCGCTGAGCACGTGGGCGAAGTTGGCAGCGATGAATGTCGTGCCACTGCCGCCGCGGCACGAAAGGAACGACACCACCTGTCCGTCATTGTGCGAGCTGGAGAGGGCGTGGCTGGTGCAACGCTGCACCTCGTCGCGAAACTCCTGCGCTTCAGGCGGCCACGGCAGCACGCATTGCACACCGGCACGCATGGCGCGCATCAGCAGGTCTGCTGACGGTGCTTCGGTCAGGAGCATGCACAGCGTCTCGGGGTGCTCGCTGGACAGTCGGCGCAGTTGCTGGAGGTCGTCGTTGCTGAAGTGGCTGGCTTCCAGGATCAGCAGGTCATTGCCCTGACCGAGGTCGGGCCGAGTGAGTGCCTGAGACGGCGTGGCGCGCGTGCGTTGCACGACGTGGTTCGCGGCCTGTGTAATCAACCCAGCCAGGTGCTGCAGGTGCGATTCGTCGGCGGATACGAGGGCGATCTTGGCCATTGCCTTGCTCCTGTAAGCCTTGCGTGGCGCGGCGATAGCCCGGTGCGCCACAGGTGAGGTCACTTGCCCATCGAGTCCAGGCTGTTGCCCGAACTGACGCCAACCGTGAACGCGCTGGCGTCTGACTGCGGCGCGCGGTACTGGGTGTTGTAGCGGTCCATGGCGGACGTTGCAGCGCGTCCGTCGACACCGCTTACCGGGTCGCTGTTCATCGAAGCATTCGGGTTCAGCGTCTGCATGACGCGTACCGTATGTACGGCTTCGCCGAAGTGCTTGTCGTAGACCGGCGTCGAGCTCATGCAGCCGGCCAAAGCCAGGGCCAGTCCGCTGCAGAGTCCGACACGCGCGAGTATCGAAATGGTGTTCATGGTTTTCTCCTTGACGATTGCTGGCGAAGGGCTTAGTTGCCGATGGCTTGCTCGCCCGTCGCTACAAAGCGCCGTGTATCGCGGGGCGCGGTACTGGCTGCGGGAGCGACCGGAGTAACAGGCGCCGCCGGCGTCGCAGGTACGTTGGTAGGCGTTGGGGCTTCGGCGGACGGTCCTGGCGCTGCGGCGGGCTGTGCGGCGGCCTTTGCCGGGTCGGCGGCGGGTGCTGCAAGTGCGGCTGGCTCGTTGGCGGGTGCCTGGACGTGGCCTTCCATGTTGCCGTTGAGGTACAGCTCGCCGCGGTTGATCGTTCCGAAGCTGTCGGTCGGAAGCGGATACTGGGCCGGCAGCGGCTTGACCAGCCGCGGTGTGACCACGAACAACAGCTCGGTCTGGTCTTGCTGGAAGCTGGTGCTGCGTGCCAGTGAACCGATGATCGGCAGCTCGCCAATGCCCGGCAGTGCTTTCAGGCTGCCCGTGATGTTGTTCTTGATAAGGCCGCCAATGGCGAAGCTCTGGCCGTCATGCACCTGTAGCGTGGTCGACGCGCGCCGTGTGGTGATGAGCGGCAGGATCGACGTGTTGTTGCTGTTGGGCGCAGTAACGGCGACACCGGTTGGTGACAATTCCGACACCTCGGGCGACACCTTCAGGTTGATGCGGCCATTCTCCATCACCGTGGGGGTGAAGCGCAGACCCACACCAAAGGTCTCTTCCTGCAGAACGATGGTGGCAACGCCGTTGGTGGCGGAGCCCTGTGCCACCGGGATGAAGACCTTGCCGCCCGCCAGGAAACTGGCCTCTTGCCCGCTGATAGCCATCAGGCTTGGTTCGGCCAATACCTTTACTAGGCCATCGCCCCTTTGCGCATCCAGCGCGAACTTGAGCGGCAAGCGGTTGGCCTTGCTGAAGGTGACGATATCGTTCGAGCCGGAGAGGAAGTTGGCGATGGCCCCGAAAGACCAGCTACCGAACGCGCCGTTCGCGTTGAATGCCGCGCCCATCTGATCGATCAGCGTCTTGGACACCTCGGCCACTTTCACTTCCAGCATGACTTGCTGGGGTGCTTCGACCGTCATCATGTTGATGATGCGCGGGCTGCGCAGCGGTGCTCCGGGGCCGGTGGTGTGGAGCTGCTGGCCGCCCTGGCCGGTCGCGTTCTGATCGCCCTCGTTGGGGCCGCGCGTGCGGCGCATGACGAAGGCGTTGGCAATGTCGACTACCTTTTGCGCCTGGACAGAATCGCTGACCGAGCCGCCAAGGACCAGGCTATCTGCGGCCGCCGACACCTGCACATTCCGGGCTTCGGGCATCAATTTGCGCAGCGTGGATTGCAGACCGCCCGGATCCGCTCCGACGGCCACGTCCACCACGCTGCACGAACCGCTGCGGCCCTGCACGATCATGTTGGTGGAGCCGACTTCCAGCCCCAGCACGTACAGCGTCTGCGGAGAGACGAGCATCGCCTGCACGACGTTCGGATTGCCGACGGTACGGCTTCGCACGGGCTCAGGCAGTTGCACCATCGTCGATTTGCCGACCGGCACCGTGACCTCGCTGTGCGAGCGCATGGGGCCTGTGCAGCTGGGGCCCTTGCTGGCCGAATCGCGGTTGGCTTCAGCGGTGGCGGGGCTGCCAATCGTGAGCTGGATTGGGCCGTTGGCCGCCATCTTCAGCGGCTTGCCAGGTGCTGCCGCATTGTTGGTCAGGATGGCGCTCTCGACGCCCACCTGGCCATGCGCCACACCCACGCACAGCACCCCCAGCGCGGCCGCTGCAAACGCCGTGCGTGTCAGGTACGGTCCGATGCAGCGCTTGGCGCCGCGATGAACGAGTCGGTCCATGACGATCCCCCAGATTGGTTGTTCTGCATGACGGGGCCGGTGCCCCATCGGACTCAGGACTCTCTTCGCGGAGCCTCTCGTCTGTTTCTTCCTTTCTTGGCGCGATGCGTGCCGATGCTCAGAAGCACTCTTGGCTGTGCTGCACGCCGTTGATCACGCCCACGCAGTTGCCTGCAGACCGACGCTCGGCTACGCGATGCGCGATCTGCACCGTCTTGACTACTGGCACCGCCACGGCTGCGGTCACGACGGGCTCTTTTAGAAGCGTGCTTTTGGTGGCCCCGGCAGTGACGTCGTGCTGTGAGTCCACTTGGTTGCGCAACACCAGCGAGAGATTGCCCACGCTGCGCGCCAGATCGATCTTCTCGGCCTGCTCCGGCGTGACTTCCAGCGTGACGGCATTCACGACCTTGGGCTTGGTGTCGTCGCGGTTGACCTCCTGGGCCACAGCCAGCACGAGAATCTTCTCCAGCACGATCTTCGAGATCGACTGGTCATTGCGATCGGCACCCGGCTTGGCTTCCCTGGAGTCCTGTTGCGTGTTGACGATGATGTCGACGTAGCTGCCCGGCAACGCGAAGCCCGCCACGCCCACAACGTCATTGACCCGTACGGTGATCGCGCGCTTGCCTTCGGCGATCACGGCTGACAGACCGCCTGCTGTGCCGACCGGCGTCAGCTTGGAGTCGAGCACCGGCTCGCCGCGCGTGAGGCTGGCGCGCACAACGCGGCCGTCCAGCGCGTGCGGATCATTGATCGCCCCCGGGGGCAGGCTGGAGGCCGGCCAGTCGACCAGCTTGACGGCCTCGGGCGACAGACGCTGGCCCAGATCGATGTCCGCTGCTGCGACGGCGATCTTGGTGATGCCGCTGCCGCTTTGCTGCGTCAGCCAGCGCGACGCGAAGGCCACCGCCGCAAGCGCGGCAATCGTGGCTATGAGCAGCATGGAAAGGATGCGCAGGTTTTTCATTTCCCAACCCCTTCTGTCAGTGTTCAATCCCACCGCCATTTGGTTCGCCGGCAGGCGGGAAGTAAGCTCGGCCGGCCATGGCGCCGGTCGGTTGCACGGTGTCGGGACGAAGGGGGCGGATGCCAGGACGGACGCGGACCGTCCGCATGGCGATGGGGCGCCGCGCTGGTCCTGGCTTGCCCAATGGTTCGACTGCATTGACGCATTTCACTTCCCCCGCGTGGGCCGCTGGTGCGCGGCCCTTGAATGCCGTGTATCTGATGCGTGCCTGGGACGTTGTTGACCGGTCTTGCCTGGCCGGTGGTCGTCAGCTGTTCGTGCAGCGCTTGGGCACGCGCCAGAGTTCCTCCCCTCGACTACATCGCTCCCCACTTCACCAGCAACGTGCCCGCGGCAAACGCAACCGCATAGGGCAACTGGATCGTTCCACCGTGCTTCGGACCTTGCCCTTCTGCATGCACGGCCTTGCTGCCGAACGGAATCGACAGCAATAGCGCCGAGACCCCTGCCGCCGAGCGGCGTGCCTCCCGGCGCAGCAGCACCATGACGAGCGCCAGTACACCGCCCGCAAGAAAACTCACCAAGGCCACATGAAAGGCACCGAACGGCCCCATGAACGCGCCGATCGCGCCCATCAGTTTCACGTCGCCCGCGCCCATGCCACCGAGCACAAAGAACCCGAAGCACAGGCCAATGCCGACGGCGGCACCGCCAAGCCAAGCTAGACAGCCTGCTCCCACGCCGATTGCCATGCCCTGCGCCACGAGGGCGCTGATCAGGCCCATGCCCACCAGCCAGTTCGGGATACGGCGGGTGCGCACGTCGTACGCGGCGGCCGTAAGCACGAGCAGAATCAGGGCGAAGCTGGCCAGGCTGAGATGGGTCGAAGTGGTCATGGCACCGGTCCCCCGGGGGCACTGATTTGTTTCCCGTCCGCGCGACGCCTTAGGCGCTGTCGGCCAGGATCGATTCGGCCGGATCAGGTCCGAATGCTCCGGACCTGACCTGGGCACACAAACACTACTCAGGCGGCGGCCGTCGACAGCTGGGTCGCGATGGTGCTCCAGATGCTGCCGACGGCAGCCTTGACGGTGGGGCCAGAGGCCACCATCACCAGTGCTACAAATGCCAGCAGCAGTGCGTATTCCACGCCGGCCGCACCGTCTTCTTCGCGCACAAAACGCTTGATCATGGCTTTCATGTCCAACTCCTTTGGTCATGGTTCAAGGAAAAGCGCACCGCTGAAGATCGGGCGCGTTTTGGCCGGGCAAGCCGGCCAGGGTCGGATCGAGGGGGTTCGGGATTTCGCGAGCGAGTGCCGGCGCCATGCCGGACAGGACCGGCACGTTCCAGTTCACTGCGCAATAGACGAGGCTCCCCCGACTTCACCGCTGCCCAGGGGCTACGCGTGTGGCAAGCCACCCGCGCTGCCTCGCCGTGCGCATCGCCGCTGGTGCGACGGTTGCGCCATGGGTGTCGCAAATCGGCTGATATGACCTTCAGCAGCCGGTTCGCGCCCGGGCGTACTGCAGAAAACAACTACCTGCGATCGTCCGGCAACCGTGCCGGTGCTTCGCAATGGGCCTGTGTTCAATGGCACTGGCCCTGTTCTGGACTTCCCCAAGACACCACTTCGGGTGCCGTGTTCTTCTTGTCGCGACTGGCGCGTCGGTCCGTCACTACACGAGGTGCTTTGAAGCGCGCCGCCCGCTTGCTTCAGTCACCATGGTGACCATGGCCGCTTCCGTTTCCGTTTCCGTTTCCGTTGTTGCCGTTGCCGTCGTCGCTGCCGCCACCGCCGGAGTGACCCGAGCTGGCCATCGACGACAACCCGGTCGCCGCCTTGTTCCAGATCGCGCCGGTCGACGTTTTGACGCTCAGACGAAAGCCGGCCATTGCCAAAGCGACGAACGTCAGCAGTAACGCGTACTCAATGCCGGCGGCCCCGATGCTCTTGCGCTTGTTTCCTGTGATCTTGGTTTTCACGTTGATCTCTCTGGAGCTTGGTCCTGGGTTTCCGGAATGGTCCGCCACTATGTCGTGCGAAACATAAGAGCGACGAGCGTGCCACTGCCGCTAAGTCCTTGATTTTCAAGGGCTGGGCAGGCATGCGAGCGTCCAGCCCAGGCAAAGGGCTGGCGCTTGTTTCCCCGGCGTCACGTGTACTTTGTGCCGCATGCGAGACAGCAAACGATGAAGCACATAGGATTTGCGCAAATACCAAACGTGAAAGTGATGCATACGTGTTGTGCGCCGCAAAAAGCCGCGGGTAAGCCCGCATCGGCGCCCACCGCCTGGTTGCGTGCATTCTTGAAACATCGGGGCCTTTGCGGGGACAAGATGCGGCGCGCTGCAGTCGTCCGGCGCGATGTGGCCGCAAGGTGTCCTGGGCCGGGTCTTGCAAGAAGAGAGGAGCGCTTTATCGGAGAGGTGGCCTACGGCGGAACGCGGCCCTGATCTCGACGCCCGATGCGCTGGCAGCCAATCCCTCGTATGGAAGGATTAGGCGCGCGACCGACATGGGTGGCGTGGCCGGGCACGTCGCAACCGTTTCAGTTCTGAAACATGGCCCGGCCCAGCAGGGGAACAACTAAGGAAGTGGGAGGGGGTTACAGCACGACCGGCCGATCGCTCAGTTCGTTCGTGCGCGGCGTGCCATCGGAAGGCGCGTGCGCGGCGAGGAGGTCGTTGATCTGCGCCAGCGCATCGAGCACCGGCGTCATGCTCACGCGCTGCGCAAAGCCGCGCGTGATGGTCTCGCAGATGGTGCGCCACGCGTGAGCGTCCACCTTGGCGGCGATACCGTGGTCGGCCAGGATCTCGACCGCGTGGTCGGCCAGGTTGATGTACAGCAGCACGCCCACGTGCTCGCGCGTGTTCCACACCTCCAGCAGCCCGAACAGCATGCGGGCGCGGTGACGCGGCGACACACCGGCCCACGCGTCGCGCACCGGCAGCGAGCTTTCGATGACGACACGCACTTCGCCGCGATGGCGTTGTTCGCCTTCTCGCACGGCGGCTTCGAGCTTTTGCAGATCGGCTGGCGGAAACGCGCGCCTGGCATGCGACGAAGTCGTCAGCAGGTGGGTGAGGGCACGGCGTGCGCCGTAGTGGTGTCGGGTCTTGGAAGCCATGGATGCCGTTACCTGCTGCCTGTTACCAGTTGCCGGAGGCGCCACCGCCACCGAAATCGCCACCACCGCCGCCGCCAAAGCCGCCGCCACCGCCACTGCCGCCGCCGAAATCACCGCCGCCGCGCCCCCAGCCACCGCCGAGGCCGCCGCCCAATCCACCACCCAAGCCGCCAATGGTGCCCGGGCCCCAGCCGCGGTTGCCCATCACCACGCGCGATCCGGGTCGGCCCGGCAGGCTGCCCGTGACGCGCCCGCCCGAGCGCATGGCCGCGCTGAGCACGAAGAACACGATGATCGCCAGCGGAAAAAGCACCGGCAGCCAATCGCCGATGCCGCCGCCGGATTGCTGACGCTTCGCGCGCTCGGCCGGCGGCAGACTTTCCTGGGCAATGACAGTCTGGATGGCCGAGATACCCGCTGACAGCCCGCCGTAGAAATCGCCCTGGCGGAAGTGCGGCGCCATCACGTCCTGCAGGACACGCTTGGATTGCGCGTCGGTCAGCGCACCTTCCACGCCGCGCCCCACCTCGATACGCATCTTGCGCAGCGAGGCCGGGTTGTCCTTGGCGATGAGGATGATCGCGCCGTCGTCCACGCCCTTGCGGCCGGCCTTCCACGCATCCGCCACGCGGATGCCATACGCCTCGATGGGTTCCGGTGCGGTGGACGGCACCATCAGCACAAAGATCTGGCTGCCGCGCTGCTGCTCGTAATCGGCCAGCACCTGTTCGAGCGCGCTCTTCTGCTCGGCGCTGAGCGTGCCGGTCAGGTCGGTCACGCGCGCGGCCAGCGGCGGCACGGCCACCATGTCGCTTTGCGCGTACGCAGGCAGCGCGGCAGCGAGCCACAGGGCTGCAGTCAGCAAGAAGGCGAAGCAGCCACGCGCACGCATCGACATGGTCATCAGCTCGTCAGAACTTCACTGCCGGGGCGGTGGAAATGCCCTTCTCGTTCTCGACCGTGAAGTTCGGCTTGACCTGGTAGCCCATCACCTTGGCCGTCAGGTTGGTCGGGAAGCTACGGGCCAGCACGTTGTAGTCCTGCACCGATTTGATGTAACGCTGACGCGCCACCGTAATGCGGTTCTCGGTGCCTTCGAGCTGCGATTGCAGATCACGGAACGACTGGTCAGCCTTGAGCTGCGGGTAGTTTTCCGACACGGCCATCAGGCGCGACAGCGCGCTCGAAAGCTCGCCCTGCACCTGTTGGAATTTCTGGAAGGCCGCCGGGTCGTTCAGCACCTCCGGCGTGATCTGGAAGCTGGTGGCCGCGGCGCGGGCCTTGGTCACGGCTTCCAGCGTGTCCTTCTCGTGCGAGGCATAGCCCTTGACCGTGTTGACGAGGTTCGGAATCAGGTCGGCACGGCGCTGGTATTGGTTGACCACCTCGGCCCAGGCCGCTTTGGTGGCTTCGTCCTTCGTCTGGAAATCGTTGTAGCCGCACGCAGACAAAAACGGTGCGGCGAGCACGGCCAACGACAGTGCCAGCCAGCGCAGCACCGAAAAACGCGTCGAGCGGAAGGTCAGGGCAGGGGTCATGAAATCCTCTAGGTCTTGAATCCGAAAAGAATGTGGCATGAGACTGACAGCGCCTCACGACGTTCCAGCGCACTGTAGCTTATGCGCTTGACGCCCCAGTCACACATCAGTACGGTATGGGGACTTTTTTGACAATTTCCATGCGCGCGATTTCCACCTTCTCGTCGATCAGCACGGCACCGGCATTCAGCCTGTCGGCCATGTCGACGCTCGCGCGCGCCAAAAAAGCCACCAAACAGCCGCTCGTCTGACCGGAGCGCTGTTCCGTCAGATGGGCGACGGAACAGCGGTTGACCGATACGTTGGACACGGTTGCCTCTCACCCGCATCTCGCGGGGCCGCATTCCCGAAGCGCTTCTGACGGTTCTTTGACCGGTCGTTGATTCGTCCAGGAGTGTTGTCGTGCTTGAAAATGCATCCACCCATCTGTCCACCCGCGAACGTCCGTCCTATGCGGGCATCTGGGTGCCCATCGTGACGCCGTTTGCCGATGACGCGGCACGGTCGGTCGACTATGGCGCGCTGTATACATTAGTGGTGCGGTACCGCGCGCTGGGCGTCGCGGGTTTCGTGGCGTGTGGCAGTACCGGCGAAGCCGCAGCGCTGACGGATCAGGAACAGGCCGACGTGCTCGATACGGTACGTGCCGCCGCCGACGGTTTGCCCGTGGTGATGGGCGTCTCGGGCAGCGCCCTCGCATCTGTACGCGAGCGAATGCTGCGCCTTGCCGAACATCGGCCGGCAGCGTTTCTGATTCCCGCGCCTTCCTACATTCGCCCGTCGCAGCGCGGGATCATCGAATACTTCACCGCACTGGCCGACGCTTCGCCCGTGCCGGTGTTGCTGTACGACATTCCGTATCGCACCGGCGCAAACATCGACACCGAAACGCTGCTCGCGCTGGCGGCGCATCCGAACATCCACGGCATCAAGGATTGCGGCGGCGACGCGGACAAGACGCAGCGCCTCATCGCCGACGGGCGGTTGCAGGTGCTGGCCGGGGAAGATGCGCAGGTGTTCGGCACGCTCTGCGCGGGCGGCGTCGGGGCGATCATTGCCGCCGCGCACGTCCGCACGGAGCTGTTTGTCGAGATGGCCAGGGCGGTGCAGGAGCAGCGGTTGAACGATGCACGGCGGTTGCATCATGCGCTGGCACCGGTGATCCGGTTGTTGTTTGCCGAGACGAACCCTGGGCCTTTGAAGGCTTGGCTGGCTGCCGAAGGGTTGATTCGGAATGTGTTGCGGGCGCCGATGATGGGGGCTTCTGAAGGGGTGGGGAGGGAGTTGGTGGAGGTTGTTGGGCGGGTTTGATTTTGTTGTTGGTGGTCCACCTCCCTTTCGTTCCCTGCCGGGACCGACCTACTTTTCTTTGGGCAAGACCAAAGAAAGTGAGTCAGCCCCGGCAGGGGATGAAACAAGGGATGCACCACTCACGTTCAAACAGCCCTAAACGCCTTCCGAGCCGCCTCAAACGTCGCATCCAAAATCGCGTCATCGTGCGTGGAAGAGACAAAACCCGCCTCAAACGCAGACGGCGCCAGATACACACCCTGATCCAACATCGCATGGAAGAACGCATTGAAGCGTCCAACATCGCTCTTGGTCACTTCAGCAAAGCTCGTCGGTACGCCTTCGCGGAAGTAGATGCCGAACATGCCGCCCACGCTGTCTGCGGCAAACGGCACGCCAACTTCATGTGCGATAGCGGCCAGCCCATCCACCAGCTTGCGTGTTTGCGCAGCCAGTCGGTCATGGAAACCCTCCGCCGCAATCAGCCGCAAGGTTGTGAGCCCGGCCGCTACGGCCAGCGGATTTCCCGACAGCGTCCCAGCCTGGTACACATTGCCCAGCGGCGCCAGGAATCCCATGATGTCGCGGCGGCCGCCAAACGCAGCGGCCGGCATGCCCCCGCCGATGACCTTGCCCAGGCACGTCAGGTCCGGCTTGATGCCGTACAGCGCCTGCGCGCAACCGAGCGCGACGCGAAAGCCTGTCATCACCTCGTCAAAGATCAGCACGGCGCCGTGCTCGGTACACAGCGAACGCATGGCTTGGTGGAATTCGTTGCTGCCACGCACGAGGTTCATGTTGCCGGCCACCGGCTCGACGATCACCGCGGCGATTTCCTTGCCGTGGCGGGCAAAGGCCTCACGCAGCGCGGCGACGTCGTTGTACGGCAGCACCATCGTGTGCTTGACCACGTCTTCCGGCACGCCGGCGGAAGACGGTGCGTTCTGCGTCGTATCGGCAAACGTCAGCAGGCCCGAACCGGCCTTGACTAACAGGCTGTCGGCGTGACCGTGGTAGCAGCCTTCGAACTTGACGATCAGGTCGCGCCCGGTAAAGCCGCGCGCCAGGCGCAGGGCGCTCATGGTCGCTTCGGTGCCCGACGACACGAGCCGCACTTGCTCGATCGACGGCACGAGCTTGCAGATTTCCTCGGCCATGACGACTTCGGCCTCGGTCGGCGCGCCAAACGAGAAGCTGTCGGCCGCGACGTCCTGCACGGCACGCACGACCTCGGGATGCGCGTGGCCGACGATCATCGGGCCCCACGAACCGACGTAGTCGATATAGCGGGTGCCGTCCGCGTCCCACAGGTACGGGCCGGCTGCCTTGGCAATGAAGCGCGGGGTGCCGCCCACCGAGCGGAAGGCGCGTACCGGCGAGTTCACCCCGCCGGGGATGGTCTTCTGGGCACGTTCAAACAGGGCGGCGCTGCGGGAGGGAGTCGACATGGAGGGTGTTGGAAGAGAGCGTGGCGCCGAGCAGAGCGGCGCTGCGGTACGGTTTAAAGGCGGTTCGAGGCGATTATGCGGTGGTTTGCCGCAGATCCGGGTTGGATGCAGTCAAACACCGTGTCTGCCCGGCGCCTGTTCTGGCGTAGCCGGGCGTGATTCGGTACCATCTGGCCTGCCATTTTAATAGACGGAACCCACCGAAGCTTTGCCCTATGGAACAACAGATTGAATACAAGACGTGGATGTGCCTGATTTGCGGCTGGATCTACGACGAAGAACAAGGCGCCCCGGACGACGGCATTGCGCCCGGCACGAAGTGGGAAGACGTGCCCATCAACTGGACGTGCCCGGAATGCGGCGCGCGCAAGGAAGATTTCGAAATGGTGCAGATCTGATCTGGATCTGACCTGTCTCCCGTCAGCAAGTGAGTGTTTGCCCTCTTGCTGACAGCCAAGTATCAGGAAGTGACGGTTCGATGAATCGGCTCGTCGCTTCCATGCCACAAGCGCTCGGCGGACGGCCGGCGCCATTGACGGCGAATAGGTGACTTGTCACACTTCGTCAAATTCTGAGCTTCACACTTCATAAGCGGGCCGGGGGGCGTAGTTTTGAAGTCGTCGCCAGCGTGGGCCCTTTCCGTTTGGAGGGCACGCTGCGCGGCGATTTGCCGCGATCCATCCGGTCAGAATGTCGTGGCGACCCGTGGTCGCGCACTGCGAGAACATGATGCAATCCGCGCGGGTGGAACAACTGGCTGACTCTCAACCGCTGGCGAACTCTCCGCTGGCGCATTCCCTGACAGGCTGCAAAGTGCTGGTAATCGACGATTCCAGCACCATCCGCCGTACCGCGCAGATTTTCCTCACCCAGGCCGGGTGCCAGGTCGTGCTGGCCGAAGACGGCTTCGACGCACTGGCCAAGGTGGGTGACCTGAAGCCCGATCTCGTGTTCTGCGACATCCTGATGCCGAATCTCGACGGCTACCAGACCTGCTCGCTGATCAAGAAAAGCCCAAAGTTTCATGCCACGCCTGTGATCATGCTGTCTTCGCGCGACGGGATTTTCGACCGTGCGCGCGGCAAGTCGGTCGGGGCGGTGGACCATCTCGCCAAGCCGTTCTCGAAAGAAGCGCTGCTGGAGGCGGTCCAGACGCATTTGCCGGTGGCGCAAGCTGCCGCGCAGTGACGGCATCTCTCTTAATGAAGGACTGTTTGTATGGCAATCAAGAAAGTGTTGGTGGTCGATGATTCTCCGACCGAAGCGCTGCATCTGTCGGAGATTCTCGGCAAGAACGGTTTCAAGGTGACGGTCGCGGCCGATAGCGAGCAGGCCATGACCAAGCTCGAAGCCGAAACCTTCGACCTGATCCTGATGGATGTGGTGATGCCGGGCCAGAACGGCTACCAGGCGACCCGCGCCATCAAGAAGGACGAGCGCTTCCAGAGCATCCCCGTGATCATGTGCACGACCAAGGGCCTGGAGACCGACCGCGTGTGGGGCATGCGCCAGGGCGCATCGGACTACATCGTCAAGCCGGTCAAGGCCGAAGAGCTGCTCGAGAAGATCGCCAAGCTGGCGCAGTGATCCTGCGGCAGTTCGTTTAGAAGCGCGACGTCAAGACCGCGCGCAGCAAAGAACCAGCACCGGACATGAGCCAGACGTGAACGAACAGCGCACCAACCTGACCTCCCGCCAGCGCCTGCACGAATACCAGGCGATGCTGGCCCGCCGCCTGCAGGAGGCGCGCGCCAAGTCGTCGACGGAAGGCTTTCTGGGCGTGCAGATCGGCGAGCACCACTGGCTGCTGTCGCTGACCGAAACCGGCGAGGTGCTGGACTACCAGCCGCCCGCGCGCGTGCCGCTCACACAGCCGTGGTACCTCGGTCTCGTGAATGCGCGCGGCAACCTGCTCGGCGTGATCGATTTCGGCCTGTTCTGCGGTGAAGCGCCGACGGGCAGTGGCAGCAGTGCCAAGATCGTGGTGCTGTCCAAAGACCCGCAGCGTGCGTGCGCGATTGTCGTGCCGCGCGTGGCCGGCCTGCGCAGCCTGAGCGATCTGCAGCCCGCGGAAGCCACGGTGGAAGAAGGGCGTCCGTGGTTGGGCCGCGCCTGGCGCGACGCCCAGGGCACGCAATGGCGCGAACTGGATGTGCGGCAGTTGCTGGCCGATCCGGCGTTTCTGCAGGTTGGCCGCAGCCGCACGTAAAGCGATTGGGCAATCAGGCCGTAGAGCCTTAGAGCCAGCAAGAACGATTGGGCACGCCGCAACGGGAGCGGGGTGTGCAGGGGCAAGAGGCGGTGCGCGGCGCGTGCAACAGGGCGCGCCAGGTGGCCAAGTGTATTCACAGGCACCGCCGAAGGTGCGTACCACGCCAGGTGGAACAAGGCGCGGACGCGGACGGGAAATCCATGCGGCTGATCTCGACAGAACGAGACGGCAGCATCGACAAGAAAAGAGGGTCCTATGGGGTTCAAGTGGTTCAACGCAGGTCGCCGTGCCGGTCAGGCAGGGGCGCCGGAGGTTGCAGCGGAGGGCGCATCGGCGGCTTCCGTGCAGTTGGCGCAGTTGGACAATGCGCCCCATACGGATGACGACAATCCCGCTGGCCCGCCCACGCAGCTGGGCCGCTCGCCCATGGATGCCGTGGTCGGCTGGATGGAGCGCGTGCCGTTTGCCGCGCAGCAGCGCGTGTTCACGATCGGCCTGGTGGTTGGTCTGCTGGCCCTGCTGATCTCGGTGTACCTGGATAACCGCCAGGCCAACAACGGTTCGGTGCAGATTGAAATTGCCGGTGACACGCTGATGCACTCGCAGCGTCTGGCCAAGGCGGTGCCGGTGGCGCTGCTGGGTAACACCAACGCATTCGCGCAGCTCAAGGAAAGCCGCGCGCGTCTGCAGGAAAACCTCGACGCGCTGAAGAACGGCAATTCCGAGCGCGGCGTGCGCGCCTCGGGCGGCGAGGCCGAAGCGCTGCTCGACAAGTCGATCGAAGAGTGGAAGCGCAGCGACAAGAGCGCGCAGGCCATTCTGGCGCAGGAAAAGACGCTGGTGGCGGTGGGTAAGACGCTGAACGTGTTCAACGCGTCGAACCCTGAACTGCTGGAAGAAGCCGAGCAGATCTCGTCGATGAAGCTGCAGACCAACGCGCCAGCCCGTGAAGTGGCCGCCTCGTCGCAGCTCGTGATGTTGACGCAGCGTCTGGGTAAGAACATGAACGAGTTCCTGGCCGGCGAAGGCGTGAACCCGGAAACGGCGTTCCTGCTCGGTAAGGACACCAACACCTTCCGCGAAACCCTGAACGGCCTGCTCAACGGCTCGGAAGCGCTGCGCCTGTCGGCTGCCACCGATGCCGAGACGAAGGGCTACCTGCAAGAGCTGTCGACCCGCTTCGACAACGTGCAGAAGACCACGCAGATCATTCTGGAAAACCTGCCAGGCCTGATCGCCGCCAAGCGCGCCCAGCAGCAGATCTTCAACGACAACGAAAAGCTGCGTGCCGACCTGTCGGACCTGCAGTCGGCCTATGCCGGCAGCGTGCGCAGCCGTCCGGTGACGCTCGGTGCGGTGGTGCTGTCGGCCATCCTGACCGTGGTCTGCCTGGCCGGCCTGGCCGCCCTGTACCTGCGCGATTCGCGCGTGCGTACGATGGAAGCAGAAGCCCGTCAGCGCGAAGCTGAAGAGCGCCGGATGGTGGAAAAGCGCAACAACGATTCCACCCAGGCTGCAATTCTGCGTCTGATGAACGAACTGCAGGACATTGCAGACGGTGACTTGACCAAGCAGGCCACCGTGTCGGAAGACATTACCGGCGCCATCGCCGACTCGGTGAACTACACCGTGGAAGAACTGCGCGAGCTGGTCGGCCGGGTGCAGCAGACGGCCGAGCAGGTGACGCAGGCATCGTCGGCGGTGCAGACCACGTCGGAAAGCCTGGTGGCCGCATCGGAAGAACAGTCGCGCCAGATTCGCCAGACCGGTCAGTCGGTGGTGGAGATGGCGGACCGCATTACGCAGGTCTCGCGCGGCGCAGCCGAATCGGCGAACGTTGCACGCGCCTCGCTGGCCGCTGCCGAGCAAGGTCAGCAGGCCGTGCAGAACGCCATCACGGGCATGAACGACATCCGTGACCAGATTCAGGAAACCTCGAAGCGGATCAAACGCCTGGGCGAATCGTCGCAGGAGATCGGTGAAATCGTGGAGCTGATCTCGGACATTACCGAGCAGACCAACGTGCTGGCACTGAACGCTGCCATCCAGGCGGCATCCGCTGGTGAAGCCGGCCGCGGCTTCTCGGTGGTGGCAGAAGAAGTGCAGCGCCTGGCAGAACGTTCCGCCGAGGCAGCCAAGCAGATCGGCGCGCTGATCCGCACGATTCAGACCGACACGCAAGACGCGGTGCACGCCATGGAGCGCAGCACGGCGGGTGTGGTGGAAGGGGCGAAGCTGTCCGATAACGCCGGTGCCGCACTGGTGGAGATCGGTCGCGTGTCGCGCCAGCTTGCCGAACTGATCGAGAGCATTTCGCAGACGACGTCGCACGAAGCGACGCTGGCTTCGGACGTTGCGCAGAACATCGAACAGATCCTGCACATCACGGAACAGACGTCGACCGGTACGCGCCAGACCGCGCAGTCGGTGCGCCAGCTCACGCAGCTTGCCGAAGAACTGCGTGACTCGGTGGCGCGGTTCCGCATCGCCTGATCTCTTCACCTCTGGATTTCGGGCGGGAACGCCGAAGGGGCCACCCCGGGGCAATCGCGGCAACCGCCACCTGCTTTTTGGAAGCACACATGCGTCATCAATCTGCCGCCGAGCCCGCCCAATCCCATCCTGCCTCGCTCGAGGCGGCTGGAGCCTCTGCGGTTCGTCCGAAAGCTACCGTGCCGGCGCGTGATCTTTCCGCTCTGGCCTGGGTTGCGCCCAACATGCGCGCCGCGCTGGACGATGCCGTGCGCGAGTTCGGCGAATACGCAGCCGATGTGATCGCCGATCCGGAGGTCATCGGTGCGCGCGATACGACGTCGCTGCGCCTGGCCGGCCAGTATCTGCACCAAGCCGCCGGCGCGCTGCTGATCGTCGGCCTGCGCGGTGTCGACGTGTATTGCCAGGCCGCCAAGCGCCTGCTCGAGGCGGTGGATACCGGCAGCGTCGCCGCCGACGCCCAGACGCTGGACGTGTTCTCGCGCGCCGTGCAGGCGCTGCAGGAATACGTCTCCGACCTGATGGCCGGCATGGCCGAAGAGCCGCTGCGCCTGTTCCAGCCGTATCAAGCCGTGCTCGCCCGCCTGGGCGAAGAGCGCATCCACCCGGCCGACCTGTGGGCCGATGAGTTGCGCCACCTGCCGGCGCTGCTGCTGCCCTCGCGCGATCTGCCGGGGCTGGCACGCCTGCGTCGCAAGTTCGAACTCGCATTGCTGACCGCGCTGCGTGCGCCGGCCTCGAATGCCGACGGTGCGGTGGATCCATCTGCCGCCGCAGCGGCCTACGCGCCGCTGGAAGAGTTGCTGCATGGCATCCGTGCGCTGGAGCGTGAACCACGCCGCGCCGGCGACGATCTGCAGCGCGATCTGTGGCTTGTTCTGGCCCTGACCTTTGGTGCCCTGCGTGCCGGCCTGGTACCGGCCGACATGACGGCCAAGCGCCTGGCCGCACGCGTCAACCTGCTGCTGCGCCAGTATTCGCACAACAACGTCCACCTGCCGCAAGGCCTGCTGACCGACGCGCTGTATTTGCTGGCCGGCATGGCGTACAGCAACGCACCGGCAGTGCCGGTTGGCGACGACACGCTGGGCCCGGACATCGTGGCCTGCGTGCAGGCCTTCGCGATTCCGCCCACGCACGCGCCCGCTGGCGCGCTGCACACGCGCCAGTACTACGCGCTGCTGCCGACCGACGCCAGCGACACGCTGCAACGCGTCGGCCGCTCGCTCGAAACGCTGAGCCAACAATCTGCGCCTGCCGCGGACGAACTCGACGCCGCACTGCAGACGCTGGCGCTGCATGCCGATGCGCTGGGCCAGCCGGCTCTGTCCGACCTGTCGAACCGCCTGACCGAAGCTGCCGGGCAGGACGTTGCGCCCACGCTGCAATTTCTCTCGCGCATGCTCGCGCGCCCTTGGGCGCTGCATGGCGAATCCGGCGACTTGCGCAGCGCGTGGTTTGCCGCCCGCTGCAGCGAGCTGGCCGAACACGCCCGAGCGACGCAACACGGCCACGCCGTGCCGGCGCCGGCATGGCTCACGCTGCTGGCCGAAGAAGCTGCGCAACGCCGCTCGCGTGCCGAGCAGGTTCGTGCGCTGCAAACGCTGCTGGCCTCTGCCGAAACGCACCTCGACGCCTTCGAGCGCGAAGGTGCAGAAAGCGGCGGCCTGCAGGAAGCCGCCCGCCTGTTCGGCGAGATGCAGAGTGCCTTTGCCGCGCTCGACGCCTATGAGGCGGTCCACGCCACCGAAGCGGCGCAATCGACCATCGACGCGCTGCAAGCCGCGGGCGAGGGCGCGACCGCCGATCGCGAACGCTACCTGGCTGCGCTGGCCGCCAACGTCAGCGGCCTGCAGGCCTTGCTCGATGCACTGTCTGCCAGCACCGAGCTGACGGCTGGCCAGGTCGATGAGATCGTCATCGAAGGCCAGTTGACGCCGACTGAGCGCGAAACCGCGTGGCGCGCGTTCGCCTTCGATGCGGAAGCCGGCATGCTGGCGCGCCGCGAGCCGCAATCCGAAGCGCAGGCCGGCGCAGACATCGCCGATACCGATGCCGCATCGCCACTGCAATCGTTGCTGGATCGGCTGCTGGCCAAGCAACCGGTCGACCCGACCGACCCGCTCGCCGCAGAGTTGCGCACGGCGCTGCAGGAAGCGCGCGACGCCGCCGCCATCGACGACGATCCGGCTCGCCGCCGTCGCCTGGAAGAGGCGCTGGCCCAGTTCGACGCATGGCAGGTTGGCAGCGCCGGCGCGCTTGAGCGCATGCAGGCCGCCCTGGCGGCACCGGTTGCCGTGCCTGCGGCCGCCGCGCCGGCGCCGGCTGCCGCGCGGGATACCCAATCCATCGATGCCGAGCTGCTCGACATCTTCCTGTCCGAAGCCGAAGAAGTGCTGGCCGGCGTGCGCGCCGACCTGCAGGGCTTGCAGGCCGCTGCCGACATGGGCACGGGCGGCCTGGCTGCCGGCTCGGACCTGGACCTGCTCACGCAGTTGCGCCGCGCGTTCCACACGCTCAAGGGCTCCGGCCGCATGGTCGGCCTCACGCGCTATGGCGAAGCCGCCTGGGCCATCGAGCAGGTCATGAATGTCTGGCTGGCCGAGAGCCGCGTGCCGACGCACGACCTGGCCGCGCTGCTGACGCGCGCCGAGTCGGAACTGTCGACGTGGGCTGCTGCCATTGCCCAGTCGCCGCAAGCCGATCACGCCATCGAACCGCTGGTCGCCGCCGCAGAGCGCGTGCGCCACGGCGGTCCGTTCGTGTGGCTGGAGGCCGTGCCGGCGCCCGAAGCGTCTGAGCCAGCCGAAGCTGGCCCGGCAGCTGAACACGCCGAGCCGCAACCAGTGGAAGCGCCGGCGGCTGACACCGCATCGCACGACGCAGTCGCTGAACCTTCATTGGAACTGGCCGCGCCGGATGCCCCCGTTGCTGAAGCCGAAGACGCGGTAGCGCTGACGTGGGATGACGAACCTGCGCTGCCCGAAGTCGAGGCGCCGATGCCGGAGGCGACCGCACCGCTGGTCGAGCATGAGGCCGCCGAGCCCGTTGCAGAGCACGTCGAAGAGACGCTGCACGAAGCGGCCGCTGAACCGGTGGCCACCGATGCCGACGCCAAGGTGATCCCGTTCCCGTTCGGGCAGACCGGCGAGCCGGAAGAAGCACCGCACGACGATGGCGTGAAGGAGATTGGTCCGGTCCGCATCAGCGTGGCGCTGTACAACGTCTACCTGCAGGAAGCCGACGATCTGATCCGACGCCTGGGCGTGGATTTCTCGGAGTGGCGCCACGAAGGCCGCACGCCGCCGAGCGAGCTGGCCCTGCGCGCCGCGCACACGCTGCAAGGCAGCTCCGCCGTGGTCGAACTGGAACCCGTGCGCCAGTTGGCTGCCGCGCTGGAGCAGGTGCTGCTGAACCTGAACAGCCGTCCGGTGGCAATGCACCCAGGCGACTTCCGCCTGCTCGATCAAGCCGTCGAGCGCATGCGCGGCATGCTGCATCAATTTGCCGCCAGCCTCTGGCCGGACACCGACGAGCCGCTGCGCCGCAGCCTGGACGAACTGTGCGAGCGGCTGCTCGTGCGTCCGCGCCTGCCGCTGGAGCCGGCGCCTGCCGCCTTTACCGAAGCCGAACAAGCCGAGAACGAAACCGCGGGCCTGGCTGGCGAGCCCGACTTTGAAACGGCACAGGTGACGTCGACGTTCGTGCCCGCGCACGAGACGCCGGTGGCCGAGCCCGCTGTGGGCGAACTGGTCCGCCAGGCGCCGACCGACGCGCTCGACCCGGCGCTGCTCGAGATTTTCCTGGAGGAAGCGCACGTTGCGCTGCCCGAGTTGGGCCAGCATCTGCGTGCGTGGGAAGCCGCGCCGCAGGACCGCAACGCCGCTGGCCTGCTGCTGCGCAATCTGCACACCGTCAAGGGCAGTGCGCGCATGGCCGGCGCCATGACGCTGGGCCAGGCCGCGCACGAAATGGAAAGCGCCATTGAAGGCGGCCTGCGCCAGAACCGCGTGGACGACGCGCTGTTCCGCAAGCTCTACGTCTGGTTCGACCGGATTCAGGCGCACGTCGATGCGCTGGGCGCGGGCAACCTGCTGCCGCTCGACGCCGGCTTGGCCGATGCCGCCGATGTGCAGCAGACGGCCGATGCGCAGGCTTCGTCCTCCGCGTCGATGCTGCCGGCGGTTGCAGTCTCGACGAGCGTGGATCTGACCGGTGCGCGGAGCCCCGAAGCCGAGGCGCTGGAAGTGGCCGAACGCCAGCGCGCGATGGTGCGGGTGCAGGCGCGCGCGCTCGATTCGCTCATCAACGATGCGGGTGAAGTCGGTGCGGCGCGTGCGCGCCTTGAGTCGGAAGTCGATGCGCTGAAGACCTATCTGTCGGAACTGAACGACAACGTGGCGCGTTTGCGCTCGCAGGTGCGCGAGATCGAAATCCAGGCCGAAACGCAGATGGAGTCGCGCATTGCCGATGCGGCAGCACACTCTGAAGCGTTCGACCCGCTGGAGTTCGACCGCTTCACGCGCTTGCAGGAACTCACGCGGATGATGGCCGAGTCCGTCAACGACGTGGCGACGGTGCAGCAGAACTTGTTCCGCGGCTTCGATCAGGCATCGCTCGATCTGGAAACGCAGGCGCGCCTCACGCGCGGTCTGCAGCGCAGCCTGATGCGCGCGCGCATGGTGCAGTTCGATACCGTGGCCGACCGTTTGTATCGCGTGGCGCGCCAGGCGGCGGCGGAAACGGGCAAGGAAGTCCGGCTGTTCATCAAGGGCGGTACGGTGGAACTGGATCGCAGCGTGCTGGACCGCATGGGCGGTCCGCTCGAGCACATGATCCGCAACGCGGTGGCGCACGGCATTGAATCTGCCGACGAGCGCCGTGCCAAGGGCAAGGCTCCCGCCGGTGAACTCACGCTGGAAGTGCAGCAAGAGGGTAACGAAGTCGTGCTGCACTTCGTCGACGACGGTGCCGGGCTGAACCTCGACCGCATCCGCGCCCGTGCATTGGAGCGTCAACTGCTGGCCGCCGACGAAGAAGCCAGCGACGCGCGCCTCACCGAGATGATCTTCACGCCGGGTTTCTCCACTGCAGATCAGGTGTCGGAACTGGCCGGCCGCGGCGTGGGCATGGACGTGGTGCGTGCGGAAACTGTTGCCCTGGGCGGCCGGATCTCGCTGCAGACCACGCCGGAAGTCGGCACGCGTTTCACCATCCACCTGCCGCTGACGACTGCGATTACGCAGGTGCTGCTGGTGCGTGTGAGCGAGCGTGTGTACGCGATTCCGTCGGGCATGATCGACCACGTGCAGCAACTGCGCCCGCAGGCGCTGGCCGAGGCGTACAACGCGGCCGCGCTGCAATTGCCGACCGGCCCCGTGCCGTTCCACTACTTTGGCGCGCTGCTTGAAGAAGCAACGTCTGTCACGGGCGGACGCAAATACTCGCCGGCTGTGGTGGTGCGCAACGGTGCTGACCGTGCCGCCGTGCACGTCGACGAAGTGATCGGCAACCGCGAAGTGGTGGTCAAGCACATTGGCCCGCACCTCGCGCGTCTGGAAGGCATTGCCGGTGCAACGACGCTGGGCGACGGCGAGATCGTGCTGATCTACAACCCCGTGGTGCTCACGCAGCGCTTCGAGCGCGAAGCGGTTGCGCGCAGCCTCTCAGGCCCGGAAGCCACGGGCGCCGTGGCCGAGCTGCAGCGCGACGGCAGCACCGACGCCGTGCCGGGCCTCGCCACACAGCCGATCGTCATGGTGGTCGACGATTCGCTGACCGTGCGCAAGGTGACGCAGCGTCTGCTCACGCGCTCCGGCTACCAGGCCGTGCTCGCACGCGACGGTGTGGATGCGCTGCGTCAGTTGCAGGACATCACGCCCGACGCAATGCTCGTCGACATCGAAATGCCGCACATGGACGGCTTCGACCTCACGCGCAACGTACGTGCGGATGAACGCATCGGCGCCACGCCGATCATCATGATCACCTCGCGTACGGCGGACAAACACCGCCGTTACGCAGCGGAGATCGGCGTGAACGTCTACCTCGGTAAGCCGTACAACGAAGAGGAACTGCTGCAGCATCTGCGCAACCTCATCGGCGAGCGTGCGCCGGCGGCCAACGCCGGTTGACGATACGCCTCGCAGAAACAACAACGGGCCGGTAACACACCGGCCCGTTGTTTTTGGCGCGTGGCGATCTTCAATCGTCGGCGCTGGCCTTGCTGAGTGCCGCGGCCTCAGCGCCCGATGTGCGATGTGCCTTGGTGACGGCGTAGCGGTCGAGTGTTGCTGCGCGCGCAGCCGCGTGATCGACGATGGGCACCGGATACGTTTCGCCCAGCACGATGCCGGCTTCCTTCAATACATTGGCGGGCGCCGTCCATGGCGCATGGATGTACTTGTCGGGCAGCTTCGCCAGTTGCGGCAGGTACTTGCGGATGAAGCGGCCTTGCGGGTCGAACTTCTCCGATTGCGTGACCGGGTTGAAGATGCGGAACCACGGTTGAGCGTCGCACCCGCTGGACGCCGCCCACTGCCAGCCGCCGTTGTTGGCGGAAAAGTCGAAATCGTTGAGCACGTCGGCAAAATACTGCTCGCCGCGCCGCCAGTCGACACCAAGATCCTTGATGAGAAAACTGGCCGCCACCATGCGCAGGCGGTTGTGCATGTAGCCGCTCTGGAAGATCTGCAGCATGGCCGCATCGACGAGTGGATAACCGGTGCGCGCGGCCTTCCACGCTTCAAAGCGTGCGTCGCCAGTGTCGCCGTCCACCCAGCGGATGCGATCGAATTCCGGATGGAATGCGGCGCCGTCTGCCAGGTCCGGGCGGTGATGCAGGATCATGAAATAGAAATCCCGCCACACCAGCTCCGACAGCCACGTCGCCGCGCCCCGGCTGCCGCGCAGCATGGCGGCGTGGGCACGCGCGGCCAGCGTGCGGATCGACACGGTGCCAAAGCGCAAATGCGTTGACAGATAGCTGGGGCCGCGCACGGCGGGAAAGTCGCGGCGCGCATGGTAGTCGTCCATGCGCTCTTCAAACTCGTCGAGCAGGGTTTGCCCGCCCGACATGCCGCTGGGCAGGGCGATTTCCGACAGGTTGGTCCGTGCGAAGCCCATCGCTTCCAGGGCGGGCGTAGGCTGCGCGAGCGCCTGCGGCGGCTTGGCCAGCGCGCCGAAGTAGGGCTCCGTGGGGTACGCGCGCAAGTCAAACGGCGTCAGCGCGGCCAACCAGGCATTCTTGTAAGGCGTGAAGACGCCGTACGGTTTGCCTTGCCCGTTCAGGATTTCGTTGCGCTCGAAGATCACCTGATCCTTGAAGTCGAACCAGGCGCACGGCAGCTGGGCGAGCACTTTGCGCACCGCTTCATCGCGGGCCTGCGCGGAGGGTTCTTCGTCATGGTTGGCGAAGACGGCTTCGATGCTCAGCTTGCGTGCAATCTCGGGAATCGCATGGCGAGGGTGGTCGTGCACGACGATGAGGTCGCCGCCTGCCTCGCGCAACGCGCTGCGCAGTTCCTCGACCGATGCGCGGATGAACTCGATGCGGCGGTCGGCCTTGAGCCCGCGCGCGAGCAGCGCGTCGAGGATGTCGCGGTCGAACACGAACACGCAATAGACCTCGCGGCAGTGCCGCAGGGCATAATGCAGCGCCGCGTGGTCGAAGTACCGCAGATCGCGCCGGAACCACACCAGGCCTCGCTGGAAGTGCGCTCCGATGTTGTATGGCTGGCGGCTTGGGGCGGGGGAGGGCATCGGATGGAATCGGTTGCTCTTTAGACTTGCGGAGCGTATCGCAAAAATCGCCCCTTTTTGTCTTGTTCACGTTGTTGTCATGGCTGATTCTTCTCGTCTTCCGCTGTATCGCATCCTGCAATCCCAGGGCTTCGGCACGCGCCGCTATTGCAAGGACCTCGTACTCGCGGGTCTCGTATTCATCAACGGCGTCGAGATGGAAAGCCCGGATGCGCTGGTCGATACCGCCGGCCTGGTGCTGGATGTCGACGGCGAGCGCTGGGCGTACCACGCCCGCGCCTATCTGATGCTCAACAAGCCGGCTGGCGTCGAGTGCTCGCAAAAGCCGAAACATCATCCGAGCGTGTACACGCTGCTGCCGGTGCCGCTGCGCGAGCGCGCCGTGCAGTGCGTCGGGCGGCTCGATCAGGACACCACGGGGTTGCTGCTGCTGACCGACGACGGCCAGTTCGTTCACACCATCACCAGCCCGCGCCACCAGGTGCCCAAGGTGTATGAAATCACCACCGCCGAGCCCGTGACCGATGCGCAGATCGCTCAGCTGTGCGCCGGCGTGCTGCTGGCTGACGAAAATGAAAACGTTGCCGCCGCCTGGGCCGAGCGCGTAGACACGCACCACCTGCGCATGGCGCTCACGCAGGGCAAATACCACCAGGTGAAACGCATGGTGGCCGCCGCCGGCAACCACGTGGCCGGATTGCATCGCAGCGCCATCGGCGGCTTGTCGCTCGGCGATCTGGCGCCCGGCGAGTGGCGCTGGCTGGAAGCCGCCGATCTGGAAGCGCTGAACACCACGCCGCCGCACGCCAGCGGGTCAAGTGCCTAAAGCGGCACAATGCGCAATCCCAAAAAACCTTGCGCCGAGAGCCGATTCCTCCAAATGAGAGGGGCAGCGGCCGGGGGCTTTTGGTAAACTCCCGCTCATGGCCTCGCCTGACGCACTCATCAATCTCACGAATCAGTTCCTGATCGCTATGCCCGGCATGGCGGACTCGACGTTTTCGGGCACGGTTGTGTACATGTGCGAGCACAACGAGCGCGGCGCGCTCGGGCTCGTGATCAACCGGCCTATCGACATCGACTTGGCGACGCTGTTCGACAAGATCGACCTCAAGCTCGAAATCCATCCCCTCGCAGAACAATCCGTGTACTACGGCGGTCCGGTGCAGACCGAGCGCGGCTTTGTGCTGCACGACGCCACAGGCGCGTATTCGTCGTCGCTGGCCGTGCCGGGCGGGCTGGAAATGACCACCTCCAAGGATGTGCTGGAAGCCGTTGCCCAAGGCGGCGGCCCACACCGCTTCATCCTGACGCTCGGGTATGCCGGCTGGAGCGCCGGTCAACTGGAAGACGAAATCAGCCGCAACGGCTGGCTGACCGTCCAGGCCGATCCCGAGATCATCTTCAACGTGCCTCCCGAAGCGCGGTTTGCCGCGGCGCTGAACCTGCTCGGCATCAACCCCGCCATGTTGTCGGGTGAGGCCGGGCATGCCTGAGCCGGCGCGTCCGGCCTCCGCTTCCATGCCCGCAGAAGGCACCTTGCTGGCATTCGATTACGGCGAAAAGCGCATTGGCGTGGCGCTCGGCAATTCCATCACGCGCTCGGCCCGGGCGCTGGAAACCATTCCGAACCGCTCGGTCGATTTCCGCTTTGCGCAGATCAGCCGGCTGGTCGGCGAATGGCAGCCTGTGGGCTTCGTGGTCGGCATGCCCGTCCATCCCGACGGCGAAGAGCAGCCGATGATCAAGCTCGCCAAGCGCTTCGGCAATCAATTGCACGGCCGCTATGGCCTGCCGGTCACCTGGGTGGACGAGCGTTATTCGTCCATCGCCGCACAGGACGCCGGTGCTTCCGACGATGTGCTCGACGCAGAAGCCGCGCGCATCATCCTCCAACAGTTTTTCGACGAACACGCATGACATCGCAACAGATCGATGCCGAGGCGCTGTACCAGAGCCTCGTTGCACAACTGCGCACGCGGCTGGCCGACGGCCACACCTGGTCGGTGGCCGGCATTGTCAGCGGCGGCGCCTGGATCGCCAGGCGGCTGGCACATGACCTTGGCCTGCCGGAATACGGCGTCGTCAATGTTGCGATGCACCGCGACGACTACGCCAAGAAAGGCCTGCACGCCAAGGCGCAACCCACCACCCTGCCGTTCGACGTGAACGAGCGCCGCATCCTGCTGGTGGACGACGTGCTGGCCAGCGGCCGCACCATCCGCGCGGCCATCAATGAACTGTTCGACTACGGCCGCCCGGCGGCGGTAGAGCTGGCCGTATTGGTCGACCGCGGTGAACGCCAACTGCCTGTTGCGCCGGATTACATCGGAGAACGCATCACGCTGCCCGCCGATGAATCGCTCGTGCTGAGCGAGGCCGGCGAGGGCGCTGCCGCGCGCTTCACCTTCACGCGCGAGCCCAAGGGCACCTGACTTCAAGCCCGCACCGCACCTGCTTTGACCTGACCTGTACTGACCTCGTCGCCTTTCGTTTCTCCATGCCCAAGATTTTTGCCAACCCGCAGCTCACGAAAAACGGCGAGCTTAAGCACCTGCTGTCGATCGAGGGACTGTCGCGCGACATCCTCACGCACGTGCTGGACACCGCGCAGCAGTTCGTCTCCGTATCGGATACCGACCGCGAGGTGAAGAAGGTGCCGCTGCTGCGCGGCAAGAGCGTGTTCAACCTGTTCTTCGAGAACTCCACGCGCACGCGCACGACGTTCGAGATCGCAGCCAAGCGGCTGTCGGCGGACGTCATCAACCTGAACATCAATGCGTCTTCCACGAGCAAGGGCGAGTCGCTGCTCGACACGATCAACAATCTGTCGGCGATGCAGGCGGACATGTTTGTCGTGCGGCATGCCAGTTCCGGGGCGCCGTACCTGATCGCCGAGCACGTCGCGCCGCACGTGCACGTGATCAATGCAGGCGATGGCCGTCATGCACACCCTACGCAGGGGCTGCTCGACATGTTCACCATCCGCCACTACAAGAAAGATTTCTCCAACCTGACGGTGGCCATCGTCGGTGACATCCTGCATTCGCGCGTGGCGCGTTCCGACATTCACGCGTTGACGACGCTGGGCTGCGCCGAAGTGCGTGCCATCGGCCCGCGCACACTGCTGCCGGGCGGCCTGGAACACATGGGCGTGCGTGTCTTCCACAACATGGAAGAGGGCCTCAAGGGCGTGGACGTGGTCATCATGCTGCGCCTGCAGAACGAGCGCATGAGCGGTGCGCTGTTGCCGTCCGCGCAGGAATACTTCAAGGCCTACGGCCTGACGCAGGAGCGCCTGGCGCTGGCCAAGCCGGACGCCATCGTCATGCACCCCGGCCCGATGAACCGCGGGGTGGAAATCGATTCTGCCGTGGCCGACGGCGTGCAATCGGTGATCCTGAATCAGGTGACGTTCGGCATCGCCGTGCGCATGGCGGTCATGGGCATTGTGGCTGGCAACAACGACTAAGAAGAGCAATGAAACTGCATATCAAAGGCGGTCGCCTGATCGACCCGGCCAACGGCATCGATGCCCAACAGGATCTGTACATTGCGGCGAGCAAGGTGGTCGGTGTCGGCCATGCGCCGGCCGATTTCCACGCCAACAAGACGCTCGACGCGACTGGTTTGGTGGTGTGCCCGGGTCTGATTGACCTGTCCGCCCGCCTGCGCGAGCCGGGCTTCGAATACAAGGCCACGCTCGAATCGGAAATGGCTGCGGCGATGGCCGGCGGCGTGACTTCGCTGGTGTGCCCGCCGGACACCGATCCGGTGCTGGACGAACCTGGCCTGGTCGAGATGCTGAAGTTTCGGGCGCGCAACCTGAACCAGGCGCACGTGTATCCGCTCGGCGCGCTGACCGTGGGCCTCAAAGGCGCGGTGCTGACCGAGATGGCCGAGCTGACCGAATCGGGCTGCGTGGGCTTCTCGCAGGCCGATTCGCCGATCATCGATACGCAGGTCCTGATGCGTGCCATGCAATATGCGCAGACCTTCGGCTTTACCGTCTGGCTGCGCCCGGAAGATCCGTATCTGGGCAAGGGCGGCGTGGCTGCAAGCGGCCCGCTGGCTTCGCGCCTGGGCCTGTCCGGCGTGCCGGTGATGGCCGAGACCGTGCGCCTGCACACCATTTTTGAGCTGATGCGCAGCACGGGTGCGCGCGTGCATCTTTGCCGCCTGTCGTCTGCTGCCGGCATCGACCTCGTGCGTCGCGCCAAGGCCGAAGGCCTGCCGGTGACGTGCGACGTGAACGTCCATCACATCTCGCTGACTGACGTCGACATCGGCTACTTCAATTCGCAGATGCGCTTCGTGCCGCCGCTGCGCTCCGGCCGCGATCGTGACGGCATCGTGCGCGCGCTCGCCGACGGCACCATCGACGCAATCTGCTCCGACCACACGCCCGTGGACGACGACGAGAAGCTGCTGCCGTTTGCCGAAGCCACGCCCGGTGCGACCGGGCTCGAGACCCTGCTGCCGCTCACGCTGCGCTGGGCAGCCGAGCACAAGGTCGAGCTGCCGAAGGCGCTGGCCCGCATCACCAGCGAGCCCGCCCGCGTGCTGGGTCTGCATGCGGGCTCGCTTGAAGTGGGAGCGATGGCTGACGTGTGCGTGTTCGACCCGGAGGCAACGTGGAAACTCGAGCCCCGCACCCTGCGCAGCCAGGGCAAGAATTCACCATACCTGGGCTTCGAGCTGGCCGGCCGCGTACGTGCCACGATGGTTGCCGGGCATCTTGCCTATGACGGGCATTGATCAACGCGTGACAAGCGCGCCCACCGAGATGCGCACGCCGCAGCGCAAGCACGTGCTGCGCAAGCTCCGGTTGCTCGTGCATCTGGCCGAAGGCCTGATCACTTGCGCGCTGCTGTTCTGGTGGATCAAGCCGCAGACCAAGCAGGCGCTGATTCAACGCTGGTCGCGCAAGTTGCTGGCGCTGTTCCACGTCTCGCTCGTGGTGCATGGCGAGCAGGTCGCGGGCCAGGAGCTGGCGGGTTCCATGCTGGTGTCCAACCACGTATCGTGGATCGACATCTACGCGATCAACAGTTGGTACCCGCCGCGCTTCGTCGCCAAATCGGAGATTCGCAGCTGGCCGGTCATTGGCTGGCTGTGCGCGCAGACCGGCGTGCTGTTCGTCGAGCGCGCCCGCAAGCGCGATGCGCATCGCATCATGCACGTCATTGCCGATGCGATGCGTTCTGGCGATGCCATTTGCGTGTTTCCTGAAGGGACGACGTCGGACGGGTTGCAGCTGCTGCCGTTCCACGCCAACCTGTTCCAGGCGCCCGTCAGCGCTGGCGCACCGATCCGCCCGCTGGCGCTGCGCTATCGGGTCGCTGCCACGGGCGAATTGACGACCATTCCGGCGTACATCGGCGATCTGTCGATGATGGACACGATCAATGCGATCCTGAACGGGCCGCCGTTGGTGGTGGAAGTATTGGTGGGGCCGGCCCTGGCCCCCGAGATGGACCGTCGGGCCTTGGCGGCCCATAGCCAGGAAGCCGTGGCCGCGCTGATCAACCGCGCGGGCTGAGGCCTCAAGGCTACTTCTTCTTGTGCGCGAGCGGGTCTTGCGCCTGCTCGCACTCCACCTGCACCACGTCGCGCCCCGCCGGCGCCAGCGACAGCTTGGCCGCCGTCAGCTTGCCGCCCCACACGCAGCCTGTATCCAGGCCCATCACGTCGTCGCGCATCACCAGCCCGCGCGTGGACCAATGCCCGAACACGATCGGCGTGCCACGCGTACGGCGGCCCGGCACGTCGAACCAGGGCATGTGGCCATCCGGTGCACCATCGGCATCCGTCGTTTCGAACTCCATCGTGCCGTCGGGCTTGCAGAAGCGCAGGCGTGTCAGCGCGTTGATGGTCAGGCGCAGGCGGTCCATGCCGACGAGATCGTTGCTCCACTTGTCCGGATGGTTTCCGAAGGCGTCCGCCAGGAAGGTTTTCCAATGTGGGCTGCGCAATTCGCGCTCGACCGCGCCGGCCAGCTCCAGTACGTCGCCCGTCGTCCACTGCGGCAGGACGCCGGCGTGCACCATCAGGAACCCGTTCTCGAAGATGGCCAGCGGCTGGTGACGCAGCCATGTGATGAGGTGGTCGCTATCGGGCGCGGAGAGGATGTCGGCGATCGTGTCGCGCTTGCCGGGCTTGCGCACGCCTGCAGCGACCGCTAGCAGGTGGATGTCGTGGTTGCCCAGGACGGTGCGTGCGCGGCCGGCCTCGCACAGTGCGATGACTTCGCGTAGCGTGGCCAGCGACTCGGGGCCGCGGTTGATGAGGTCGCCGACGAAGCGCAGCGGGGCGTTGGCGGGGAGGGCGGCCATCAGCGACTGGAGGGGGGAGCAGCAGCCTTGGAGGTCGCCGATGGCGTGGGGAGTATTTTGCAGATGTTCCATGTGCACCCAGCGGCGCATTTGAACCGGACGAGGCGTTGCAATCCCAATTGTTACAACGCGCTACAAAAAGATCGAGAGCTTTAGCAGGACATGTACGGGGGTCGGATAGAATACGCGACTTCCCTCAAAATTTGACAATTTCCGCTGGCCCCCGCAGGGGCGGCAGGGCCGATTCCCTAGGCACGCGGAAGGCGCGGCAAGGAGTACACAGTTTGTCCTACGTTCTGGTGACCGGCGGTGCCGGCTTCATTGGTGGCAATTTCGTTCTGAACTGGTTAGCGGATCCGAGCGCTGACGGTATCGTCAACGTCGATAAACTGACCTACGCAGGCAACCGCAAGACGCTGGCGGCAGTCGAGCAAGATTCGCGGCATGTATTTTCGCAAACGGACATCTGCGATCGTGCTGCGCTGGACCGGCTGTTCGCACAATACCAGCCGCGCGCGGTGGTTCACTTTGCTGCCGAAAGCCACGTAGACCGCTCCATCCATGGTCCGGGTGAGTTTATTCAGACCAATATCGTCGGGACCTTCACCCTTCTGGAGGCGGCACGCGTCTATTGGGGTGGGATCGACGACGAAGCCAAGGCTGCATTCCGCTTCCTGCATGTTTCGACGGACGAGGTCTTTGGCTCGCTGGGCCCGACCGACCCGCAGTTCTCCGAAACCACGCCGTATGCACCCAACAGCCCGTACTCCGCGTCCAAGGCAGCATCGGACCACCTCGTGCGAGCCTATCACCATACGTACGGGCTGCCGGTCCTGACGACCAACTGTTCCAACAACTACGGTCCGTACCATTTTCCGGAAAAGCTGATCCCGCTGATGATCACCAATGCGCTCAGCGGCAAGCCTTTGCCGGTGTACGGCGATGGGCAGAACGTGCGCGACTGGCTGTATGTGGGTGACCATTGCGCGGCCATTCGTGAAGTGCTCGCACGTGGCCGCCTGGGCGAGACGTATAACGTGGGCGGCTGGAACGAGGAGACCAATCTCGACGTCGTTTATACCCTGTGCGACCTGCTGGATGAACTCAAGCCAAAGGCGACTGGCTCCTATCGCGATCAGATCACCTTCGTAAAGGATCGCCCCGGTCACGACCGCCGCTACGCCATTGACGCGCGAAAACTCGAGCGTGAGCTTGGGTGGAAACCGGCCGAGTCTTTTGAGACCGGCTTGCGCAAGACTGTCCAGTGGTATCTCGACAACCAGCCTTGGGTGCAGGACGTCATCTCGGGTGAGTATCGCAACTGGGTGGCGAAGCAATATGCTGCGTAAGGCAACGGCTGCTCCTCGGTTGCTCGTTACAGGCAGCAACGGCCAGGTCGGGTTCGAGCTGCGTCGCAGCCTTGCTCCGCTTGGTGAAGTGATTGCACTCGATCGTGGCGCCTGTGATCTGACCCAACCGGATACGCTCCGTCGTCTGGTACGCGAGCTTCGGCCGGACGTCATCGTCAACGCGGCTGCCTACACCGCTGTGGACAAGGCCGAAACCGATGCGGAATCCGCATTCGCGGTCAACGGCGTTGCTCCCGGCGTGCTGGCAGAAGAGGTGAAAGCACTCGGAAGTTTGCTGGTTCATTACAGCACCGATTACGTGTTCGATGGCTCTAAAGACGGCGCGTATGTCGAGACCGACGAGGTCAATCCGCAGTCCGTCTATGGCAAAAGCAAACTTGCCGGTGAGCAGGCGATTACCGCGTCAGGCGCGACGGCGCTGGTCATGCGTACATGCTGGGTAGCGGGCGCACACGGCGGCAACTTCGCTAAGACGATGCTGAAGCTGGGCCGCGAGCGGGATAGCTTGCGCGTGATTGCGGATCAGTTTGGTGCGCCGACCACTGCTGCACTTATCGCCGACCTGACCGCGCAGATCATTTCGCGCTTCTGGGTGTATGGTGATCGGACAGCATTTCCTGGCGGGCTATATCACTTGGCGGCAGCCGGAGAAACGACTTGGCACGGCTACGCCACTGCCGTGTTGCGCTATGCCAAGGAGCGCGGGCTGGAGCTGAAAGCTGACCCGGAATGCATTGCAGCGATCCCGGCGACAGCCTATCCCTTGCCCGCACCGCGCCCTGCCAACTCTCGCATGGACACCACCAAGCTGACCGAAACGTTTGGCCTCCATTTGCCGGACTGGCAGCAGGGCGTCCACTTCCTGTTGGATCAACTCTTTTCCTGAAAGCACTGCAATGCGTAAAGGCATCATTCTGGCCGGCGGCTCCGGCACGCGGCTTTACCCGATCACGCGCTCAGTCTCGAAACAACTGCTGCCGGTGTACGACAAGCCGATGATCTACTACCCGCTGTCCACGCTGATGCTGGCAGGGATTCGCGACATTTTGATCATTTCGACGCCGGAAGACACGCCGCGTTTTACCGAAATGCTCGGGGATGGCAGCAAGTGGGGCATCAACCTGCAGTACGCCGTACAGCCGTCGCCGGATGGATTGGCTCAGGCGTTCATCATCGGACGCCACTTCGTCGGTAATGATCCTTCGACGCTGATCCTGGGCGACAACATCTTCCACGGTCATGACCTCGTGGCTCAGCTCGCGCGCTCGGCCGCTCAGGACCCGGGGGCGACCGTTTTTGCGTATCACGTCCATGATCCAGAGCGGTACGGTGTCGTTGAGTTCGACGAGAACTTCCGCGCACTCTCCCTTGAGGAGAAGCCCGTGAAGCCTCGCTCGCACTACGCCGTTACGGGACTCTACTTCTATGACAACCAAGTTTGCGACATCGCTGCTGACATCAAACCGTCAGCTCGCGGCGAACTCGAGATTACCGACGTCAATAAGCACTACCTCGCGAAAGGCCAGCTCGACGTTGAAATCATGGGGCGCGGTTACGCTTGGCTTGACACAGGCACGCACGATTCATTGCTGGAAGCTGCGATGTTCATTGCGACACTGCAGAACCGGCAGGGCTTGATGGTCGCTTGTCCGGAGGAGATTGCATACCGCAATCGCTGGATTACCGCCGAGCAGGTAGCTGCCCTGGCAAAGCCGCTGAGCAAGAACGGCTATGGGAAGTATCTGCAGCACATCATTTCGGAAACCGTCAAATGAATCTGAACGTCGTTCCCACCGCTATTCCGGAAGTCCTGATTCTTGAGCCCAAGGTATTTGGCGATGATCGGGGTTTTTTTTTCGAAAGCTTCAATGCACGTGCCTTTGAACAGGCCACGGGTGTCAAGCGGACCTTCGTTCAGGATAACCATTCACGTTCTTCCCGCAACGTACTGCGGGGCTTGCATTACCAGATCCAGCACCCCCAGGGAAAGCTGGTGCGAGTGACGGTTGGCGAAGTCTTTGACGTCGCGGTCGATTTGCGCAAGAGCTCGCCGACCTTCGGCAAGTGGGTTGGCGTGGTGCTTTCGGCTGAGAATAACCGTCAGCTGTGGGTGCCGGAAGGGTTTGCACATGGTTTTGTTGTGACCTCAGACTACGCTGAGTTCCTGTACAAGACTACAGATTATCGGTATGCCGAGCATGAACGTGGCATTGCTTGGAATGATCCGGATATTGGCATTATTTGGCCAGAAATTGGAACGCCGCTACTATCAGCTAAGGATGCAGATGCCTCTTGTTTGAAGGGTGCGGATGTCTTTAATTATTAATTCCTGTCTGTGTAGGTATCTTGAAATCAGATAATCGCCGCAAGTTGTTATTAAAGAACGCGACGTTTTTGCTTCTAGCGCAAGGTAGTAACTATATTGTTCCCTTGATCACGCTTCCCGTGCTCGTAACACGGCTTCAACCACAAGGTTTTGGCGTGATTGCATTTGCGCAGGCAGTCTCAATTTATATTCAGTTACTCGCAGACTATGGTTTCTCGATATCTGCAACGCGGTACGTTGCTATACACGCATCTTCGCCCACTGCCAAGCTAAGAGATTATGTCTCCACGATTCACGCTTGCAAGGGTTTGCTTGTCTTGATTGCAAGCATTATTGCGCTACCGATACTTTATCTGTGGTCAGGAGGTGGCGAGGCATTTGTTGCTGGCTTGCTATTGATGGGAAGTGCTGTTGGTAACGCGCTAACGCCATTATGGTATTACCAGGGTGTGAATCGCATAAGGACTGTGGCGGTTGCAACGGCAGCCTCCAAGTGGGTTGGTGCAGTTGCCATTCTACTTTTTGTTCGTGCTCCCACTGACATGCTTTTTGTGGCATGTGCCTACTCCGTTCCCCCTCTTCTTGTTGCCCTTGCTTGCACCATTAGTCTAGATTGCGCAGGGATATTCAAGTTTAATGCTATTGATTTCCGTGCTATGAGGAATGAAATGCGTATCGGGGCGCCATATTTCCTTATATCTGCGGGTACTGGGGTCTTGGCAAATAGCGGTGTCATCGTGCTAGGGATTTTTTATCCCACATCTGTTGTTGGAATCTATGCGGCCGCGGAAAAAGTCGTGAAGGCTGCGGTGGGCTGCATAGCTCCAATTAGTCAAAGTGTTTATCCATTGAATGCTGAACGCTTTGGTGAGTCAACTTCTGCAGGTTTTCGCAGTGTTAGGCAGACTGCGCTGTGGTTGCTGTGCCCTGCAGTGGCGGGTACGGCAATATTGTTTTTGATCGCCCCTTGGGGGCTGGGGTTGCTGCATTGGGTTGATCCTCTCTATCTTCGGATAATAAGATATCTTTGTCCGTGGATTGTGCTCGGTGTAATTAATAATGTGCTTGGTATTCAGGTACTTAGCGCAATGGGGCGAGGAAAGACATATGCGCGCGCATTCTTTATTGCAGCATGCAGTACTCTGATTCTGATGTTTTCTCTAACGCCTGCGTGGGGTGGGGTCGGGATTGTTTTTGGCATGGTGGGTGGAGAATTCATTCTCATGATTCTGTTGATGTGGTCTATCAGATCCATAGTAAGTGGGATTGATTCCCAGTGGTTTAAATAATAAGGGCAATGCGGATCGTCTGCATTGCTAAGCGATTGGTGTCGGCTAACTATGATCCTGTTTTTTGGTCCCTACCCTTCCCCAGAGAATGAGCGCGATGGCATGATTCAACGCGTTAGGGCAATTGATAGCCTAGTCGAAGATTATTCGCGCAAATATATCTCGACGTCTTATCGACGAAATTGGAAAAAGGTTTCAGAAAAGCACGGTGTTGTGACCGTCCACCGTGTGAATTTTTTCCTGCACTGGTTTTTTATCTTTAAGCTGATACTTGCAGCCAAATGCGTCTACGTTCATTCGGTATTTAACGTGGTCTTTGCGCTCCCCGCCTATCTCCTGCGTAAGAAGATCGTGACAGATGTGCACGGCGCAGTGCCAGAGGAAACACATGCACAAGGAAAGTCCGTCAGGGCCTTGATTCGCTCACTAGCTGAGCGGGTGGCTTCTTACAGGAGTACTGCACTTGTTTGCGTGACACAGCGGATGGCCGATCATTTGGCTCGTAAATATCCAAACAGCGCGCCCCCTCTGATTTTGCCCATTTTTAACACGGAGTTGGCGCGGCGGGAGGGGGAAAGCCTGGATATGCCGAGAAATATTCCGCCGACAATGATATATGCTGGCGGTTTACAGATTTGGCAAAATATTGAGAAAATGCTGGAATTTGCGGTTATAAACAAAAAATATAAGTACTTATTTTTAACACCGGATTCCGATTCCTTGCGCGCAAGAGCTCTGAAGTATGGGGATATTGATGCCGATTTTTTTTCTTGTCCGCATAGTCAGGTTGCTGAATATTATAGGGCGGCCGATTTTGGATTTTTGCTTCGTGATGATAATATAATAAATAACGTTGCTTGTCCGACTAAGGCAATAGAATACATGGCGTATGGGGTGATTCCGGTGGTATTGAACATGGGAATCGGGGATTTCGAAGCCCTGGGAGCTTCCTTTTTGCTTCTGAGTGAAATGGGCGATCCACCGGATGCAGCGGAAGTATCTGCTATGCGAAGAAAGAATTTCTATTGCCTGGAGAGGCTTGTTGAGCAATATCATAATGGATCTGCGGAATTGATGAGTCTGTTGGTTTAACGTTTTCCATTGGCATCAGGAAATAGAAAATAGAATCCATAATAATATTTTGATATGGAGTTTTGAATGTTGATAATATTATTGCCTTTATTTTTGCTATTGAATTATTGAAATTTGTTTAATTTTGATTGCGGCTCTCTCAAGCGAATTGACCGCAACTGTTCGGTGACTGTGAGGCTTCATGAAGGTATTAACGGTGTTCGGTACTCGTCCCGAGGCAATAAAAATGGCGCCCGTAGTTGAGGAGCTGGGGCGCCATCCGGAAATTATGTCGAAGGTTTGTGTAACGGCGCAGCATCGAGAAATGCTCGATCAGGTTTTGGATTTGTTTTGTATAAAACCGGATTTTGATCTTAATATAATGCGGCCTCAGCAGAGTTTGGACTCTGTTACAGTGGATATTTTGACTAAATTTAGCTCGGTGTTGGACGAGGAAAAGCCTGACTTTGTGTTGGTCCACGGTGACACGTCGACGACATTCGCGGCAACATTGGCGTGCTATTACAAGAAGATTCCAGTTGGCCATGTGGAAGCGGGTCTCAGAACTGGAGATTTATTTTCCCCTTGGCCGGAGGAAGGGAATCGAAGGTTGACAGGCGTACTTGCGAATCTTCATTTTTCTCCTACCGAGGCTGCCCGTAAAAATCTTATTGACGAGAATGTTGCTGCAAAAAGCATAGTTGTTACCGGAAATACGGTTATCGATGCGTTACTTCAGATCAAGGAAAGAGTCGATGGTGACGATGATTTGCGCCGGAGGTTACTTGAGGGATTTCCTGGTATTCGATTTGATCGACGTATTGTCCTCATAACCGGTCATCGACGCGAGAATTTTGGAGGAGGTCTCGAGCGAATCTGCTTGGCGATTGCTCGCCTTGCTCAGCGTTACAAGGAAATTGAGTTCGTATACCCGGTGCATCTTAATCCCAACGTAAGGGAGCCGGTTAACCGAATTCTCCAAGGATTATCCAATGTTCATTTGATTGAGCCACTGGATTATTTGCCATTCGTTTTTCTTATGTCGCGGTCTGCTGTGATTCTCACGGATTCGGGCGGCATCCAGGAAGAGGCGCCATCTTTAGGTAAGCCAGTGTTGTTAATGCGTGATACGACTGAGCGCCCAGAAGCTGTGGCAGCTGGTACGGTCAAGCTCGTCGGAAGTGATGTCGAGAGGATTTATGCTGAAGTTAGCTTGTTGATCGATGATCATGCGGAATATGAACGTATGGCATTCGCGCATAATCCGTATGGTGATGGCGTTGCCGCTAAGTGTATAGTGCAGGCCTTGATTGACTATTGGCATGGAGTGGTGCGGGTGGAATGACTGGTTCGGCGATGCGCAGGTTCGTTCGATAGAAACTATCGCTGCAGTAAAAAGATTTTCAGAGGCGTGGAACAAAAAGTATTTTGGTTTGCCGTGCGAAGGATATCCTGATTTGGTACGGGGAATAAAGCTGCGTTGTTGCTTATACGGCACCGTGCATGGGTATGAACAAGGCTCGAACGGTTGCGTTGCGAATTGGGTATAAAGTTGTGATCGGCGCAACGATTGGGAAAAGTTGGTGTCAGGTGTCTACTAAATCGAGCATGAGGTTTGAGGTGCTGAAATCAGGTGCAACTTTTGTTACGTTCTGTCCGACGCAGGCGCAGCTCGCTTCGATAGCCGCAGCGGCGCGACTTTTTGATGCAGTGGTCGTAGTCGATAACTCATCGGTGTCGGATGCGGCGTTGAGCCACAGTTTTAGGCTGCCGAACGTTCAGCTTTTGCAGAATGCAAACCGAGGAGGAATAGCGGGGGCGTTCAATCGCGGCGTCGAGGTGTTGCTGGAGAGCGGGATCGACCGGGTCTACTTCTTCGATCAGGATTCGGTGGTTCCGCCCGACTATCGCCAGGTCATGGACGAGGCACTGGACGATGCGCCCAAGGCTTGCATGATCGGGCCCAAGATCTATGACATCAACTTGCGTGCGTTCTCGCCACGCTACCAAGTGTCGCGCTGGACGTATCGCGCGGATCCCGTCCCCGAGTCGGCCTACGCGCTGATACCGTGCTCGTTCCTGATTTCGAGCGGCTCGGTCGTTACCAGGGAGGCCTTGACGGCGTGCGGTCCGTTCCGAGAAGACTATTTCATCGATGATGTCGACACGGAGTACTGCCTGCGCGCGGCTCAACTGGGCGTCAGCGTGTTCATCAACCCGCGCGCGGTGTTGAACCACGCAATCGGCGAGCGCGAAGAGCACCGCTTCCTGGGCGTGCGGATCCGGCCTAGTCATCATGGCGCGTTGCGCAGGTATTACCGTTGTCGTAACGGTATCAGCCTCAGCCTGCGGCATGCGCGGCATTCGCCCGCGTTTCTGATACATAACCAGAAGCGGCTGGCACACGAGATCATCGGTGTGTTGCTTTATGAGCGACGGAAGTGGAAGAAATTGACGGCAATCGGGGTTGGCATTGTCCATGGCGTGATGAGTCGGCTTGGCGATCTGCGGGAAATTGCCCCCCGGTTCCATCAGTGGCTGGTGGGTTGAACGGGGTGGTGGAATTGGCGCCGCAGAGTTGGGGTGACGGAAGGGGCTGCAGGCGGAGAATGTCAGCGTGTACATGATGAGAATGGAGATGAAGGCCGCATACAAGGCGAAATCGGCTGCGGGCACGATACTTCGTGCCGCCCCGCTGCTTGCGCTTATCCTGATTTCCGCTCTTGTCGCACACCGTCCGCCTAGTCTAGATAAAGACTACTACGGTTATCTTGACTATTACGGGCGTGTCTTGGCGGGCGAGACCGGTTTTGTCGAGCCAGGCTTCATTGTGGTGACCTGGCTATTGGATCGGCTGGGCGGTGAATACATCCATCTGCTGGGTATGTTTTGTTTTTTTTGGACTTTGGGCCAAGCATGTTGCCATTCGCAGGCTCACGGCGTCCTCGCCGGGCCGCATGGTCGCCTTCTGGGCGGTCTATACATGCGTGTTTTTCCCGCTGTGGGAATTGACGCAGATCCGTGCCGGACTGGCGATGGGGATCGTCGCGCTGGCGCTGACGTCGAAAAGCAAGCTTTCGTCGTGCATCCTGTTCCTGATTGCCGGGATGTTTCACTATTCTGCCCTGGTTGTTTTTGTGTTCTGGGGGATGGCTACTTTGTTTGGGTCGACGGCGCTCATCTGGTCTGCTCTAACCTGCATGGTGGTTTATCTGTTCCAGAGCAAGATGCCGTATTTTGATGTGTACTCGGCCAAGGACTATGCGGAAAGCTTCAACCCTTTTTCGTTCAAGTCCGCCTTTATTTTTATCGTGTCGGCTTGTATCGGGTTGTTCTCATGGCCGCGGTTCGCACGCATGATCGCATTTATTTCGATCTCCATGCTGTTGCTGTATTGGTCGATGCCGGGAATGCCAAGCGCTGCGATTCGTATCGCTGATATCGCGCTGTATCTGGTGATTCTGGCCTTGGTTGCGAGTCGCAATCGAACGGTTGACCGGCCCGTGTGGCGTTTTGCCATGCCGCTGATATGCGCGTACTTTGTGTATCTGAATTTCTTTGCGCCTGACGCCATTATTGCTGTAGGTGCTTATCAATGACGCTCCCCATGTGGGCTGCCGGCATACGGTTAGGCGCCGTCCCGGGAGCGAGTGATTGCGGACTAGGCGACTGGTAGCTCATGACGAATATCACAGCATCGATTGTTCTCTATAACAATCCGATCGATCAGATCCGGCAATGCATCGAGTCCATGCAGGCGGATACGCGCGTTTACGTGCTTTTGGTCGACAACTCAGAGAAAAAAGGCCGTTACGCCGGTTTGGCAGCAGACAATGTCGAAATCCTCGATGCACCGGGTAATGTCGGCTTCGGCCGGGGACACAATCTTGTTCTGGGCCGCCTGGCGGCACTGCACTCGGAAGTTCATCTGGTGGTGAACCCCGACATCGTGGTCAGCGCCGGTTGCGTGCGGGCGGTGGCGGATGCGCTGCGCAAGAGCGAGGATGTCGCTGTGGTTGGGCCGCGCGTGGTATCGCCGGACGGCACGCTGTACCGGTCCTGTAAGCTCTTGCCCACGCCGTGGAACCTGTTTGCCAGACGGTTCGCTCCGAAGCAGCTGTACGCCGCGGCCGATGCACGCTATGAGCTGGATGCCTTTGATTACCGCTCGGAATTGCAACTCCACAACCTGTCGGGAGCATTCCTGGCATTCCGCTCGGAGGCCTTCGAGCTTCTGGGCGGGTTTGATCCTCGGTACTTCATGTATCTAGAAGACGTCGATATCTGTCGTCGCGCGTCGCGGCTGGGCATAGTGATTTTTTTGCCGCAAGCTGAAGTCGTGCACGAACACGGAAAGGGCTCCTATCGCTCTTGGAGACTCCTGCGCGAGCACATTCGCTCCGCCATTTTGTATTTCAATCGCTTCGGATGGTTTGCTGACGCGGAGCGGCGGCTGCTGAACAAAGAAACACTGGCGCGCGTGAATGCAATGCGCTCGGTTGCTGGACGATAAAAACTGCGCGCAACTCTATGCTTACAATGTCGGTAGCTTTCCTCGTGTCGTTTGCCGTGACTTTGATGGTAATCCGGTATTCGAGCCTGCACGCCCATATCACAGCCGACTGGGATTTGAACGGGGTACAGAAATTCCATGCGAGGCCTGTACCTCGGATAGGGGGGCTCGGCATCGTGCTGGCGATGGCCGCAGCAGCTCTAGCAGCCTGGCTGCGCGATCCGCAGGTGGTGGGCTATCCGTTTTTGCTGCTGGTGGTCTGCGTCATGCCTGCCTTCATTGCGGGTTTTGTTGAAGACATGACTAAGCGCGTGAGTCCACGAGAACGACTTCTGGCCACCATGGGAGCAGCGCTGGTTGCGGTCTATCTTCTCAATGCCAAGATTGTACGGATCGACATTCATCTGTTCGATCTGGCGTTAGCTGTCCCCTTGGTCTCCATCGCGATCACCACCGTTGCCGTGGCAGGCTTGGCCAATTCCATCAATATCATCGACGGCTTCAATGGGCTTGCCTCGATGGTAACGATGATGATGTTTGTCTCGCTCGCCTATGTCGCGTTCCAGGTGGGTGACACGTTGATCCTGACCATCGCGTTCGCAATGATTGGGGCCATCCTCGGATTCTTCATCTGGAATTTTCCGGCGGGGCACATTTTTCTCGGTGACGGTGGAGCCTATATGATCGGCTTCGTACTAGCCGAATGCAGCATCCTGCTTGTGCTGCGCAACGGCAGCGTCTCGGCCTGGTACCCCGTCTTGATGGTGATCTACCCCATTTTCGAGACGCTGTTCTCGATTTATCGGCGGCGTGTGCTGAAGGGTGTGCCGGCCGGCTATCCGGACGGTGTACATCTCCACACCTTGATCTACCAGCGCGTTATGCGGTGGGCTGTGGGCAGCAAGGATGAGCGACACCGGCTGAGGCGAAATTCGATGACGTCGCCCTACCTCTGGTTGGTGAGCCTGTTGGCGGTGCTCCCGGCCACGCTATTTTGGAACAACAAGATAGCGTTGCTGGCCTTTGTCATACTTTTTATGTGCTGCTATGTATGGCTTTACTGGAGCATCGTTCGATTCCAATCGCCGCGTTGGCTGATTGTTAAGAAACACCATCATGTAAAGAAACATAATGAATAGTGATCCACGATTTGACGACAACCGTCCGAGTGACGCAGCGATTGTAATGCTGGCACAGGCGACACAGTTTTCTCGTCGCCACTTGAATAAACTTGCACTAGTTGGGATTGCCGGCGGCGCTCTTGCACTGATCGTAGCGTTGGTCTTACCTAAGCAATGGGAAGCGAGCGCGGTGATCCAAGTTGGTCAGATCGCCAGCGAAACTCCACAGTCCCCTCCCATCCTCGTGGAGACTGTGGGCCGTGCGGTCGAACGATTACAATTGCCGCAATTCGAGGATGTCGTGCTCCAAAAGCTAGGTTTGCCCCTTGGAAATGGTGAAAGCGCTGATTCGGAGCTTATCCGGAGCTCGCTCAAGGCCACGCAGATCAAGAATGCCGACCTGATCGAGATGAACGTGCGCGGTTTTTCACAAGCCGATGCGAAGCGATACGCCCAAGCCTTTCTGGATGAGTTGATTGGTGCGCATGCTTTGATCGCTAAACCGTCGATTGACAAGAGCAACGCGAATATGGCCGAAGTGACTCGACAGATCGCGGCGGGGGAGGCCAGAAAGGCCGAGCTTTTGGCCCTGACTCGCGTTCGCGATCCGGCCAAGGCGGCAGAAAGATTTCCCGAGAGCGTATTGTTGGCGAGCCTGGCCGCAGAAAATGACAAACAGCTTCAGTTGCTGCGCCAACGCGAAATCAGCATTCGGGAACAATTGAGTCCTGAAAGAACCTTCAATACACGACTTTTCGGGCCGGTATACGTCAGCCGGCGTCACGTTTATCCGCGCAGCCTGCTATTTGCCGCAGGAGGCTTGGCATTGGGCTTGCTGATCGCGATTGGCTGGGGTCTGATCAGCGACTTCCGGCGGGGTTTTATCCAGTGGCAGCGGTAATGTGGTCGTCCGTTCAATCGCGGGCGAGCCTCAAGCATCTTGATGATTAACGATTGAAACAGGCTGTAGACCTATGCAAATCAACCCCACCATCTTCAAAGCCTACGACATCCGCGGCATCGTCGGAAAAACCGTCGATGCCGAAACCGCACGCCTGATCGGCCGTGCCTTCGGCTCCGCAGCACGCGCCAAGGGTGAATCCGCCGTCGTCATCGGCCGCGATGGCCGCCTATCGGGCCCTGAGCTGCTGGCGGCGTTGGCGGACGGCTTGCGCGCGAGCGGCGTCGATGTGATCGATCTGGGTCTTGTGGCCACGCCGATGGTCTACTTCGGCACGAACATCGAGTTGGCCGGCCGTCGCGCCACGTCGGGCGTGATGGTCACGGGCAGTCATAACCCGCCCGATTACAACGGCTTCAAGATGGTGCTGGCGGGTCAGGCCATCTACGGCGAACAGATTCAAGCATTGCGCACGCGTATCGAGCAGGCCGACTTCACTGAAGGCGCCGGCGATTACGTCCAAGTGGACATCCGCCAACAGTACATCGACCGAATCGTCTCGGACGTCAAGGTGAGCCGCCCGATGAAGATTGCCGTGGACTGCGGCAACGGTGTGGCAGGCGCCTTTGCACCGGAGCTGTTCCGTGCGATGGGCTGCGAGGTGACGGAGTTGTTCTGCGAGGTGGATGGCCATTTCCCGAACCACCATCCGGACCCGGCCCACGTCGAGAACCTGCAGGACCTCGTGCGCACGCTGCAGACCACGGACTGCGAACTCGGCCTCGCGTTCGATGGCGACGGCGACCGCCTGGGCGTGGTGACCAAGGACGGCCAGGTCATCTTCCCCGACCGCCAGTTGATGCTGTTCGCGCAGGAAGTTCTGTCGCGTAACCCGGGCGGCGAAATCATCTTCGACGTGAAGTGCACGGGCAAGTTGGCGCCGTTCATTCGTGAGCACGGCGGCAAGGCCACGATGTGGAAGACGGGCCATTCGCTCGTCAAGGCCAAGCTCAAGGAAACGGGCGCTCCGCTGGCCGGCGAGATGAGCGGCCACATTTTCTTCAAAGACCGCTGGTACGGTTTCGACGACGGTCTGTACACGGGCGCGCGCCTGCTGGAAATTGTCTCGCGCTTGGCCGATCCGAGCGCCACGCTCAACGCGCTGCCGAACTCGCACTGCACGCCTGAGCTGCAACTGAAGTGTGCCGAGGGCGAATCCTTCGAGTTGCTCGACAAGATCAAGGCCAACGCCACCTTTGCCGGCGCCAAGGAAGTCAACCGCATCGACGGCGTACGCGTGGAATACGAAGACGGCTTCGGCCTGGCGCGTCCGTCCAACACCACGCCGGTGGTGGTGATGCGCTTCGAGGCTGACAACGATGCCGCGATGGCCCGCATTCAAGGTGAATTCCGCCGCGTGATCCTGGCCGAGAAGCCGGACGCGCAACTGCCGTTCTGATCGCACGGTCCGCACTCATGAAGTTGGGGGAAAGGGTGACGGCATGCGTGTGCTGATCGTCAAGGTATCGTCGCTTGGCGATGTGGTGCATTGCACGCCGGTGGTGGCCGATATCCTGCGTGCGTATCCGGATGCCGAGATCGACTGGGTGGTTGAGGAGGGCTTCGCCGGCATCGTCCGCATCGTGCGTGGTGTGCAGGGCGTGATTCCGTTTGCGCTGCGGCGGTGGCGCAAGTCACTCGGCTCCGGCAGGACCTTGGGCGAGGTGGCGGCGTTCCGTCGCGCGTTGCGATCCAAGTCGTACGACGCGGTGCTCGACACGCAAGGCCTGATCAAAACGGCGCTGGTGGCTGCGCAGGCCAAGCTGTCGCCGGGTGGTTTTGTGGCGGGCTTCGGCAATCGGACGGAAGGCGCCGGCTATGAGCCGCTTGCGAAGCTCTTCTACCAACGCAAGGTCGAAATGGAACCGCGCATCCACGTGGTCGAGCGCTCGCGCCGCATGGTGGCGGAGGCGCTCGGTTACGCGCTGCCTGACGCCATCGACTTCGGTTTGCAGCCGCCCGCCGACTTGCCGTTCAATCTGCCACGTCCGTACGTCGCACTGGTGCATGCGACTTCGCGCGCCGACAAAGGGTGGCCGCTCGAGGCGTGGGTGGATGTTGCACGCGCGCTGCTTGCACGCGACTACGCCATCGCCTTGCCGTGGGGCAGCGAGACCGAGCGACGCACGAGTGAATCCATCCGCGAAGCCATCGTCGCGGCGGTGCCGGGTACGGTCGGACGCGTGGTGATTCCGCCGCGCATGTCGCTTCCCGACGTGACGGCGTTTCTCGATCAAGCGACGGCAGTGGTGGGCGTGGACACCGGCCTCGTGCACATTGCTGCTGCGCTGTGCAAGCCGACCGTCGCGCTTTACAACTTCACCACGTCGTGGCGTACCGGTGGTTATTGGACGCCCAACGTGCACGACATCGGCAACGCCGATGCCCATCCCACCAGCGCGCAGGCGCTCGATGCGCTGCGTGCGCTGGGCGTGCTCTGATGCTGCGCCTTCTGTATCGCTGGTTGTGGCGCATCGCGCTGCCGTTCGCCTTGCTGCGCCTGTGGTGGCGCGGTCGCAAGGAGCCCGGTTACCGCCAGCACGTCGGCGAGCGGCTTGGCTTCTACCCGCCGCGCCCGAATCCGGATCGTCCGTTGCTGTGGGTGCATGCGGTGTCCGTTGGCGAGACACGCGCCGCGCAGCCGCTCATCGATGCGCTGCTTGCGCGCTTTCCGCACCACGCTGTCCTGCTGACTCACATGACGCCGACGGGCCGTCGCACCGGCGCCGAATTTGCGGCGCAACGCAGCGGGCGCGTCATCCAGGCCTATCTTCCGTACGATTTGCCCAGCGCAGTCGATCGGTTTCTGCGCCATTTCCAGCCGCGCCTCGGCTTGCTGATGGAGACCGAGATCTGGCCGGTGCTGATCGAGCGCGCCTATGCGGCCGGTGTGCCGATGGTGCTCGTCAACGGGCGCCTGTCTGCGCGCAGTCACCGGCGCACCGCGCGCCTCGGTGACGCCGCGCGCCAGACGTACGCGCAGCTCGCCGCCGTGCTGGCACAGACGCCCGACGATGCCGATCGCTACCGCTCGCTCGGCGTGCCGCGCGTGCGCGTGACCGGCAACCTCAAGTTCGACATCACGCCGCATGTGGACCAGATCATGGCCGGGCGTGTGCTGCACGATGCGCTGCGTGGCCGATCGGCATGGGTGGCCGCCAGCACGCGCGAGGGCGAAGAGGCGTTGCTGCTCGACGCGTGGCAGGCGCATCGCGCGCAGCATGTGGGACGCCGGCATGCCTTGCTGATTCTCGTGCCGCGTCACCCGCAGCGTTTTGATGAAGTGGCGCAGGCGGCTGAACGCGCAGGCTTGCGTGTCGTGCGTCGCAGTGCGTTGTCGGTGTCTGCCGCAGGCGTGACGGAGGCCGATCAACTTGCCGACGCCGACGTCTTGCTCGGGGACTCGATGGGCGAGATGGCACTGTATTACGCGGCGGGCGAAGTGGCGTTCATCGGCGGCAGCCTGCTCCCGCTCGGAGGGCAGAATTTGATCGAGGCCTGCGCAGTCGGCACGCCTGTGGTCATCGGCCCGCATACATTCAACTTTGAGCAGGCGACACGCGATGCGGTGGCCGCGGGCGCGTGCGAGCAGGTTGCGGATGCGGCTGCGGCGATACGTGTGATCGACGCGTGGCTGTCGGATGCCGATACGCGCGAAGCCGCCTCGCGCGCCGCGCTGGCGTTTGCCGCCACGCACGGCGGTGCGACGGCCCGCACGGTGGAGGCGGTGGCGTCCCTGGTGTTGCCGACGCTGTAACGCTGTCTACGTCCGGCACGAAACGTGCGAACTCATGGCGCGCCGGACAGACTAATGGCTCTTCGTGTAGTTTGCATTCCGTCACCGTTCACGATCCATTCATGCCCCAATTGAATCGACCCAAGCCGAGCCTGCTGCAAACGCCGCGCCGGGTGGTGCTGACCGCCGCGGCGCTGGCTGCCGTGACCGCCGCCACCATCATCGGCGCCGGCTGCATGACCCCGACGCCGTCATCTGCGCCAGCTGCTGCGGCCCCCGCTGCCGCATCAGCGCCGGCCGCTGAAACCAAACAGACGCCCGCCAACGCAACGCCCAATCCGGGCCAGGCGACGCTCGCCCAAGCGCAGGGCGAGGGCCGCTCGCGCTTCGTGCTCGTGCGTTGGCAGGAGTCGGGTGCCGCACCCAAGGAATTGCCTTCCGCGGAAGGCGACGACGCTGATCCGGCTACGCAGCCGATTTCCATCGAATTCAGCGCGGGCCTGGAGGCGGCCAACGGCGTGGTGTCGGGCTATTCGGGCTGCAATCGCTTCTCGGGGCCGTATGAGAAGCTCGCCTCGGGCATGCGCTTCGGCAACCTGGTGTCGACGCGCATGGCGTGCGACCCGGCGCGCATGGAGCTGGAAACCGCGTTCCTGGAGGCGCTCAAGTCGCCGCTGGCGACCGTCGGCATGCAGCCGTCGGCCAACGGCAAGCAGGGCCGCCAGGTCATCTGGAAAACGACCAGCGGCGCGCTGCTGCAATTTGCCGAGCGGCCTCTGCCGCCGCGCGGCCAGACACACTGATCAGCGTTTGGCGGATTTGCCGGCCGGTTTCGCCGATTCAGGTTTGGCGCTTGCCGGCGGCAACGCGGTGATATCGCTCGAGCCGTTGGCCGTGAGCAGCGTGTTCACCTGGATCACGTCTGCCTCGGTCAGCGAGCCGGCGGCGGACTTCAGCCGCAGTCCGTTGACGATGGTGTCGTAACGGGCGCGGGCTAGGTCGCGGCGTGCTTGAAAGAGCTGCGCCTGCGCATTCAGCACATCGGTGCCGATACGTACGCCAACACCGTAGGCGAGTTGATTGGAGTCGTACGCTGTGCGCGCTGACAGCTCGGCCGCTTCCAGCGCTTTCACCTGCGCAAGTCCGGCAATGACGCCGATATAGGCTTGCCGCGCACCTTGTTCGGCAGAGCGGCGGGCGAACTCGAGGTCGTTTGCGGCCTTGGTTTCCAGCGCGATGTTTTCACGCACGCGCGACTGGATCGCGCCGCCCGCAAAGATCGGGATCGACACCTGCACGCCAATCTGTGAACTGTCGAAGCGCGCGCCGCCCGGCAGCGACGGCAGGTATTGGTTGCCGCTGGCATTGGTGTGGCCGGTCTGCGCCACGAGGTCGACCGAAGGCAGGTGGCCCGCGGTGGCCTTCTTCACATCGCGCTCTGCACTTTGCAGGTTGTATTGCGCCAGTGCCACCTGCAGGTTGCTGCTGCGCGCCTGGTCCACCCAAGGTTCTGCTGAAGCGGGCTCCGGCTGGGGGATCGTGACGCCGGGGCGCACGCCGGCCAGCGTGCCAACGGGTTCGCCGATGATCTGCCTGAGCGCCGACTGCTTGATCTCGAAGTCGCTACGTGCGGCGATGACGCTGGCGTCGATCGCGTCGCGGCGTGCCTGCGCGTCGTTCGCGTCGGTGATGTTGGCGTTGCCAACGTCGAAGTTGCGGCGCGCCTGTTCGTATTGCTGCTGGATCGCATCGCGCTGCGCGGTGGCGAGCTGCAGCGTGTCCTGCGCGTTGAGCACGTCAAAGTAGGCCTGCGCCGTGCGTGTGATCAGGTCGAGCTGCGCCTGCGCCAGCGAAGCCTCGGCGGCTTGCGCGGCAATCTCGCCTTGCTTGTAGGTTTCCCAGCGGTCCCAGCGGAAGAGCGGTTGCGACAGCGACAGCGTCCAGCCCGTCGACGAGAACGTCTTGTTGAATTCAGCCGGGGCGGTTTGATCGAAGATGATGCGCGTGGAACTCCAGGCGCCACCGATCTGCGGCAGCAACCCGGCGCGGCCTTGCGTGAGCTTTTCGCGTTGCGCCAGCGACTGCGCACGCGCCGATGCGAATTGCGGATCGTTGGCCAGCGCGGCGCGGTAGGCAGAGAGGAGGTCGGTTGCAGCCGCCGTGTTCGGTTGGGACTGCGCCCACGCGAACATCGGCATCATCGAACAGCACAGCACAACAAGCGAACCGCGCGCGGCCATCCGCGTACGGCTACTGCGAGCAACAGTCATAAAGCCCCCGAGCGAGGAGGAAACGTTCGCGTTCGGAAGGCAGCGCGGGCGCGTCAGACCCTGTTCAGTGCCTGTGGAGCGTGAACAGGGCTTTGCCCGGCGGCGGCTTCCCCAATCAGTACGTCGCCATCTGCGGGTCTACCTGGTTAGCCCAGGCATGGACGCCGCCTTGCAGGTTGTAGACGCGCGTAGCATCAAAGCCGGCACGTTGAATCAGAAACTGCGCAACCTGCGCGCTGCGCCCGCCGTGGTGGCAGATGCAGACGATGTCTTGGTCAGCATTCAGCTCGCTGGCACGTGCCGGGATCTGGTCCATCGGGATGTGCGTGATGCCGGGAATGGCACAGATTTCCACCTCCTCCGTCCAGCGCACGTCGAGCAGGACGGGCTTCGCGCGCGATGCGTCGGCGAGCCATTGGGCGAGGGCGGTGGGAGCGAGCTGCTGCATGGTGATTGGGGAGCCGAAAGGGATCAGAAGCGGAAGGCCGACGGTGCGGGAACGCCTACCAGCGGCGTCACATACGTCTCGAACAGGTTGCGCGTCTGATATTCGGTGTTGGAGATGCGCGTGATGAGCTGTGCTTCCATGACCGGCGCGCCGCCCACGAAGATGGACAGGCGGCCCCCAACCTTGAGTTGCTTGAGCAGCGCTTCCGGCACGGCGGGCACCGAGCCCGACACGCAGATGACGTCGTAGACGCCGTCGCCCCAGCCTTGGGCGCCGCTGGCCTCGACCACGTCGACGTTGGTGACGCCGTTGCGCGAGAGATTGTCGCGGGCGAAGGCGACGAGTTCCGGCACGATGTCGAGCGTGGTGACCTGGCGGCCGCGATGGGCCAGCAGGGCGGCCATGTAGCCGGAGCCCGCGCCGACTTCCAGCACGTCTTCGTGCTTGCGCACGGCCAGCTCTTGCAGCACGCGGGCTTCAACGCGCGGCGCCAGCATGTTCTGGCCGCCGACCAGCGGGATTTCCATGTCGACGAAGGCCAGCGCGCGGTAGGCCTCGGGCACGTAGTGTTCGCGCTTGACGACGCTGAGCAGGTCGAGAACGTCGGTATCGAGCACGTCCCAAGGACGGATTTGCTGCTCGATCATGTTGAACCGGGATTTTTCGATGTCCATGGGCATGCCTTCCACGCGGAGCGAGTGATGCAAATGAGGGTTTGACGACAAACCCGGCATTTTAGCAAGTCCGGAGGACATTCCGGCAGACGTTGTCATGACGAGGCGCCTTCGTCGGGGTTGTTGGCGCGCTCTGGGAGCGTGCGCCACGGCTGTGCGGTGAGGGCGGGGGGAGGCGGAATCACAGCGCCCGTCGCCGGATTGCGCAGCACGCCATGCAGCAGCAGCGATACGACGTGGGCGATGAACGCCTTCGGTTCCAGCTCTCGGTGCGAGCAGGGGCCGAACGAATGCTTCCACATCATCAGGAAGATCATCGGCGCGACCATGGTCAGCGTGGTGAGATCGACGTTGACGTCGCGGAATTCGCCGCGGGCCATGCCGCGTTCAAGGATGCGCGCGAACAGGCGGTCGCAGCGATCGATGACTTCTTCGTGGTAGTACTGCGCCAGGTCGGGAAAGTTGCCCGACTCGGCCATCAGCAGCTTGGTGAGACCCGAAGCCGGCGATTCGCCGATGAGTTCCCACCAGCCCATCAGGATCTCGTGCAGCAGCGCTTCGCTGGTGCCGTCAAAACTGTCGATCAGGGCCTCGCCCTCGGCCAGCGCGGGCACCAGGTTTTCCTGCACCACGGCCTTGAACAGCTCTTCCTTGTTGGCGAAGTACAGGTAGACCGTGCCCTTGGACACGCCGGCCGCCGAAGCCACGTCTTCCAGCCGCGTGGCCGCATAGCCGCGCGCCACGAACAGGTTCAGCGCGGCGGCGACCAGTTCTTGGGGGCGGGCCTCTTTGCGGCGCGTCCAGCGTTTGGAGGAAGAGTCGGAATCTTGATCGGTCACGGCGGTAGGCGTCAGCCAGCGCACGAGGTCACTGACTCACGGATAACTTACTTTTCGGTCATTAATGTACGCATGCGGCCGGGGTGGGTCAAGCGGCTTCGGCATTGTCAATCGGACTGGGCCTCGATTGTGCTGGTGCACAATAGCGGTTTCAGCCCTGATTTCACGCACTCGGACAGCATGGACTGTCGACCTCATTGCGGCGCGTGCTGCATCGCGCCTTCCATTTCCAGCCCCATTCCCGGCATGCCGAACGGCAAGCCGGCCGGCGTGCGCTGTGCGCAACTGGACGAGGCCAACGGCTGTCGTATCTTCGGCCAGCCGGAACGTCCGGCGGTCTGCAGCAGCTTGCAGCCCGAACCCGACATGTGCGGAGGCTCGGCCACGCACGCCATGCAGTTTTTGACCCGACTTGAAATCGCTACCGCAGCGCGTTGATTTGTCATGACCGATTCCACGAAACCTGCTGCCCGCTCCAGCCGCATCCGCTGGTGGGCGGGTGCGGCCACCATTGCTGTGGCCATTGCCGTCACGCTGGTGGCTTGCATGCCGACCGGCTGGACCGGCGACGGCTACACCTTTTCGCGTAGCCAGATGCAGGATGCGCTGGCCCGCAAGTTTCCGTTCCAACGGCGCTTTCTCGGCTTCTTCGATGTGACGCTGTCGAACCCGCAGGTGTCGCTCGACCCCGCGCGGAATCGCATCGCGATCCAGGCAGATGCCGTGGTGCAGAGCGGGCTGTTCCGCCAGCCGCTGACGGGGCCGTTGGCGGTGTCCAGCGGCCTGCATTACGACGCCGCCACGCATTCGATTCGCCTGGATCAGCCGACTGTCGATCGCTTCGACCTGCAGAACGTGCCCGGCGGTATCGGCCCGCAAATCAGCTCGATCGGTTCGCTGATTGCCGGCCAGTTGCTCAATGACTACGCCGTCTACACGTTCAAGCCCGAACAGCTGAAAGTGGCTGGCATTGCCGTAGAGCCCGGTACAATCACGGTTTTGCCCGAAGGCGTGCACGTCCAGGCCAAGCGGCCTTGAGTTTTGCTGCACGCCCAGCGCTTCGTTTTCTTTTTTCCTCTTTGCTTACTGCATGGATATCGCACTCGCCATCAAAGCGCTGATTCTCGGCATCGTCGAAGGCCTGACCGAGTTCCTTCCCATTTCCAGTACCGGCCATCTGATCCTCGCGGGTCAATTGCTCGACTTCAATGACGAAAAGGGCAAGATCTTCGAGATCGTGATCCAGTTCGGCGCCATCCTGGCGGTGTGCTGGGAATTCCGTCACAAGATCATCGACGTGATCAAGGGTCTGCCGAATGATCCCCGTCAGCAGCGCTTTGCGATCAACGTGATCGTGGCGACGATCCCCGCAATCACGCTTGCGCTGATCTTCGGCAAGGCGATCAAGGCCCATCTGTTCAACCCGATCGTCGTGGCGTCGGCGTTCATCCTCGGGGGCTTCGTGATCCTGTGGGCCGAATGGCGTGAGCGTCATCGCGGCGAGACGCATGACCCGCGCGCCAACGCGCTGCTCGAAGCCGCCAAGGCTGGCGCGCCGCGCATTGAAACGCTCGATGACCTGCGCATCTCCGACGCCATCAAGGTGGGCTTCGCGCAGTGCTTCGCGCTGATTCCGGGTACGTCGCGTTCGGGCTCGACCATCATCGGCGGCCTGCTGTTCGGCCTGTCGCGCAAGGTGGCGACGGAGTTCTCGTTCTTCCTGGCGATCCCCGTGATTTTTGGCGCGACGGTGTACGAGCTGTACAAGTCGCGCGCGCTGCTGTCAGCGGACGATCTGTCGATCTTCGCGGTGGGTTTTGTGGCCGCGTTCATCTCGGCATTCTTCTGCGTGCGCTGGCTGCTGAAGTTCATTGCCACGCATGATTTCCGCGGCTTTGCGTGGTACCGGATCATCTTCGGCATCATCGTCCTGGTGACGGCCTATACGCACCTCATCGCCTGGCAGGCCTAAGCCACCGGCGAGCATTTCCCTTCCTCGGTGCGAGGCTTTCGCACCGTCTGCACGATCGGGCGGATTCGGACACACTGGCGGTTTCTTCCGTCAGCCGCTGACTGCCGAATCTCCCGATCATGAGTGCTCTCTTCCAGCCTTTCTCCCTGCGCGGTCTCACGCTTGAGAACCGCATCGTCATCTCGCCGATGTGCCAGTACTCGGCCGACAACGGCCAAGCCACGGCGTGGCATCACACGCATCTGGGCAGCCTGTCGCTTTCGGGTGCCGGGCTGCTGATGATCGAGGCGACCGCGGTGTCGCCGGAAGGTCGCATCACCAACGGCTGCCTCGGTTTGTGGGACGACGCGACCGAAGCTGCGCTTGAGCGCACGCTGGCTGCCATTCGCCAGAACGCGCTGGTGCCGATCGGCATGCAGATCGCGCACGCGGGGCGCAAGGCTTCGAGCGCTCGGCCTTGGGAAGGCGGCGCGTTGCTGGCGCCCGATGCTGGCGGCTGGGAAACGATGGGTCCGTCCGCGTTGCCGCAGCGCCCCGAAGAGCGCGCGCCCCGCGAAATGACCGATGCAGACCTGGCCCGCGTGCGCGATCAGTTCGTCGAGACTGCGCGCCGTGCTGTGCGCCTGGGGCTGTCGGCCATCGAACTGCACGCCGCACACGGTTATCTGCTGCACGAATTCCTGTCGCCGATTGCCAATCAGCGCACCGATGCCTATGGCGGTTCGCGTGAGAACCGCATGCGTTATCCGCTGGAGATTTTTGATGCGGTGCGCGCCGTCGTGCCGGACAACATCCCGGTGGGCGTGCGCGTGTCGGCCACCGATTGGGTCGAGGGCGGCTGGACGCCGGAAGATTCGGTGGTGTTTGCGCAGGCGCTGCGTGCGCGCGGCTGCGATTGGATCGATGCGTCGTCGGGCGGTGTGTCGCCGCTGCAGCAGATTCCGCTGTCGGCCGGCTATCAGGTGCCGTTTGCCGAGAAGATCCGAAATGAGGCCGACATTCCCACCATCGCCGTCGGCCTCATCAACGAGGCGCATGAGGCGGAGGCCATCGTTGCGCAGGGGCGGGCGGATTTGGTCGCTGTCGGCCGGGCGTTCCTCCACAACCCGCACTGGGCCTGGGCGGCCGCCGCTGAGCTGGGCGCGACGGTCAAGGCGCCGCCGCAATACTGGCGCGCCTTCCCGCGCCACGCCAAGAACCTCTTCGGCGATACGCATTTCGGCGCACGCTGACGCGCGCCAGCGTGCGCGGACGTGGTCAGGCCCGCTTGCGGAAGACCACGTCCCACACGCCGTGCCCGAGGCGCAGGCCACGCTTCTCGAACTTGGTGACGGGGCGATAGTCCGGGCGCGGCGCGAAGCCGTCGGCAGTGTTTTCCAGCGTCGGTTCGGCGGACAGCACTTCCAGCATCTGGTGGGCGTATTCCTCCCAGTCCGTCGCGCAATGCAGATAGCCGCCCGGCTTGAGGTGCGCGGCCAGGCGAGCGACGAATGGGCTCTGGATCAGACGCCGCTTGTTGTGGCGCTTCTTGTGCCACGGGTCCGGGAAGAACACATGGATGCCATCGAGCGTGCCTTCCGGAATCATGTGGGCCAGCACTTCCACGGCATCGTGCGAAACGATGCGGATGTTGCCGATCTCGCGTTCGCCGATCAGCTTGAGCAGCGCACCGACGCCCGGCTCATGCACTTCCACGCCGAGGAAATCGTCGTCCGGACGCAATTGCGCGATGTGGGCCGTGGTCTCGCCCATGCCGAAGCCAATCTCGAAGATGCGCTTGGCGCCGGAGCGGCCGAAGGCGGCGTCCCAATCCAAGGGCTCGGCAGCGTAAGGCAGCAGGAAGCGCGGGCCGAGTTCATCGATGGCGCGCTGCTGACCGGTAGACGTGCGGCCAGCGCGGCGGACGAACGAGCGGATGCGGCGCGGGTGGCCGGTTTGCTCGCCAGTTTCGGCGCCTTCGGCGGTATTGGTGTCTTGCGAGTCCGGCGTGATGTCGTCGGGGCCGGTGCCCGGCTGTTCGATGGGCTGCATGGAGATCCCGTGCCGGTTGCTCGTCGATGGAGCGACGGGCGCGCAGGCAACAAAAAAGCCGCCGAGGGCGGCTTCAGACTGTTCGGTGGAGCGGGCGATGGGAATCGAACCCACGGCTCTAGCTTGGGAAGCTAGGGTATTACCATTATACGACGCCCGCGTAGCCAAGCATTTTATGCGCGGTAGCAGAGATTCGGCAAGCGGCCGGACGCGGATGTTGGTGAGAAACGCGAGCTAGCGTGCGCTTTCCGGCCTGCGTCTGCGCACCGAACTCCTTTTGTTCTCATCCCACGCCGGAAACACCGTCGACCGCTTGACCACGCCATACGCAAAGCTCGTGTCGATGGCGGCGATGCCCGGGATGGCATGCAATTGCCCGCGCACGAACTGCTCATAGTCCTGCAGGCTTTCCACCAGCACGCGCAGCAGGTAATCCGCTTCGCCGGTCAGCACGTAGCAATCGAGGATCGCGTCGATGGCGCGGATGCGGTTCTCGAACGTCGAGACCACCTCCCGGGAGTGCTGCTGCAGACGAATATGCACGAATGCCGTCACCGGCAGCCCGTATGCCTCTTCATCGACGATGGCCGTGTAGCCGCGGATGATGCCCGCGTCTTCCAGCAACCGCAGCCGGCGCAGGCACGGTGAGGGCGACAGGTTCACCCGCTCCGACAGCTCCTGGTTGGTCAAGCGGCCTTCTTTCTGGAGGGCGGCAATGATCTGCCTGTCTTTCTTATCCATGTGATTTTCCCAGAGTGGCAGGTTCTGCCAAATCGACACTCGGCTTTAGTGGAAATTGCAAGATACTACTTTTCATGCTGGGGCATTCTGTCTCTATTCTGAAATCGAGGGTGGCAGCATGCGTGGTTCGACATTGACGGTAGGCGTGGCCGCGCAGGCGGGGCGAAATGCCTTCCAGGCCAACCCGCTGATCGGGTATGCGGCGATGGTGCTGACGGTGCTGATCTGGGCCGGGTTCGCACTGTCGATCCGGGCAATTGGCGCGTCGCCGCTAGCGCCTGCCGACGTGGCGCTTATCCGATTCGGCCTGCCGACCTTGTTGCTGTTGCCGTTCCTGCCCTCCCGCTGGCCGATGCTGCGGCGGGTGAAGCCGCTCAGCGCGCTGATGGTGTTGGTGGGCGGCGGCGTGCCGTTCTTCTTCATGGCTTCAGCCGGCGGCAAGGTGACATCGGCCGCCCACGTGGCTGCGTTGATTGCGGGCACGACGCCGCTGTCGGTGGCGCTGATCGCGTATGTGGTGGACCGCCAGCGCATCGCGGCGGCACGCGGGCGGGCCATCGCGATCATCCTCGCTGGCGTGCTGCTCCTGCTGGTCTCGCAATCGCACGTGCCGCATAGCGCGTTTGTGGCCGGCGCCGGATTGCTGTTGCTGGCGAGTCTTCTCTGGGGCAGCTACACGCTGGGGCTGCGTCGGGCGGGGCTCGATGCCATCGGCTGCGCATTGCTGTTGAGCGTGCCGTCCTTCTTGCTGACGGCACTGCTGGTGAGCCTGGGCGTGGTCGACAGCCATGTCGGGCATTTCACCGTGGCCAACGCCATGCCTTTTCTGCTGGCCCAGGGCTTGGGGGTTGGCGTGATTTCCAGCCTGTCCTATGCGCTGGCGATTCGTCATCTGGATACGCCGCGCTGTTCCGCCATTGGCTCGCTAGCGCCTGCGCTGGCCTGCCTCGGGGCGGTGCCTTTGCTGGGTGAATCGCTGACGCTGACCGTTGCCTGCGGCATTGCCGTGATCACCGCTGGCGTGATCCTCGCAAACCGCGCGTAGACCATCGCATTGTTCTTCCGGAGACCCCACCATGCTCGCAAGCCTCGCCACCGTTGCCCCGGACCCGCTGTGGGGCCTGACCGCTGCTTTCCGTGCGGACCCTCGGCCCGACAAGGTCGATCTTGTCGTGGGTGTCTACCGTGATGACGCCGGGCAGACGCCGGTCATGTCTGCGGTGAAGGCTGCGGAGGAGCGCCTGGCCGCTGCCGGTGCCTCCAAGGCCTACCGCGGCTTGGCCGGCAATACCGAGTTCAATGCCGCGCTGGCGACGCTGCTGCTTGGCAACGACGCGGGGCGCCTGGCGCGCCAGCACACCATGCAGACCGTGGGCGGGACGGGCGCGCTCCGGTTGCTCGCTGACTTCATCGCCGTGGCTTCACCCGGCGCTCGCGTCTGGGTGTCCGACCCCGGCTACGTCAACCACGTGCCCATCATGCGCGCGGCGGGGCTTGCGGTAGACCGCTACCGATGGCGTGCCGAGGGCGGGGTGCTCGATGCGGATGCCATGTTCGCAGACCTGTGGGCTGCGCGTGCGGGCGATATCGTGCTGCTGCATGGTTGCTGCCACAACCCGACCGGTCTCGACATGGGCATCGAAGTCTGGCAAAGCGTGGCGGAGCGCTGCGCGAAGCAGGGTCTGATCCCGCTCGTCGACATGGCGTATCTGGGCCTGGCCGATGGTCTGGAGCAGGACGCCGCGGGCCTGCGGTTGATGGCCGATGCGCTGGACACGGTGCTCGTTGCGGCAAGCTGCTCGAAGAGCATGGGCCTGTACTGCGAACGCACCGGCGCCGCCATGGTGATTGGCAAGAACAGGGGAGCCCTGCAGCCGGTCGGCGGCGTGCTGGAGCGCATCACGCGCAGCAACTATTCGATGCCGCCCGACCACGGCGCCGCCATCGTGGCTGCCATCCTTGGCGATGCCGCATTGACGGCCTGCTGGCGTGACGAGCTGGAGCACATGCGTCAGCGTATCGTTGGCAACCGACGGCGCCTTGATGACGCACTGGCGAGTCTGGGCGCCCCCGTTGCGCTCCAGAATCTGTCGCGGCACAAGGGCATGTTCTCGATGCTACCGTTGGATGCGGATGCCATGGAGCGCTTGCGCACAGACCACGCTATCTATGGCACCCAGGGTGGTCGGATCAATATTGCCGGGCTCGCACCGGCGCAGATTGACCGGGTGGCCGGCGCGCTCGTCGCCGTGGCTTCGGACATGGCCTGTGCGTTGGCCTGAACGACCTGGGCGACTTCGCTTTGAGCTTTGAATCCAGGCAGCGCGCTCTGCACTGTCCGGAAGCAGGCCACGCTCACATCGGTGCCATAGCCTAACGCCGCAGCGCCATCGCCTGCATGGCTGCATCCACGAACTTCGCGGCGGCGCGTTCGCCCGCCGTTGGGGCCGCGGCTTTGGCGCACGCGGCAACCACGTCGCACAGCGATTGCGGATCTTCCTTGCAGGCCCGCAACAGCGGCATGGCGGCGCCGGCAGCCGAGCCAAAGTGCTGCACCGCCAACCGCATCAACTCGACCTTCACCACGTTGGGCAACACGTCGGCCAATTCGGGAGGCACGGCCGGCTGCAAGGTAGAAGGCGCTTGGCCGGGCGCGGCCTTCTGCGCGGGGGCGTCATTGGCCGCAGGCTCGTCGATGGGCGCCGCTGCCGTTTGCAGGCCGAGCGTCATGCCCGTCAGCGGCGGCAGTTCGTCGTAGATGAGCGAAAGGGCGGCAGGGACGTCGTCGCTGTCATCGTCCAGCAAGGGACGGTTGAAGTGCGCGATGGGGTCGAACGGGGCGCCTCCGGCCGCGTCATCATGCGAGAGGCCCGGAAGCACGTCGACCATGCCGGCCCGTTGCAGCCCTAGAAGTAGTTCGTCGAGGTCCGACCAGTCGCTCAGCAGTTGATGCAGTTGCCCGACCGTGCGGGCACCGTCGATGAGGATCAGCAGATGACGCTGGCGCATCTGCATGTCGTGGCGGCGCTGGGCCAAGGCTTCGCGGCCGTCCTCCGTCTTGATCAGGACGTTCGTCGTTGCAAGCATGGTGACTCCCCGTTAAGCAACTCGCCCGGCATCTTGATGTGCCGGTGCTAGCTGTACGTTAGTCATCACACCGGGTCCCTGCCATCGTTCGATTGGCGGAGATTGTGAAGCGCGGGACGAACGATCGGTCTAGCTCCGCCACGATTCCAATGCGGGCGCGGTCTCGCCGTGCGCGCTGCCTTGCCGAACCAGCGACCCGGCGTAGCTGGCATACCACGCCAGCACGTCCGGGTTGGCCATCGCATCAGGGTTGGCGATGCGCTCGACTGGGGCGCCAAGCAGCAGTTTCTTGATGGGCACTTCCATCTTCTTGCCCGACAGCGTGCGCGGCACGCCCGGGGCCTGTACGACCACGTTGGGCACATGCCGAGCCGACAGGCCTGCCTTGATGCGTGCATTGATCGTGCTGCGCAGCGTGTCGTCGAGCGTCACGCCTTCGCGCAGCACGACGAACAGCGGCATGAACGATTCACGGCCAAGGAATTCCAGATCGACGACAAGGCTATCAAGCACTTCCGGCAGATCTTCGACCACGCGGTACAGCTCGGCTGTGCCCATGCGGATGCCGTGGCGATTGATGGTCGCGTCGGACCGGCCGTAGATGATGGCGCCGCCGCGCGGGGTGATCTTGATCCAGTCGCCGTGGCGCCACTGGCCCGGGTACATGTCGAAGTAGCTGTTGCGGTAGCGGCTGCCGTCGGTGTCGCCCCAGAAGAAGAGCGGCATCGACGGAATGGGCGCGGTGCAGACCAGCTCGCCGACCGCGTCGATCAGCGGCTGGCCAGCCTCGTCCAATGCTTCCACGCGCGAGCCGAGGTTGCGGCATTGCATCTCACCCGCATAGACGGGCAGTGTGGCGACGCCGCCTACGAAGCAGCCTGCGAAGTCCGTGCCGCCGGAAATCGGATTGAGCCAGACGTCGGCTTTGACGTGGCGGTAGATCCAGTCATACGCCTCGGCGGAGAGCGGCGAACCGGTCGATCCGACCGCACGTAGCTTCGACAGGTCGAAGTCGCGACCGGGCTCGATGCCGGCCTTCAGGCAATTGGCGAAGAACGCCGCGCCGGCGCCAAAGAAGGTCACGCCCGCATCCTGCGCGAAACGCCACAGCGTATTGAGATCGGGCGTGCCGGGGTTACCGTCGTAGATGGCGAGCGTGACGCCGCCGAGCAGGCCGCTCGCCTGCGAATTCCACATGACCCAGCCGGTGCTGCTGTACCAGTGGTAGACGTCGTCAGGGCCAAGGTCGAGATGCAGCGCGCCCATCATCGTCTGCACGAGCAGCAAGCCGCCGTGGCCGTGCACGATCGGCTTGGGCATGCCGGTGGTGCCGGACGAATAGAGAATCCACAGCGGGTGGTCAGCGGCGACGGGCGTGACGACGAGTGGTACGTCGTTCGCTGTCAGGTCGCGCCAGTCGAGGGCGTGCGGGAAGCGCGCGCGGTTGACCTCGCCAAGCAGCTGCGGCACGACGACGAGATGTTCGACGGTTGGCAGCGCCGCGACCATCTCTTCGACCACGTCGGTGCGGTCGAAGGCGCGGCCGCCGTAGTGATAGCCGTCCACCGCGATCAGCACCTTGGGCTCGATTTGCCGGAAGCGGTCGGTCACAGCCACCTGGCCCATGTCGGGCGCGCAGACGGACCAGATGGCCCCGACGCTGGCCGTGGCGAGAAACGCGACGATCGCGTCCGGCGTATTCGACAGATACGCGGCCACGCGGTCGCCCGGCACCACGCCCATCTTGCGCAGCGCATCCGCCAGCGAGGCAACGCGTTGGCGCAGTTCGCGCCATGACAGGTCGGCCAGCGGTTTGGTCTCGCTGGCGTAGCGGATGGCGGTGCGGTCGGGGCTGCCGCCTTCCTCCACATGACGCATGACCTGATCGACGTAGTTCAGCTTGGCGCCGACCAGCCATTGCGCGCCCGGCATGGTGCGGTCGCCCAGCATCTGCGTGAAGGGTGTCGAGGCGCGCAGGTCGAGGTAGTCCCAGACGGACGTCCAGAACGCCTCCAGCTCAGTGGTGGACCAGTCCCAGAGTTGCGCGTAGCCCTCGGGCGTGGTTGCCGAAAAGCGCAGCCCGCGTTCGCGCGCAAGCCATTCGAGGTAATGCGTCAGGCGCGCGCGCGCGATGAAGTCAGACGATGGCGTCCAGAGCAGGGCGCCTTCCTGGATGGTGCTCATGTGTCTCCTCCGCCGGTCAGGCAAGGGGGAAGGCCGCCCGCTCTATCGATGTGGCAGGTCGGCCAAGGGGGGATGGCGTTTCAGATGCCGCCCATGCACAGATACTTGAGTTCGAGATACTCGTCGATGCCGTAGACCGAACCTTCGCGGCCCAGGCCCGATTGCTTGATGCCGCCAAACGGCGCCACCTCGTTCGAGATCAGCCCCGTGTTGATGCCGACCATGCCGTATTCGAGCTGCTCGGCCACGCGCCAGATGCGGCCGATGTCGCGGCTGAAGAAGTACGACGCCAAGCCAAATTCGGTGTCGTTGGCTAGGCGCACGACTTCCGCTTCGTCCTGGAACTTGAAGATGGCCGAGACGGGGCCGAACGTTTCTTCGCGCGCGATCAGCATGTCGGGCGTGGCGTCGGCCAGCACCGTGGGCTCGACAAAACGCTGCGAACCGAAGCCCTGCATCAGCTTGCCGCCGGCGGTCAGGCGCGCGCCTTTCTGCGTCGCGTCGTCAATGTGGCGCTGCACTTTCTCCACGGCCTGGTCGTCGATCAGCGGGCCTTGCACCACGCCCGACTCGAAGCCGTTGCCGACCTTGATGCCGCGCACCTTGGCCGAGAGCTTCTCGACAAACGTGTCGTACACCGAGGCATGCACGTAAAAACGGTTCGTACACACGCACGTCTGGCCGGCGTTGCGGTACTTCGACTGCACCGCGCCCTCCACGGCGGCATCGATATCGGCGTCGTCGAACACGATGAACGGCGCATGGCCGCCGAGTTCCAGCGCCACCTTCTTCACCGTCGGTGAGCATTGCTGCATCAGGATGCGGCCGACGGGCGTCGACCCCGTGAACGACAGATGCCGCACGATCGGCGATTCGCACAAGGCCTTGCCGATGGCGATCGAGCGATCCGCGTCACCCGTCACGACGTTGACGACGCCCTTCGGAATGCCCGCGCGGTGCGCCAGTTCCGCCATCGCGAGCGCAGACAGCGGCGTCTGCTCGGCCGGCTTGATGACGATGGTGCAGCCTGCCGCCATGGCCGGTGCAACCTTGCGGGTGATCATCGCCAGCGGGAAGTTCCACGGCGTGATGGACGCGCACACGCCCACCGGCTGCTTGAGCACGACCATGCGCTTGTCGCGCCAGGTGCTGGCCATCACGTCGCCGGAGACGCGCTTGGCCTCTTCGGCAAACCATTCGATGAACGACGCGCCGTAGACGATTTCGCCCTTGGCTTCGGCCAGCGGCTTGCCTTGTTCAGCCGTCATCAGCGCGGCGAGGTCGTCGGCGTTGGCGATCAGCAGGTCGAACCAGCGGCGCATCAGGCCAGCGCGCTCTTTGCCGGTCAGCTCGCGCCACGCGGGCCACGCCGCATTGGCCGCGTCGATGGCGCGCAGCGTTTCTGCGTGCCCGAGATTGGCGACATCGGTCAGGTGTGCGTTGGTGGCTGGGTCGTAGACGGGGAAGGTCGCGCCGTCTGCCGCGCACACCCAGGCCCCGTCGATATAGGACTGCGTTTTGACGAGGGTGCGGTCTGTGATGCGCTCCAGCGCGTTGGCGGCGGTGCGGGATGCGTCGAGTGCTTCGGCCATGGCGTTCTCCATAAGGAAGGCGGGCCCGGTAGACAAAGAGGGCCCGCCTTTTAGATGCAGCAGTCGCTTAACTCGCTAAGAATAACCGAACGATCGTTCGCTCGCAGGCCAGGCCGCCAAGCCTTGTGGTTATTGGAAGAGCGTGTCCCACATGGCGTCGACGCGCGCTTTGACAGCGGTATCCATGACGATGGGCTGGCCCCATTCGCGCGTGGTTTCGCCGGGCCATTTGTTGGTGGCATCGATGCCCATCTTCGAGCCCAGGCCCGACACCGGAGACGCAAAATCGAGGTAATCGATCGGCGTGTTCTCGACCATGACCGTGTCGCGCGCCGGATCCACGCGCGTGGTGATTGCCCAGATCACTTCCTTCCAGTCGCGCAGGTTCACGTCGTCGTCCACCACCACGATGAACTTCGTATACATGAACTGCCGCAGGAAGCTCCACACACCAAACATCACGCGCTTGGCGTGGCCGGCGTATTGCTTCTTCATGCTGACCAGCGCCATGCGATAACTGCAGCCCTCGGGCGGCAGATAGAAATCGGCAATCTCCGGAAACTGCTTCTGCAGCAGCGGCACGAACACTTCATTGAGCGCCACGCCCAGCACGGCCGGCTCATCGGGCGGCTTGCCTGTATACGTGGAGTGATAGATCGGGTCGCGGCGCATCGTGATGCGCTCGACCGTGAACACGGGGAACCAGTCCTGCTCGTTGTAATAGCCGGTGTGATCGCCAAAGGGGCCTTCGAGCGCGTGCTGATAGCCGCTCGGGTGCGTTGGGTCCGGCTGGATGTGGCCTTCGAGGATGATCTCGGCGCCGGCCGGCACTTGCAGTTGAGCCTGCGCCAGCGAAGGCGTCAGGCAGGTCGCAAGCTCGGTCCGGCTGCCGCGCAGCAGCCCCGCAAACTGGTATTCAGATAGCGTGTCCGGCACCGGCGTCACCGCGCCGAGGATGGTGGCCGGGTCGGCGCCCAACGCCACCGCAATCGGAAACGGCTGACTCGGATTCGCGATGGCATGTTCGCGGAAATCCAGCGCGCCGCCCCGGTGCGCCAGCCAACGCATGATGACCTGGTTGCGACTGATGACCTGCTGCCGGTAGATACCAAGGTTCTGCCGCTTCTTGTGCGGCCCGCGCGTGATGACCAGCCCCCATGTGACGAGCGGCGCCGCATCGCCGGGCCAGCACGTCTGAACGGGAATGCGCGAGAGGTCAACATCATTCCTTTCCCACACGATCTCCTGGCACGCCGGCGACGACACCTTGCGCGGTGCCATATCCCACACGGCCTTGGCCATCGTCCACAGCTTGCCGGCTTCACGCAGACCGCGCGGCGGTTCGGGCTCTTTCAACGCCGAGAGCAGGCGACCGACGTCCCGCAGTTCATCGAGCGACTCCGCACCCATGCCCAGCGCCACGCGGCGCGTGGTGCCAAACAGGTTCGCCAGCACCGGCATGTCGTACTTCTGCGCGCCGTCCACTGGTTGCTCAAAGACGACCGCCGGGCCTTCGGAGCGCAGCAGGCGGTCACAGACTTCGGTCATTTCCAGGCGCGGCGACACCGGCTGGCGCACGCGGCGCAGTTCGCCCGTGCGCTCGAGCTGGGCGAGAAAGTCACGTAAGTCCCTGTATTGCATGGAGATTTTGTAACCAAAGGTAAGGTGGATCGCCTATCACGCGGAGGGTTTGGCCCGCCGAATGGTCGTCGGGGCGACATTTTTTTGGTGTAGGCAGGGTGGCCGCGATTGTACGGCCAAAAGCCCATGGCCCCCTGATGACAGAACGCATCGCAGGTCAGCTAGTCCCAACAACGGACGCCTTATTATAACTTCTGGATATGAAAACTTACTTCTTTATGATTGACTTGGCATAACGCGCTTCCTACAATCCAATCCGATCTGGTAATTGTTGCAATGCAACATGTTTTCGGCTAATGCCCTCGCCCCGCTCTCAAACGTATGAGGGGCGACACCAGAGCACATCAGCATCGCTGCGGGACGTGACCTCCCCAAGGACACGGCCCGCATTTCTCTGGGCACTAGGGGAGTGCCCCCAACAGATGCCGGCTGACTGCAACAGCGCGGCATCCTTACTAAAAACCGTTGCGATTCGAAACGCACGGCGCCAGGCAAAAGAAAGGCGTCTACCGGATCTGCGCAGCGGACGGAGGTAAGTATGAACGGTTGGAAAACCCTTCATTCTTCCGGGATCGGATCGGCGCTGCAACGCCGGCTCGTCGCCCCGGTTGGCCGCCGCCTCGCGCGTGCAGGCCAAGTTGCGCTGCCTCGTAAGCTGCGCATGGAGTTGAACGCAGGGGGCGCCGCCGCGTCCCGCAATGAGTTGCATCCTGGCGTACTGCTGGTGTTCCGCAGCGGGCATGTCGTGCTCAATAGCATCGGCTTGCTGGCGGTGGCCGCCGCAGTTGCACTCTCGCTCAACAGCGAGTGGCGTGCCACGGTCGCTCAACGCGTGCTGCATTTCACGCCGGGCGTCGACACCAGTGTCGCCTCGGCCAATCCGTCGCCCGCGATTGCGGCTGGCGTGCAGCCGGTGGCTTTTGCACCGACAGCGCCGTCTGCTGGTACGGGTGCCGCTGAAGCTGTAGCGCCTGCTGCGGCGCAAGGTGGCACGGTCGCGGCCGCAGGTTGGGACACGCTTTCGAAGGTGCCGTCCGTGGCCGAGTTGGCTGCGCAGATTCCGAACACGCAAGTCGTCCGCGACGCGCGTGAGTCGGCAACCGCCGGTACCCCGCGAGAGCAGGCTGCCGTGGCGGAATACATCGCCCGCAAGTACCGCGTGGCGGCCACAGCTACCGGCCAGTTGGTGAAGGCTGCGTATCAAACCGGCAAGGAAGTCGGTCTCGATCCGTTGCTGATCCTGGGCGTGATGGCGATCGAGTCCAGCTTCAACCCGTTCGCTGAAAGCGGCATGGGTGCGCAGGGCCTGATGCAGGTCATGACCAAGGTCCACCAGGACAAGTACGAAGTGATGGGCGGCGTCGGTGCCGCGCTCAACCCGTACGCCAACATCAAGGTCGGTGCGCTGGTGCTGAAGGATTGCATCGCGCGTGCAGGTTCGATCGAAGGCGGCCTGAAGCTGTATGTCGGGGCGGTGACCCAAGGCGATGGCGGCTACGGCGGCAAGGTGCTGCAGGAGCGCTCGCGTCTGCGCATGGTGGCGACGGGTCATCGTTCGCCGATGACGGCGGCGTCCGAACGCGAACCGGTGAAGCCGGTTGCAACGGCAACCCCCGTGACGCAGGCCGACGTGAAGACGCAAGCCGCCAAGCCGGCCGACAAGCAACCCGCTGCTGCAGGTCAACAGGAAGAGGCGCGTCTGGACAATAAGTCGCAGGGCCAAGCCTGATCGACCTGATCCGCTGCGCTATATAGGAAAGGCCGTCCTTCGGGACGGCCTTTTCTGTTTGGGCGACGTGTAGCGTGCTTTACCGGCTGAAGAGCTTACCGAGCCGTGCGACCGCTTCTTCCAGATGCGCCATCGATGTGGCGTACGACAGCCGGATGTAGTGCTGCGCCGTGTGCGGACCAAAATCCAGGCCCGGCACGAGTACCACACCCGCATCATGGAGCATCGACTGGGTGAGGCCATCTGCATTGCCGGCATGCGGATGGTTCACGCCACGGCAATCGGCGTAGACATAGAACGCGCCGTCCGGCTTGACGGGTACCTTGAAGCCAAGCGACTCCAGCGCCGGCACGATGAAATCACGGCGGCGGCGGAATTCGGCCTTGCGTTGTTCGTAGATCGCCAACGCTTCCGGCTCAAAGCAGGCAAGCGCGGCGTATTGCGCCACCGCCGACGCGCAGATGAACAGGTTCTGCGCGACCTTCTCGAACTCCGGCACCAGTTCGGCGGGCGCCACCAGCCAGCCAAGTCGCCAGCCGGTCATGTTGAAGTACTTCGAAAAGCTGTTGATCGTGACGACATCGTCGCCGAACGACAGTGCGGAGACCGGGGCCTGATCGTATGACAAGCCTTGGTAGATCTCGTCGACGATCGAAAATCCGCCTCGCGTGCGTACCGTCTGCACAATACGCTGCAGCTCATCCGGCAGGATCGACGTGCCCGTCGGATTGGACGGGGAGGCCAGCAGCACACCCTGCGTGCGTTCGCTCCAATGGGCTTCAACCTGCGCGGTCGTCAACTGAAAGCGTTCTTCCGGCCCCGACGGCACCAGCTTCGCCTCGCCATTGAAGGCGGCCACAAAGTGGCGGTTGCACGGATAGCTCGGATCGGGCATCAGGACTTCGCCGCCGATCTCTACCAGCACCGCACACGCCAGCAGCAATGCTGCCGACGCGCCCGCCGTCACGATGATGCGCTCCGGGGCGATCTCGAGGCCGTACACGGTGTGGTAGTAGCGGGCGATTGCTTGGCGCAGCGGGCGAATGCCCAAGGCCCCGGTGTACTGCGTGACGCCGCGTCGCATGGCGTCGGCCGCGGCTTGCACGACGGGCTCGGCGGCGGTGAAGTCCGGCTCGCCGATGCCCATGTGGATGATGCTGCGTCCCGCCAGTTCCAGCTCGCGGGCCTGCTTGGCCAGCTCCATCACGTGAAAGGCGCGGATATTGGCCAGCCGGGCGGCTGTCTGCAGGCGGTGGGCGTCCATCTTGAAGCGAAGCAAAAAGGTAAAGCGAACCGCAGACGCCGAATTACCGGCGGGCAGCGACCTCGACGGCGCGCACTTGCGCAGCCAGCTTGTCCAGTACGCCGTTGACGTACTTGTAGCCTTCGACGCCGCCAAAAGTCTTGGTCAGTTCAACCGCCTCGTTGATCACGACCTTGTACGGGATGTCCACGCAGTGCACCAACTCGTACGCGCCGACCAGCAGGGCGGCACGTTCGACCGGCGACAGTTCGGCAACCGGGCGGTCCAGGTACGGCGTGAACGCCTCGGTCAGCGTGGTTTCTTCGCGGATCGCACCGTGCAGCAGCGCGTCGAAGTGCGCGCGGTCGGCCTTGTTGAAGCCTTGCGCGTCCTGCAGATGCGCCTCGACCACGCCCGGGTCGTTGCGATTGAGCAGCCATTGATACAGACCCTGCAGCGCCAGTTCGCGCGCACGGCGGCGCGCGCTCTTGGCGGGGGCCTTGGTCTTGGCTTGGGAATTGTCTTGCGTCATGGGAAAAGCCTTTGCGCGAGGAAGCGCTTATTCATTCTCGCCGTCGTCGTCCTGGCCGTGATCCTGCAGACCGTCGAGGTCGTTGGTCAGGTTGGCCATCTCAACGGCGGTGCGGGCGCAGTCGCGACCCTTTTCGCGGGTGCGGGCGTGAGCCTGTGCGTCGGTGTCCGTGGTCAGGATGCCGTTGGCGATGGCGATGTTGAAGTCCAGGCCCACGCGCGTGATGCCGGCGCCCGATTCGTTGGACACCAGCTCGAAGTGGTAAGTCTCGCCGCGGATGACTGCGCCCAGTGCGATCAGCGCGTCGAACTGGCCCGATTCGGCCATCTTCTGCAGGGCCAGCGGGACTTCCAGCGCGCCCGGCACGGTGACCAGCAGCACGTCTTCGCCGGCCACGCCGAGTTGTTCGAGTTCAGCGACGCATGCTTCGCGCAGCGCTTCGCACACGGGCTCGTTGAAACGCGCCTGGACGATGCCGATGCGCAGGCCTTCGCCGTTGAGATTGGTCGGGTAGAAGCCGTGGTCCATGGTGTATTCCGGTTGGGGTTGCCTGAGGTTGTCTATCTGGCAACGTCAGAAAAAAAAAGAAAGTCGGCGCGGCAGTTTAGCTACCGCGCGAAGTTCAATGCGTGGCGGCGGACGAAGCCGAAGTGACGTCCGGTGCATCTGCCATCGACCGATATGCCGTCACTTCCAGATCGTAGCCGACCATGCTGGGCAGCTTGAGCGGCGAGGCCAACACGCGCATCTTGCCGACGCCCACGTCCTTGAGGATCTGCGCGCCGATACCGTAAATGCGCGGATCGGGTTTCGTGCGCGGGCGCTCGTGCGGCGCATCCAGTGCGGTGAACTGGGTGAACAGGCGGTCTGCCGAATCGCCGCAATTGAGCAGCACGACCACGCCGGTCGGGGCGGCCTGCACGGCGCGCAGGGCGGCGGGCACGCTCCACGAGTGCGTCGTGCGCTGGCACTCCAGCAGGTCGAGCACCGACAGGGGCTCGTGCACGCGCACCAGCGTTTCGGTGTCCGGCGTCGGCGTGCCCTTGACCAGCGCCAGATGGGCGCGGCCGGCCGCGCGGTCGCGGAAGGCAACGGCATGGAACGTGCCGAACTGCGTCTCCATCGTGCGCTCGCCGACCCGCTCGACGATGCTCTCGGTGCGGCTGCGGTATTGGATCAAGTCGGCAATCGTGCCGATCTTCAAGCCATGTTTCTTGGCGAATTCCACCAGGTCCGGCAAGCGCGCCATGGTGCCGTCGTCCTTCAGGATCTCGCAGATCACGGCGGCGGGCGTCAAGCCAGCCATTGCGGTCAGGTCGCAGCCGGCTTCGGTGTGGCCGGCGCGCATGAGCACGCCACCCTTTTGGGCCCGCAGCGGGAAGATGTGGCCCGGATTCACCAAGTCAGACGGTTTGGCGTTCTTGGCCGCCGCCACCTGGATGGTGCGTGCGCGGTCGGCCGCGGAAATACCGGTGGTCACGCCTTCCGCCGCTTCGATCGATACGGTGAAATTGGTGCCGAACTGCGTGCCGTTGCGGCTCGCCATCATGGGAAGGTCGAGCTGGTCGCAATGCTCTTCGGTGAGCGTCAGGCACACCAGGCCACGCGCGTGCGTGACCATGAAGTTGATGGCTTCTGGCGTGACGAAATCGCTCGCCAGGATCAGGTCGCCTTCGTTCTCACGGTCTTCCTCGTCGACCAGGATGACCATCCGGCCGGCGCGGATTTCGGCAATGATTTCTTCGACTGTGGCGATCGACATGGCGTAGCAGGGGTGCGCGCCGCCGGCCCACTCCCGTAAATCCATGATTTCGGGGGCCGTGCGACTGCGTAAATGGGAAGCCCGCTATTGTACGCCAAGGCGGCCCCAAGCCAGTGGGGCCAGGGGTTCAAACGGCTGCCAGCGGCTGGGTGCCCACGGGCAGGCCAATGGCGGCGTGGGTCAGCATGCGTTCCACGTAGCGGGCGATCAGGTCGATCTCCAGGTTGACCTGGCTGCCGGCTTTCAAGTGCTTCAGCGTGGTGACCGCCACCGTGTGCGGGATCAGGTTGATCGAGAACTCGCAGCCGTCGGCATCGTCACGGACGGTATTGACCGTCAGCGACACGCCGTTGACCACCACGGAGCCCTTGTAAGCCAAATATTTGCCCAACTCTGCCGGCGCCCGCACCCGCAGTTCGTGCGATTCGTTGACGGGCGCGAAATGCGTGACGGTGCCCAGGCCGTCCACATGGCCCGACACGAGGTGCCCCCCGATGTGGTCGGCCAGACGCAGCGCCTTCTCCAGATTCACCTCGCCCCGGTGTTCCAGCCCGACCGTCTTGGAAAGCGATTCGCGTGACACATCGACCTCGAAACGGGTGTCGGTCTTGGCGACGACCGTCATGCAGGCGCCCTGGATGGCGATCGAATCGCCCAAGGCCACGTCCGCGAGCGGCAGGCCGCCGGAATCGATGGACAGGCGCACGCCGGCATCGACGTTGTCGCCCAGCGGCGAGACGGTTTCAATACGGCCAACTGCGGCGACGATTCCGGTAAACATAAGCAATCAATCCGTCGGGTTGCGGCGCGCCAGGATGCGGAGGTCGCCCCCGATGCGCGAGATGTCGTGAAAGAAGAATTCGGCCGCGCCTTCCAGCGTCTGCAGCGGCCCCATATTGAACATGCCCTGGCCCGAGCCGAGCACCTTGGGCGCCAGATAGACAAGGACCTCGTCTACCAGCCCTTCGCGCAGCAGCGAGCCGTTGAGCTTGAAACCCGCCTCAACATGCAGTTCGTTGATCTCGCGGCGGCCCAGTTCGCGCAGGACCGCGGCCAGATCGACCTTTCCGGCCGCGTTGGGCAGCAGGATGACCTCTGCGCCGCGCTCGCTCAACGCGCGCATGCGGCCGGCTTCCGGGTGAGCGGCAAAAATCAGCGTCGGCTCGTGGTGGCCATCTGCAGTGAGGATGTGCGCGTCGAGCGGCACGTCCAGCGCCGAGTCGATCAGCACACGCCGCGGCTGGCGCGGTGTGTTGACGGCGCGCACGGTCAGTCGCGGGTTGTCTTCGCGCACCGTGCCGATGCCGGTGAGGATGGCGCAGGCACGCGCGCGCCAGCGGTGGCCGTCGTTGCGCGCTTCGGTTTCGGTGATCCACTGGCTGATGCCGTTGTCCAGCGCCGTGCGGCCATCCAGCGATGCGCCGACCTTCACGCGCACCCAGGGTGTGCCACGCGTCATGCGCGAGACGAAACCGATGTTCAGCTCCCGCGCCTCGCGTTCCAGGAGACCGCAGCGCACGTCGACGCCGGCGTCTCGCAGCTTTTGCAAGCCACGTCCGGAAACGGCGGGGTTTGGGTCTTCCATGGCCGCCACCACGCGCGCAATACCGGCTTCGACCAGACGATCAGCGCAGGGTGGGGTGCGACCAAAGTGGCTGCAGGGCTCCAGCGTCACATAGGCAGTGGCGCCGCGCACATCGTGGCCGCGAGACTGGGCATCCTTGATGGCCTGGATTTCAGCGTGGTCCTGGCCGGCGGGTTGTGTGTAGCCCTCGCCGATGACGGTGTCGTCACGCACGATCACGCAGCCGACGCGCGGGTTCGGCGTGGTGGTGAACAAGCCCTTCTCGGCCAGCGCCAGGGCGCGCTGCATCATGGCGTGGTCGAAGTCGGAGAACATGGGTGCAATGCGGCCTGGTTACGGATCAGTATTGGAAGTTCGGCAACTGCTGCTGCGGTCCGTATCTGGGTCACAGATTCGGGGGCGGCCAACTGTGTTGATCCGTACTAGGCGCGTATGGCGTCCGCTAGAGATCGTCACTGTGGTGCCGGTGACTTCGGTCATCCGTGAGTATCCCACAGCCTCGAATGAAAGCGTGCCGCGAGGCACGCTGAGCCGGACCGCAGGCACCGTAGGCAATGGCACGGACACCATGATGTCTCTCGCCGACGTGGTGGCTGCGCCGGGCGTGCTAGTCGTTCCCAATACTGTCAGTTCCCAGCCGCTAGTCCAGCCTGTTGAGGTGTCTCGAGGGGCGATTTCTGTCTGGAGATGTCGATACTGAGCCGTACGCTGCGCGAGCGATATCGTGCTGGCCAAGCGTTCGGCGAGGAGCGTCACGGTCTCGCGCTGCCAGCGGTCGATGATTGATGGCACTGCCATCACGGCCAGTAAAGCGAGGATTGCAAGCACAATCACCAATTCCAAGAAGGTCACGCCTGCTTTACGGGTGGCTAGCATTGGTAGTGTTATGGCCAACATGCCGCGTCGCGCGGTTCGCGTTCGCCGGTGCTTCGTAGAACGAGCATGCCGCAGGAGGCATCTGCTCTATCCGGAACGGCGACCACTTCAATACATTGAGTCTTCGGCAGCTCTATACCCGCGCTGGAGCACGCCTGTGGGCGGATGGAATAACCGTCCGCATGAGGGATCGGGCCGTGAAATGGGGATTCCCCATTGTACGTACCTGTGCGCGCACGCCGGAGTTCCAGCTGCGATAGGGCACCGACTAAGGCGCCGCCCGCGCTGACGCGATGTGCACGCTGCCAATACGCAGACCAGCTTGATGTGGCGAAAAAAGCTAGCAACCCCACGACGACAACCACTGTCATCAACTCGACCAAGGTGAATGCACGCGTACGACGCATCAGCGTGCCCCGGCTTCGGTCACTTCGCGCCAGCTGAGTCGGCCGAGTTGACGCGTGTATGTGCGCGATTCCAGTTGCTGGACACGTTCGCCATCCAGTTGCCACAGGACGGTGTGCGTCGCTTGCGTAGCGCCACCGCGAGGTGTCTCGGCGGGCGGAGCGCTCTGTATCGTAATGAGCGGTGCGCCGAGGACAACCCGGCCTGTTCGCCCATCTTTGGTCACGGGGAGGCCGGTTTTCGCGTCCAACAGATAGGTACGTTCCCGGTCGGCAGCGTCGCGTGTGGTGAGCAGCAAACTGTTGAGACCGGCTGCGGTCAGGTCGTCTGGCCTTTGGCCAGTGGGCAGATCGATGCGCCAGCCTGCGACGCTGTTACTTCCCGGCTTGATGACCACGCCATCTAATACTTCGCTGGTACTCAAACCTTCGAGGCTGTCGCGCCATAGATTGCGTCGAGACATGTTTGTATCTGCGACGCCATACAGCGTGGCATGCCCGTCGGCACCGACTGCGGTGAAAACGAGTAGTGGACCTCCAGCGGTGGACGCCAGGAGGATCGGACTCAGAATGCGCTGGACGGAGCCGCCGCGCGAGGTGGCCGTGAAGAATGGCGTGCGGCGCTCGGTATCGTTGGAACCCAGTGCGTGCGACCAAGGCGGCGCGCCCCTCAGATCGAAGCGCCAGAGTTGGCCATGCGCGTCAGCTACGTAAGCGAAGGTGGCTGTTCCGTGCGGCCCGAGTGCCACCGCAGGGGCGCCAAGGCCTCCTCGACTGGCAACTGGAGGCACCTGGATCGACAGAGCTGTGCCGGGTTGGTCCAGCTCTACGAGCAACAGGCGGCTTTCCGCACGCTCGCTGCCTTCGCCATTGCCGCTGATTGCGAACCAGCGACGGTGTCCGTCGCCGCCGTTGTTGACGGGGACGATAGGGATGGGGCCTGCCATGTGGCCGACACTGGGATCGTTGCTCGCATCATAGGCGAGCATCGGTGGCGGCGTGGACGAGGTCGGATCGGTGACGTCCACCAGAAACATGCCCGACCCCATTTCACCATTTGGGCAAGCGAGTAGTGACCGCCATTGCATTCCGACCAGCGCATCCGCTGCGACAGGTCGGCTGCAGATTGGCGCCGGTACCGGTTGCCCGAGAGAGATATTGCGCACAGCCGCGGGCAGGGCGGCGTCCGGGATGACGGCAAAGCGCTCCATACCGCTTAGCGCATCGAAGCCATGCAACATGCCGTCGTTCGCGCCGATGTAGACCATCCATGGGCGGCGCGCCTGCTGTTGGCGAAATGGTTCGTGACTTGCATCGAGAGCGAAGCCGGGCGGACCGAGCAATTGCACGCGTGCGCCGGGCATTGCGCCCAGCACGGATTTGCGTGGGCGCAGCGTGGGATCGTCGTGCTCGTGCTGTCGTACGCCACGCAGATAGTCGACGTGTCGGGTACCAAGCTCGTCGCCTGTGGCAATTTCGGTCTGCTGGTCAGGCGATAGGGCTGCCCAGCGCAGCCTGACTGGCGTGCGAACGCCGGATCGACTGCGATGAAACGTCCAGAGCTGTCTCGCATCTGGTGAGACACCATGGAGCTGGCGGCTCGCCTCCCAAAGATCCGGCGGTGCCGGGGCATCGAGCGTACCGAGTGCGGGCAGAAACTGCATCCCACGGAGTTTGCCGCTCCAAGGGTCGGCGCCGGGCGCGACGACAATGTGAGTCGGCAGGTGACCGGCGGGATTGCTGCCCGTGGCGGCAAGGGTTGAACTGACCAGCGCTATGGCGATCCCTATACAGATTTGACATGCTTTCATGGCTCGTTTGCCCGTGGGCGAAAAACGGTTTGCAGCAGCACATTGATCTGCGGGTTGATGCCAAAGCCTGCGGCTGTAATCCTAAACAGCGAAGGCGCGCGCCCGGCGCCGGCTTGTATCCACTGGCCAGGTAATGCGTCAGGAATCGGCTCGATGACATAGCGAGCCGGCGTTGCGCTGAGTCCGTCTCGCTGCGCAGCGGTAGCGAGTGTCACACTGCGCGAACCGCTGTCGATTAGATCAGCAAGCCTCGAGGCCGATTGACCCTGAAGTGGCCAACACAGGCCGGCTTCCGTGCCTTGCCCGCAGATGCCGGGAACAAAGCCAGCCAAAGTGACGGGATCAAGCGCCGCTATGCGCTCCGCATCCATCGTGACGGGGCAGTTTCTGCGGATTGGCGTACCGGTCGCCACTGCAAGTTCGCATTCGGCCGCGCCCAATGCAGTTTCGGCCGCGTGCAAAGCGATCGCATAGTCTGCAGATAGACCGGTACGGCGGAGGTGGTCTTGCACGAGTTGAAAGGCCGTAACCGTCAACAAGCTGATGATGATTAACGTGCCGCTCACGGCGATGACCGAGAAGCCGCGCATGCTTGTTCGTTGGATCAGCATGCGTCAACCTCGCAGCGGAGTGGGTTGCGTACGGCGAACGTGGCGGTGAAGAGGGCGCGGTTACGGCGCGGATCTTCAGGCTGGAAGGACAGGTCTTCTAAACGTGCGCCTGGTACGGACTCAAGTCCGGGGAATAAGGCGATATTGTCTGGTGTTGACGGTCTAAGCGAATACCAGTCGCCGCGTACGACGATGGCAACATGGACTTGCTCTACGCGGTACCAATCTGTGGCCGCTATGGTCCGCGCGGATACGGTCTCGGCTGGCGATGTGGTGGTGGGTGCAAGCGTGTACAGCAGTTGTAGCGTCTCGACTCCACGTACGATTTCGCTCGCGTTCACTGCAACAAGAACATCGCCGCTGTTAAGTGACACGGATCGGCACATGAGTCGTGGAGCCTGTTCGGCGTCAGTGCTGACGGAGATGAACAGCAACATGCTTCCCAAGCGGGGATCAGCTTCTGTTCCAGCGCGCTCCCGTACGCCGTAGTTGTCGCAGTCCAGCGTGGCGCCGTCAGCTTCGTGGGCGTTTGGTGGCAGGTGGTTGCGGCCGGAGAAGCGGACGAGCAATGCGTCGCTGTGTTGTACTCCGTGCGGACCGCATTCCAGTTCGACAGTTTTCTTTGGCTGGCCGCAGTCGTCCGCTCCGACCAGTGACAACGGCGCAGTCGCATCCGCCCAGCGACGGACGGCGGAAGCGGTGGGTGTGTCAGTGATCCACCCCGCTTGGCGTACCGCTTTGCCAATCAACTCCAATGCACGCATTCCGCGATCCTCAATGAGGGCTTCGTCGGCCAGCCGCTGGTAACGTGCCCGCGCGATCAGCAGTAATTGCAATCCGATTGCCAACACCATCAGGGCGATGATCATGCCGACCATCAGTTCGACGAGCGACGCGCCTCGCGTATGCCGTTGGAGCGAGCGCGGCATCTCAGCGGCTTTCCATCTGGTTGGTTTGTGCGCGGGCCTCAACTGCCAGCGCGCGGGCGGCATGGCTGGCGGCCTCCAGATAATCGAGCGCGCGGAACATGGCTGCAGCGCCGAGGGAAAGGACGGCCAGGGCAACAAGGGCCTCGAGCAGGATGACGCCGTGTTGGTGGGTAACGTGCGGACGGACAGGCATGGGTCGGCTGGTACTGGTCAGCCGCTCAAGTTAGTGCGAAGTGGGCCGTATAACTGTCATATCTCGTCAATACCCTCTCGAGAATTGAGCGCCTGGGATTCCGGGATGTGGCGGATCGTTGGTTTTTCGCCAACATGCGCCTTCCCGAATATTGCGGTTGAAGGAGGGGTTGTTGACACTTTTTGACTAATTCCCCACTATTCTGGGGAAGTAGCTGCCTTGGCTTTTCGCCCGGTAGAGCGCAGCGTTCACGGGGGTGGACGCGATGACATAGAAAATTCAGCCAGTACAAAACCGGCAGGGCCCGCGAGTAACTTCGAGGGGGCCGCCGGATAGAACAATAGTCGGGGGTCAAAACATGCTTAATGGAATTTCGCCTTTGGGGCGGAGTGGGTTTCTGGGCGGTCGTCTCTCCTGATATGACCGCAGCGGTCCGTCATCACGTCACCGCGCATCATCAGCCGTCGTCACACAATTCCTGGCAGGCATTCCGTGGAGTTGGGTGTGCTGACGTCATTGGCGTTCGGTCTCTGCACAAGTGCCGCGGGTTCACGATTGTCGAGATCCTGGTCACGTTGACCATTGTGGCCATCCTCGCGGTGATCGCCGTGCCGTCTTTCAATGGAACCATCCAGCGGGCGCGCACGCAGTCTGAAGCCAATTCGCTCGTCAACGATATTCAATTCGCCCGCGGGGAAGCCATCAAACGGGGGATGCCCGTTAGTCTGTGTGCGTCACAGGACGGGGCAACATGCACCAACGCGAACGCGTGGCACGTCGGTTGGATCATTTTCAATGATGACAATGGGTCCGGCACGCTCGACGCGAGCACCGATAGCGTTCTGCGTTATCGGCCCCGCTTTACTAGCGGCGATACGTTTACTGCAACGACTTCTTCCACGTCGAGTGCCCTAACGTACAGCCGCGACGGTTTTGCAATCAATCTGCCGAACAGCGGCACGTTCAAGGTCTCGCTAAGCACAACTCCTGTGAATGCCACCGCGGCCCGATGCGTGACGGTCAACATGGTTGGGCGGGCTGTACAAACGGGTGGTGCATGCAGCTAAAGAAGAATCGAGATTCGGCCGCTGGCTTCTCGCTGATCGAGGCGCTTATCACTTTGGTGGTGGTTGGTGTCGGCCTGTTGGGATTGGCCAAGATCCAGGCGGCTGCCGTAAGTAACACGCAAACGTCCCGCACGCGCTCGCTGATTGCGCTACAGACGGAAAGTCTGGTCGCAGCAATGCATGGGAATCGGGCCTTCTGGGCGGTCCCGAATACCGCGCCGGCGACCTTCGGCGCGAGTAGCGTCGCTGTGGCGGATTCCCGCGGAGTGCTGAGCACGGCAGTGCCAAGTTGCCCGGATGCAAGCGGAAATGGCTGTACACCCGACAAGCTTGCAGCGTACGACCTTCAGCAATGGGCGCTGTCGATGAATACGAGCTTTCCGGGCTATACAGCCACTGGCAACTGCAGTACTGCTGCCACTTTGCCGGTGAGCTGCAACGTCACCGTAACGTGGATTGAAAAGACCATTGCCGTCAATGCCAATACGGCTTCTGCGGCTGCTGCGGCGCAACCGTCCGTCCAACAGAGCTATACGGTTTACGTCCAACCATGATCCGCAAACCGATGACTACCCGCACGCGACGGACGCATAGGCAGGCCGGTACGGGCCTGGTCGAGATCCTGATCGCTATGGTGATTTCGCTTTTCCTCCTGAGTGGCGTAGTGGTGATGTTCGTGAACATGCAGAAGACCTTCACCGGCCAGGATCAGCTTGCGCAATTGCAGGATAACGAACGGTTAGCTCTGACTATTGCGACCAATACAGTGCAATCGGCGGGCTATTTCCCCAACCCGTTGGTTAACACGGCGGTAACGGCGTTGCCGGGTGGCTCCGGTGTGGCGGCCGGCCAGGCAGTTTTTGGCACGAGTGGAACGGGTGGCGGGAGTAATAGCGATACCCTCACAACGCAGTTTGCCGCTGCCAGCGGCGACAGCGTAACGAATTGCCTAGGGCAGACGAACACCACCAGTGGACAAGTTGCATACATCAACACACTGTCCGTCAGCGCAAACAACGAATTGCAGTGTTCGGTGAATGGTCAAGCGGCGGTGCCCCTCGTTAGCGGGGTGTCCGCCTTCAGCGTTCTCTATGGCACGGATACCAACAACGATGGAAACAACGATGCATACCTGACTGCCGCGCAAGTTAGTGCCGGAAATCTTTGGTCTGCCGTCCACACCGTTAAGGTCGTCTTGAAGTTTGCCACGCAATTCGGTAGCGAAACTGGGCTGGCTCCGAAACCCTGGACACAGACGATCAGCGTGAAGAATCAGCCATGAAAGCCTCGATGCGTGTTACCAAAATGGGAAGCCTGCGTGCGCGCGGCTATACCCTTATCGTCGGGCTGCTCTTGCTGCTCGTGCTAACACTGTTTGCGGTGAGCATATTTCGTAGCTCAGGCCTGCAGGAGCGAATCGCGGCTGGAACGCGGGACAAGCAGCGTGCGGTAGAGGCTGCCCAGAGTGCATTGCAATACGGCGAATGGTGGATCGGGCAAGGCAATGCATCGGTCAGCGTCAACTGCGCCGACGTCAATAACGGCAACGTGCTGACCAACATGCGAGTTTGCTCCAACGCATTGACGAATCCATCGAAGCTTCCGTGGAGCGCTGGAACGATTTATCAACCGCCTTCAATGACTGCCAATGGCGGTGGTGGCATGGCCGGAGCGAGTTCGCCGGCCGGCGATATCAACTATGCGGGCGTGCCTGGCCTTTACATCAGTTATCTCGGTTTGAGCCCTAGTGGATTGGCTCAACTGTACCAAGTGACCGCCTATGGCTATGGCGGCGATGCGACCACCGCTGCTGTTGTGCAAAGTACCTATCAAATGACCGCGGGTGCGAAGGATCTGGGGCTGCAATGATGAAAAATAAACCACGTTTCGCTTTACTGGCGGCCGCCGCAGTACTCCCCGGCGTGGCCCAGGCACAACTCGTGATCAGCGATACGCTGACAGGGGTTAAGTCTTCCTATGACTGGACGGCACTGAACGGCGCGTGTCTGACAGCCGGCAACAATACAGGCCCGATCCCCGCCTGCACGGGCTTGAAATACTACGGACAGACTACGCAAGTGGGTGGCGCGACGGGCCGGCTCCCCGATACACCGGGCGCTGGCGCGCTTCGTCTCACCAACGGGGACTACCAAGCTGGCACCAACGGCAACAATCAGACCGGCGCAGTGGTTTCAAATTTTACGTTCCCGACGAATCAAGGTCTGCAGGTCACATTCACGACCGTGACATATGGTGGTAATGCCTATCCGAACGCCAACGGGGACAATAGCGGGGCCGATGGTATTAGCTTCTTTCTATCCGACGGATCCAAACCGGCAACAGTGGGTGCATTGGGCGGGAGCCTTGGATATAGCTGCTCCAATGGCAACTCCACCTACGATGGCGTGCAGGGCGGGTACATAGGACTAGGGATCGACGAGTTCGGGAACTTCTCCAATTCCGGCGATAACACGAATACGGGCGCAAACGCGAACGGTGGGGCGGGGGCAATTCCCGGTCGAATAAGCCTGCGCGGTGCGGGCAACACCAACTGGGCTTACTTGAGCAGCGCCTATTCCAGCTATTACCCGTCAAATCTCACGGCTTCGCAACGCCAAGCTGCGGTACAGAACACCTGTAGGTCGGGCACGGTCTGGGATTACAGTAACGCTAGCAGACCAAAGAAAACATCTACGCAACTCAAGTACAACTACAACTACATTACCGGTGACACGCTTGATGGCGTGACGATCTACAGCCAAGAGGCAACTGACCAGCCAACGCGAGGTGCGGCAACCCCAATCACGTACGCGCTCAGCATCACGAACGATGGGTTGCTGAGTCTTTCCTACAGCGTAAACGGCGGCACCACGCAGCCGGTGATCAGTAATCAGAGCATCACTGCGCAGAATGGCCCGTTGCCGTCTTCGTTTCGCTTTGGATTTTCCGCCGGTACCGGCGGCGGCAGCAACGTGCATGAGATTACGTGTTTCAAGGCTGCGCCCGTCGAGCAATCTAGCAGTTCTGCGGGCACTAACATCCCGCAACTGGGGCGTGTTACAGCAGGGACACAACTTTATCTTTCCTATTTCCATCCCAAGAACTGGTGGGGTGAGCTGACCGCGCAGACCATCGGTCCCGATTCGACGGGCAAGCTTGTTATCAATTCCACGGTCAACTGGGACGCCAGCTGTGCGTTGACTGGTGGACCGTGTACTGCAATGGGGTCGGGCACCACGGTTACGGCGCAGACAGCCCGGAGCATATTGAGCTGGAATGGCAGCGCCGGTATCCCGCTCCAATGGGGGAACCTAACCACTGCGCAGAAGGCCGCGTTGACAGCGGGTGACGCGAGTTCCACCAGTGCTCGCCTGTCTTACCTTCGAGGAGACCGCTCGCAGGAAGTCACTTCCGGCGGCTCGGGAACGTTCCGCGCCCGGACGGGGGTGTTGGGGGATATCGGAAATTCGAGCCCTACCTGGGTGGGTAGCCCGTCGGCTCCATACAACGGCCCGTGGGTAGATGCACTGTATGCCAAGGCTTCCCCTACGGAGGCCCCTGGAACGTACGCTAGCTTCAAGACGACGTACGGGCAGCGGCAGAACGTCGTCTACGTGGGGTCCAACGATGGGATGTTGCATGGTTTTCGCGCCGGAAGCTTCGATGCCAACGGCAACTTCGTCAACAATTCGACGACCCCTAATGATGGCACCGAGATACTTGCCTACATGCCGGCCGCTGTTGTCAACACGATCCACAACGGCTCGAATGGCAAGCTGGATTATGCGTCGCCTGGGTACACGCACAATCTGTACGTAGACGCGACGCCCGGAACCGGCGAGTTGTACTACAACGGCGGCTGGCATACGTGGCTGGTTGGCGGGTTGGGCGGTGGCGGAAATGTTAACGGTCCGATCGGCGATGGCATCACCACCGGTACTGGGGCGATCTACGCACTGGACGTAACGGATCCAACTACGTTCAGCGAAAGCAATGCAGGCAAGCTTGTCATCGGTGAATGGTCTTCCGCGTCCATTTCTTGCTCGAACATGGCCAACTGCGGCAACTATCTGGGCAACACCTATGGCACTCCGGTCATTCGCCGGCTCCACAATGGCAATTGGGCGGTTCTGTTTGGCAATGGCTTAAATAGCAAGAACGGTACGGCGGGCATGTTCATCATGCTTGTGGATTCCAAAGGGCAGGTCACGTTCCGCTATTTGGATACGGGTTATGGTCCTACCCAGGCCGGTACCACCAACAAGAATGGCATTGCGTTCGTGACGCCCGCCGATCTTGATGGTGACCACATCAGCGACTACGTCTATGCGGGCGATGTCTATGGCAACGTCTGGCGCTTTGATCTGACGTCGCAAGATCCGAATAGCTGGAGTGTCTCTACCAAACCCCTCTTCACGACGCTGGCGGGGCAACCAATTACTTCCAAAGTCATCGTTGCCTCGGTCCCCGGCTCGGGCCTGGGCGGCCCGGCGCGATTGATTGTGAGCTTCGGCACCGGTCAGGCATTTCCGGCAACGCTGACGAGCGCAGCTTCGTATGCGACTGCGAATCAAGCGCTATACGGGATCTGGGACTGGAACATGGATGGATGGAACGCCATCGCTCCTTCCACAGCGAAATATGCGTCGCTCGCGTCGTCGGCGGGCCCGTCAGGGGGCATAGTGCCGTATTCGAACTTGCAGCAGCAGACGTCGACGGACGCTGGTACTTCAGCTTCGGGCCTAGCCCAGCGAAACGTCACAAGCTCGAAAGTCTGTTGGAGTGGCTCTACGGATTGCACCGGTAGCAATGTGCAGTTCGGATGGGCGTTGCCGTTGCCTACGGGCCAGAACGAACAGGTCGTCTACAGCCCGTCGCTGCAGTACGGCGTGGTGAATGTCAATACACTGATCCCGGCTGTCCAGCAGGTGCTGTCTTGCAATACGACGCCGGCATCAGGTTTCTCATATGGGATATCCGTCGCCAACGGAGGCGCGACGGCAAAACCATATTTTTACGACAATGATGGCAACTTCCTTACCTCCGGCGGGCAAGGTGTCAGCGCCGTGGGGATGAGCGGAACGGGCACTTCGACGTTTGTGTCGCTCAACGGAAAAGTGTATGCGGTGATGCAGGGTTCGGACGGGACGCCACGGTTCATTCAAATCAATCCGTCTGCCACGGCCATCGGCTCGCGCCTGAACTGGCTGAAGCTGCGCTAACAGTAAGTGTGAGTTATGAATCACGAGACGCTTGTTCCTCGACGTACGGCCGCGGGTTTTACCTTGGTTGAACTCATGATCACAGTGGCTATCGTCGCTATCCTAGCGACGATAGCGTACCCGTCATATCAACAATACGTCCTGAAGTCGCATCGGGTCGATGCTAAGACAGCGTTGCTCGATCTGGCCACACGGCAGGAGCGGTATTTCACGTTGCAAAACATTTACACGAGTTCGCCGTCTGCGCTCGGTTATGGGTCGACATCGTTCCCCATGTCGATCCAGTCTGGAAATCAAAGCTACTACCAGATGAACGTGCAGGTGAATAATGCGGCCTCGTCGCCTGCATATTCGGCGTCGGCACTACCCGCTGGTCCGCAAACGGCGGACGCCTGCGGAACATACACAATCAACCAACTCGGCATACAAGGCAACCTCAACATGAAGAGCGGGACAACGTCCGCGCAATGTTGGTAAAAAAAGAGTCCATCTGGCCCCTTTATTTCCGCACATTCGTCGCCGCAACCTCATCCAGCACGTCCCGGAACTCTGCCAGATCCTCAAAACTCCGATACACCGACGCAAAGCGGATGTACCCGATCTTGTCCAGCCGCTTGAGTTCGCGCATCACCAGTTCGCCCACGCGGTCGCTGCCGATTTCCTTTTCGCCGTGGCTGAGGAGTTTTTCTTCGATGCGGGCGATGGCCTCGTCGATGGCCTCGGCGGATACGGGGCGCTTGCGCAGCGCCAGCCGCATGGAATCCTTGACCTTGTTGCGGTCGTAGTCGACGCGGCTGCCGTTCTTTTTGACGACGGCCGGAAAGAACAGCTCGATGCGTTCGTAGGTCGTGAAGCGGCGGTCGCAGGATTCGCAGCGACGGCGGCGGCGCACGGTGTCGCCTTCTTCCGACATGCGGGTATCAATCACCTGGGTGGCCGCGTGGCCGCAAAAGGGGCATTTCATGCCGGTGGTCTCCTCGGCAACCTCAAAGAACGCACTGCGCTAAAAGAACAACGCCGCGATGGCCCCTCATTCAATTCGGGGCGCATCGCGGCAGGGTACTACGTGGCCGGAAGATCCGGCCATCGGCGGATGCCTTAGGCGTAGACCGGGAACTGCTTGGTCAGCTCGGCCACCTTGGCGCGCACGGCGGCGATGTTCGCTTCGTCGTGCGGATTGTCCAGCACATCGGCGATCAGGTGGGCGACCTTAACGGCCTCCGCTTCCTTGAAGCCACGCGTGGTCATGGCCGGCGAACCCAGGCGCACGCCCGACGTGACGAACGGCTTTTCCGGGTCATTCGGAATCGCGTTCTTGTTGACGGTGATGTGGGCGTCACCCAGCACCTTCTCGGCTTCCTTGCCGGTGATCTTCTTGGCGCGCAGGTCGACCAGCATCACGTGGCTTTCAGTGCGGCCCGACACGATGCGCAGGCCACGGGCCATCAGCGTTTCGGCCATGGCTGCCGCGTTTTTCACGACCTGTTGCTGGTACGCCTTGAATTCCGGCGACAGCGCTTCCTTGAACGCCACCGCCTTGCCGGCGATCACGTGCATCAGCGGGCCGCCCTGAATACCCGGGAAGATGGCCGAGTTGATGGCCTTTTCGTGCTCGGCCTTCATCAGGATCACGCCACCGCGCGGGCCGCGCAGGCTCTTGTGGGTGGTCGTCGTGACGAAGTCTGCGTGCGGCACCGGGTTCGGGTACACACCAGCGGCGATCAGGCCGGCGTAGTGCGCCATGTCCACCATGAAATACGCGCCGATCGACTTGGCGATCTTGCCGATGCGCTCGAAATCGATGCGCAGCGCAAATGCCGATGCGCCGGCGATGATCAGCTTCGGCTTTTTCTCTTGCGCCAGCGCTTCGAGCGCGTCGTAATCGATGTCTTCCTGCGCGTTCAGGCCGTAGCTCACCACGTTGAACCACTTGCCGCTCATGTTGAGCGCCATGCCGTGGGTCAGGTGGCCGCCTTCGGCCAGGCTCATGCCCATGATCGTGTCGCCCGGCTTGAGCACGGCGAAGAACACGCCCTGGTTGGCTTGCGAGCCCGAGTTCGGCTGCACGTTGGCGGCTTCGGCGCCGAAGAGCTGCTTCACGCGGTCGATGGCGAGCTGTTCCACCACGTCCACGTATTCGCAACCGCCGTAGTAACGCTTGCCGGGGTAGCCCTCGGCGTACTTGTTGGTCAGTTGGGAGCCCTGCGCGGCCATCACGGCCGGGGACGTGTAGTTCTCGGAGGCAATCAGCTCGATGTGGTCTTCCTGACGCTGATTTTCCTTCTGGATGGCGGCAAAGATTTCGGGATCGATCTGGTCGATCGTATAGCGGCTGCGTTCGAACATGGCGAGTGTCTGGTCTGAAACGAAACGGAAATGGCGGAGATCGGGCGAGGCGTGGGGAAACATGCGCGCGGCTTGAACGACTGCGCTCGGTGTTGGCCGATTGCAGGGGGTGTCCAAGTCACCCTGTGCTTCCCATTCGCTGCCCAGGCGAGCGGCAGGCGCCGTTGTGCATGACGCCAGAAACCTTGCGCTTCCTCGTGGTCGCTGCCCACATGTCGAAGCCGCTCAAAGCAGCTTCAGGATTCGCCAGTCGCGCAAGGTGGAATGGTTGCCCGCGAGTGTACGACAGCCCCATGGCCGCTGCAACAAGCGGGCGTGCAGACGCGCACATTGCGGTGCAATACCGCACAACGCTTCAGGTAAACTCTGACCTTTCGTTTTTTCAGGCCCGGAGACACTTCCATGATCGTATTCGTGACCGGCGCAACGGCCGGGTTCGGCGCGGCCATCGCGCGGCGTTTCGTGCGAGAAGGCCATCGTGTGATTGCGGCAGGCCGCCGCCAGGACCGCCTTGACGCGCTGAAGGCTGAATTGGGTGACGCCGTGCTGCCGTTCGTGCTGGATGTGCTGGATGCCGACGCCGTTGCTGCGCTGCCGGGTACGCTGCCCGAGGGCTGGCGCGAAGTCGACGTGCTGGTCAACAACGCCGGTCTGGCGTTGGGCCTCGAACCCGCGCAGCGTGCTGACCTGACCGATTGGGACCGCATGATCGGCACCAACTGCTCTGGGCTGGTGCATATGACGCGTGCGTTACTTCCGGCCATGGTGGAGCGCAATCGCGGTCACATCATCAATATTGGCTCGATTGCCGGGACGTACCCGTATCCGGGCGGCAACGTGTATGGCGCCACCAAGGCGTTTGTCCGCCAGTTTTCGTTGAACTTGCGGGCGGACCTGACCGGCACGCGCGTACGCGTATCGAACGTTGAGCCAGGCCTTTGCTCCGGCACGGAGTTTTCCAACGTGCGTTTCAAGGGCGACGATGCCCGTGTGGAGAAGGTCTACGAAGGCACCGAGGCGCTCACCGCCGACGACATCGCCGAGGCCGTCTACTGGATGGCGGCGCTGCCGGCGCACTTCAATGTCAACGCGATGGAACTGATGCCCGTTTGCCAGTCATTCTCGGCCACCAGCGTGACGCGAGGCATGGCCTGAATTCGAGCGCAAGCCCTCGGCCGGTCGGTGGATGGCTGGCCGCCACTTGCGTCTTGGTAAAATTACCCGATGGCTTCTTTTGACTGGAACCTGCGCGTGTATTGGGAAGATACCGACGCAGGCGGCGTGGTGTTTTACGCCAACTATTTGAAATTTTTTGAGCGCGCCCGCACCGAGTGGCTGCGCGCCCTCGGGGTCGATCAGCAGGCGCTGGCCGACACGACCGGGGCCATTTTCGTGGTCCGCAGCACCGCCGTGGATTACCGCGCGCCGGCCCGCTTGGACGACCTGCTGCAGATCCGTTCGCGTATGGAACGGGTCGGCCCCGCGTCAGTCCAATTCGCCCAGGAAGGCTGGCGCGGCGACGTTTTGCTCGCATCAGGCACGATTCGTGTTGGATGTGTCGACCGGCTCACTTTCCGGCCGACCCCGATTCCCGCTCCCGTACTCGCAACCATCAAAGCCGCCGCATGAATCCCGTCGAGGTCACACAAGATCTGTCGATCGTCTCGCTGGTGCTGCACGCCAGCCTCCTGGTCCAATTCGTCATGGGCCTGCTGCTGGTGATGTCGCTGTTCTCTTGGACGTACATCTTCCGCAAAGCGTTTGCGCTGCGCGCCGCGCGCAGCCAGACCGAATCGTTCGAGCGCGATTTCTGGGCCGGCGGCGACCTGCAGGCGCTGTATCAAAGCGCTGCCAACAACCGCCACACCACCGGCGCGCTGGAACGCATCTTTGAAGCCGGCATGCGCGAATACCTCAAGGCGCGCGAGCTGCAGCGCGGCGGCGGCGATCCGAGCGCCATTCTCGATGCCTCCCGCCGTGCCATGCGTGCGGCTTACCAGCGCGAGATGGATTCGCTCGAATCTCACCTGCCATTCCTGGCGTCGGTCGGCTCGGTCAGCCCGTATATCGGCCTGTTCGGCACGGTCTGGGGGATCATGAACGCCTTCCGCGGCCTGTCCAATGTGCAACAGGCAACGCTGTCGGCGGTGGCGCCTGGCATTGCCGAAGCGCTGGTCGCCACGGCCATCGGCCTGTTTGCGGCCATTCCGGCGGTGATCGCCTACAACCGCTACGCCACCGAGATGGACCGCCTGGCCAACCGTTTCGAGAGCTTCATGGAAGAGTTCTCGAACATCCTCCAGCGCCAGACGCGCTAAGGAGCCGCGCTCATGGCTACCATCCAGCGAACGCGCCGCGCCCGACGGGCCAAGGCTGACATCAACGTCGTTCCGTACATCGACGTGATGCTGGTGCTGCTGGTCATCTTCATGGTGGCGGCACCCGTGGTGAACCCGGGCGTGGTCAATCTGCCCTCGGTGGCCAACGCCACGCCGCAGCAGACCCAGCCGCCTATCGTCGTGACGATCAAGGGCGACGGCACGATCCTTGCTCGCATCAAGACGGGTTCCGGCGCCACCGAGCAGAAGCTCGCCAACAACAACGAGCTGCGCGCATTTGTGAAGCAGCGCACGGACGAAAACCCCGATCAGCCCGTCGTGATTGCCGCCGACAAGTCGGTGCAGTACGACCGCGTGCTGACCGTGATGAGCGTGCTCAAGGGCGATGGCGTGAAGCGCGTCGGCCTGATGGTGAAATCGTCATGAGCACGTTGAAGAATCCGGGCGAGGCAACCTGAACGTCATGGCTACGACGTCGTTGCACCGTTACGAGCCTGTTCGCGAGCGCGGCACGCTGCGCGCGTTCGGGTTGGCGGTCCTGACACACATTCTGCTGCTGATCTTTCTGTACTTTGGCGTGCAGTGGCAGAGCAGCACCCCGCGCGGCGAAGAAGCCGAGCTGTGGGACGAGGCGGCGGTCCAGCAGGCCGTGCAGCAGGCCGCGCCGGTGCCGGACGTCAAGCCGGAACCGGTGATAAAGGCGCCGCCGGCCAAGGTGGAAGAAGAAGCGGATATCGCGCTGGAGCAGCAGAAGCGCAAGCGCGAACAGGAGGCTGCTGCCGCCCGTGAGGCAGAACTCGCCCGCCGCGCCGCCGAAGCGCGCGCGGAAGCCCAGCGGCAAGCCCGTCTGAAGGAAGAGCAACAGGCGCGTCAGGCGGAACTCCAACGCAAGGCCTTGGCCGAACAGCAGGCCAAGGAAAAGGCCGCTGAGAAGGCTGCCGCGGACGCAGCGCAGGCCCGCAAGAATGCACAGCTGCAAGCCCAGGCCGAAGCGAAGGCCAAGGCGGAAGCCGATGCGAAGCAGAAGGAATTGAAAGCCAAGGCCGCCGCAGAGGCCAAAGCCAAGGCTGACGCCGAGCGTAAGGCGAATGAATCGCGTGCCAATGCACAACGCCAGGCGCAGCTGGATCGGTTGCGCGCGATGGCCGGTGCGGGCGCGACGGGCACGGTGGCGGGCTCCGGCGGCGGTGTCGGCAATGCCCAGGGCACGGGCGGCACGGCCTCGGCGGGGTATGCCGAGCGCGTACGGGCCAAGGTCAAGCCGAACATCCTGTTCGATCCTTCGGCGGTCAATGGCAACCCGTCGGCGGTCGTGTCGGTGCAGATGGCACCGGATGGTTCGATCTTGTCGAAGCGCCTGACGAAATCGAGCGGCAACGGCGCCTATGACGAAGCCGTGATGCGCGCGGTCGAACGCTCGGATCCGCTGCCGCGCGATACCAACGGCAAAGCGCCGTCGAGCGTCATCCTGACGTTCCGGCCGAAGGAATAACGGGTTGGCGCTCCTCAAAGTTGCGCCGGCCAGCGTACTCAGATTCCGGATTTGATAGTAGGGAAGATGAACATGATGCGAACGATGTGGATCCCGATGTTTCGACGCGCGGCGCAGGCGCTGCTGCTGACTGCGGCAAGCGTCGGCGTGGCCCATGCCCAGCTCAACGTGGAGATCTCGGGTGTCGGCGCCAGCCAGTACCCGATCGCGATCGCCAACTTCCAGGGCGAGGCACAGGCTCCGCAAAACCTCTCGGCGATCGTCCGGGCAGACCTGGCGCGCAGCGGCCGCTTCTCAAACGTCGATGTGGCCGGGGCGGTCGTGCCGGAAAGCCCGGCGCCTGACCTGGGCGCCTGGAAGTCCAAGGGCGCCGCAGCCTTCGTGGGCGGCACCGTGACGCGCAACGGCGACCGCTATGAAATCCGCTTCCGTCTGTACGACACCGCCAAGGGCGAAAGCCTGGGCGGCCTGTCGCTCACGCGCGGCCCCGGCCAATTGCGCTTGGCCGCACACGAAATTGCCGATTACATCTACCAGAAGCTGATCGGCGAGCGCGGCGTTTTTGCGACGCGCCTGTCGTACGTGTCCAAGGTCGGCCGCCGGTTCCAGCTGCAGGTCTCCGACTCGGATGGCGCCAATCCGCAGATCGCGTTGACGAGCAATGAGCCGATCATTTCGCCGTCGTGGTCGCCGGACGGCACCAAGGTCGCGTATGTGTCGTTCGAAAGCAAGAAGCCGGTGGTGTACGTGCATGACCTGGTGGCAGGCCGCCGCACGGTCATTTCGAACCAGAAGGGCAACAACTCGGCGCCGGCCTGGTCGCCGGATGGCCGTCACGTGGCGGTGTCGCTTTCGCGTGATGGCAATACGCAGGTCTACCTGGTCAACGCCGATGGCTCGGGCCTGCGCCGCCTGAGCCGCAGCAGCGCGATCGATACCGAGCCGTCGTTCTCGCCGGATGGCCGGTATATCTACTTCACCAGCGATCGCGGCGGTGCTCCGCAGATCTATCGCATGTCGGTCGACGGAGAGGAGTCGGGCGGTGCGCAACGGGTGACGTTCAAGGGCGGCTACAACACCAGCCCGCGTGTGTCGCCGGACGGCAAGCTGCTGGCGTACATCTCCCGCGTGGGCGGTGCCTTCCGCCTGTACACGCAGGACTTGTCCAACGGCGATGTGAACGCGCTGACAGACACCTCGAACGACGAATCGCCGAGCTTTGCGGCCAACGGCAAGTTCATCCTGTATGCCACGCGCGTTGGCGGCAAATCGGTGTTGGCCGCGGTGTCGACCGATGGCCGTACGCGTCAGGTTCTTTCCCTCCAGGCCGGCGAAGTTCGTGAGCCGGCGTGGGGTCCTTTCATGCAATAACGAAGCTGTTCCACTAGGAGAAATCGGACATGTCGAAGTCCCAAACCATGATGAAACTCGCAGCCATTGCCGCGCTGCTGGCCCTGGGCGCTTGCAGCTCGGGCGTGAAGCTCGACGATACGGCCAAGAACGGTACGGGTGCTGCCGATGGCACGGGCGCTGATGCCCGCACGGTGACGCCGGTGGACGTGGGCCGTGACGAACTGACCGACCCGAACAGCCCGCTGGCCAAGCGCAGCATCTACTTCGATTTCGACAGCTACTCGGTCAAGTCGGAGTACCAAGGCCTGCTGGGCCAGCACTCGCGCTACCTGCAATCGCACAACAAGCGCAAGGTCCTGATCCAGGGCAACACCGACGAGCGCGGCACCAGCGAGTACAACCTGGCTCTGGGCCAGAAGCGTGCCGAGGCCGTGCGTCGCGCCCTGTCGTCGATGGGCGTGCCTGACAGCCAGATGGAAGCCGTGAGCCTGGGCAAGGAAAAGCCGCAAGCGACCGGCCACGACGAAGATTCGTGGGCACAGAACCGCCGCGCCGACATCGTCTATTAATCGGTACGGTTTGAAGTGGAACGCGCCGGCTGCGAGGTTGCGGCCGGCGTTCTTACGTTGGCAATCACATGAATACGATGATGAAACAGCGCGCTTATGGGGCCATGCGTCGGGCCATCCTGATGGCGACGCTCGTCGCGGGTGGCGCCCTCACCATGGCCGGCCCGACGGCAGCGGGGGTGTTTGACGACGATGAGGCGCGCCGCGCCATCATCGACATGCGCGACAAGTTCAACAACTTCCAGTCGACGGCGGCGCAACGCATCGATCAGAACAGCAAGAACCTGATCGACGCGCAAAACCAGATCGAGACACTCAAATCCGAAGTGGCGCGCCTGCGCGGGCAGAACGAAGTCCTGCAGAACAGCGTCGATACGCTGACCAAGCAGCAGAAGGATTACTACGCTGATCTGGATGCGCGCCTGAAGAAGTTCGAGCCGCAGCAAGCGACGGTGGACGGCCGCGAAGGCATGGTCCAACCGAACGAGAAGCCGGAATACGATGCTGCGCTCAAGGCGTTCCAGGGCGGCGACTTCAAGGGCGCGGGCAATCAGTTCTCGGCGTTCGTGAAGAAGTATCCGCAAAGCCCGTATCTGCCGCTGGCGCAGTTCTGGCTGGGCAACGCGCTCTATGCGCAGCGCGACTACAAGGGCTCAAGCTACGTGCTGGAGAATATGGCGCGCACTAATCCGCAGCATCCGAAGGCGCCCGATGCGCTGCTGCAGGTGGCGACCAACCAGGGCGAGTCGGGCCAGAAGGCGGCTGCACGCAAGACGCTCGAAACGGTGGCCTCGCAGTATCCCGGTACCGAGCAGGCCAAGACCGCCCAAAGCCGTCTGAAGACGATGCGCTGATCGGCAAACCGCACAGCATGTGGACCAACGCCCGCCCGGGGCTGCACCGGCGGGCGTTTTTCATGGGGTGCCAAATGGCGGACATATGGGGCAGCGGGGGCGCGCGGGGCGGTGGCACGCTAAAATGCGGGCCTTCCCGAATCGCTTTGCAAGGCTTCGCCCATGAAAAAACGCGCCATCGTCCTGCTTTCCGGCGGGTTGGACTCTGCCACCGTGCTCGCCATGGCCAATGCCGATGGCTTTGAGACCTACGCGCTGTCGATGCGCTACGGCCAGCGTCACTCGTCCGAACTCGAGGCGGCCAAGAAAGTGGCGGCGGCGCTCGGCGCAGTGCGCCATGAAATCGTCGATCTGGACCTGCGCAAGTTCGGTGGCTCCGCGTTGACCGACGATGCGCTCGACGTGCCGACCGACGGCGCGCAGTCAGGCATTCCGATCACGTATGTGCCCGCGCGCAACACGATCATGCTGTCGCTGGCGCTCGGCTGGGCCGAGGCGGTTGGCGCACGTGACCTGTTCTTTGGCGCGAATGCCGTGGATTACTCCGGCTATCCGGATTGCCGCCCCGAATACGTGGCCGCTTACGAAACGCTCGCCAACCTGGCGACGAAGGCCGGCGTGGAAGGCGAGCGCATCCGGGTGAACGCGCCCATCATCGACATGACGAAGGCGGAGATCATCCAGGCCGGCGTGCGGCTGGGCGTGGACTACGGCCTGACCGTGTCGTGCTACAAGGCCGACGACGCCGGCCGCGCTTGCGGCGTGTGCGATTCGTGCCGCATCCGCAAGGCCGGCTTCGAAGCCGCAGGCGTGCCCGACCCCACCCGCTACGTCTGAGGCGCCATGCCCGAAATCGACCTCAACGCGTTGTCCCACACGGTGCTGTGGGGCACGTTTGCGCTGACGTTCGTGTTTGGCGCGATCCTTCAGCGCACGCACTTCTGCACGATGGGCGCGGTGTCCGACGTCGTCAACATCGGCGACTGGAACCGGCTGCGCATGTGGGCGCTCGCCATCGGCGTGGCCATGATCGGCACAGGGTGCCTGAGCTGGCTTGGCCTGATCGATACGAGCAAAACGATCTACACGGCCAGCAAGCTGCTGTGGCTGTCGTCGCTGGTGGGCGGGCTGCTGTTCGGATTTGGCATGGTGCTGGGCTCGGGATGCGGCAGCAAGACACTGGTGCGTATCGGCGGCGGCAACCTCAAGTCGGTGGTGGTGTTCGTGTTCCTGGGGCTGGCGGCGTACATGACGCTCAAGGGCGTGTTTGGCGTCGTGCGTGTGGCTACGGTGGACAGCGTTGCCATTGCGCTGCCGACGTCGCAGGATTTGCCGAGTGTGCTGGGGCAGGCGTTTTCCGCCGATGCGCGCGTGCTGCGTCTGGCGCTGGCGCTGATGATCGGCGGGGCGCTTTCGCTGTGGGCGCTGCTGGGGCGCGATTTCCGCACGGGTGACAACCTGCTGGGCGGCATCGGCGTTGGCCTCGTCATCGTCGGCATGTGGTACGTCTCGGGGCATCTCGGCTATGTGCAGGAAGATCCGAACACGCTGCAGGAAGCGTTCGTGGCGACCAACAGCGGCCGCATGGAAGCGCTGAGCTTCGTGGCGCCGGTGTCGTACACGCTGGAGTGGCTGATGTTCTTCAGCGATACATCGAAGGTGCTGACGGTCGGTATCGTCAGCGTGCTCGGTGTGATTGCCGGCTCGGCGGCGGTGGCGCTGGTCACGCGCACGTTCCGCTGGGAAGGCTTTGCCAACGCCGAGGACACGGGCAACCACATCGTCGGCGGCATCCTCATGGGCATTGGCGGCGTCACGGCGCTCGGGTGCACGATCGGACAAGGGCTGTCTGGCGTATCGACGTTGGCGGTCGGCTCGTTCATCGCGCTGGCCGGCATCGTGATCGGTGCGGTGCTGGCGTTCCGCTACCAGATGTGGCGAATGGAACGTCTCGTTTGATGGGGCGAACCGTTGACAGAATCGCGGGTATCTCCCTATAATCGCGGTCTTTGGGGTCTTTAGCTCAGTCGGTAGAGCAGTAGACTTTTAATCTATTGGTCGCGGGTTCGAATCCCGCAGGACCCACCAAAATTCGAAGGGCTGACAGGCGACTGTCGGCCCTTTTTGTTTGGCTGCTTTTGCACGCCTGCCGCTCCTCAGCCCTGCGCGTGGCCTTGCTTCCACATTGAAAGCGCGGGCATGCCTTGCCGATAACCCTATCCCCGATCTTCGCCGAGCACATGTGCGGCGCGTCGCATTTTGCCGCCGCCGCTAGGGATTTCCTCTATAGCGTCGACGCTCTCCAACCGCGACCATATCCCCTAATGGAACCGGTTCCATACGGAGAAAAGCGCACAAATGGCAGATATCGTGATCGTGGCGAGCGCGTTCGGCGCCGCGCAGGTGCTTGAGCGGGGACATCACGCCTATGTTCCCCTCGCCGCGTCGGTCGGCGCTGCCGGCTTCGAGGTGCGGCGCGAATTGTTGCCCGCCGGGCTGGACGGCACGGTATCGGCCGATGTCTTGGCGGCCCTGGGTCGCTTGATGGCCGCACACGGCTTGTGGGCGGTCTACTCGACGCCGGCCACGCTGTACTCCGACGACGGCGCGTTGGACGCGGTCGCCATTCGCGGTGCGCTGGTCGAAGCGCAGACCTTGGGCGCGCGCATCGTGAAGTTCCAGCTCGGCGGGTTTGCCGGCGATGCGTCGCCGGAGGCGCTGGCCCAACTGTTGCAAGGGTGGCGCGCACGGGTGCTCGTTGAGAACGGTCAGCAGGCGGTGGGCGGGTCGCTGTCGCAGTTCCAAGGCTTGTTCGGCGCATTGGAAGCCGCGGGCGCGGCCGACATGCTCGGCATGACGTTCGACGTTGGCAACTGGGAGTGGGCTGGCGAAACGCCGCTTGCATGCGCGCGGGCGCTGGCGCCATACGTCGAATACATCCATTGCAAGAGCGTCGCAGGCGAGGGCGCGCGTCGCTTTGCCGTGGCGCCTGCGGGCAACGATGCGCGCTTCGCCGCTGTGTTGGCCGCGCTGCCCGGCGATGTACCGCGCGGCATCGAATTTCCGTTCAACGCGGTCGATCCGGCCGCGGACGCCCATCAACATGTCATGTGGCTCAAGGCCGCCTGACGGTGACTCGACATCAAAGGAGCTTACGCATGTCGCATACGTTGGATGTCATCACCTACGGCGAAGCCATGGCGATGTTCGTGGCGACGGCGCCAGGGCCGCTCGCGGAGGCCACGCAGTTCACCAAGCGCATCGCCGGTGCCGATCTGAACGTCGCTGTCGGCTTGAGCCGCCTCGGTTTTCGCGTCGGCTATGTGAGCCGGGTGGGGCAGGATTCGTTCGGTGAATATGTGCTCGAAACGCTGGCACGCGAACGGATCGACGCCTCGTGTGTAGCGGTGGACCGGCAATATCCGACGGGCTTCCAGCTGAAGTCGCGCGCCGACGATGGCAGCGACCCGCGGGTCGAATACTTCCGTAAAGGCTCGGCCGCAAGCCGCCTCTCCCGCGCCGACTATGTCGCCGACTACGTGCTCAGCGCGCGCCATCTGCATCTGACGGGTGTGGCCCCCGCCATTTCTGCGTCGTCGTGTGAACTTGCGTTCCACCTCGCGAGGGAGATGCGTGCGGCCGGTCGCTCGATTTCCTTTGACCCGAACCTGCGCCCAACGCTGTGGCCCTCCGCAACGGAGATGGTGAGCACGCTCAACGCGCTGGCGTCGCTTTCCGATTGGGTGCTGCCCGGCTTGGCCGAGGGGCAGCAACTGACCGGCTATGACACTCCGGCCGACATCGCGCGTTTCTATCTGGACCGAGGCGCGCGCGGCGTTGCCATCAAGCTGGGCGCTAGCGGCGCTTACTACCAGACCGCTGATGGCGCGGAAGGCGTTGCCGACGGCGTGCGTGTGGAGCGCGTTGTCGACACAGTCGGCGCGGGCGACGGCTTTGCGGTGGGCGTAGTGAGCGCGCTGCTTGAAGGGCTGTCCGCCGAGCAGGCCGTTGCGCGCGGCAACCGGATTGGCGCGCTGGCGATCCAGGTGATCGGTGATTCCGAAGGCCTGCCGACGCGCGCCGCGCTCGAGGTACTTGAACAAACGGCCCGCCTGGGGTGCGAGCCGGAATCCATTCCCAGCGTCTAACGCAGCGCTTCGACTGCAGCCCTCGCGGGCAACGCACACCATCAAAGGAGACACGAACATGGCAACGCAACTTGCTGCGCGGCGCTGGTGGATGATCATGCCGATCGTCTTTATCACCTACAGCCTTGCCTACCTCGACCGCGCGAACTATGGCTTCGCGGCGGCGGCCGGCATCAATCACGATCTGGGGATCAGCCAGGGGCTGTCGTCGTTGATCGGTGCGCTGTTCTTCCTCGGCTATTTCTTCTTCCAGATTCCGGGCGCCATCTATGCCGAGCGCCGGAGCGTGAAGAAGCTCGTGTTCATCAGCCTCGTGTTGTGGGGCTTGTGCGCCGCGCTGACGGGTGTCGTGAGTGACATTCCGTCGCTGCTGGCGATCCGGTTTGTGCTGGGCGTGGTCGAGGCAGCCGTCATGCCGGCCATGCTCATCTACATCAGCAACTGGTTTACCAAGCAAGAACGCTCGCGCGCGAATACGTTTCTGATTCTCGGCAATCCCGTGACGGTGCTGTGGATGTCGGTGGTATCGGGCTACCTCGTGCGCGAGTTTGGCTGGCGCCATATGTTCATCGCGGAGGGCGTGCCCGCCATCATCTGGGCCGTGTGCTGGTGGTGTCTGGTGCAGGACAAGCCCGCGCAGGCGCCCTGGCTGAGCCCCCAGGAAAAACGCGATCTCGAACAAGCGTTGGCGGCGGAGCAGGCGGCCATCAAGCCGATGCGCAACTATGGCGAGGCCTTCCGCTCGCCTGCCGTCATCAAGCTGTGTGCGCAGTACTTCTGCTGGAGCATCGGCGTCTATGGCTTCGTGCTGTGGCTGCCATCCATCGTCAAGAACGGCTCGTCGCTCGGCATGGTCGAGACGGGCTGGCTGTCGGCGCTGCCGTATCTGGCGGCCACCATCGCGATGCTCGCGGCGTCGTGGGCATCCGACAAGGTGGGGTCGCGGCGCGGTTTCGTCTGGCCGTTTCTGCTGGTCGGTGCCGCAGCGTTTGCCGCATCGTTTGCACTTGGCTCAACGCATTTCTGGATGTCGTATGTGCTGCTCGTGATTGCCGGTGCGGCGATGTATGCGCCGTATGGTCCGTTCTTCGCGATCGTGCCGGAGTTGCTGCCGAAGAACGTGGCCGGTGGCGCGATGGCGTTGATCAACAGCATGGGTGCCCTCGGTTCGTTTGTCGGCTCGTACTTCGTTGGCTACCTGAACGGTGCCACGGGCTCTCCGCTGGCGTCGTATGCATTCATGAGCGCGGCGCTGTTGGCCGCCGTGGTGCTTACGCTTTGCGTCAAGCCGCAACCGCGTGACGCTTACCCGCTTGCCAATCCTGTCCCTGGAAAATGAACCGATGAAACCGCTTGTCGTTGCCTACAAGCCGCTGCCCGATGACGTTGTAGCCGAGTTGCGCGAGCATGTCGAACTCATGCAGGTTGACGGTGCCGCGGCATTGACTGAGTCGCTTGCCAACGCCGAAGGCGCGATCGGTGCGAGCCTGAAGATCACGCCTCAGATGCTCGACAGCGCGCCCAGGCTCAGGGCATGGTCCACGATCTCTGTCGGCTATGACAATTTCGACGTGCCCGATCTCACGCGTCGCGGCATTGCGCTTGCGCACACGCCGGATGTGTTGACCGAGTCGACCGCCGATACCGTGTTTTCGCTGATCCTCGCCTCGGCGCGTCGCGTGGTGGAGTTGGCCGAGTGGGTCAGGGCCGGCAACTGGCAGCGCAGCATCGGGCCGGAGCTTTACGGCACGGATGTCCAGGGCAAGACCATCGGCATCGTCGGGCTGGGTCGGATAGGCGCGGCGTTGGCCCGCCGTGCGGCGCTGGGGTTCCGGATGCGTGTGCTCTACACGAACCGGCACCCGCATCCCGAGGCCGAAGCGCAGTACGGCGCGCGCCGCGTGACGCTCGACACATTGCTGGCCGAATCGGATTTTGTGTGCTTGCAGGTGCCGCTGACACCCGAAACGCACCACCTCATCGGCGCGACGGAACTGGCAAAGATGAAGCGCAGTGCGATCCTGATCAATGCATCGCGTGGCCCCGTCGTCGACGAAGCGGCGCTCATCCATGCATTGCGCGACGGTACGATCCGCGGCGCGGGGCTCGATGTGTTCGAGCACGAGCCGCTGCCGGCCGACTCGCCGCTGCTGGGAATGAAGAACGTGGTGGCCTTGCCCCATATCGGCTCCGCAACGCACGAGACGCGACACGCCATGGCGCGCTGCGCGGCAGACAACCTGATCAAGGCGCTGGCAGGCACATTGCGTGAAAACCTGGTCAATCCGCAGGTGCTGGAGCCCGCTCGCGCCCAGTGAGCCGCGTGCCGGGATTGCGCTATGATCCTCGCTCCCTGGCGCCGGCCCCTCGCGCCGACGGCCCGTTCTGAAGCGCATCGTGACTGATTTCCCATCCTCTTCCTCGCGCCCTGCGACCATCACCGACGTGGCCCGCGAAGCGGGAACCGGCAAGACCAGCGTGTCGCGCTACCTGAACGGCGAGATGCAGGTCCTTTCCGAAGATTTGCGACAGCGCATCGAAGCGGCCATCCAGCGGTTGAACTACCGGCCCAACCAGATGGCGCGTGGTCTCAAGCGCGGCCGCAATCGGCTGCTCGGCATGCTGGTGGCCGACCTGACCAATCCTTACACGATCGAAGTCCTGCAGGGCGTTGAAGCGGCCTGCCACGCGTTGGGCTACATGCCGCTCATCTGCCACGCCGCAAACGAGATCGAGATGGAGCGCCGGTTCGTGCAGTTGCTGACGACGTATCGGGTCGAAGGCCTGATCGTCAATGCGCTCGGCGCGGAAGAGGCCGTATTGCGGCCGTTGCGGGGTGGCGGCATTCCCGCTGTGCTGGTGGATCGCACGGTAGAAGGGTTCGACGCCGACCTCGTGGGGCTCGATAACGGCGACGCCGTCAGCTTGGGCGTGCAGCATTTGCTCGACCAAGGTTTCGATGCCATCCAGTTCATCGTGCAGCCGTTTCAGCAGGTCAGCTCGCGGCGCGAGCGTGAGCGTGCATTCCGAGAGGCGATGGCAGCGCGAGGGCGGCCAGCCGAGCCAGCCGTTGTGCTTGACCCGAACGACGCCGCCTCGACTGAACGTGCGCTGGCCGAGATCGCCGCACGCATCGATGCGGTGCACCGCCGCGGCGGAAAACGGCTGGCGTTGTTCGTTGCCAATGCGCCGGTCGCGCTCATCGTGGCGCGGCATCTGCGCACGCAGTTCGGCGCGGCGTGGCAGGACCGTGCGGCGCTGTTGTCGATCGACGATCCGGAATGGGCGGAGTTGATCGGCATCACGACGATCCGGCAACCGACGTACGACATCGGTTACAAGGCCGTCGAATTTGTGCATGAACGCATCGAGGGCGTGACCGGCGATGCCCGTGTCGTGTTGCTGCCCGGTACGCTCGTTGAGCGTGCTTCGACGGTGCATGTTATTGAGGCTGCGTCATGACGTTGCGTCTCTACCTGGCCGGGCCGGATGTTTTCCGTCCCGAGCCCGTCGTGCACGGCGAAGCCCTTAAAACGCTGTGCGCGGAATTCGGCTTCATCGGTCTGTATCCGCTCGACAACACGATCGCCCCGCAGGTCGACGGCCCTGCGACCGCTGCGGAGATCTATCGCCAGAACATCGCGCTGATCGATTCAGCTGACGCCGTGCTCGCCAACGTAGCGGACTTCCGCGGCCACGAGCCCGATTCCGGCACGTGCTTCGAAATCGGCTACGCCATCGCCCGCGGCAAAGACGTGTGGTGCTATCACGTGCCCGCCGCGCCGCTCCTGGCGCAGGTGCCGAATACAAACGGCAACGATGCCGACGGCTGGGCCGTGGAAGATTTCGGCCTGCCGCGCAACCTCATGATCGCGTGCAGTTGTCACCTCGTCGTGGGCGATGTGCGCGCGTGTCTGGATCGCATGCGCGTGCACTACGCATAGTCGCGCGCTGGATATGCGTATGCGGATTGCTTCCTTCAAGGCGGTAGGCGCCGTCCGTATAGTGCCTGCACCGGATGGCGTCTCCGACGCGAGGCAAACGCATGAAGCTCGACGATCTGCATCAACTTCCCGACCTTACGCATCTGCTGGCAGAGTTGGCGGCAACGGCTGCGCAGCGTGACCAGCACGGCGGTCATGCCGCGCACGAGAAAGCTGCGATTGCGCGAGCGGGCCTGCTGCCCCTGGTGATCCCCACGCAATACGGCGGAAGCGGCGTCAGTTGGGCCGATGCCTTTGCCGCGGTGCGCGCCATCGCCGCAGTCGACAGCTCCCTTGGGCACCTGCTCGCTTTCCAGTATCTGCAGACCGCAACCGTCTATCTGTACGGCTCCGACGCGCAGCGCGAACGCTTCCTGCGTCCGACCGCCGAGCTGGGCTGGTGGTGGGGCAATGCCGTCAATCCGCTCGACCATCGCCTGCGTGCGCAGCGCTCGGGCAGCGGTTGGCTGCTCGATGGCGAAAAGGGTTTCTGTTCCGGCACGCTCGGCTCCGACGTGATGGTCGTGTCTGCTCACGACGCGGCCAGCGGCAACCCCGTTGTGGCGGTGGTGCCGACAGCGCGCTACGGCATCACGGTACGGGATGACTGGCATCCGATCGGGCAGCGCCAGACCGACAGCGCCTCGGTGCAATTCCGGCATGTGCAGGTCAGCGAAGACGAAGTGCTGGTGCGCCCCGAGGCGGTCCTCACGCCATATCAAACCTTGCGTTCGTGCATCGCGCAAAACGTACTGGTCAATCTCTATACCGGCATTGCGGCAGGCGCGCTGGACGAGGCGCGCAAGCACACGCTGCAATCGTCACGGCCGTGGATCACATCGGGCGTGGAGCGCGCGGCGGACGACCCATACCAAATTCACCGCTTTGGCGAGATGCGCGTGCAATGGCTGGCTGCGGAAGCGCTGGCCGATCGCGCCATCCAGCGGTTGGACCGCGCATGGCGCAAAGGCGCCGCGCTCAGCGCCGAGGAGCGTGCCGAGGTGTCGCTCGCTACGGCCGAAGCCAAGGTATTGGCACATCGCGCCGCATTGTTCGTCGCCCAGGAATTGTTCGAGGCGACGGGCGCACGCTCGACCAAGGCCGCGCTCGCGCTGGACCGCTTCTGGCGCAACGCGCGCACGCATACGCTGCACGACCCGCTTGACTACAAATTGCGCGCCATCGGCCGCTACGCGCTGGAAGGCATCCTGCCCGACGCCACCATCTACGGCTAAGCGCCTATCGATCTGCACATTCCTTCGTTGGCACGCGGCGGGGGCGAGCGGTGTAATGTGAAATTCGTCTATTGCCGCGCGCTTACATCATGTCCGACGCCGTTGTTGCCGCCGTTGTTGCCACGGATGCTCCTGCCGTTCACACGGCCCGATTCCACATTCGCCGCCTGCCCCACGCGCCGCTTGGCGCAGAGGTTCTGGGCCTGGGCGATGCAGCCGATTTGTCTGACGCAGACATCGCTGCCATCCGCCACGCCTGGCTCGCGCATGACGGCCTGCTCGTTTTCCGTGACGTCGAATTCACGCCGCAGGCGCAAGTGGCCTTCAGCCGCCGCTTCGACCCGCAGCAGGTGCATGTGCTGAATCAGTTCCATCTGAGCGGCTATCCGGAAATCCTGGTCGTTTCCAACGTGGTCGAAAACGGCAAGCCGATCGGCCTGGGCGATGCAGGACGGGATTGGCATTCAGACCTGTCGTACAAGCCGCTGCCGAGCCTCGGTTCGATGCTGCTCACGCGTGAGTTGCCGGAAGAGGGCGGCGACACGCTGTTCGCCAACATGGTGCGCGCCTACGAAACGCTGCCGGCTGATCTCAAGCGCATCATCGAAGGCCGCCGTGCCGTGCATTCGTATGTGTACCGCTATGAGCGACTGCGCGCGCTGTCGACCTGGCGTCCGCCGCTCACGCAAGCGCAGCGCGACGCCGTGCCGCCGGTCGATCACCCCGTTGTGCGCACGCATCCGGAAACGGGCAAGCGCGCGCTCTTCGTCAACGAAGGCTTCACGTCGCACATTCTCGGTTTGCCGGAAGACGAGAGCACCAGCGTGCTGGAGCAACTCTTCGCCCACAGCGTCCGCGCCGACAACGTCTACACGCACCAGTGGCGCCCCGGCGACATGCTGTTCTGGGACAACCGCTCCACCATCCACTTCGCGCCGGGCTGCCCAGACAAGTATCGGCGCACGCTGCATCGCACGACCATCGAAGGCGACGTGCCGGTTTAAGCGCCGTTCGTCTACAGGCCGGCCTCGGCGAGGCGGGCATCGATGCTCGCCAGCGTCAACGTCTGTGCAAACAGCCGCGCGAGCGATTGGCTCGCATACTTCGGCACCTCGTCCGCCGTGGCCCAGCGGTATGCGTCCATCTCGGGGATGAGCCGGCCGGTGTGGTAGCTGTTGAACATCGACGTGCAGGTCAGCGTGTCGAGTGCGACTTCGGCGCGGCGCAGGCGTGCGGCGAACAGGTGCAGCTCCTTGTCGCGGCGATACGGAAACCGGCCGAGTTCGATCAGGGCATGGCTGTCGAGCACGAGGCCGGTCTCCTCGCGCGTCTCGCGCAGGGCGGTGTCGCGGTGATCCTCGCCGGGGTCCGGTGCCCCTTTGGGGATGTCCCAGTGGCGCGTCTCGGTGGCGTGCGCGAGGAGCACGTCGCCATCTTCGTTGAGCAGCACGAGGCCGCAGGACAGGGCGATCGGCATGCTATTTCGCTCCGCCGCGTTGCGTGATGCGTGCGCTGAGCAATTGATGATGTGGGCTGAACAGCCTGCGATAGGCCAGCAGCACCGCCGCAACCGTCCCCAGCCCAGAAGACGCCGCCAGCAGGAACATGATGACGATCTGGTAGCGCACGGCCTCCAGCGGAGACTGCCCCGCCAGGACCTGGCCCGTCATCATGCCGGGCAAGCTCACCACGCCCACGACAGTCATCTGGTTGATGATCGGTGTCATGCCGGCGCGTACGGCTGTGCGTGCTGCATTGCGCGCGGCTTCCCAGCGCGTACCGCCGAGCGCGAGAACCGTCTCCACCTGGTCGCGCGTGGCAGTCAGCTCCCCTGTCATGCGCTCCAGCGCCAGGCCCACGCCCGTGAGCGTGTTCCCAAGAATCATCCCCATGATCGGGATGGCGTATTGCGGCTCGTACCACGGCCGCGCATGCAGGACAATCACCAGCCCGATTGCGCCGATCAGCCACGTGCTGCCGAAGACCGACAACGTGCCGTCCAGGCGCAAGCCCGCATAGCCGCGCGCGCCGCGGCTGCCAGTGGCATGTCCGGCAATCAGCGTCATGACGGCCACGATGCCCAGCACCACCGCCCAATGCGCGTGAGCGAAGACCCATTCGAGCACGAAGCCCACCGCCAGGAGTTGGACGACGGTGCGCACGGCCGCCCACGCCAGGCGTCGCTCGAGCCCCAGGCCCAGCCCAATCGACAGCGCGCCGTTCACGAGGATCAGCGCGGCCGCAATGCCGACCTGCCAGGCGGAAAGCGAGAGGTCTTGCCCGTTCATCGCGCTGGCTCCGTATCGAGATGCCCAGCCGCCATGCGCCACTGCTGATGGCCGATGCGCCGGGCTTGCGCCGGATCGTGGGTCACCCATATCCAGGCATGCCGATCGGGCGCCTGCGCAAACCAATGCTGCAAGAGCGACTCAACCGCGCGCGCGGACGCAGGGTCGAGCGCCGCCGTCGGCTCATCGAGCAGCAACACGGTTGGCCTGGTCTGCAGCGTGCGGACCAGCGCGGCGATCTGCGCTTCACCGCCGGAAAGATCGGCGGCGTTCTTGTCGAGAAAGCCGGCATCGCGCTCTGCACCTGCGAGCAGGGCGATGGCGGCGTCGCGATCAAATCCGGGGCTGTGGCGCCGTGCATGCAGGTGATAGGGCATCTGCAGATTGTCTTCCACCGTGCCGGGCAACAGTGCCGGGCGTTGGCGCACGTATGCGACGTGACACCGATACGCCGGCACCGCGTTCAGGCGGATCGCCTGGCCTTGCCACGTCACCTGTCCGCCGTCGACGGGATCGAGCAGCGCCAGCGCGCGTAGCAGCACGCTCTTGCCCGCACCGGAGGGTCCGGTCAGCGCAATGCGATCGCCTGCCCCTACCGCAAGCGTGGCAGGTTGCAGCAGCATGACACCGGAGCGTGCATCGCGGCGTTGAAGGTGGGTGGCGGCCAGCATGTCGGGACGAGTGTGTTGCGAACGGTACGGCATCAATGCGCCGGATTTATGCATTATGCATATGAGCCTGTGTGGGGCGCCTCCACCGTAATCGTCTACACGCGGGCTCAGGCGCCATGCTGTCGCCGCGCCGTTACGCCATCCGTAGGGCATGGGGAATGGTCCCTAGCCCGAACGGATCAGCCGAATACGTTTGCTGGTGGCCGATGTCGGACGAATCCGACATCCCATTCAGCGGCGGGCGGGTCGCCATTTGCGCAGACGAAGCATAGGATCAACGCATCACTAGAAGATCACTAGAAAAAGCGATGGAGGGCGCCATGGAGACCGATAAAGTGCACGTTGCCCACCCGTGGTGGCAGCCGGGAGTCTTTGCTTCTGCGCCGGCAATTTTTCTGTGGATATGCGCGGAACTGCCTCCCGATATGCTCAGTGCGATCTTCCACGCGGGCACGTCGCCCGATTCGCTCAGCCATGTCGGCGATACGCTGTTCGTGATCGGTTGGACGGCGAGCGGAGTGCTGATGTGGCATGGGCGGCGCCGCGTCGCGCGTGACGCTGATGTGACAACGGAGACAGCGCAGGTCGACACTGGCAACGCTTCTGAGCCGCACGGCCTGACGGCATTGCGCCAGAGCATGGCCCGCCGCTGGGAGCGGGTGCGTCATCCGATTCCGTTGCACTGATCGTGCGGCGCCGCAAACAAGAAAGGCCGGATCGCTCCGGCCTTTCTTGTTGGGCGCTCGCCCTCAGGAAGTGCTTCCCGGGATGATTTCATCCGCATCGACACCAGGCGCCGGTGCAGGCGCGCTGGCGTCATGTCCCTGGGCCTCCTGCCATTTCTTGTAGCCCCACCAGGCGGCTCCGGCCACGATTCCGACCTTGCCGAGCTTGCGCGTGATCCGACCGATGACGGTGCGGCGCAACCCCGCATACGCCAAAGACAACGCGGTGCCCACCAGCGGATATTCGCGTGCAATGCCCAGCGTCCGCATCAGGCTGTTCGGACGAGCCAAAGGCCGGATCAGGCTCGGCAGCAACGCGCCGAAGCCGCCCAGGCTGAAGGTGCGGTTGGTGGCGCGATGCACATCGTTGCGGGCCTGGGCGTAGTCGTAGCGCTCCAGGGCGGCGCGGGTCAGCAGCAATTCCTTGCGAACGCTCAGCGGGAGGCGTGTTTCTGCGCCGCGGCGTGAAGGCCGCACGTGATGGCGCGCGCTCGATGCGGGTTCGTTCATGGAGGTGCCGGAGGTGCCGGGCGACGGCGCGTGTTCGGTTGGATCAGTCATCGGCGCAGGATCTCCCGGTCTTTGTCGAGTTCGGCCAGCGTGGCCTCGAACAGTGGCGGTGCATTGCGCAGCAGCGAGCGCACCTTCCACAGGCACGCCGCCGCGCCCAGCGCGTAAAGCGCAGCCATCACGGCAAGAGACTGCCAGCGGTACGTATCCCAGCACAGGATCACCACCAGCGCCGTCAGCGTCATGATGGACAGGGCGATCAGGCTCACGGCCAGCATGCCCAGGAAGGCGGTGCCAAGCAGCCGTTCTTTTTCTTCAGCCAGTTCGACGCTCGCCAGTTCGAGCCGCGTCTGCAGCATCGAGACGACCGTGCCGGCCAGTTTCTTCAAGGAAGCGAACAGCTTTGGGCTGGTGTCGTCGGTCATGAGGTAAGGAGAGGGTGCAAGGCGATGGACGTCGTTCCACACACAGCACGCGCCATGCCCGGAACGGAGCCGCCAAAATGCAACTGGCCGATGGCGCGATCCAAAGGGCGCGCCATCGGCCAGAAAGGGTGCGGCGGGTTACTTGCGGTTGAGCAGCAGGCCAATCAGCAGCCCCACGCCGGCTGCCACGCCCACGGCTTGCCACGGGTGATCGTGAACGTAGTCGTCGGTGGCGCGGGCGGCGGCCTTGCTCTTGTGGACGACCGCGTCTTGCAGGTCCTGCGCCTTTTCCTTGGCTTGGCGGAGCATGCCCATGCCGCGCTCGCGCAGTTCGGCGGCCTTTTCGCCGCTGCTGGACGCAGCTTGCTTCAGCAGGGTTTCAGCGTCGGACAGTACAGTCTTCACGTCGGTCATCAGTTTCTCCTTATTGACGGAATCGGCCAGGTTGGGGGAAGTGTTCGTCATGGTCGGGTCCTCGGTATCGGGTAGTTCAATCGTCAATATGTCGGCGTGCTTATTCGCTAGCATATGTGTGGGCGCCGCGAAACTTCAAGCGCTCGCGTTGCGCATGCTGCGATGGATCAAGACCTCGGTCATTGTCCGGCAATGTGCGCATGCCTTCCACCCTGTTGTCAGCAAATGCCGCGCCTAATGACGAAAAGTGATGTTGTTGTGAATTTATAGTCGTTTTGGTTGGATGGCAATCTGGCTATAGTGGTTCCCAATCTGTGTATGGAGGACACGATGTCTTTACGTTTGGGCGATATCGCCCCTGATTTCGAGCAGGATTCAAGCGAAGGCCGCATCAAGTTTCATGAGTGGCTGGGCAACAGCTGGGGCGTGCTTTTCTCGCACCCGGCCGACTACACGCCCGTTTGCACCACCGAACTGGGCCTGACCGCCAAGCTGAAGGACGAATTTGCCAAGCGCAATGTCAAGGCGATTGCGCTGTCGGTCGATTCGGTCGAGTCCCACAAGGGCTGGATCAATGACATTAACGAGACGCAGAACACCAGCGTCAACTTCCCGATCATTGCCGACCCCGATCGCAAGGTCTCGCAGCTGTACGACATGATTCATCCGAATGCGAGCGAGACGTTCACCGTGCGTTCGTTGTTCGTGATCGATCCGAACAAGAAGATTCGCCTGACGATTACGTATCCGGCATCGACGGGGCGTAATTTCAATGAAGTGCTGCGCGTGATCGACTCGCTGCAGTTGACCGAGTACCACAGCGTGGCGACGCCCGGTAACTGGCAGGACGGCGATGACGTGGTCATCGTGCCGTCTCTGAAGGATGAAGAAGTCATCAAGCAGAAATTTCCGAAGGGCTACAAGGCGTTGCGGCCGTATCTGCGCCTGACGCCGCAGCCCAATAAGTAACCGTCTCCTTGGTAGTGTGATTGCCGCCCGGCCTTGTGCCGGGCGTTTTTTGCGTTGGTGCCGGCTCAGGATCCTGCTGCGCGGGTCGATCTTGGTGCGGTGATGCTGCGCTTCTCGGACCGACCTCAACCCGCTCGCTACGGACCCTGAACCGGTTCTCAGGCAAAACAAAACCGGCCAGCCCTTTCGGGTCTGGCCGGTTTGTCTTTTGTGAAGACGGTTCCGTGTGCGATCAGATCGCCCAGCCGCCTACGTAGAACGCCACCAGCGCAGCGGCGATCGCCACGGTGCCGATGTTCAGCTTGCGCCATTCGCCGGCCACCACGCGGCCGATCACCAATGTGCTGAAGCCCAGCATGATGCCGGTGACGATGTTGCAGGTCAGCACGATGAACACGGCGCAGACGAGGCCCGACAGTGCGTCGACCATGTCGTCCATGTGCAGCTTGCTCACGCTGGAGAGCATCAGCAGGCCGACATACATCAGTGCCGGGGCCGTTGCGTAGGACGGCACCAGACCCGCGAGCGGTGAGAAGAACATCACGGCCAGGAACATCACGCCGACCACGACAGCCGTCAGGCCCGTCTTGCCGCCGGCTGCCACGCCAACCGTCGACTCGATGTAAGCCGCCGCCGGCGCACCGCCGAAGAACGCCGAGAAGATCGAGCTGATTGAATCGGCCGTCAGAGCGCGGCCACCGTTGATGATGTGGCCCTTGTCGTTGAGCAGTCCGGCCTGGCCGGCGACCGCGCGGATCGTGCCGGTGGCATCGAACACAGCGGTCATCACCAGCGCCAGCACGCTGGGCAGGACGGCGGCCGTGAGTGCGCCGCGAATATCCATCGCCCCAATCAGCGAGGCGTGACCAGCACTGGCCAGCGAGGGCAGCGCGAACACGCCGGTGAACTTCACGGCCGGGTCAAAGATCAGTCCCAGGACCGAGATGGCGACGATCACGATGAGGATGCCGCCCGGCACGCGTCGACGCTCCATGCCGAAGATGGCGGCCAGGCCCAGCACCGACATCATCACCGGGAAGGCGGTAACGTGACCCAGCGCAACGGGCAGGCCAGCACCGGCGTTCTTGACGACCAGTCCCACATCGTTGGACGCGATCAGCAGCAGGAACAGCCCGATGCCGATGCCCGTTCCGTGCGCCACGCCCGAAGGCAGATTGCGCAGGATCCACGAGCGCACGCCCGTGGCCGAGATGGCGGTGAAAACCACGCCCATCAGGAACACGGCGCCGAGCGCGATTTCCGGCGTCAGCTTTTGCCCCAGCACCAGGCCGAAAGCCATGAATGCCGTCAGCGAGATTGCGCAGCCAATGGCGATCGGCAGCTTGGCCCACAAGCCCATCAGCAGCGAGCCGAAGGCGGTGGTCAGACACACCGCGACGAACACGGCGCTGGTGTCAAAGCCGGCCTTGCCCAGCATGCCGGGCACGACGAACACCGCGTAGACCATCGCCATGAAGGTGGTGATGCCAGCCACGACCTCGCGTTTGTGCGTGCTGCCGCGTGCAGAAATCTGGAAATAGCGATCGATGGCACGCGCATCGGCGATGCCGGCGGCGCCAAGTTCCGTCGACGACGGAATGGACTGTTCAGCCATGGTGGGTTTGTCTCCTGGCAGGACTCCGCGCCGGCCGATCTGGGTCGTCCGCGTAAGGTGCCCTGTTCTGGTTTTGATATCGGTACGGGTGCCTGCGTACGCGCGCCGGCATTCTCCAGACCGTTGTCTCGCGATTGGTTTTGTCGCGTGGCGCTGCACTCTGCGTGTGGATTGCGCGCTCGTTTTATCGGTGTGAGGGCGTGCGGCCCAACAATCCGCCGACACTTGGACCGAAGCATAGACGCGCGCTAGTGCCGATTCATCCGGCGCGGCGTATCCCGGTCATTTGCAAATTGGTATATCGCGAGGGGAGGAGAACAACGGTGCCCAGGACGGGCGAGGGATGCGGCCATGGGTGTGGCGAGTGGTGCACGAGTGTGCCCCAACTCGCCGGAAAAGCAAAGCGCAATCAGAAGAAGGCCTGAATGCCGGTTTGTGCGCGGCCGAGGATCAGCGCGTGGATGTCGTGCGTGCCTTCGTACGTGTTCACCACTTCGAGGTTCACCACGTGGCGGATCACGCCAAACTCATCCGAGATGCCGTTGCCGCCCAGCATGTCGCGCGCCATGCGGGCGATGTCGAGCGACTTGCCGCACGAGTTGCGCTTCATGATCGACGTGATTTCCACTGCGGCCGTGCCTTCGTCTTTCATGCGGCCCAGGCGCAGGCAGCCTTGCAGGCCGAGCGTGATTTCGGTCTGCATATCGGCCAGCTTTTTCTGCACCAGCTGGTTGGCGGCGAGCGGGCGGCCGAACTGCTTGCGATCCAGCACGTACTGGCGTGCGATGTGCCAGCAGGCCTCCGCTGCGCCCAGCGCGCCCCACGCGATGCCGTAGCGCGCCGAGTTCAGGCACGTGAACGGACCCTTCAGGCCGCGCACGCCCGGCATCAGGTTTTCTTCCGGCACGAACACTTCATCGAGCACGATTTCACCGGTGATCGACGTACGCAGGCCGACCTTGCCGTGGATGGCGGGCGCCGTCAGTCCCTTCCAGCCTTTCTCCAGGATGAAGCCGCGGATTTCGTCTTCGCCGTTGTCGTTCGGCAGCTTGCCCCACACGACAAACACGTCGGCGATGGGCGAATTGGTGATCCACATCTTGGCGCCCGACAGCGAGTAGCCGCCGTCGACTTTCTTGGCGCGCGTGATCATCGAGCCCGGGTCGGAACCGTGGTTCGGTTCGGTCAGGCCAAAGCAGCCGATCCATTCGCCCGTGGCCAGCTTCGGCAGGTACTTCTGCTTTTGCGCCTCGCTGCCGAATTCGTAGATCGGCACCATCACCAGCGACGACTGCACGCTCATCATCGAGCGATAGCCCGAATCCACACGTTCGACTTCCCGCGCGATCAGGCCGTAGCTGACGTAGTTCAGGCCCGGGCCGCCGTATTGCTCTGGAATCGTCGGGCCCAGCAGGCCCAGCTCGCCCATCTCACGAAAGATCGACGCATCGGTCTTCTCATGCCGGAACGACTCCAGCACGCGCGGCATCAGCTTGTCCTGGCAGTACGACGCGGCGGCGTCGCGCACCATGCGCTCGTCGTCGGTCAGTTGTTGGTCGAGCAGCAGGGGGTCAGCCCAATTGAAGGCGTTGCGAGCAGTCACAGCGGTAGTCTCCGAGTCTTTGTTGTTCCGATATACGGAACACAGTTTCGAAATTTAGGGCTATCATAGCGCAACCACCGACGATTTCCAGGGCTTTTTTGCCATGAGCACGACCCGTCTCCCCGATCCCGAATTCGATACCGCGCCCGCTGAGTCGAGCGATCCGAATTTCGTCACGGCACTCGCCCGCGGGCTGGAACTACTGCGCGCATTCCGCCCAGGCGACACGCTGCTCGGCAACCAGGAATTCGTCCGGCGCACGGGCTTCCCTAAAGCCACCGTCAGCCGGCTGGCTGGCACGCTGGTGTCGCTCGGTTACCTGCGTTATGACGACGCGCTCGGCAAATACGGGCTCGACGCCGGTGTGCTCGCACTCGGGTTTGCCTATCTGGCCTCGAGCGATGTGATCCAGCTCGCGCGCCCGCACATGAGCGCGTTTGCACAGCGCTTTGGCGTGTCGATCTCGCTCGGCAAGCGCGATCGGCTGGACATGGTTTATCTGGAGACGATCCGCCACGACAGCCCGTCGATGAGCGGTTCATCTGGCTTGGGCGTGGGCTCGCGGCTGTCGCTGCTGTCGAGTTCGATGGGACGGGCGTATCTGGCTTCGTTGCCCGCCGCGCGGCGTGAGCGCTTGTACGAAGCATTGCGCACGCAGCAGCCCGCGCAATGGGCGGCGGAAGGCGCCGCCGCAGACGACGCAGTCAAAGCCGGCGTACGCAATGGCTACGCCGTATCGCTGCGCGACTGGCATCCCGCCATCCACGCATGCGCAGTCGCGTTCTTCGCGCCGAGCCAGCGCGAGCCGTATGTCGTGAGTTGCAGCGCGCCATACACGTCCGCCGATGCAGAGCGCATCCGCGACGAACTGGCCCCCGCGCTACGCGAGTTCGCGGCACGGCTAGGCCAAGTGGCCGAGCCCGCCATGTAGTTGTGTACGAAGTAACAGGGCTTGCCTGGACGTGAGAAGGGCGTCCAGACGGTTTGGCCGTTGATGCCCTAGATGGCGCCTTGAATTTCTGTTGCAGAGAGGAAAAAGGAAGGGAAACTGTCTGAGCGAAGCGAGTTTTTCCCTTCCCCTCTCTGCGACATAAATTCAAGGAATCTTTCGCCATCTCGGGCGCGCCTTTCTTTGCTTACTTTCTTTGGCAAGACAAAGAAAGTGAGTCAGCCCCGGCAGGGGATGAAAACAGAGATCGACCAATAGCAAAAGTCACAAGTCAGTCCGCAACTTCCAAAGCTCCGGAAACAACACCACATCCAGCATCTTCCGCAGGTAACCGACACCTTCGGTGCCGCCCGTCCCACGCTTGAAGCCAATCACGCGCTCCACCGTGGTCACATGCCGGAACCGCCATTGCCGGAACGCGTCTTCCAGATCGACGAACTTCTCAGCCAGTTCGTACAGCTCCCAGTGGTGCGTCGGGTCCCGATAGACCTCCAGCCACGCCGCTTCCACCGAGGCGTTGTAAGTCACAGGCCGCGACCAGTCGCGCTCGATGCAATCCGCGTCGAATGCAAAGCCGTGACGCGCCATGTAGCGCACCGCCTCGTCATACAGCGACGGCGTTTCCAGCGCAGTCTTGACCTGTTCGTAGTGCTCGGTGCGATGTGCGTGCGGCTTGAGCATCGCCGCGTTCTTGTTACCGAGGATGAATTCGATCTCGCGGTACTGATACGACTGGAAGCCCGACGATTGCCCCAGGTGCGGACGCATGGCGGAATATTCCGGCGGCGTCATCGTGGCGAGCACGTTCCACGCCTGCACCAGCTGATCCATGATGCGCGACACACGCGCCAGCATCTTGAACGCAGGGGGCAGGTTGTCATTGCGCACGCAATCCCGCGCGGCGCGCAGTTCGTGCAGCATCAGCTTCATCCACAGCTCGGTGGTCTGATGCTGGACGATGAACAGCATCTCGTTGTGATCCGGCGAGCGCGGGTGTTGCGCGTTCAGGATCTGGTCGAGCGCGAGGTAGTCGCCATAGCTCATCGATTTCGAAAAATCGAGCTGGGCGTCATGCCAGCCTTCGCCCTGGGCGGCATGCATGGGGCAGCCCGATGCTGCGGGTTGGTTCGGGTTCGACATCTCAGGTCACCAGCGTACGTTCGTTGAATTGGGCCGATTGCCATGCGCCGGTTTCGAGCACATCGCGCAGAATTTCCACGGCATCCCACACATCGGCAAAGCTCGTGTAAAGCGGCGTGAAGCCGAAGCGCATGATGCGCGGCTCGCGGTAGTCGCCGATCACGCCGCGCGCAATCAGGGCCTGCACCACCGCATAGCCGTTGGGGTGTTCGTAGCTGACGTGGCTGCCGCGGATGGCGTGCTCGCGCGGCGTGACGAGCGTGAGCGGAAAGCCTGCGCAGCGCGTTTCCACCAGCGTGATGAAGAGGTCGGTGAGCGCCAGCGACTTGGCACGCAGCGCAGCCATCGACGTCTGCGCGAAGATGTCGAGCCCGCATTCGACCATCGCCATCGACGTGATCGGCTGCGTGCCGCACAGGAAGCGGCCGATGCCGGCGTCGGCGTCGTAGCGCGACTCCATCGCGAACGGCCGGGCGTGGCCCCACCAGCCCGACAGCGGCTGCCAGAAGCGCTCGCGCAGCGCGGGCGCCACCCACACGAAGGCCGGCGAGCCAGGGCCGCCATTCAGGTATTTGTAGGTGCAGCCGATGGCGTAATCCGCGCCGCCAGCGTGCAGGTCGACGGGCACGGCGCCGGCCGAATGCGCCAGATCCCAGATGGCCAGCGCGCCGTGCTTGTGCGCCAGCGCCGAGACGGCGGCCATGTCGTACATGTGCCCGCTCTTGTAGTTCACGTGCGTCAGCATCGTGACGGCGACGTCGTCGCCCAGCGCGCCTTCCAGTTCTTCCGGCGAGTCGATCAGGCGCAGTTTGTAGCCGTCGCGCAGCAGGTCGGCCAGCCCTTCAGCGATGTACAGATCGGTCGGAAAGTTATGCGTTTCCGACACGATGATCTTGCGGGCGGGTGCGTCTTCGCGCTGCACGCGAATCGCGGCGGCCAGCACCTTGAAGAGGTTGATCGATGTGGTGTCGGTGACGACGACTTCGTCTTCGCGTGCACCAATCAGCGGCGCAAGCTTGTTGCCCAGGCGTCGCGGCAGCTCGAACCAGCCGGCCTGGTTCCAGCTGCGGATCAGGCCATCGCCCCATTCGTTGGCGACGACTTCCTGCGCGCGGGCGAGCGCGGCTTTCGGGCGGGCGCCCAGCGAGTTGCCGTCGAGATAAATCACGCCGTCGGGCAGCGCAAAGGCGTCGCGCAGCGCGGCGATCGGGTCGGCCGCGTCGCGTTCGACGCAGGCGTTTCGAGTGATGGTCATGTGAATGCCGGGTGAAAAAGGGTGGGTGTTCTGTCGTTTGTGTCGATCAGGGGAGGCTGCGCAGCACGGCGCGCACTGGGCTCGCATCGAGTGTGGCGAACTTCAGCGGTAGGGCGATCAGTTCGTAATCGCCGGCGGGCACGTCGTCGAGCACGAGCCCTTCGAGGATGGCGAGGCCGTGTTTGCCCACGGCGTGGTGCGCGTCCATGGTCTTGGAGGTCTGCGGGTCGAGCGAGGCGGTGTCGACGCCGATGAGCTTGACGCCGTGCGCGGCGAGCAACGCGATGGTCTCGGGCGCAACGGCGGCAAAGTCGTCGTCCCACGCGGTCTGCGGCATCTGTGCGTACGTGCGCAGCAACACGCGCGGCGGTACGTCGGTCAATGCATCGCGCACGTGTTCCGGCTCGACGCGCGCCACGCCCACGCAGTGGATAACGCGGCACGGGCCCAGGTAGGCGTCCAGCGGCACCTGGCCGATGGCAGCGCCGTCCGCGCGGTAGTGCAGCGGCGCATCGGCATGGGCGCCCGTGTGCGGCGAGAGCGTGATGCGCCCGACGTTGACCGGGCAGTCACCTTCGAGCTTCCACGCAATTTCCTGCGAAAACGGCGTGTCGCCAGGCCACGTCGGTGTGGCAGGGGAAAGGGCGGGGCTGATGTCCCATAAAGTGCGTTCCAAGGCGGCTCCAGGGCAGAAAAATCGGGCAATCCGTGCCGAAATGATAGGGAAATCCGTGCGCAATGGGTTTGCATAATCGTGCGAGCTATCTCGGTGGATTCGCATAAAATGCAAAGTAACAACCAGATGGCGCAAGGAAACACGAAGGATGCAACTCGATACCACCGATCTGCGCATTCTGCAGGTCTTGCAGGAAGATGGGCGCATCAGCAACCAGGATTTGGCGGAGCGCGTCGCGCTGTCGCCGTCGGCCTGCCTGCGGCGTGTGCGGATGCTGGAAGAGGGCGGCGCCATCACCGGTTATCGGGCGCAACTGGGCCGCGCCGCGCTCGGGCTGGAGCTGGAAGCGATCGTGCAGGTGTCGATGCGCCAGGACGTGACGGGCTGGCACGAGACGTTCATGGCCGCCGTGCAGAGTTGGCCCGAGATCGTGGCCGCTTACATCATCACCGGGGATTGCAACTACATCCTGCGCGTGCAGGCGCCGAATCTGCAGCACTACTCGGAATTCATCATCGAGCGGCTGTACAAGACGCCCGGCGTGATGGATATCCGTTCGAATATCGTCTTGCGCACCATCAAGGACCGCGAGGGCGGTCTCGCGCTGCTGATGGACGCGCGTGGCGTGCGTCCGCTGGAAGGCGGGGCGACGGGCAAGCGCGGGAAGGGCTAACTAGCGCTCCGCCTGCTGGCGTGGGTCAATGCCCCGCTGCAAGCATGCGCGGATAGTGGATAGTGGCCCGTGTCTTGTCGACTGAAGCGGGCCATGGCCAGGACGTTACCGCCGCATGACGGCGACTCAGTCGCCGAGGCGGGTGAGCGACGAAAACGCGCCGCGATGAAACACCAGCGGCGCTCCCTCCGCGTCGACGACGCCGCAGCGCTCGACTTCGCCCACGAAGATGACGTGATCGCCCTCGTCGTATCGGCTGCGGTTATGGCATTCGAACCAGGCCAATGATTGCGCGAGGATCGGCAGGCCGGTCGGGCTGAGGCGGTAGTCGATGTTGGCAAAGCGGTCGCCCTTGAGCGTGGCGAAGCGCTTGCACAGGTCCAGCTGCTCGGCGGCCAGGATATTGATGACGTAGTGGGAGCCGGCGTGGAACAGCGGGAATGAATTCGCCTGCATGCCCAGACTCCACAGCACCAGCGGCGGGTCCAGCGACACCGAATTGAACGAGCTGGCCGTCACACCGACAAACGCCGGCGTTCCTGGCCGGCCTTCGGAGCGCGTGGTGACCACCGTCACGCCAGTCGCAAACTGGGACAGGGCATGCCGGAAATGCGCGGCATCGAAGTCGGGCGGGGTGGCGCGGCCATGTGGGCGTCGATGTGACGACGCCTCGCGCGCGGAAGATTCCCTGTCCCGCGCATCCATGGGAATGGCTCCGTGTTGGTCCATGAAAACTACCGAAAGTAATGCGCAATTGTAACGGACGACCGATAGGCCGCCCGGACGTAGGGCTTTGCGTGATGCTGCGTCCACATCATGGCGACTGTGTCAGGATTGGCGTCTTCGGCCGACCAATGGCAGCCCAATCAATGCAGGAGAAACCGAATGACTGAACAACGCGCCCTTGAAACCGCCGTCCTGGGCGGAGGCTGCTTCTGGTGCCTGGAAGCCGTGTTCCAGCAGGTGCAAGGCGTGCAGAGCGTGGTGTCCGGCTATGCCGGCGGCCATGTCGATCGCCCGAGCTACCGTGCCGTCTGCAACGGCAATACCGGCCACGCTGAAGTGGTCGCCGTGAAGTTCGACCCGGCCGTGATTCCGTATCGCGAGATTCTGGACATCTTCTTCGCCATTCACGACCCGACCACCGTCGACCGCCAGGGCAACGATGTCGGCCCGCAATACCGCTCGGCCATCTTTGCGCAAACGCCCGAGCAGTTGGCGACGGCGCGCACGGCCATTGCCGAACTGGGCGCCAGCGACATTTTTGAAGCGCCCATCGTGACGGAGCTGGTGGATGCCGCTGACGGCAAGGTGACGTTCTGGCGCGCCGAGGATGAGCACCAGAACTACTTCCGCGACCACCCGGCCCAGGGCTATTGCGCGTTCGTCATCTCGCCCAAGGTGGCGAAGTTCCGCAAGCAGTTCGCGCACCGCTTGCAGGGCTGAGAAAGCGCGCCGAGGCTACGCCGCGTCCGCCGGTAGACGCGCGGCAATGGCCTCGGCCAGCTTGATGCACGACAGCGGGGACGATCCTTCCGCCTTGTTGCTCACCAGGATCGTCACCTTGCGCCCGGCCGCCAGCGCAGCGACGGCCATGTCGGCCAGCGTCTCGCGCGAGAACGGGTCTTCATCGACGAGCTTGTTGAACGGTTTGTACGCCGCTTCGGCCTGTGCGTAGCGATAGCGGCTGTTGAGGTTCCAGCGCACCACCAGCGGGCCGCCCGCGCCTTCATCCAGCAACGCCACGGCGGCGGCTTGCCGGTCCACCGCCGGCATCCGCTCATGCAGGCCGACGCAATAACGCACGCCTGCTGCGCGCAGCATCTTGATGAAGCGCGGCGTGAGCAGCGTGGCGTCGCGCAATTCCACCGTGTAGACGGCGTCGGGATTGCGTTGCGGATCGAGTGGCGGCAACGCGGCCAGGAACGCCTCGAGCCGTTCCACAAAGCCGGCCGCATCTTCGGAGAGCGCCCCCAGTGGCGAGAGCTGAAACACCAGCGGCCCGCACCGCGTTCCCAGCCCGCGAGTGGCGGGCTCGACAAAGTCGCGGATGGCAAATTCAGCATTCAGGAAGGCGGGATTGGCCATGCGGCCGCGCCCGTCCGATTCCCGAATCCACGCGTCGCATACTGCGGAGGTCGCCTTGACCGCAAAGCGAAAGTCTTCCGGCACGCTGGCCGCATAGGCGACGTAGTCCGCCAGTGGGATCGGCGAATAGAAGCCGCGATCGATGCTCACCGTGCGCAGCAGCGGGTGCTGGGCATACGCCGCCAGGCCTTTGCGCGCGAGCATCGAATCGGAGTACTCGCCCGCATACACGAGCCCGTCCCACCCCGGATACGACCACGACGAAGTGCCGATGCGCAGGGCGCGCGGCAAGCGCTGCGCGAGTGCCGCCACATCGGGCGCAATCACGGCCGGCTGCACGCCCTGTCGGGCGGGCGAGCGTTTGGGTTTCGGAGCGGAGGTGCCGGGTTCGGCGGTCGCGTTTTCGCTAGGGGCGGGCGGCGCGCCGAACAGATCGTCGATGGGGGAACTGGCGGTCAAATGGTTACGCGTAGATATAGCGGCGCGACCACGGGATCGACGTCGCCGACTTGCCGGCCTTCTGCAGCACGGTCTGGAAGATCGAGATTTCGTCGGCGTCGAAAGCGTGTGCGCAGCCGGCCAGGTAGACGCGCCAGATGCGGTATTTCTTCTCGCCCACCATCGCGCGGATGGTTTCGCCGTTGGTCTCGAAGCGCTCGGCCCAGTGCTCGAGCGTGCGCGCATAGTGGCGGCGCAGGCTTTCGACGTCAAGCGCTTCCAGGCCGCCATCCTGCGCGGCGCTCAGCGCCAGCGAGATGTGCGGCAGCTCGCCTTGCGGAAAGACGTAGCGGTCGATGAAATCGCCGCCGCCCATCGAGCTTTCGCCGCCGGCCGGATCGGACGACGTGATGCCGTGGTTCATGGCGATGCCGTCGTCGGCCAGCAGGTCGTGCATGCGGCGGAAATACCCCGGCAGGTTCTTGCGCCCGACGTGCTCGAACATGCCGACGCTCGTGATGCGATCGAACTTGCCGGTCAGGTCGCGGTAGTCCTGGATACGGATTTCGATCTGGTCTTGCAGGCCGGCCGCGCGCACGCGTTCGGTGGCGAGGTCGTATTGGTTTTGCGACAGCGTCACGCCCAGGCAGCGCGCGCCGTACTTTTGCGCGGCACGCAGCACCAGCGCGCCCCAGCCGCAGCCGATATCGAGCAGCGTTTGCCCGGGCTGCAGGCGGATCTTCGTGAGAATGTGGTCGATCTTCTTGAGCTGCGCCTCGTCGAGCGTTTCATCGCCGTTCTCGAAGTAGGCGCAAGAGTAGACCATGTTCTGGTCCAGCCACAGCTTGTAGAAGTCGTTGGAAACGTCGTAGTGGTACTGGATCGATTCCTTGTCGCCTTCCTTGGTGTGGGCAAAGTGGCGCACCACGCGGGCCAGCGCATTGCCGCTGCTGACTGCCGCCGCAGAGGCCAAGCTGTAACCCACGTTGATGATGTCGGCCAGCTTGCCGTCCAGGTCGATCTTCTCCTGAACGTAGGCTTCGCCGAGATTGTTGAGGGTCGGAGAAAGCAGCAGCGGCAGGGCGCTCGCTTCGCGCACGGTGAGCGTGACGCGGGGCTGCTCGAAGCGGCCCAGTTCGTATTGATCACCGTTCCATAACCGCAGGCGTACAGGAAGGTTGGCAGACTCGCGGATGTCGTGGATCCACTGCTCGAGTTTGCGGTCAATCGCCTGTTGGAAAAACATGTCGACGCCTCCCTGATGTGCAGGTGTTCGGGGCGGCCATCGGATTGCGGCCCGAACGGATCACATTAGCTTACGACAAACTTTCCCATTGTGCTGTGCGGGTCTTAGGGGCGCCTGCCGGGCCAATCGCGTGGCAGCAAGCGCCGTGCCGGCATGACGCAATGCGCAATAACGCATTGCGCCGGCCTGCCCGACTATGGGGCAAGGCGGACGATCGCCCAACTGCCATCCGCCTGTTTGCGGTACTCCAGCCGGTCGTGCAGGCGCGAAGGGCGGCCTTGCCAGAATTCGAGCCGCTCCGGGAGCAGCCGGTAGCCGCCCCAGTGCGGCGGGCGCGGCGGCGCGTCGCCAAAGCGCTGGCGGTATTCGGCTTCGCGGGCTTCCAGCGTTGCGCGGTCGGGCACTTCGCTGCTTTGCTCCGAGGCCCAGGCGCCCAGACGGGAGCCTAGCGGGCGCGAGTGGTAATAGGCGTCGCTTTCGGCGTCGCTCACTTTTTCGACGATGCCCTGGATGCGCACTTGCCGCTCCAGCCCGATCCAGTGGAACAGCAGCGCTGCGCGGGGGTTGGCGGCCAGTTCTTCGCCCTTGTGGCTGGCGTAGTTCGTGAAGAAGGTGAAGCCCCGTTCGTCCAGGTTCTTAAGCAGGACGATGCGGGCCGACGGCTGGCCATGCGGGTCGACGGTGGCGAGCGTCATGGCGTTGACTTCAGCGATCTCGGCCTTCAGGGCCTCGTCGAACCAGCGGCGGAACTGGCGCAGGGGGTTGGCGTCGACGTCGGCGATGTCGAGCGAAGCGCGGGCGTAATCGGTGCGGATATCGGCAATGGAGGTCATGGGCGTGGCGAATGCGGCAGGCGAACGGGGCGAGTATAGACAAACGCCGCCTGCCGTTATTTGCTTGCGCGCAAAGGGGGCTGGCACGGTTTGCGCTTGCCGCCGGGGGCTGGCGATCCCTTCTGCGCCGCCTATATTGGCTAGTCAAGGGCATCAGGCCGCGGCGCTTGCCATGTCTGCCACAAAAATTTCAACAGGATGTCGAAATGGTCCCCCGTTCCCATGTTCCCGACACCGCCGCTGGCTTGACGCGCCGCCAGTGGCTGCAGGGCACGCTCGCGTTGGCTGCGGCCGGGCTGGCGGGCTCGCAGGTGCTGCGTGCGGTCGCCCAGGCCCCGACTGAATCGCTCGATGCATTCATGGCGTTGTCACAGGCGCTGACGGCACGGCCCGCGCTGGATCGCGGCGTGGGCACGCGGTTGCTGGCCGCGCTGGGCAAATCCAGCGCCGACTTTGCCGCGCAATTGCGACCGCTGGCGCAGGCGCTGGCAGCGGGCTCGCTGTCCGACGCACAGCAGAAGACGGCGCTGCAGATTCTGGAAGCGTGGTACCTGGGTGTGGTCGACGGCAATGTCGTTACGTACGAGCAGGCGCTGATGTACAGCGTGGTCTCCGACACGCTCGTCATCCGCACGTATTGCCCGAACCAGCCCGGCTTCTGGGCCGAGCCCCCTGTCGAGAGGCAAGCCTGATGGCCGATACCCAACAAGCCGATATCGTGGTCGTGGGCTCCGGCGTGGCCGGGGCGCTGGTGGCGTACGAACTGGCCCGCGCGGGCAAGTCGGTGCTGATGCTCGAAGCCGGCCCGCGCCTGCCGCGCTGGGAGATCGTCGAGCGCTTCCGCAACCAGGCCGACAAGATGGACTTCATGGCGCCATATCCGTCGACGCCATGGGCGCCGCACCCGGAATATGGCCCGCCCAACAATTACCTCGTGCTCAAGGGCGAACATCAGTTCAACTCGCAATACATTCGCGCGGTAGGCGGCACGACGTGGCACTGGGCCGCATCGACGTGGCGCTTTTTGCCGAACGACTTCAAGCTGCGCAGCGTGTACGGCATCGCGCGCGACTGGCCGATCCAGTATCAGGATCTTGAGCGCTATTACGGCCTGGCTGAGGAGGCCCTGGGCGTATGGGGCCCGAACGACGAAGACCTCGGCTCGCCGCGCAGCCAGCCGTATCCCATGGCGCCGCTTCCGCTGTCATTCAGTGAACGCACGATCAAGGATGCACTCAACGCGCACGACGCGAGCTTCCACGTGGTGACCGAGCCGGTGGCGCGCAACAGCCGCCCGTACGACGGCCGCCCGACCTGCTGCGGCAACAACAACTGCATGCCGATCTGCCCGATCGGTGCGATGTACAACGGCATCGTCCACGTGGAGAAAGCCGAGCAGGCCGGCGCGCGGCTGATCGAGAACGCCGTGGTCTTCAAGCTCGAGGTCGGCCCCAACAAGCGCATCGTCGCTGCGCGTTACAAAGACGCGAAAGGCGCCGAGCACCGCGTGGAAGGCAAATGGTTCGTGCTGGCCGCCAACGGCATCGAAACGCCCAAGCTGATGCTGATGTCGACCAGCCAGGATTTTCCGAAGGGCGTTGGCAACAGCTCCGACATGGTGGGGCGCAACCTGATGGACCACCCCGGCACCGGCGTGAGTTTTTATGCCGACCGCAAGTTGTGGCCGGGCCGCGGGCCGCAGGAAATGACCTCGCTGATCGGCTTTCGTGACGGGCCATTCCGCGCCACGCAGGCCGGCAAGAAGCTGCACCTGTCGAACATCTCGCGCATCGAGCAGGAGACGCAGCGCATCTTCAAGGAAGGCAAGCTCATCAAGCCCGCCGAACTGGATGCGCGCATCCGCGACCAGGCCGCGCGCTACGTGCAGTTCGACAGTTTCCACGAGATCCTGCCGCTGCCGGAAAACCGCATCGTGCCGAGCACGACGGAGGTCGACGCCATTGGCATTCCGCGCCCGGAGATCACGTACCACATCGACGACTACGTCAAACGCAGTGCCGTGCATACACGCGAGGTCTACGCAACGGCAGCGCAGGTGATGGGCGGCACCAATGTCGAGTTTCACGACGACTTCGCGCCCAACAATCACATCACCGGCGCCACGATCATGGGTGCCGATCCGAAAGACTCCGTGGTCGACAAGGATTGCCGGACGTTTGACCACCCGAACCTGTTCATCAGCAGCAGTTCGACCATGCCGACGGTGGGCACTGTCAACGTGACGCTGACCATCGCGGCGCTGGCATTGCGGATCGCCGATCAACTGAAGAAGGAGGCGTGAGATGAAAACGATCGCTTCTTTCTCACTGCTGTTGTTGACCGGCCTGGTGGCCAATGCGTGGGCGAAGGACACCCCGGCCGACACCGCGCAGATCAAACGCGGCGAATACCTCGCCATTGCGGCCGACTGCGCGGCCTGCCATACGGCGCCCGGCGGCAAGCCGTTTGCCGGCGGCTTGCCGATGCAGATTCCGATGCTGGGCACCATTTACAGCAGCAACATCACGCCCGATGAGAAGACCGGCATCGGCAAATGGACCTACGAAGAATTCGAGCGCGCCGTGCGCAAAGGCGTGGACGATGACGGCAACAACCTGTATCCGGCCATGCCGTATCCGTCGTACGCAAAGATCAGCGATGCGGACTTGCGCGATCTTTATGCGTACTTCCGCAACGGTGTGACGGCCGTGGAAAACCGACGGCCGCGCAGCACCATCCGCTGGCCGTTGAACATGCGGTGGCCGCTCAAGCTGTGGAATCTCATCTTCCTCAAGAGCGAGCCGTACGTTCGGAAGGCCGACAAGTCGCCGACGTGGAATCGCGGTGCCTACCTCACGCAGGGCCTGGCGCATTGCGGCACGTGCCATACACCGCGCGGTTTTGCCATGCAGGAGAAGGCGCTGGACGAGCGCGGCAGCGGCTATCTGGCGGGCTCGACGCTGGCCGGCTGGACAGCGTTCAACATCACGTCGGACCCCACGAGCGGCATTGGCGCATGGAAGCCCGAACAGCTTGTGCAATACCTGCGCACCGGCAGCGTGCCCGGCGTGGCACAGGCCGCGGGGCCGATGGGCGAAGCGGTGCAGCACAGCTTTTCGAAGATGACGATGCAGGACGTCCAGGCCATCGCCGAATATCTACGGACGGTGCCTGCGGTGAGCAACAACCTCGAACGCGCACGGCAGGATTGGGGCAAGCCCGCCACCGATGTGACGACGCTGCGCGGCAAGCCCATCGAGACCACCATCGACGCCGCGCGCCTGTATCTCGGCAATTGCGCTACATGTCACCAGGCCGATGGACGCGGCACGCCCGATGGTTACTACCCGCCGCTGCTGCACAACTCCACGGTCGGCACGCGGGATACGACCAACCTCGTGCAGGTCATTCTGTTCGGCATTGACCGCAAGGCGGGCGACCGGCACATCGGCATGCCCGCATTTGGACGCGAGCTATCGAACGAACAGTTGGCAGCGCTGACGAACTACGTTACGCGCCAGTTTGGCGACCCCGCCACGCCGGCAGTGACCGCGGAAGCCATCTCCAAGCTGCGCTCAGCCAAGTAGCGCCACCGCGCCGGCGGCAGGTCAGCCGCCGGTGGTCAGCGGATCGCGCGACGCGGGTGCGGCGGGGCGGGGTGCAGGACGCTGGGGCGCCGCACTCTTGCCCGCGTCGGGTTGTGCCGATTTCAACTCGCCTTCCGGCGTGCGCCCCGGCTTCTTGCTGTGATACGTCTGGCCGGGTGGCGGCGCCGTGGGGCGCTGGCGAACGTCGGCGAGCAGCTCGCCGCAGGCGCTCTCCGGCGCCGGCTTCAGTTCCAGCACCGGCAATACCGCCGCCACCGGCGCCGTCAGCGCCAGCGCCACTGCACCGCCTGCTCGCAGCGCCACGACGGCCGGATTGACGGACACATCCGGATGCTTGTACGTGCCTTTCACATATAGCGGCGTGCGCAGCGAAAACACGCGCAGCCCCTTTGAATCCGGGTGGATGGTGAAGTCCAGCGCTTCCTGCTTGAAGCTCGTCGCGCCGGTCACATCGATGACGGCATCCTGCGTATCCACCACGAACGTGCGCGCCTGCGCCAGGCCGTTGCTCACGGCAAAGTCCCCGGCCGCGCAGTTGATGGTGACCTGCTTGTCGCCGAAGAGCTTGGTCAGGATCACGTTGCCGACGTTCAGCCCCATGGCTTCCAGGATGAACTTGCTGATGGTGCCTTGCTCCACCAGGATCTTGACCTCGCCGTTGGACGATCCGAGCAGCGCTGCCACGGAATTGCCCGTCGCCGAGAGCCGGGCGTCGCCGTTGATCTCGCCCACGCTGGCGCGCACCGATTCGATTTTCGGAAACAGTTGCTTGATCTTGAAATGCCGTGCCGCCAGCGCCGCGCGCGCCTGCATCGGCGTGGCGTGTCCGTCGAGCTGGATGTTGGACGTGAGCGTGCCGCCCGCAATGCCGAAGTTGAGCGGATCGAGCGTGAGCACCGCGTCCTGCAGCTTGATGTGCGTAACGAGGTGGTTGATCGGCAGGTCGGCGGTCTGGACGATGCGCTCACCGGTGAACTTCACGTCGGCGTCGATGGCGTTCCAGCGATCGGTGCGGAAGGGCTCGACCGGCAAGACCTTGTCGGCGGGCTGGCGCACGGTTTTGCTGTCGTCGGGGTCGGCGCTCGGGTCGGCCCGCTTGGCCTTGCTGGCGTTGGAGTCGGCACCGATGATCGGCGCGAGGTCGGCAAACAGCAATTGATGCGAGACCAGTTCGCCCGTCAATTGCGCACGCGGCTCGCGCATCGCATAAGTGAGCGTGCCGCCCAGATCGGAGCCGCCCACGCGCCCCGTGAATTTCTCGTAGCGCCACGTCGAGCCTTGCTTGCGCAGTTCGCCGATCAGGCGGCCGCGCGTGTCAAACGGCGGCGTGTCAGGCAGCACCACGCCGGTCAGCGGATACAACTGCGCCATGCTTGCGCCCGATAAGTGCAGACGCAAATCGAGCGCCGTCAGGCTGGCAGGGTTGGTGAGCGTGCCAGCCAGGTCGATGCGCGTCTTGCCCACTGTCACATCGGCCTGCAGCGGGTAAGGACGTCGGGCGTCCTGCAGACGGAGCACGCCGCCGGCCTTGCCGGTGCCGTTGATGGTGGCGTTGTTGTAGGTGCCCTTGACGGTCCACGCGATGCCGTAAGGCTGCTGCGGATCGGGCGCCACCGGTGTCTGCGCTGCAGTGTCGGAAGCGGCTGCGCCCGAAGCAGCCGGCACCTTGGCGGGCTGGTCCGCGCTCTTGACGACGGTGCCGTTGGCCGCGGTGTAGAGCGCCTGGTTGTCGACGGTGTCGATGGTTGCGGTCAGGTGGATGCGCTTGATGTCGTCGTCCAGCGCGAGCGAGCCCTTGCTGAATGCGATCTCCCGCAGGTCCAGTTTCCAATCCGATGGCTTCTTGTTGTCGCCCTCGCTGCCGGCCAGGTTGAACGTCCAGTTGTTGCGGTTCTGCTTGTCGCGCTCCAGCGCAATGGCGGGCGTGTCGAGCGTCACGCTGGGGATAACGATGCGATGCGCCAGCAGCGGCAGCGCCTCCAGCACAAACGTGAGTTGATGGATGGTGGCGACGTGCGGTTGCTTGGCCCAGTCCGGGTTGCCGACCGTGATGTCATTGGCGATCAGTCGCGGCCACGGCACATAGGCGCGCCAGCCGGATTCGCCCTGAGGCTTCTTCCACGAGAGGATCAGGTCGCCGTTGATGGCAAAGGGCCGCCCGATGGCTTGCGAAACGCGGTCATTCAGATAGGGCCTGGCTCGGTTCCAGTCGAACGTCAGCACAAAGATGACCGCCGCTGCCACGATGACGACGGGTGTGATGACCAGTCCGAGGGCGAGTTTGCCGGATGTACGCATCGTGTTTTTGTTGGAATTGGCACAAAAATGCGACCGCGCGCGTTGATATATAGTTCGGCGCAACCACGATTCAATTGTGTCATGAGCCAAGTAGCAATCAGCGCGCCCGCGCACCCGCCCATCCTCGATGATGAATACGCACGCCGGTTTGGCGGCGTCGCCCGGTTGTACGGCCCGCAGGCCCTCGAGCGGTTTGCGGCGGCGCACGTGTGCGTGATCGGCATCGGCGGCGTGGGGTCGTGGGTGGCTGAGGCGGTGGCGCGTTGCGGTGTCGGCAAGTTCACGCTGATCGACCTCGATCACATTGCCGTGTCCAACACCAACCGCCAGATTCACGCGCTGGGCGACGCGTATGGCATGGCCAAGGTCGACGCCATGGCCGAGCGCATTCTCCAGATCAATCCACGCGCAGAAATCAGCCGCATCGATGATTTCGTGACCGTCGAAAACGTCGAGGCATTGCTCGGCCACCCGTTCGACTACGTGATCGACGCCATCGACGCGGTGAAGGTGAAAACGGCCATCATCGCGTTCTGCAAGCGCACCGGCAAGCGCGTCGTGACGTGCGGCGCCGCGGGCGGGCAACTGGACCCCACACGCATTCGCGTGACCGATCTCTCGCGCACGATTCAAGACCCGCTGCTGGCCAAGGTGCGCGGCAACCTGCGTCGCCAGCACGGCTTTTCGAAGAACCCGAAGTCGCGTTTCGGGATCGACGCGGTGTTCTCCGACGAGCCGTTGCGCTACCCCGAACCTGAGCAGCAGGCATGCGCCGTCGAGTTGCCGGTCGAGTCGAGCCACGCCGGCATCGACGACCTTGCAGCGGCGGGTGACATTGCCGTGGTCAACGCGCCGCCCGCGCCACAGCCTGCGCAGGGGCCGCAAGGCCTGGCGTGCGCGGGCTTTGGTTCGTCCGTATGTGTGACGGCGGTGTTCGGGATGGTGGCCGCGTCAACGGCGCTGCGCGCGATCGCCGCTGTGTGACGGCGTGCGGCCTTATCGCGGGATGACCTGATCCAGCTTCTCGCGGATGGCGTCGGCGTACACGCCCGACCATCCGTCTCGCGGCTGGCTGTTGGCAAAGACAACAAAGCCCGGCATGACCGACACACCGTATCGATCGGCGGTGTGCTGGTTTTCGTCGAAGTCCATGGTGACGAAGGTGGCGCGTCCGGCGTAGCTCGACTCCATCTGTTCAAGGCTGGCCACGGCGGACTGGCTGGGGTGACTCCACTCTGCGGCAAAGCACACCACCACCGGGTTGCGTTGCGAGGCGTCGATCACATCGGATTGAAACGAGGCATCGTTGACGGTCTTCATGGGCGCTCCCAGGGTGGAGTGGACGCCCGCGCAACGAAGGCCTGCGGGCAGGGCCACTCTGACTCTAGGCAGCAGACCGCCGGTCGACAACCTGTGTTCAGGCGACGGGCTCGATATTGCGCAGCGGGCTGCCCATTTGCGCCAGATACGTCGTCATCATGCGGTCCATCACGTCGACATGTTGGGCAAACCAGGCCGGCAATTCCGCCACCAGCCGACGGCCCAATTCCATCTCGCCGGCCGCGGCGCGCTTGCGCACTTCCCGGCACAGCGCCAGCACGTTGTCGTGTTCGCCGCGATGGCAGTGACGCGGGGGAAAGTCGGCCGCGTCCATCCAGGCGTTTTCTTCAGCGAAGTGATGCTCGGTGTGGTCGATGAAGGCGTCGAGCGCGTGGATGAACTCGGCGTCCGATGCATCTGCAACGGCATTGAGCAGCGTGCAGAACTCGACGTGGTTGGCGTCGGTGGCGGCGTCTCCGAGTTGGAGCGCTTCCGACCATTCGATCACGGGCATGGCAGGCTGGGAAATGGGATGGGCGAGGCGATCAGCTTAAGCGAGGCACACCGCGCCGCAGTTTGACGACGGGCAAACCTGTTAGCCGACGTCCGGGGCGGGATGCTGCTGCAGCACTTCCACCGCCCGCGCATAGAGCGCCACCGATGGCGCATAGCCACGCCCGATCTGGTACAACGTGCCGCCTTGTTCGGCCAGCAGGCTCGGGAAGCCATTGATGCCCCAGCGGCGCGAGAGTCGGAAGTCTTCGCGTGTCTCGCTGCGCAGGGCATCCGTGTCGAACACGGCATCGAAGTGTTCCGCCTGGACGCCATTGGCGAGCGCAACGTCGCGCAGCACATCGGCTTGTGTGGTGTCGCGCCCTTCAGCGTAGAAGGCGTGCTGGATCGCGTGAAAGACGGTGAGGACGCGTTCGTCGTCCTCGGCCCAGTGTTCGCGCGCCATGACGACGGCGCGGCAGGCGGGTTCGGTGTCGTAGACAAAGCCGTCGCGTCGCATGGCCACCTGAGGCGACTGGTCGAACGGCATGCCGCTGCGTTCGGCCACGGCATGCCAGTGGTGGAGGATTTCGTCGCGCTTGTCGGCGGCCATCGGCTCCCGCTGGCCCGGGCGCAGGCCCCCCGTGATGACCGTAAGAGGCACCGGCGCACCCAGCGTGTCCGCCAGCCGCTTGCGCAGGTCAGCCAATTGCGGGCCGAAGCCGTAGCACCACGAACACATCGGATCGGCCACGTAGATCAATCGCATGATGGCTGCCTCAATTCAATTTGGACGCGAGCTGCCGGCGCCAGTGTGATACCGCCTGGGGCGCGTCGCGCATCATGTCGAATACCGAGACCATCGTCTTGCGCGCAATGTCGTCGCGGAAGGCGCGATCCCGCTCGACGATGGCGAGCAATTGCTCCAGGGCCGCTTCGTAATCCTGCCCGGCGATGTACTGCTGCGCCAGGTCGAGCCGCGCCTGCAGGTTGTCCGGTTGCGCTTCCACGACGGTGCGCAGGGCGCCGGCATCGGGCAGCGTATCGGCCCGTTCGGTGGCCCTCAGGCGCGTTTCGAGCGGGGCATAGCGCTCGTCCTGCGGCGCCTTGGGCGAGAGCAATGCGAATTCGTCCTGCGCGGCGTGCGCATCGCCGGTGTCGAGGAGCAGGTTCACCAGCGCAAAGCGCGCGGCGTCGAAGCCGGGGTCGAAGGCCAGGGCGTTCTGGAATGCTTCGCGCGCGTGGGCGGTTTCGCCGGCCTGGCTCGCGGCCAGCCCTTCGCGATAGGCGACTTCAGCGGGTTGCGGGATCACGCGGTCAAGGAACGCGCGCAATTGCGCTTCCGGCAAAACGCCGACGAACTGGTCGACCGGCTTGCCATCCACGAACGCCACCACGTACGGGATGCTGCGGACGTGGAACTGGGCGGAAAGCTCGGGGTTTTCGTCCGAGTTGATCTTGGCGAGCTTCCATTTGCCGGCGTATTCGGCTTCCAGCTTTTCCAGCATCGGACCCAATGTGCGTCTGGGGCCGCACCATGGCGCCCAAAAATCGACCAGCACCGGGATCTGGCGAGAGGTATCGATCACTTCTTGCGCGAAATTCTGCGAGGTGATGTCGCTCATCGTCGGGGTTCTCCTGAGGGGCAATGGCGCCGGCACATGCACCGGCGAGAGGTATCAGGCATTTTACTTGGGGGTGGACCGGGCCGTTTCGAGGCCGTCTGCCGTCCGTCTGCCCGCCGCAATAACGTATGTCAGAGCAACGGTTGAAAATAGAACGATCGTTCGGATACCATCCGGTAAAAACAACACACAGATTCACGGAGACATGGCATGACACGACCGCACTTCCAGTTCTGGCCCCGCCGTTTGCCGCACAACATCAGCTCGCCGCAAACGAGCCTTTGGTACAACCTGGAAGTGTCTGCCCGACGCTATCCGGACAAGGATGCCGTCATCTTCTACGGTCGGCACACGACATTCCAGGAACTGCACGACGATGCCGTGGCCGTAGCCGGCTGGCTGCAGCAGGTGGCGGGCGTGCAGAAGGGCGATCGCGTGCTGCTGTACATGCAGAACTGCCCGCAGTTCATGGCCGCGTACTACGGCATCTTGCGCGCCGATGCGGTGGTCGTGCCGGTCAACCCGATGAACCGGCCCGAAGAGTTCAAGCACTACGTGACCGATGCCGGCGCTGCAACGGTCATCTGCAGCGCAGATCTGGCCGCCAACGTGACCACGGCCAACGCCGAGCTGCCGGAAGCGCAGCGCACCCGGCACCTGCTGGTCACGTCGTACGCCGATGCGCTGCCGGCCACCTACGAATATCCCGAAGACGCGCCCCCCGCATGGATCACCGCCCAGCATCCGGCGCAGCCTGGCGCCGTTGCATGGAACGACGTGCTCGCGCAGCGCCTTGTGCCCGGCCCGCACACCGCTGGACCCGACGACCTGGCCGTGATGCCATACACGTCAGGCACGACGGGTTTTCCGAAGGGCTGCATGCACCCGCACCGCACGGTGATGCACAACATCGTCGGCGGTTCGATGTGGTCGAACGGGACGAAGGAAGGCGTGAGCCTGTCGATCATCCCGTTGTTCCATGTGACCGGCATGCAGTACGGCATGAATGCGCCGATCTACATGGGCTCGACGGTCGTGATGCTGCCGCGCTGGGATCGCGAGGTGGCGGGGCGGCTGATCTCGCGCTACAAGATCACGCATTGGACGAACATCCCGACCATGGTGATCGACTTCCTGGCGAGCCCCCAACTGGCCGAGTTCGACCTGTCGAGCCTCGCCTACATCGGCGGCGGCGGCGCGGCGATGCCGCAGGCCGTGGCCGAGCGCCTGCTGAAGGATTTCAACCTCGCGTACCAGGAAGGCTACGGCCTGTCGGAGACCATCGCGCCGACGCACAGCAATCCGGCCGATCGCGCCAAGCAGCAGTGCCTCGGCATTCCCGTGTTCAACACCGATGCGCGCATCGTAGATCCGCAGACGCTCAAGGAGTTGCCCCCGGGCGAGGTGGGCGAAATCATTGTCTGCGGCCCGCAGGTGTTCCTCGGCTACTGGGGCAAGCCTCAGGCCACCGCCGAGGTCTTCATCGAATTCGAAGGCAAGAAGTTCTTCCGCACGGGCGACCTCGGCAAGATGGACGAAGAGGGCTATTTCTTCCTGACCGACCGGCTGAAACGGATGATCAACGCGTCGGGCTTCAAGGTGTGGCCGGCCGAGGTGGAGAGCCTGCTGTACAAGCATCCCGACGTGCAGGAGGCCTGCATCATCGGCACGCGCGACGCGTATCGCGGCGAGTCGGTCAAGGCCGTGGTGGTGCTCAAGGCCCACGCCAAGGGCAAGACCACCGAAGACGACATCATCAACTGGGCGCGCGACAACATGGCGGCCTACAAGTACCCGCGCGTGGTCGAGTTTGTGGATGCGCTGCCCAAGTCCGGCACGGGCAAGGTGATGTGGCGCACGCTGCAGGAGCAGGAAAACGCAAGGAATGAAGCAGCCGAGAAACCGGCCGCTGCTTAAAGAGCGCAGCAAGAGAAAGGGGCCTGAGTGGCCCCTTTTTCAATGTCCGCGCGCCTTGAAGAGCAGTGCGCCGATGCCGTGGAAACCACGCTGACGCGCATGCCGCATCGGCGTGACGCCGCCGCGGTCGGCCAGGTTCGGGTCCGCTCCGCCGTCGAGCAGCAGTTGCACGGTCTTCTCGTATTTGTCGCTGCCGTCGCCCAGGGCCACGGCTTCGATCAGCGCGGTCAGGCCCAGGTTGTTGGTGGCATCGGGCGGAACGCCGGCCTTCACGAGTTCATTGACGACTTCGACATAGCCGCGGCGTGCAGCCGGGATGAGCGCGGTGTCGCCGTCCCCGTTGGTGGCGCGCAGGTTGGCGCCGTGCGCGAGCGCCAGGCGCACCGTTTCCGCATCGCCCTGGCTGGCAGCGAGCAGGAAGGCGCTGTTCTGCGTGTTGTCCTGCACGTTGACGTCGGCGCCGGCCTGGATGAGCAGGCGTGCTGCCGCGCCCATATGCGCCATGACGGCGGCGATGAGCGCCGTGCGGCCATCGGCGTCGCGCGCCTTGAGGCTGGCGCCTTCGGCCAGCAACGCCTGGATGGCCATCGTGTTGCCGGCCTGTGCGGCGAGGATCAGGTCGCGATCACGCGTGGCCGGGTCGCTGCGTCGGGCGGGGCGCGCGTCGGGCGGGCGTGTCGTGCTGGGCGCAACCTTCGCACCAGCGCTGGCCGCCACATGCAGGATGGGCAGATGCTGCTCCTGCCACGCGTTGGCCATGTCGCCCACAGCCAGTGCCATCCCCAGCATGATGCCGATAAGCTGGTTGAGCGCGGGATGCGGGGCGATGAGCATGGCGGGCGGGTTCAGGCGCTGAGATAGGGATCGGGCAGCGGCGCGGTGTCGGTTGCGTCCGTTGCATCGGTCGTGGCGCAGGGGCCGTTTGCCGCGTCGGTCGCCTGCAGGCGCGACCACAGGCGGTCCAGATACGGATCGTGCAGCCCGTTGCTGGCCAGGCCGATCAGCGTGCGCTGCAGGTATTCGCGTGCCGGGCCGTACAGCCCGACCGCGTTCCGCAGGCAGCCGACCACGCGCTCGTCGGGCAGGCGGCCGGCATACGCTTCGTGCGCGCGGTTCATGACAAAGGCCAGCGCGAGGACACGTTTGCCGTTGATCTCGGTCGGGAGCCAGCGAGGGAGGTATGCGCCGGTCAGCATTTCGCGGCGCCACAGCACGCGGAATTCGTGCTCGACATGGTCGCGCGGTACGCGGAATGCCACACCCCGGCAGCTGCCGCCCCGGTCGAGGCCGAGTACGAGCCCCGGGTTGTCCCAGGTGCCGCGGTTGATGCGGGAGTAGAGATAGAAGCCGCGGTGATAGCCGTGCACCGTGGCGCGGGCGGCCTCGGTGTGGAAGATCATCGGGTTCCAGATCAGCGAGCCGTAACCGAACACCCAGGCGTCCTGGCATTCGCCGGGCGCAGCCGACAACCGCGCGAGCGTCGATGCAAGCGACGCTTCCAGCGCAGCCTCGGTCAGCAGCGACGACGCGACGGGCGAATCACCCAGGGCGGCGCGCAACCGGTTCTGTTCGAGATCCTCTCGGGTGACGGCCATGTCGCAAGCATAGAGCAATCGTCAAGAGTGGTCACGCGGACGGACGGCCGATGGCCTGGAAACAGGGCGTTGCGCGTGTAGGCGGAGGCTTGACTATGGCGCGGCCGCAACGGTGAAGCGTGCAGCCGGAAAACTGGAGGCGGGGGATCGGAATTGAACCGTCTTATACGGCTTTGCAAGCCGCAGCATTGACCACTCTGCCACCCCGCCGGGGGAGGCGGCTTGTGATGCGCCATGTGACGCATCGCAAGCCGGGGCGGATTCTAGCGCAGGATCAGACTTCCAGCAGGTCGACTTCAAAAAGCAACGTTGCGTTCGGGGGGATCACACCGCCCGCGCCGCGCGCGCCGTAGCCCAGGGCCGCCGGGATGATCAGCTTGCGCGTGCCGCCAACCTTCATGCCTTGCACGCCTTCGTCCCAGCCCTTGATGACCATGCCGCCGCCCAGGTGGAAGGCGAAGGGGTCGTTACGGTCTTTGCTGGAATCGAACTTCTTGCCGGCCTGGCCGTTTTCGTAGAGCCAGCCGGTGTAGTGCACGGTGACGTATTTGCCGGCCGTGGCTTCAGCGCCGTCGCCGACGACGACATCTTCGTATTGCAGGCCGCTTGCGGTGGTTTCGATGGTCATGATGAGCCTCGTGGAGTGGCGGGGGTGATAAGGGAACAGGCTCAGGCAGCGGTTGCGGCCTTGAGGGTTTCGAGCTGGACGTGGACGTTGTCCGAGTCGTTGGCAACCCAGATGTCGCCGTCCTGGATGGTGACCTGCAGACGCATGGTGCGTTCCACCATGGCGGCCAGCGCAGCCACGGTGTCGGCGGCGACTTCGTACACCGACACGTTGGCAAAGCGCGTGATCTTGCTTTCGGTCTGCTGCCACCACACGCGGCTGGCATTGCCGCTATATGTATAGACGGCGACCTGCTCGGCGCGGTTGCTGGCCTTGCGGATGCGCGTGTCGTCGGGGTTGCCGAGGTCGATCCACAGCTCGATGGCGTCGGTCAGATCGCGTTGCCAGAGTTCGGGCTCGTCGGGCTCCGACAGACCGCGTGTGAAAGCGAGCGTTTCGCTGGCGTGGCGGGCGAAGGCGAGCACGCGCACCATCATGCGTTCGTCGTTCTCGCTCGGGTGGCGGGCGACGGTCAGCGCGTGGTTGGCGTAGTAGTGGCGATCCATGTCGGCGATCTGCAGATCGACCTTGTAGATCGTGGATTTCAGGGCCATGCGGGTGGTCGGCGGATGGGCCGTTTTTGGCAAAGCGCGCATTGTCGCACGGGCCGATGAAGCTGACGGCATCGGCCGGGCGCATTCCCAACGGCGGCTGTTTGCGGTATACGAGCGGTGCGTGCGCTAGTCGGCGCATGTTTTTCCTATCCAAACCAGGACAATCAGAACGATGCGTTGGATATTCGGAATCGTGGGTCTGTTGTTCGGAGGCCTGTCGGGGGGCGTCGTCGGGGCGTTCTTTGGGGCGTTGATCGGTCTGGGACTGGCATCGCTGATCTTGTACATGGACAAGCGGGCCAGCGCGCAGTGGGCCAATCCGCCCGAAGGCGCCGGCGCAACGGGCGCGGCGCCGAGCCATGCGGCCGCCCAGACAGCCCTGTCGCCGCCGCCCGCGACGCTGCAGGAGCGTGTGGCCCGGCTCGAGCACGAGGTTTCGCTCCTGCGCCGGCAACTGGCCGAAATCAAAGGTGGAACCTTCATCGCGCCTGCCGATGTGGAGCAGGCAGCCGCAGAGGTGCCACCGGCGGTGGCCGAGGCATTGCCGCCCGTGGAGGCGCCTGCGGTGTCCGTGCCCGTGTCCGTGCCTGCGCCGCAGGTTGCGGTTCCGCAGCCGATGCCTCAACCTGCTGCGCAACCCGCGCCCGTCTTGGCACCGCACGAGCCCGATTGGGTGGAGCGCGCCGTCGGCGCCGCGCGCGACTGGCTGCTGGGCGGCAACAGCGTGGTGCGGGTGGGGATCCTGATCCTGTTCTTCGGCGTGGCGTTCCTGCTCAAGTACGCGGCGGACAACAGCCTGCTGCCGGTTGAATTCCGGCTGGCCGGTGTGGCGGTCGGGGCGATCGCGTTGCTGGGCATCGGCTGGCGCCTGCGCGAGAAGCGCCCGGGCTATGCGCTGGTGCTGCAGGGGGGCGGGGTCGGCGTGTTGTATCTGACCGTGTTTGCAGCGACGCGCGTGGTGCCGCTGCTCAGCCCGGGGATGGCGTTTCCGCTGCTGGTGCTGATCTGCGCGCTGGCCGCCGGGCTGGCGGTCAAGCAGAACGCGCCGGCGCTGGCTTTTACGGGCAGTGCAGGCGGCTTCCTGGCGCCGATTCTCATCTCGACGGGCCAAGGCAGCCACGTGGCGCTGTTCAGCTATTACGCGCTGCTGAACGCGGGCATTTTCGCCATTGCGTGGTTCCGGGCGTGGCGAGCGCTGAATCTGCTCGGCTTCGTCTTTACGTTCGGCATTGCCACGGCGTGGGGCGTGCTGCGCTATCAGCCGTCGTTGCTGGCGAGCACCGAGCCGTTCCTGATCCTCTTCTTCCTGATGTATGTGGGCATTGCGCTGCTGACCGCGCTGCGCCGCCATGTCAGCCTCAAACACTACGTTGACGGCACGCTGGTGTTCGGCACGCCGCTAGTGGCGATGGGGTTGCAGGCGGGGCTGGTGCACCACATTCCGTTTGCGATGGCGTGGAGCGCCACCGCCCTGGCCGCGTTCTATCTGGCGATTACGGGCTGGCTGGCGCCCAAACGCGCGAATCTCGGCCTGCTGTACGAAGCGATGTTTGCGTTGGGCGTGATCTTCATCACGCTGGCAATCCCGCTGGCTTTCGATGGACGCACGACCAGTGCGGTGTGGGCCCTGGAAGGTGCCGCCGCGGTGTGGCTGGGCGTGCGCCAGCAGCGGCGGCTGGCGCTGGCAGCAGGCCTGCTTCTGCAACTCGCGGCCGGCGCCGCCTTCGCCGTGGATGCCGTGTTCGACTGGGCGCCGCAGCACAGCTGGGCCGTGCTCAACAGCCGTTATATCGGCGGGGTGTTGATTGCGCTGGCGGGCGTCTTCAGCGGCTGGCGCCTGCACGGCAAGGCGGAGGCGCGTGCGTGGCTGAAGGCGGCGCCGGTGCTCGGCATTGCTGCGTCGGCGTGGGGCTTGCTGTGGTGGCTCGGCAGCGGCAGCAACGAGATCGACCGCTGGGCCTGGCGCATCGCCACCAAGACCGTCGACCGGCCGGACATTCCGCTGTACGCCGCCTTTGCCGTGCTGACGGCGTGGGCTGCACACGGCCTGCGCCGCAAGCTCGATTGGGCACTGGCCGAGTGGCCCGCGCTGGCGTTGTCGCCGGTGCTCGCGTTGATTTCGCTGGCTGCGATCGAACACTGGGCGCCGTCGCCGCTGGCCGGCTGGGGCGGACTGGTGTGGATTGCCGCCGTGGTGCTCGCCTTCGCGCTGCTGCGCCGCCAGGAGCGCGACGTGAAAGACAACCTCCTCGCGCCGCTGCATACCGTGCTGTTCTGGTTGATCTGCGGCGTACTCGCCACGGAAGGCTACTGGCGCCTCGACGCCTACGTGCCCGAGGGCACGTGGAGCTTCGCCGCCTGGGCCTATGCCTACGGCGCGTTGCTCGCCCTGCTGGCAGGCGCAGGCTGGCGCATCCGCTGGCCGATCGCCCGTTTCGAGCGCGCCTATCTGCTGTGGGGCGCCGCACCGCTGGCTGCCCTGCTGTGGCTGTGGAGCTTGGCGAGCGCCGCCAGCGACGGCAATGCCGCGCCGCTGTTCTACCTGCCGATTCTCAACCCGCTGGACGTGGCGCAACTGCTGGTGTTCCTTGCCATCGCGCTGTGGATGCGCCGCGTAGCGCTGCAGAAGCTTGTGCCCGAGCCGATGGTGATCGGCTACGCCATCGGCGCGACGCTCTTTATCTGGGCCAACGCTGTGCTGCTGCGCACGCTGCACCATTGGGCACATGTGCCGTACACGCTGGACGATCTGGGCGCCTCGATGCTGGTGCAGGCGTCGCTGTCGATGTTCTGGACGGTGCTGGCGTTGGCCGTGATGGTGTTTGCCACGCGGCGCGCCAGCCGCGCGCTGTGGTTCACCGGCGGGGCGCTGCTGGGCGTGACGGTGGTCAAGCTGTTCCTGTTCGATCTGTCGCGCGTGACAGGTGTCGAGCGCATCGTGTCGTTTATCGGGATTGGCGTGCTGCTGTTGTTGATCGGCTATCTGTCGCCGTTGCCGCCAAAGCCCAAAACGAGCGCCCAAGCTGAAACCGGGGAGGTTCTGTGAAGAAGGTTGCTTTTGCGATGGCCGTGGCGTCGCTGTTGTCTGCGCCGGCCTGGGCCGAGCGCTTTGCGTTGACCGGCACGCCCGGCGCCCCGTACTACGCCGTCACGCTGAGCGAAGACGTCTATGCCCATGCGCGCGAGGCCAACCTGGCGGACCTGCGCATCCTCAATGGCGACGGCGAGCCCGTGCCGTTCACCGTCGACATCCCGCGTGATCCGGCGCCGCAGGCACGCACGCTGCACGATGTGCATTGGTTTGCCACCCCCGTCGATGATGCGCAGACGCCCGGCGCCGCCGGTGTCGTGCTCGGCACCGACGGCGTGCTGCGTGCGACGGGCGTGCAGCCATCACAGGCGTCTGTGCGCGCATGGGTCGTCGACCTCAGCCAGCTTCGGGACACGGTGACCGCGCTGGTCGTGGCGCTGCCCGCTGCGGAATTCCAGAGCGGTGTGAGCGTGCAGGCGAGCGATGACTTGCAGCACTGGAGTCCGGTCGCCCAGGCCACGCTGTTCCGCCTCTCCAACCAGGGCAGCACGCTGGTGCAGGATCGCATCGAGTTCACTGGCCTGCGGGCGAAATACCTGCGCCTGACGTGGCAGGGCAAACCGCCTGCGCCGGATGCCGTCCGCGCGGAGGTGGCTGCCGGCGCGCCGGTCGCGTTGGCGGACAGCGCCATTCAGTGGCGCTCGGGTCTGGCGCCGGTGCAGACGCCCGCTGCCGGCGATTACCAGTTCGATACCGGCGGCGTGTTCCCGGTCGAACGCGTGAAGATCCATCTGCCGCAGGCCAACACCGTCGCGCAGGCCACGCTGTACGCGCGTGCCGATGCCCAGGCGCCCTGGCGGCCCGTGACGTCTGCGCGCCTGTTCCGGCTGGCTGGAGCGGACGGGAAGGGCGAGCAGGAGAACGCAGCCATCACCGTGCCTGCCACGGGCGAGCGCTACTGGCGCCTGCAGGTCGACACACGCAGCGGTGGCCTGGGTGCCGGCGCGCCGCAATTGGCAATCGGCTGGCGTCCGGCCACGGTCACGTATGCGGCACGCGGCAATGTGCCGTTCACGCTGGCGGTGGCGGAAGTGGCGCGCGGCAACCCGTTCGCACGCGCGGACTTGCTGGCAGGTGCGTCGCCCGCGATTGCGCAGGCACAGCTTGGCGCGATGAGCGATTCCCCCGCCGATGCACTCAAGGCCGAGCCGCCGGGCGGCCGCCAGCGTCAGTGGGTGCTGTGGGGCGCGCTGCTGGCCGCGGTGGCGGTGCTGGGCGGCATGGCGTGGCGGTTGTTCCGCGCGCCGGCCGTGCCGCCGGATGCGTCCACGTAATCCCCATCGCTCAAAGAAAACGGCGCCACCTGGGCGCCGTTTTTTTTGGGGGGCAGAGCGGCCGCTCAGTGCACGAAGGCCGGTTGGACAAACAGGGCAACGCACAGGGCAAAGCCTGCAAACCACATCAGCGAACGCAGCGGCGCCCAGTTGGCGAGATAGCACACCGTGTACAGCACGCGCACCACGATAAATGCGATGGCGAGCAGGTTGATGCGGTCGATCACGCCGCCGCCCAGGATGGCCACCAGCACGGCCACCGCAAAGAACGGGAACGCTTCAAAGTGGTTCTGCTGTGCGGCTCCGGCACGGCCCGCGACGCCGGTTTGCTCCGCGAGCCACGCACGCGGATTGCGATTGTCGTACCGCGGGCCTTTGGCCTTGGCGATGCCGACGCACACGATCGGCAACACTGCAGCCACCAGAACGCACCAGAGGGCGATCGGCATGGTCAGTCTCCTGGATTGGGATGGGTGTGAAGGTGCCGCACCGTAGCACAAGGTGCGTTTTCAAACACCTGAGGCGTGAGTCGATGGGTTAGTCGATTCCCTGCACGGCAATGCGCACATCACCGAGCATGACCACCTGGCCCGCGCGAATCTTGGCGGTCTTGCGCAGTTCCGGCTGGCCGTCGACCGTGACCGCTCCGTCGGCGACAACGGCCTTGCCGGCGCCGCCGCTGTCGACCACACCCGTGAGCTTGAGCAGCTTGTGCAGCTCGATGTATTCGGTGGTCAGGGCGAAATCGATATTGGGCATGAATGGATTGCGGGTGATTGCGAGGGTTGTTACGAGTTTATTGAGGCGTGGCTTCCACGCTGATGTCGATGTCGACGCGGTCGCCCACATTGGGCAGGAAGCGCGTCATGCCGAAGGCGCTGCGGGCAATGGCGAGGTGGAAATCACCGCCGCAAACGTGGCGCGCGCTGCCGGGCATCTTTTCGTCGCCGCAACTGAAGCGGCGCACCTCTAGCCGCACAGGCTGCGTCACACCGTGCAGCGTCAGATTGGCCTCAATGGCGATGAGCTTGCCGCCCTCCACGACGAAGCGGTCGCTGCGCAGGCGGATGACCGGAAACTTCACAGCGTCGAGAAACTGCTCCGATTTCAGCACGCCGTCCAGCACGCGCAGGCGCGTGTTGATGGAGTCGGCGTCGACGGTGAAATCGAAGCCGCCCTGGTGGGTGGCTTCATCGAAGTTGACGGCGCCGTCGATCTTGTCGAAACGGCCGCGCATCGTACTGCGATCGAAATGCGATGCGCCAAAGTAGACCGACGTGTGCGCCAGGTCCGGCGCGAATGAGGCGGCGAGGGCGGGAGCGCAAAGCAGCCCCGCCAGCAATACGATCCATGCACGCATGATGCCTCCGTTGTCAGAGGCCCATGGCGTGCATGGGCCCGTGCTTACTTGCCCCAACTGTCCTTCAGGCCGACCACGCGGTTGAACACGGGCTTGCCCGGTTGCGAGTCGATGCGGTCTGCCACGAAGTAGCCATGGCGCTCGAACTGGAAGCGGTCTTCCGCCTTGGCCGTTGCGAGCGTCGGCTCCAGGTAGGCCGTGACGATCTTCTTGGAATCCGGGTTGAGTGCATCCAGGAAGTTCTTGTCGCCGGAATCCGGTTGCGGGTCGCTGAACAGGCGGTCGTACAGGCGCACCTCGGCTTCCAGCGCATGTGCGGCACTCACCCAGTGGATGTTGCCCTTCACCTTGACGCTGTCAGCACCCGGCGTGCCACTCTTCGTGTCCGGAATGATGTTGGCGTGCACGGCGGTGATGTTGCCGGCGGCATCCTTGTCGCAGCCGGTGCATTCGATCACATAGCCGTAGCGCAGGCGCACCTTGTTGCCCGGGAAGAGGCGGAAGTAGCCCTTGGGCGGCGTCTCGGTAAAGTCTTCGCGCTCGATCCACAGCTCGCGCGTGAGGGGGAATTCGCGGCGGCCGAGTTCAGGCTGCTTGGGGTGCACGGGCGCCGAGCACGGCTCGTTGAAATCGGCCGGCACGTTGTCGAGGATGAGCTTGACCGGGTCCAGCACGGCCACCGAGCGCGGCGCACGCGCATCGAGGTCGTCGCGCACGGCGCCTTCCAGGATGCTCATGTCGATCCAGCTGTCGGCCTTCGACACGCCCACGCGTTCGCAGAAGAGCTGGATCGATTCCGGCGTGTAGCCGCGGCGGCGGATGCCAACGAGCGTCGGCATGCGCGGGTCGTCCCAGCCGTCGACGCGCTTTTCCGTCACCAGTTGCAGCAGCTTGCGCTTGCTGGTGATGGCGTAGGTCAGGTGCAGACGTGCGAATTCGTATTGATGCGGCAGGGGTGCAGACAGCACGCCGGCGTCGCGCAGGTGGTCGAGCACCCAGTCGTACAGCGGGCGGTTGTTCTCGAACTCCAGCGTGCAGAGCGAATGCGTGATGTTCTCCAACGCATCGGAAATGCAATGCGTGAAGTCGTACATCGGGTAGATGCACCATGCGTCGCCGGTGCGATGGTGATGCGCATGGCGGATGCGGTACAGCACCGGGTCGCGCATCACGATGTTCGGCGCGGCCATGTCGATCTTGGCGCGCAGCACGTGCTCGCCGTCCTTGTACTTGCCGGCGCGCATGTCGCGGAACAGCGCGAGGTTCTCGTCGACCGAGCGGTCACGGAACGGCGACGGCGTGCCCGGCTTGGTGAAATCGCCACGGTTGGCGGCGATCTGCTCCGCGCTCTGGCTGTCGACGTAGGCCACGCCGCGCTGGATCAGCACCTCGGCAAAGCCGTAGAGCTGCTCGAAGTAGTCGCTGGCGTAATACAGGTGTTCGCCACCGGCGTCGCTCCACGAATAGCCGAGCCAGTGCACGGCGTCGATGATGGAATCGACGTATTCGGTGTCTTCCTTGACGGGGTTCGTGTCGTCAAAGCGCAGGTGGCAGCGGCCGTTGTAATCGCGGGCCATGCCGAAGTTCACCCAGATGCTCTTGGCGTGGCCGATGTGCAGGTAGCCGTTGGGCTCCGGCGGGAAGCGGGTGACCACCGGCGGGATCGGCTGGCCGGTGGCGTCCTTGCGATTGGCGTAGGTGCCTTGTGCGAGATCGCCGTCAATGATCTGGCGCAGGAAATTGGACGTGGGGGCGGCAGCGGTCGACCCGTTGGCGTTGGCGTTGTCTTGGCTCATGGGAGTGCGTGATTCGGCAATCCCGCGATTTTACCGTGCCCGGCGGTTTACGCCCCCGGACGCTATTTGCGCTGGGCCAGGCCGTCGAGGGCCTGTGCGCGCAACAGCTCATTCGAGGCAGTGAAGGTCTGTTGACGCAGTTGCGCGATTTGCGCGGCCCGATCGGCGTCCGACAGGCCGGCAAAGGCGTTGATGCGATCGCGTTCACGGGCGTAGGCGTCGTAGCGGTTGCGCCAGTCGGCTTCTTCGCGGTTGCCCTGGATCAGGCGGTCAGCCACGAGGCTGTCCACGCCGCGGGCGGACAGGCGCTGGCGCATCTCGGCTTCGCTCATGCCCTGCTTGGTCCATGCTTCCATGTCGCTGGCGAGCTTGAGCGGGGCGGAGGCGTCCCGGCGCGCCTGCTGTACCGATGGCGGGAGATTGGAGTCGATGGCGGCGATCCTGGCCGCGCGCTGTTCCGGCGTGAGCGACGGGTCGGCCATCACAGCGAGGCGGTCGAGCGCGGCGGCGTCCATGGCGTCGTCATCGCCATACCAGGCGTGGGCGACGTCTGCGCCAAGGTATTGGCGGCGCAGCGCGGAGCGGTCGCTCAACTGCTGGCGCAGCGTGGCGATCAACTCCGGGCGCTGCTGGACCTGTTCGAGGCTCGGCTTGTTGCGGCTGGTGGCGCCGCTTGGAGCCGCCGCCTTGCGATAGGCCAGGTAGTGCTGCAGCAGCGATTGCGCCTCCGCCAGCGCCGGCGTGACCAGCTTGGCGCGCAGATGCGCCTCGGCCATCGACACACGCTGCGCCTCGGGCAGCGAGGCAGGCACGTCGAGGAAGTAGTCGAACACCGCGCGATCGGCGGCTTCGACGATGAGGTGGCCGTGCGCATCCACATGCAGGCCGTCCGGCGCCTGTGTATCGGCCAGCTCCGGTGCAGGCGCGGCCTGTGCCGAAGGTTCGGCGCCGACACTGCCGATGAAGGCGCCCTTGGCCGCCTGCGGCTGCGCCATGGGCGCGTCAGGCGCGTCCGACGCATGCCACCAGTAGACCCCGCCCGCCATCGACACCGCCACCAGCACGGCGGCAACAAACGTCATGGGCTGTATCGATGGCGATTGGAGCTTCATGGTGGGGAATGCCTTGGGTGGTCGAATGGTCGGATGGTCAGAGACCGGCCGTCTTCAGTCGATTCGCTTGCGTGCGGATCACCGCAACCGGGTCGGCCGCGCCCCAGCCGATCAGGCCGAGCAGCTGGTTGACCTCATCCAGGTGATTCCAGGCGTAATCCGTCGACAAGACCTGCCCAAACTTTGCGCTGCACACGGAGACGAGCCCGTCGTTGGTTCCCGAGCCACGCGCCTGCATGACGCCGCCGCTGAAAACCAGTACCGGATCGAACAGGTCGAGCACGTTGGTTGCGGTGGAGCGGCCCGTCCACGAATACAGCTTCTGCACGTTGCCGTTGCGCACGTCGGTGGCGCTGCCGGTGTTGCATCCGCTGGCGAGGCCCGCGCTGGGGAACGCCCTGTTGAAATCGGCCGCGCCCGATGTCGACAGGATATGCAGTGCCGCAAAGCCATTCTGCGGATTGCTGTTGCCGTTGAACCAGCCGAGCACCGAGCCGAATACATCGGCACCGAGGTTCACGAGTGCCTTGAACGGCGCCGGTGTCGACTCCACGAAGTCCGCAAACTCCGAACCCTTGTGGGGCGTGCCGATGGTGGTGACCGAAGCCACGAGATTTGGCACGACGGCCGCGGCGTAGCGCGAGGTCAGCCCGCCCTGGCTGTGCCCGATCAGGTTGACCTTGGCTGCGCCCGTGGTGGCAAGCACGCTGCGGATCTGGCTGACGAGCTGTTCGCCGCGCACGGTTTCATCGTTGAAGGCGGAGACATCCGCCACGTAGACATTGGCGCCATTGGCGCGCAGGTCTTCGGGAATCTGATACCAGTAGTCGACCACGCCGAGGAACTTGCTGGTGCCGGACAGGCCATGCACCAGCACGATCGGGTACTTGGTCGCGGCATAGGTGCCGGCGGCCTGCGCCGGTGCGGCGGTCCCCAGGGTGAGGGCGGATGTGGCCAAAACGGCGGCTGCAGCGTGCGTGCGCAGGAAGCCGCGCACTGATCCATACACAGCATGGAGCAGGGAAGTCTGTGACATTCGGTTGTCTCCTGGACATTGGATAGGTGGTCGACCTCTATGGGCCGATCGCCCTCCGTTATCCGAAGCGCCGTGTCCGACGTCAACTGAAGTGGAGGTTTGGCTCTAATGCTGCGCTGCCGCGTGCGCAAACAAAAACCGGAGGGCGAGCCTCCGGTTGAGTAGGGTGCGATGCAGCAACGTCGCCGTTCTTATTCCTATTCCTCTTGAAACGCTTCCTCGCGTTTTCTGTTGATGGCGGGCAGTGCCACCAGCAACACGAGGATGCCTGCCGCGATCAGCAGCCCCAGCGACAGCGGCCGCGTCACAAACGTAGAGAAATCGCCGCGCGAGAGCAGCAGCGCGCGGCGGAAGTTCTCTTCCATCATCGGCCCGAGCACGAAGCCGAGCAGCATCGGCGCCGGTTCGCAGCGAAGCTTGACGAACATGTAGCCGATCAAGCCGAAGAGCGCCGTCTGGAAGATATCGAACGTCGTGTTCGACACCGAATACACGCCGATGCAGCAGAACACCAGAATGGCCGGATACAGGAAGCGATACGGCACTTTCAGCAGGCGCACCCACACGCCGATCATCGGCAGGTTCAGCACGATCAGCATCAGGTTGCCGATCCACATCGAGGCGATGAGGCCCCAGAACAGCGCGGGGTTGCTGGTCATCACCTGCGGCCCGGGCTGGATATTGTGGATGGTCATGGCGCCGACCATCAGCGCCATCACGGCGTTGGGCGGAATGCCGAGCGTGAGCAGCGGAATGAACGACGTCTGCGCCGCGGCGTTGTTGGCCGATTCGGGGCCGGCCACGCCCTCGATGGCGCCCTTGCCGAATTCGCTCGAATACTTCGAGGTCTTCTTCTCCAGCGAGTACGACGCGAACGACGCGAGCGTCGCGCCGCCGCCCGGCAGGATGCCCAGCACCGAGCCGAGCGCCGTGCCGCGCAGCACCGCCGGGATCATTCGCTTGAAGTCTTCGCGGCTGGGCCACAGGTTGCGGACGTGCTCGACGAAGGTTTCGCGGTGTTCCTTCTGTTCGAGGTTGGCGATGATTTCGGCAAAGCCGAACACGCCCATCGCCACCGACACGAAGTTCAGCCCGTCGGCCAGCTCCGGCACGTCAAACGAATACCGCGCGGTGCCCGAGTTCACATCGGTGCCGACGAGGCCGAGCAGCAGGCCCAGCACGATCATCGCAATCGCCTTGACGAGCGAGCCAGACGCCAGCACGACCGCGCCGATCAGGCCCAGCACCATCAACGAGAAATATTCCGCCGGCCCGAAGTTGAACGCGAATTCCGACAACGGCGTGGCAAATGCGGCCAGCACCAGCGTGGCCACGCAGCCCGCGAAGAACGAGCCGAGGCCGGCGGTGGCCAGCGCCACGCCCGCGCGTCCGCGCCGTGCCATCTGGTAGCCGTCGATGGTGGTCACCACCGAGGAGGATTCGCCCGGCAGATTAACGAGGATGGCCGTGGTAGAGCCGCCGTACTGCGCGCCGTAGTAAATGCCGGCCAGCATGATGAGCGCGGCCACCGGCGGCAGCGCGTACGTGGCCGGCAGCAGCATCGCAATCGTGGCGATGGGGCCCAGGCCCGGCAACACGCCGATCAACGTACCGAGCACGCAGCCGATGAACGCGTAGATCAGGTTCTGGATGGAAAGCGCGGTGGAGAAGCCCAGCGCGAGATTGGCAAAGAGGTCCATGGTGTCGTGTGCCTCTCGCTCAATTGCCGATGAAGGCAGGCCACACCGGGAACTGCAACTTGAGCCCGTAGACGAACGCCGCGAGGCTCATGACGACCATCACGATGGCGGTGCCGGCCGCGCCCTTGAGCGTGAACTCGTGGCTGGCCATGCTCGAGACGAAGACGAGCACCACCAGCGACAGCACCAGGCCAAGCGGTTGCAGCAGCAGTCCGAACAGAACAACCGAGCCGAGAATCCACAGTAGCGTCTTGACGTCCCAACGCGGAATGCGGTCGACCACGCCCTTGCGAGACAGCGATTGCACGAGTACCACCACGCCCAGCAGCACGAGCAGCACGCCCAGCCAGAACGGGAAATAGCCCGGGCCCATGCTGCCGGCCGTGCCCATGCGGTAGCTGCGCGCCAGAATGGCAAACGCCGCGCCGGCGACGATGAACATGATGCCGGATGCAAAGTCCTGGTGACTGCGGATCACCGGACGACCTTGTGGATCGTTCTGCAAGACTGGTCTCCTCGGGGTGGCGTACCGCGCCGGGTATGGCGGGCCGCCTCGTACCTGATAAGGCGACCAAGTTTGCACGCTAAGCAGACCGGCTTTCAAGCACCTTGCGGAGGGGATGTCGGGCCGCGTCGTGAGCCGGCGCGGCGCCCAGGCAAACGATTCAGGGTTTGTCCCTAGCGTTGCACTACATGCCGATCCCGCGCGCCATCAGCACGGCGGCCAGCGGAATGAAGATGATCAGGTGCGACTCGATCATGACCCAGCGGCGCGTCTTGGCGATCTCCGACGGTGTGGGCACGAAGTCGGGCAACGTCTTGCCTTGCTTGTTCCAGCGCAGGATGTTGATGGTCGGCACGATCGACAGCAGCCCCACGAGAATGAACAGGCCCACCTTGATGTGAAAGACCGGGTTGTGTACGTAAAACGCGTAGCCCTTGGCTCCGTACAGCACACGCAGCGCGCCGGTGATCAGCACCGCGACGGCCGCCACCCCGTACACAGCGTCATAACGTCCCAGGCGTTTGCGGATTTCGGGCGTCATGCCCGGGCGCAGCACCACGGCCTCGGCGGTGAGAAAGACGATCAGCGTGAAGATCGAGATGTAATGCAGGTAAGCCAGCAACGCATCAAGCCACATGTTGACCTCGTCAGGGTGGGGAAAGGGTTGGCGCGAAACGCCCGGGCTCAGATCACGCCGCGCTCGCGCAGCGTTTCGATCTGCTCCGCGTTCAAGTTCAGCACGTCGCGCAGCACGGCCTCGGTGTGTTCGCCCAGCAGCGGCGGATGGCTTGTAGCCTTGGGCGGCGTGGCGCTCATCTTGACTGGGCTGCCGACCAGCTTGACAGCGCCGGCGCTCGGGTGAGGCAGGTCGACGCGCAGGCCGCGCGCCTGCACCTGTTCGTTGTCGAACACCTCGTCGAGCGAGTTGATCGGACCGCACGGCACGCCGGCGGCTTCGAGCTTGTCGATCCATTCGCCTTTGCTCAGGCGCTTGACCATCTCGGCCAGGATCGGCACCAGGACGTCGCGGTTGGCCACGCGCTGCGGGTTGGTGGCAAAGCGCGGGTCGTCGGCCAGCTCGGGCATGCCGCCCGCATCCACAAAGCGCCGGAACTGGCCGTCATTGCCGACCGCCACGATGATCCAGCCATTGGCGGCCTGGAACGTCTGATACGGCACGATATTCGGATGCGCATTGCCCCAGCGCTTGGGCGCCTGGCCGCTGGCGAGGTAGTTGGTATTCATGTTGGCCAGCATGGCGACCTGCACGTCGAGCAGCGCCATGTCGATGTACTGGCCCTCGCCGGTGCGGTCGCGGTGCGCAAGCGCTGCCAGCACGGCGACGGTGGCGTACATGCCGGTCATCAAATCGGAGATGGCCACGCCGGCCTTTTGGGGGCCGCCGCCGGGCAGGTCGTCGCGCTCGCCGGTCAGGCTCATGAAGCCGCCCATGCCCTGCACGATGAAGTCGTAGCCGGCGCGGGCGGCGTAAGGGCCGGTCTGGCCGAAGCCCGTGATGGAGCAGTAGACGAGGTCAGGCTTCACCGCCTTGAGCGATGCGTAGTCGAGCCCGTATTTCTTCAGCTGGCCGACCTTGTAGTTCTCGAGCACCACATCGGCGTGCGCGGCAAGCTTGCGCACGATGTCCTGGCCCTCGGGCGTGCTGATGTCGACGGTGATGGAGCGCTTGTTTCGGTTGGCGGCGAGGTAATAGGCGGCTTCGGCGGTGTTGTTGCCCGCCTCGTCCTTGAGCCACGGCGGGCCCCATGTGCGCGTGTCGTCGCCGGCGCCGGGGCGCTCCACTTTGATGACGTCGGCCCCAAAATCGGCAAGGTTCTGCGCGCACCAGGGGCCGGCAAGCACGCGGGTCAGGTCGAGAACACGAAGATGGCTCAGAGCGCCCATGGATTGACAAATCGACACGATTGGATCGGGTGCACTCTACACCACGCCCCGGCGGCGTCGCAGCCCCTTGCGACCAAGCGCGGAAAATGCGGCGCAGAATGGACGCGACCCGGGCGCGAACCCCGTATAATCAACGGTTTGCACTAATCCAAGGCGCTCAGGAGCGGGATGCTCCAAGGCGCAATGCTGACTCGGCACCCCGCGACATGAAAGCCTCCGATATCCGCCAAAAATTCCTGACGTTCTTCGAGACGAAGGGCCACACCGTGGTGCGCTCCTCGCCGCTGGTGCCGGGCAACGACCCGACGCTGCTGTTCACCAACTCCGGCATGGTGCAGTTCAAGGACGTCTTTCTCGGTACCGACAAGCGCCCGTACGTGCGCGCGGCGTCCGTGCAGCGCTGCCTGCGCGCCGGCGGCAAGCACAACGACCTGGAAAACGTCGGCTACACCGCGCGTCACCACACGTTCTTCGAAATGCTCGGCAACTGGTCGTTCGGCGACTACTTCAAGCGCGACGCACTCGTGTGGGCGTGGGAGCTGCTGACGCAGGAATACAAGCTGCCGGCCGAGAAGCTGTGGGCCACCGTCTACCAGACCGACGACGAGGCCTACGACATCTGGACCAAGGTCATCGGCCTGCCGCCCGAGCGCGTCGTGCGCATCGGCGACAACAAGGGCGCGCCGTATGCCTCCGACAACTTCTGGCAGATGGCCGAAACCGGCCCGTGCGGCCCGTGCTCGGAAATCTTCTACGACCACGGCCCGGACGTGTGGGGCGGCCCCCCGGGAAGCCCGGAAGCCGACGGTGACCGCTACATCGAAATCTGGAACAACGTGTTCATGCAGTTCGATCGCCAGCTCGATCCGGCGACCGGCGAATACACGCTGACCCCGCTGCCCGCGCCGTGCGTCGACACCGGCATGGGCATGGAGCGTCTGGCTGCGATCCTGCAGCACGTGCACAGCAACTACGAGATCGACCTGTTCCAGGCGCTCATCGCCGCCGCGGCGCGCGAGACCAACACCAAGGATCTGGCCAACAACTCGCTGCGCGTGATTGCCGACCACATCCGCGCATGCTCGTTCCTGATCGTCGACGGTGTGATCCCGGGCAATGAAGGCCGCGGCTATGTGCTGCGCCGGATCATCCGCCGCGCCATCCGCCACGGTTACAAGCTCGGCTGCCGCGCAGCGTTCTTCCACAAGCTGGTGGACGACCTCGTCGCGCAGATGGGCGAAGCGTATCCAGAACTGCGCGAGGCGCGCGACCGCGTGGTCGAAGTGCTCCGGACGGAAGAAGCCCGCTTCTTCGAGACCATCGAGCACGGCATGTCGATTCTGGACGCCGCGCTGGGCGAACTGAAGACCTCCGGCGCAAAGATGCTCGACGGCGAACTCGCCTTCAAGCTGCACGACACCTACGGCTTCCCGCTGGACCTGACGCAAGACGTCTGCCGCGAGAACGACGTGATCGTCGACGAAGCGGCCTTTGACGCCGCCATGAACCGCCAGCGCGAGCAGGCACGCGCGGCCGGCAAGTTCAAGATGGCCGCCGGCACGCTCGACTACACCGGCGACAAGACCACGTTCCACGGGTACGACCAGCTGGTGCGCGAAACCGCTCGCGTGACGGCGCTGTTTGTGGATGGCGCATCGGTGCAGGAAATGCATCCGGGCCAGACCGGCGTGGTGGTGCTGGACCACACCCCGTTCTATGCGGAATCGGGCGGCCAGGTTGGCGACCAGGGCACGCTCAAGGCCGCGACCGTCTGGTTTGACGTGGCCGACACGCTGAAGGTGCAGCCGGAAGTGTTCGGCCACCACGGCGAGCTGCGCACCGGCGTGCTGAAGGTGGGCGATGCCGTGTCGGCCGAAGTGGACGCTGTGCGCCGCGCGCGCACCATGCGCAACCACTCGGCAACGCACCTGATGCACAAGGCGCTGCGCGAAGTGCTGGGCAGCCACGTGCAGCAGAAGGGCTCGCTGGTCGATGCGGAAAAGACGCGCTTCGACTTCTCGCACAACGCACCGATGACGCCGCTGCAGATCCGCGAAGTGGAAGCGCGCGTCAACGCAGAAATTTTCGCCAACGCGGCCACGAGCGCGCAGCTCATGGGCTTTGACGACGCGGTCAAGAATGGCGCGATGGCGCTCTTCGGCGAGAAGTACGGCGACGAAGTGCGCGTGCTCTCGATCGGTTCGTCGAAGGAACTGTGTGGTGGCACGCACGTGGCGCGCACGGGCGATATCGGCCTGTTCAAGATCGTGAGCGAGTCGGGCGTGGCAGCGGGCATCCGCCGTGTGGAAGCCATCACCGGCGACAACGTGCTGCACTACCTGCAGACGCTCGATACGCGCATCAACGAAGCGGCCGCCGCGCTGCGTGCGCAGCCGTCGGAATTGACGCAGCGCATCGTGCAGGTGCAGGACCAGGTCAAGACGCTCGAGAAGGAACTGGAGCGCCTGAAGTCGAAGCTGGCCGCAAGCCAGGGCGACGAACTCGTGAGCCAGGCCGTGGACGTTGCCGGCATCAAGGTGCTGGCTGCCAAGCTGGACGGCGCCGATGCCAAGACGCTGCGCGAGACCATGGACAAGCTCAAGGACAAGCTGCAGACCGCAGCCATCGTGCTGGGCAGCGTGAGCGACGGCAAGGTCGCGCTGATTGCCGGCGTGACGGCTGACGCCACGGCCAAGGTCAAGGCGGGCGAGCTGGTCAACTTTGTTGCCCAGCAGGTCGGCGGCAAGGGTGGCGGCCGCCCGGACATGGCCCAGGCTGGCGGCACGGAGCCGGGCAACCTGCCGCAGGCGCTGGCCGGTGTGGCAGCGTGGGTGCAGCAAAAGGTCTGATGTAACGCCTTCGCACCGCATGCGCTGAACGGCGCGCGCTCCTGGCAACGGGGCGCGCGCCGTTTTGTTTTGGGGCGATCAGGGCGGCGGTGCGATTTCCCGCTGGAAGACGCGCAGGCGTTCATTTCGGTCGCCATGGCGGGCGCCCGACCAGAACAGGGTCCACTCCATTCCGGGCGTTCGCGCGTGCGCATGGCTGTCCTGGACGATCAGCCATCGGCAATGCTGTGCGGTGGATTGCCCGACGGGCTGGTGCAGGATGCCGGTGAAGTAGCGCAGCATGGGCGCCTCCGATTCGCCCAGATGCAGGCTCGCCATGCAGTCATCCATGCGCCAGGCGGGGGCCAGCTTGACGCCGAGGCTGTCGAACACGGAGCGATAGCTTTTGGCTTCGTCCAGCCACGGCAGGAGCAGGGTGCCGATCAAGCCCCAGCCGACCAAGGCGCCGGCCGCCCATGACATTGCCCCGCGCCATGCGCCGGCCGCTTTCAGGCGTGGCAGCAGCCAGAGCCATCCGACTGTGAGGGCCAGCGCCGCGGCCACGAGCGTCGGCTGGATCGGCAAGATCCAGTCGACCGGCAACCAGCGGTCGAGCCAGCGCAGGCCTGCATGCGATGTGCTTTCCGTCATGACGGCCCACAGCAGCCACGTGAGCAGTGCGATGGTGCCGAACAGCGCGCGGCCGAGGTAATCCCACGCAACGTGCACGCGCATCGGCAGCCGTGTGATCGCGCGCTGCCCCAGCGTTGCCAACGGCACGATGAACGGCAGCAGGTACAACGGACGGGCCGTCGCCGAGACTTGGAGCGCCAGCAGCCCCACCGCCGCGAACACGAGCGGCAGCGCCACGTGCGGTGTGCGCCAGTCTCGCCATGCGCCGCAGGCCAGCGCGACGAGCGCCAGCGGGCCGGCCGGAAACCCGATGGTCAGCAGCGAATGCCAGACGTAGAACGGATCGTCATTCTCCGCGCCCAGCACCGGCACGGAGAAGCCCAGGAAGCGTCCGATGTTGTTGTCCCAGAACCAGACCTGAAAGAGGTCCGGCGCACGCAAATAGAAAAGCGTTGGCCAGATCGTGGCGAACGGAAGGAAGACGAGCGCCGCCGTGCCGAGTTGTCGTGCGAATACGCGACTACGGCAGGCCGGCAGCACTACGCCAGCGCCGGCGATCGTGATGCAGAACACCAGCGGAATGAATACGCCCTTGGCCAGCAGCGCCATCCCCATGCCAATGCCGAGCAGCCATGCCGAGCCGCGGGCACGCGTTGCCGGCTGCACGCATTCGAACAAGCCGCAGAACCCGATAGCGGTGCCTGCCAGCAATGCCACGTCGGTAATCATCTCGTGCGCATGTTTGACGACGATCAGCGAGCCTGCGCACAGCGCCACCGTGCCGAGCACGCGCGCATCCGTCCATGAAGCTGCGCCTGTGGCGGCCCGTGCGAGCCGCGCCGTGAACGCAAGCGCGAGTCCGGCAAACAGTGCGCTCGCGAGCCGCGCGGCGTCGTGCGCGGGCAGCACGTCTGCCAGCAGCCAGACCAGCGTGCTGGCCACCCACGCATAGAGCGGCGGCTTTTCGACAAAGGGTTGGCCTGCGCTGACCGGCACGATCGGGTCGCCGGTTGCCACCATGTGCTGGACGATGCCGAACGTGTAGGTCTCGTCCTGCTTCCACGGGTCGTGGCCGAGCGTGCCGGGCAACAGGTAGGCGCAGGCGACCAGCGCGACGAGGAGCCATTTGCGCAACGCGCGCCAGGGCCATGCGCGCACGGATGGCGCTGCCGGCGTGATCGCCCCGCCTGTGGCAAGCAGGGCAGGACGGGCGGTGAAGTCACGCGCGTGCGTGGTCGCGGCGGGCGCGTGTGCGCTCCGCCGTCCAGGGCGTGTGGGTTCCTGCATGGTGCGAGGGTTTCCGGTTAGCCGGATGCGGCGCGGAAGAAGATGGCCGATCGGCTTGGATGTCAGACAAAACGCCCCGACCCGGTCTGGCGGGGCGCTGTGGAGTACATCACGCGCAACTTACGGAGACCCTGAGCGGCGCGTCAGAAACCTGAGCAACGGGTTTCAGCGGGCGGGCCGAGCGGCTTTCAGGGCACGGGGCGCCCCGCGGTGGGGCTTGTCTGCATCGCAAGGACAAGCTCGGGAACGGTGCCCGGCTGGAGACAGGCGCCGCCATGGCCTATACCGGAACACGTTGCCGATTGCGTAGAGCGTGTTTGCCGCCTGGCAGGCAATTTGCATCGGTGGCGCGCGCTGTTCCCCACAGCGCGGGTTGATCCCATCCCCATCCCCCAAAATCCGAGGAGAACCATGAGCGTCCTATCTGACAAGGTTGACGCCCCGCCACCGCAGCCGCCGCACCGGCTGCTCGGGCGCAAAGGCAAACGATTGGCGCGTGCCGTCGCGGTTGGCGCATTGCTGGCGGCGGGCGTTGGCGCGTCGACGCAGCCGGGTGCGCAACTCGCACCGGAATCGCACGCGCGCAAGGTCAAGGTGCTGATCATCAGCATGTTCGCGCCGGAGGCGCAGCCGTGGATCGACAAACTCGGTCTCACGCAGGACGTGCCGGTGCCGGGCCTGTCCATCGACTATCCGAACGTGCATTGCAACGCCAGCGACGTCTGCCAGCTCACCACCGGCATGGGCAAGGCGAATGCTGCGTCGTCGGTGTCGGCGCTGATCTACAGCGGCAAGTTCGATCTGCAGCGCACGTACTTCCTCGTGGCGGGCATTGCGGGGATCGACCCGTCGCAGGGCACGCTGGGCAGCGCCGCGTGGGCGCGCTTCCTGGTCGACAGCGACATCGCGTGGGAGATCGATGCGCGCGAGGTGCCCGCCAGCTGGCCGAACGGTTTCATCGGCATCAACACGCAAGGCCCCGGGCAGAAGCCGCCGCTGGATTACAAGACCGAAGTCTTCCGCGTGAACGAGGTGCTGCTGCAGAAGGCGCTGGCGCTCTCCAAGGGCGCGGTGCTGGATGACAACGCCACCGCGCGGGCTTATCGCGCCAACTACCCGAGCGCACCCGCCAACCAGCCGCCCTCTGTCGTGCAATGCGACACCGCTGCCGGCAATACGTACTGGCACGGTGCCAAGCTGGGCGAGCGTGAAGCCGCGTGGGTCAAGCTGCTGACGGACGGGCAGGGCGCCTACTGCACCACGCAGCAGGAAGACAACGCCACGTTCGAGGCGCTCACGCGCGGTGCGAAGGCGGGCCTGCTCGACCTGCAGCGCGTGGCCGTGCTGCGCACCGCGTCCAACTTCGATCGGCCGTATCCGGGGCAGACGCCGTACGACTCGCTGGTCAACAGCAACTCGGGCGGGTTCGTGCCGTCGCTCAACAACCTGTACCTGGCGGGCGGTCCGCTGGTCAACGAGATCGTCACGCGCTGGAGCGTGTGGAAACACGGAGTGCCCTCGCCATGATCGATTCCCGATTCAAGATGCCCATGCCGCGTGTGCGTACGAGTTTGCGTACGATCGCGAAGCTTTGCGCCGTCGGTGCCGCAGCGCTGACCTTGAACAGCTGCGCGTATGACGGAGTGAAGGTCATCGTCATCAACATGTTCCAGGGCGAAGCCCAACCCTTTATCGACCGCTACGACCTGAAGGAGAAGGTCTATATCTCCGGCCTGTCGCCCGATGCACCGAACATGCTGTGCAACTACGACGGCATCTGCCAGGTCACCACAGGCATGGGCTACGCGAATGCCGCGTCGACGATTTCCGCGCTGCTCTATCGCAGCAAGCTGGATCTCTCGCACACGTACTTTGTGATTGCCGGCATTGCGGGCATCGATCCGGGGCAGGGGACGGTGGGCTCGGCGGCGTGGGCGCGGTATGCGGTTGATTACGGCCTGTCGCACGAGATCGATGCGCGCGAGATGCCGGCCGGCTGGCCGTACGGCTACTTCGGCATCGGCACCAAGGGCCCCGGCCAGAAGCCGCCGATGGACTACCGCACCGAGGTGTTCCAGCTCAACGAGACGCTGCTGCAGAAGGCGTACACGCTGTCGAAATCGGCGACGCTGGAAGACAGCCCCGAGGCCATCGCCTTCCGCAAGAACTACGCATATGCGCCGGCCAACCAGCCGCCTGCCGTCATCCAGTGCGACGTGGCTTCCGCCGACACATGGTGGGCCGGCCGCAACCTCGGACAGCGAGCGCGTGACTGGGTGAAGACGATGACCGACAACAAGGGCACCTACTGCACGACGGCGCAAGAAGACAACGCCACGCTGGAAGTCCTGACGCGCGGCGCCCGTGCCGGCAAGGTCGACTTCAGCCGCGTGGCCCTGCTGCGCGCCGGGTCCGACTTCGATCGTCCATACGACGGCCAGAGCGCCTCCGACGGGCTCATCAACTATGCGCAGCAGGGTGGTTTCGTGCCGGCCACGCACAATCTCGTCAATGCGGCCAAGCCGTTGTTGGACGACATCGTGCAGCACTGGCCCCAGTGGAAACAGGGGGTGCCGGCGAATTAACAGTTGCTGACATCACATTTCAATCTATATAATGCGAATCATCCTCATTTGATGGAAGGCCACGGGCGAATGCCCACCCGCTGACCATCGCTCCAACCGGGCGAGCCAGCGGGTTTCCACCTGCCAGCCAACAGATCGACGCGCCGCGTGATGTTTTGCGGCGCGTTTTCTCTTCTCTCAGCGCATTGCCGCGCGTCCGGTTTCGCCAATCCTGATCGACTCTGTTGCCTGCGATGAACCGTCATCTCACGGCCCGCGCTTTTTCCTGCGCGCTCGCCGCCATTCCTCTTGCCGTTTCCACATTGGCGCATGCCGAAGCAGGCCAGCCGGCCGCAGGCAGCGCCACGGTGGACCTCAACGAGACGACCATCACGGCAGGCAGCCAGCGGGGCTTTGCGGCCAGTACGGCGCAGGTTGGGGCGTTCCGCGGCATGGCGTTGCGCGACATTCCTGCCACAGTGAACGTGGTCACGCGCGAGGCGCTCGACGCGCAGCAGGACACGTCGCTGTACGACGCGGTGCGCAATACGGCGGGCGTGACGCGCCAGCAGTTGTCGGGCGAAACGTTCGACAACCTCGCCATCCGCGGCGTGACGCTGGAGAACCGGACCAATTTCCGCTTCAACGGCTCGATGCCGATGGCAGCACTCACGGCGATCCCGCTGGAAGACAAGGAACGCGTGGAGGTGCTGAAGGGCGTGTCGGCGCTGTATTACGGCTACACGACGCCGGGCGGTGTAGTCAATCTCGTGACCAAGCGGGCGGGCAATACGCCGGTGACGACGCTCGGCATGCAGTTCGACAGCAACGGCACCGCTGTGGGCACGCTCGACGTCGGGCGCCGCTTCGGTGAAGACAATCAGTACGGCATTCGCTTCAACGCCGCGGGTGGCTCGTTGCAGTCGCCTACCAGCGGCATTGACGGCACGCGCCAGCTTGCCGCCGTGGCCTTCGACTGGAAGGTCAACAGCCGCCTGAGCCTGAAAGCCGACGTGGAATATTCGCGCAAGGTCATCACCGAGCAGTCGGTGGTGACGCTGCCCGCCGCGAAAAACGGGGTGATCACCTTGCCGGCCATGCCCGACCCGAGCAAACGGATTTCGCCAGGCTGGGCCGACTTTGATGGCAACAACACCAACGCGTTGCTGCGTGCCGATTACGCGCTCGCCGATGTGTGGCTGCTGACGGTGGAAGGCGGCTTGTCGGAGACGGCGCGCACGCGGGCGTTCTCAGAATTCAAGCTGACCAACGCGCTGACGGGCGCCGGCACGCTGTCCGGCCAGCGCCAGAGCGGTCGCTGGAATACAAGCCACGTGCGGGCCGACGTTTCCGGTACGGAGAAGACGGGTTGGATCACGCATGACCTGACCTTCGGCGTTGCGCGTTCCGACATGCGCCAGGCGGCGGTGTACTCCGACCGCTTTTCCGGCACGCAGAATCTGTACAACCCTGTCGACCTCGGCTGGCTGCCGACCACCGGCACCGGCTTTACGGCCGAGCAGCGCGCCGTGGACACGGGCGTCTACGCGCTGGATCGCATGACGCTATCGGAGCACTGGCAAGTCATCGCCGGCCTGCGCTACACGCGCTACACCAGCGAGCAGGCGCCCAACCGCTACGAGGCCAGCAAGACCACGCCGCTGGGGGCTGTCATCTACAAGTTCACGCCTGCACTGTCGGCGTATGCGTCGTACGCGCAAGGGTTGGAAGCCGGCGCGCGGGCTCCGAACACGGCCGCCAACGCCAACGTGGCCATGCCGCCTGCGCTGTCCGAGCAGAAGGAAGTGGGCGTGCGCTACGAAACGCCGGCCGGCACGCAACTCGCCGCCGCCGTGTACGACATCGACCGCGCGGCGAGCTACACCAACGACGCGAACATCTTCGTGCAGGACGGCCGCGAGCGGATTCGGGGTGTCGAGCTGACTGCGCAGGGCCGCGTCACCAAGGACTTGTCGCTGCTGGCCTCGGCCGGCTGGACGGACGCGAAGTTCCGCGGTGTCGGCAACGGTCTCGACGGAAAAACACCGGAGAACACGCCGCGCAGCACCGCCAGCGTTTTTGCCGAATACACATTGCCGATGCTGCGTTCTGTCTCGTTCAACGCGGGCGCCTACTACCTCGGCCCGCGCCCCGTGAACGACGCCAACCAGGCAGAGCTGGGCGGCACGACGCTCTTCAGCGCCGGCGTGCGCTACGTGACCCGCATTTCGGGCAAGCGCGCGACGCTGCAATTCAATGTCGACAACCTGACCGACAAGCGCTACTGGGCGGGCGCCGGCAACAATCGTCTGTCGATGGGGGCACCGCGCCTCTTCAAGCTCGGCATGAAGATCGATCTGTGAGATCGGTCAGCTGAGGGGGGCAGTCTCGATCTCTGCTTTCCCGTCAGGCTGCAACGGCCTCGCGCGCAGAGGCCTTTGCCGTCGGCTGCGGCTCGCTCAGCAGTTGCACCAGCGCCTGCAGGGCGGGGCCAGCCATGTCGCGGTGCCAGGCAAGCAGCGTGTCGACGCGGCCCGGTTTGCCCAGCGCATGGAGGCTGATTTCCGGCGCGTTCGTATACAGCTCAAGCACCGAGCGCGGCACCAGCGCCACGCCAATCCCAGCCGCCGCGCACGCGATGATGGCGTGGTATGAGCCCAGCTCCAGCACCCGCGACGGCGCCACGCCGTCTGCTGCAAACCAGTCTTCGATCAGCTGCCGATAGGCGCAGCCGGGTTCGAATGCGAGCAGGCCCGTGGTCTGCACATCCGAAGCGCGACGGATCGGCGGATGGGCGCGGTGTGCAATCACCACCAGCTCTTCCGCAAAGGCCGGCAGCGTCGTCATGGCGGCGCGCGTGTTGTTCAGGCACGCGGTTTCGGCAACGAACGCGCAATCGACTTCAAAGTTCGACAGCGCCTGAAGGGAGTGGCGCGTGGTCATCGTCACCAGTTCGAGCTGCACGCGCGGCCAGCGCTGATGCAGCGTGGCGAGCAGGGCCGGCAGGCGGCTGGCCGCCGTGCTTTCCATCGAGGCAATGCGCAGGCGCCCATGCGGCTCGCGCGGCTGCACGGCCTGGCGTGCTTCGGCGGCCAGGCGGAGGATGTCGTCGGCGTAGGTCAGCAGGGTCTGCCCGGCCGGCGTCAGCACCATGCGCTTGCTTTCGCGCACAAACAGTTGCACGCCGAGCGAAGTTTCCAGCTGGCGGATGCGGGTCGTCACATTCGACTGCACGCGATTGAGCTGCTGCGCCGCCCGCGTGACACCGCCTTCGCGCACGACCGTCCGGAAGATCTCGAGCGAGGACAGATCCATGATGTATCTCAAATGCTAATGGGTTTGTTCAATATAATTCATTTTTCAGGATGATCGGCCTTGCGTACGATGAAGTGCCGATTTCCTCATCCAGGCCTTTCCATGGAGCACATCCTGTCGTCCACCTCCGCCGTGTCCGCCGCGCATTCCCAGCGGGCCACCGCCTGGCGCGTGGCGATTGCGGGCATGGTCGCGCTGTCGGTGGCGATGGGCATCGGCCGCTTCGCCTTCACGCCGATCCTGCCGATGATGCTGCACGACGGCAGCCTGACGCTGGCGCAGGGCAGCTGGCTGGCCACTGGCAACTACCTTGGTTATTTCGTGGGCGCGCTGGCCTGCATGGCGGTGCGTGGCGACGCGGCGCGGCTCATCCGCACCGGCCTGGTTGCGACGGTGCTGCTGACGGCCGGAATGGGCGTGCTGCAAGGGCAGTCGGCGTGGCTTCTGCTGCGCTTTGCGGCAGGCATGGCCAGCGCGCTCGTGTTCGTCTTCACGGCCGGCTGGTGCCTGCATCGGCTGACCGAGCTTGGGCATGCGGCGCTTGGCGGCATCATCTTCTGCGGGCCCGGCTTGGGCATCGCCATTCCGGGGCTGGCGGCCAGCGGCATGGTGGCGCTGGGTTGGCACGCCACGTCGGCATGGCTGGCGTTTGGCGTGCTGTCAGCGCTGCTCTCGGCGGCGGTGTGGTCGACCATCCGGCCGGAAACCCATGCGCATGCTGCTCCGGCGCCGGCGGCTTCCGGCGCGGCACCGGGCCTGGATGCGCCCACCAGCGCGCTCACGATTGCCTACGGCCTGGCCGGCTTCGGTTACATCATCACCGCCACGTTCCTACCGGTGATCGCCCGCAAGGTGCTGCCCGCGGGTTCCGTCTGGCCAGACCTGTTTTGGCCGATGTTCGGTGCGGGCGTCGCCCTCGGCGCGTTCCTTTCGACCCGGATCAGTTTGGCGCGCGACAACCGCTCGCTGCTGGCCACGGCATACGCAATGCAAGCGGTGGCCGTGGCGATCAGCATCGTGTGGCCCACGGTGGCCGGGTTGGCGCTGTCCAGCACGCTGCTCGGCCTGCCGTTCACCGCGATCACGCTGTTCGCCATGCGCGAGGCGCGCCGGCTGTGGCCGCATGCGGCGCCCCGTCTGATGGGCTTGATGACGGCCGCGTATGGCATCGGCCAGATCGCAGGGCCGCCGCTGGCAAACCGCCTGTTTGCCGCCACGGGCGGCTTCAATGCATCGCTGGCGGTGGCGGCGGTGTCGCTCGTGGCGGGCGTGGTGATCTTCGTTGCGGTCAGGCGCGCGTCGCCCGCGCGTGCGTGATGCGCGGCATGTGAAGGCGCCCACCACGCGGTCGACGCGCCCGTTCTAGAATGCCTCCTCCATTGGAGGAGCCTCATGTCTTTTGCCTTGCGCCCCGATGCCGTTGTGCCCGGCGGCGAGATCAGCCAGGCCGAACGCGCCGTGCGGGTCGACCTTGCCGCCGCGTACCGACTGGCCGCGCTCAACGGTTGGGACGACCTTGTCTACACCCATCTGTCGGCCACCGTGCCCGGCGAGCCTGATCACTTCCTGATCAACGCGTTCGGCCTCGCGTTCGACGAGATCACCGCATCCAACCTGGTCAAGATCAATGGCCGCGGCCAGCTCGTCGGCGACTGGCCCGATGCGGCAGCACGCCCGTCCGTCAACGTGACGGGTTTTGCGTTGCACGCTGCAGTGCATGCCGCGCGGCCCGACGCGCAGTGTGTGGTCCATCTGCATAACACGGCGGGCATTGCCGTGTCCGCGCAGAAGCACGGGCTGCTGCCGCTGTCTCAGCATGCGCTGCGGTTTCACCGGTGCATCGCCTATCACGATTACGAAGGTCTTGCCTTTACGCCGGAGGAGGGCGCGCGCCTCACCGCGTCGCTCGGCCATCATTTCGCCATGCTGCTGCGCAATCACGGCACCCTCACCATCGGCCGGACCGTGGCCGAGGCGCACGTGCTGATGGCCACGCTCATCAAGGCATGCGAGATCCAGATTCACGCGCTTGCCGGCGGCGAGGTCGTCGCGCCCGCGCCGGAAGTGGCAGAGCGTGCGGCAGAGCAGCTCGAAGATGGCGGCGCCATCGAAGGCGTGATCGAGTGGCCGGCGCTGTTGCGCAAACTGGATAAAATCGACGCTTCATATCGCGACTGACGCGACTGGCACAACCGCCGCGACTGTCAAAGCGATTCACCAAACAGGAGACACCATGCCGACTTTCCATATCGAGATGTTCGAGGGCCGCAGCGTTGAGCAGAAAAGGAAGCTCGTCGAAGAAGTGACGCGCGTCACGTGTGAATCGCTGGGCTGCGCGCCGGGCGCCGTCGACATCATCATCACCGACATCAAGCGCGAAAACTGGGCCACCGGCGGCGTGCTGTGGTCCGAACAGAAGTAACCCGTCCTCTTCCACTCCCATTTGCCGGTCCGCCATGCAGCCCATGCAGCATTTCGCCTCAGACAACTACGCGGGCTTCTGCCCGGAGTCGCTGAAGTATTTCCTGGAGGCCAATGGCAGCGGCCACGAGCCGGCCTATGGCGATGATTCCTGGACGCAGCGCGTGTGCGACCGCATCCGCGACCTGTTCGAGACCGACTGCGAAGTTTTCTTCGTCTTCAACGGCACGGCCGCCAATTCGCTGGCGCTGTCGTCGCTGTGCCAGTCGTATCACTCCGTGATCTGCCACGAGCTGGCGCACATCGAAACCGACGAATGCGGCGGTCCGGAGTTCTTCTCCAACGGCTCCAAGCTGCTGACCGCCAAAGGCGAAAACGGCAAGCTCACGCCGGATGCGGTCGAAGCGCTCGTCACGCGGCGCTCCGATATCCACTATCCCAAACCCAAAGTCGTTTCGCTGACGCAGTCAACGGAAGTCGGCACCGTCTACACCGTCGACGAGGTGCGCGCGATTGCCGCGATTGCCAAGCGCCGGCAGCTGCGCGTGCACATGGACGGCGCGCGTTTTGCGAATGCGGTGGCAACGCTGGGCGTGCATCCGTCCGAGATCACTTGGCGCGCCGGCGTGGATGTGCTGTGCTTTGGCGGCACGAAGAACGGTCTGCCCGTCGGCGAGGCCGTGGTCTTTTTCGACCGCCGCCTGGCGGAAGATTTTGCCTATCGCGTCAAGCAGGCCGGGCAGCTTGCGTCGAAGATGCGCTTCATCTCGGCGCCGTGGCTGGGTTTGCTCGAGAACGACGTGTGGCTGCGCAACGCGCGTCACGGCAACGCGATGGCGCAGCTGCTGCACGCGCGCATTGCCGACGTGCCGGGCGTGCGCATCATGTTCCCGACCGAATCGAACGCCGTGTTTGCCGAGCTGCCGCTACCCGCCATCGAGACGCTGCGCGCGCGCGGCTGGCGCTTCTACACGTTCATTGGTGCGGGCGGTTGCCGCCTGATGTGCTCGTGGGACGTGCAACCCGAGACGGTGGAAGCCTTCGCCGCCGATATTCGCGCAGCCTGCGCGCAGGCCGTTTAATCGATCTGACTGCCATGAGCTTCGACTACCGTTTCTGTCCGCAATGCGCCACGCCGCTCGTCGAGCAGCACAACGCCGGCCGCTTGCGCATCGCGTGCCCGGCGCAGGACTGCGGCTTCGTGCACTGGAACAATCCGTTGCCTGTCCTGGCGGCGGTTGTCGAATATCGCGGGCAGATGTTCCTGGCGCGCAACGCACTGTGGCCGGAGGGCATGTTCGCGCTCGTCACGGGCTTTCTCGAACGCGACGAGACGCCCGAAGAGGGCATCGCGCGGGAGCTGAAGGAAGAGACGAACCTCGACGCACAATCGATCTCGCTGATCGGCGTGTATGAGTTCATCCGCAAGAACGAACTCATCATTGCGTACCACGTGGTGGCCGATGGCGAGATCGCGTTGTCGGAAGAGTTGGTCGAATATCGCCTGAAGCCGTTTGAGAAAGTCCGTCCGTGGACGGCCGGCACCGGCTATGCCGTCGCCGATTTCCTGACCGCGCGCGGCCTGCCGGTCAGCTACATCGACATCCGTACCGGCGAACCGGCCGAGCCGCCGCCGCGCCAGTGGCAACCCACGCGGCTCGTTACAATCCCGGAATGACTGATGCGAGCGGCACTGCGCCGCTTGCCCGTACCACTGAGGAAGACATGGAGTTTCAAAAGGAAATCGACGCGCGCGGCCTGAATTGCCCGCTGCCCATTCTGCGCACGAAGAAGGCGCTTGCCGACATGCAAAGCGGCGACGTGCTCAAGATTCTTGCCACCGACCCCGGCGCCACGCGGGACTTCCAGGCCTTCGCCAAGCAGACCGGCAACGAGCTGCTGGAGCACAGCGAGCACGACAAGGTGTTCACGTTCTATATGCGCCGTCGCTGATCTGGCAGCGCGTTCAAAGAAAACGGGGCGATCCGGTTTGGCTGGATCGCCCCGTTTTCGTTTGGCGGCAGATTTTTTTATCGGCTGCGTGCGACTACTTGCGCGCTTCCATCGCCATGCGCAGCGCCAGGCTCGTCAGCACGGTGCCCATCAGGTAGCGCTGCACCGACAGCCAGCTCGGCTTGCGCGAGAGAAACGCGGCGATGCTGCCCGCCGTCGCGGCGATCATCGAATTAACGGTCACGCTGACGCAGATTTGCGTCACGCCCAGGCACACCGACTGCACCAGCACGCTGCCGTGCGCCGGCTCGATGAACTGCGGCAGCAGCGACAGATACAGCACCGCCACTTTCGGGTTGAGCAGGCTGGTCAGCAAGCCCATCGTGTAGAGCTTGCGCGGGCTGTCCATCGGCAGTTCGCGCACCTGGAACGGCGCCCGGCCGCCCGGCCGCACCGCCTGCCAGGCGAGGTACAGCAGATAGATCGCCCCGCCAAAGCGCAGCGCATCGTAGGCAAACGGCACGGCCATCAGCAAGGCAGTGATGCCGAATGCGGCGCACAGCATGTAGAACACGAAGCCCGTGGCGATGCCCGCCAGCGACACGAGCCCGGCGTTGCGCCCTTGGCAGATCGAGCGCGAGATCAGGTAGATCATGTTCGGGCCCGGCGTCAGCACCATGCCAAGCGCAACCAGGGCAAACGTAAGCAGATTGGTGAGGGTGGGCATGGCGGAGGCGCAATCGGCGGCAAAGGGGAGGAGCTTGTAGGCTAGCACCCGCTATCGATGGCCGGACAGGTACAGAAAATCACAAAAATCGGCAATTTTGTATTGGTCCACTAACGGCTCAGGCGGCGCAGGCCGCACTCGAAAATCCACTGTTACATCCTTAACGTGCTTCGTCACAGCCTGGAGCGGAGGGGCGGCATAGAGTGGAAACAAGGTCCGGCATGTCCGGACGCTTCAAGGAGCCAATCCATGCAAAAGACCAAGTTACTGATGTCGTTGATGCTGGCCGTCTCTGCGCTCGCACCGCTGACCAGCCATGCGCAAGAGCGCGACCACCGCTGGGACCGCGATCGCCACGAAGAACGTGTCGATATGGACCGTCGAGCCGATCGCGAGATGGCTCACCGGTGGAACCGCGGTGAGCGCATTCCCCCCGAATACCGTGATCGGCAATACGTCATCGACGACTGGCGCGAGCATCGTCTTTCGCCTCCGCCGCGCGGTTACCACTGGGTCGGTGTGGACGGCGGCTACTACCTGGTGAGACCAGATGGCCTTGTCTTCAATGTGACGATCGGCGGCTGACACAGCGTTCCGCTCATGAAAAACCCGCGACTGCGAAAGCGTCGCGGGTTTTTCATTTTTTGGTGAGGGCGAGCTGCCCGGAAGGCCCGGCTTACAGAATGCTGAACGATCGGCGACGGCGCGCCATGCGTGCGTCATCGGCGTTGTTGAAGGTATGCCGAAACCATTCCTCCCCCCATCCCCTGATCCCCATGCGCCTGCATTTTCTCCTTCCCGTCGTGCTGTTCACGGCGTTGCCTGCTCATGCCGAGCTTCTTATCAGCGAGTACGTAGAAGGCAGCTCGAACAACAAAGCCATCGAAATCTACAACCCCGACGGCACCGAGGCCGATCTGTCGGTCTACAAGATCGAGCAGTACAACAATGGCGCCAGCACGCCCACCGCTTCGTTTTCGCTCTCCGGCAAGCTGGCGCCCGGGGCCGTTCACGTGATGGCCCACAGCACGCTGGCAAGCGCGCTCGGCACGCGCGTCAACCAGGCCGCGGCGTTCTCGTTCAACGGCGACGACGCGCTCACGCTCACACGCTCCGGCATCGTTGTCGATCGCATCGGCCAGGTCGGCTATCAGCCGCCGTCCGGCTTTTGGGGCACAGCCAGCGCTGGCACCAAGGACCACACGCTGCGCCGCAAAGGCACGGTGAAGACGGGCGACACGAACATCACGGCGGCCTTTGACCCATCTCTGCAATGGGATGTGTTCAACGTCGACGACTTTTCCGATCTTGGCCTGTACAACGGGCAAGGTACCGTCACACCACCGCCTGCCGCTGCCGTGTGCGGGGCGCCGGCAACACACCTTGCAGACGTGCAGGGCGCCGGCGCGACTTCGCCGCTGACCGGCCAGAACGTCGAGATCGAAGCGGTCGTGACCGCCGACTACAGCGGCACGAACGGCTTCAACGGCTTCTTCGTGCAACAACCCGACGCACAGCGCCGCAGATTGCCCGGCGTGTCGGAAGGGCTGTTCGTCTATGCGCCGGGCGTCAGCGCGCGCGCTGGAGACCTCGTCCACCTCGTCGGCAAGGTCGAGGAAAAGTACGGCCAAACGCAACTGACGCTGGCCACGAACGGCATCGCAAGCTGCGCCAGCGGCCACAGCGTGACGCCCGTCGATGTGACATTGCCCGTGGCCGACGCCAAGGCGCTGTCGGCATATGAAGGAATGCTCGTGCGCCTGCCGCAAACGCTGACGGTGAGCGAAACGTACGAGTTGGGGCGCTATGGCAGCGTGCTGCTCAGCAACGGCCGCCTGCCGCTGCCCACAAACGTGGCGCCTGCCGCGAATGGCGCGGCAGCGCAGGCCGCGGCCAATGCGCTGAACCGCATCGTGCTCGACGATGGCTCCAATCAGCAGAATCCGGGCACCGTGCGCTATCCGGCGCCGGGCTTGTCGGCCGCCAACCCCGTGCGCGCCGGCTACACGGTGAGCGGCGTGCAGGGCGTGCTGGAAATGCGCTACAACGCCTGGCGCCTGCAGCCCGTGCCGGGCGCCGCCGCACCGGCTTTCAATGCCGCCGGGAACCCGCGTGCCGGCGCTCGTGCGCGCCACGCCCAGGCCGATGTGCGCGTGGCGTCGTTCAACGTGCTGAACTACTTCAACGGTGACGGCAAAGGTGCCGGCTTCGACGATCCGGCCAATCGAGGGGCCAAGACACAGGTCGAGTTCGAACGCCAGGAAGCCAAGATCGTCGCCGCCATCCGCGCCATCGACGCCGACGTGGTCGGCCTGATGGAAATCGAGAACGACGGCTACGGCAGCCTCAGCGCCATCCGCCGCCTGACGAGCCAGCTTGGCACCGACTGGCGCTACGTCGATCCGGGCGTGCCGAAGCTCGGCGGCGATGCGATCACGGTGGCGATCATCTACAACGGCCGCACCGTCGAGCCGGTCGGCGTGCCGGCCACTCTGGCCATCGACGACAAGAACCGCCAGCCGCTGGCGCGCAGCTTCCGGCGCATCGGCGGCACGCAAAACTTCACCGTCGTCGTCAATCATCTGAAGTCGAAGGGCTGCTCCGGCGCGACCGGCAAGGACGCCGACCAGCGCGATGGCCAAAGCTGCTGGAACCCCACCCGCGTCCGTGCCGCCGGCCTGATCGCCGACTGGCTGGCGACCTCGCCGACCGGTGTGGCGGACATCGGCAAGCTCCTCATCGGCGACCTCAACAGCTATGCCAAGGAAGACCCCATCCTGCTGTTCGCCGACAAGGGCTATGCCGACATGGTGGCGAAGTTCGTCGGCAAGGATGCGTACAGCTACGTCTATGGCGGCGAAGCCGGCTACATCGACCATGCGCTGGCCACCCCGGGCCTGGCCGAGCGTGTGCGCGCCGTGCACGAGTGGCACATCAACGCCGATGAGCCGATTGCGCTGGAATACTCGTTCGCCTACAAGAGCGCCGAACAGCAGCAGACGTTCTACGCGCCGGACGCCTACCGCTCGTCGGACCACGATCCGGTGCTGGTCGATCTCGCGCTCAATACGCAAGCCGCAGGTGGCGGCACGAGTCCGGAAGGCGATGGGGCGGCGGGTGGTGCCCCAGGCAGCAATGGGGAGGGGGGTGCCGGTGCGGTGGACCCGATCCTCGGGCTCGCACTGGCCGCAGCTGCGGTAGCCCTGGCGCGGCGTCGTGCGTGTCGGCCTTGATCGACCGCGAATCCGTGCCCCTCGCTGGCCGTCCGATGCCGCCCGAATGCGCTTTTCAGCCCCTCCGCCTCTGGACTGAATTAAGCTTGTCAAATGACAAGGCCGGCAGCATTGCAGGTGCGACATGCCGGTGCAATCGATTTCGATATGGCGACTGGGGATGCTGTGAACAATGTAGCGGCGATGGTGCGCGCGCTGATTCTGGGCGGTTGGCTTGGCTTGACGTCCGCGGGCAGCCACGCGGCAGCGACCTCGCTATTCACGCCGGAAGAACATGCGTGGATTGCCACGCATCCGGTGGTGCATACCTGTGTCGATGCACAGTGGCGCCCGTTCGAGTTTGCCGAAGGCGGCAAGGTCGTCGGCATCGTTCCGTCGTTCCTCGATGCGGTTTCGGATCTGAGCGGGCTGCGCTTCGAATATGTCGACGGCGCGTGCTGGAAGGGCTCCATCGCAGCGTTGAAATCAGGCAGCATCGACATGCTGCCCGACTGGGGCAAGGATTTCGATACGGCACCGCACCGGGACGGTTTCATTGCAAGCACGCCGTACTACGTCGGCACCATCGCAATCGTCACGGCCGAGCGTGAAAATATGTTCGCCGGCTTCCCGCAACTTGCCGGCAAGCGGGTTGCCATCAAAGGCGGTGGCGGCCTCGAACTTGCAATTCGCCACAGCCGTGTGCCGGTGACATTGCTGACGTTCCAGGACGAGTCGGATGCGCTGGACGCAGTCGCAAACGATGATGCGGACGCCGCCCTCGGGACCGACGCGTCAATCCTTCCGCAACTGAATCGCCAGTTCAAGGGGCGGCTTTTTCTCTCGGGCAGCATCTGGGATCGTCCCTATGCGCTGACGATGGTCACGCGCCAGGACAACGCCGTGCTCGCGTCGATTCTCGATAAGGCGCTCACCGCCATTCCGGCATCAGAGGCCGATGCAATCCGGCACCGATGGCAGGAAACCACCGACTACGGTGCACCGTCGCTCTCGTCGATCCTCCATTACCGATGGCGGCAGGTTGCCCTGGTTGGCGGTGTTGTGCTGGCCTTCGCGGTTCTGGCATACGTGCTGTGGCGCGCGCGCGTTGCGGCCGTCCGTAGTGAGCGCGACAAGGCGATGTTCCTCGCTTTCATCAGCCACGAGATCCGCACGCCGATGCACACCATCCTTGCGTCGCTGGAGCTGCTGCAGCGCTCGCAGCTGACCGGCGAGCAGGCGAACCGTGCGAATGCAGCGGTCTCGGCATCGGAAACACTCCTGGCGCTGCTCGACGATGTTCTCGAATACTCGCGCCTCGAATCGCGGAGCGTGACGCTCGCGCCGCAGCCAACGGAGATCGGGCCGTGGGCCCAGCAGACCCTCGACATGGTGCGTTGGCGCTCGGAGGAGAAGAAGCTGGCGCTCTTCCTTGATCTAGCGTGCGCGCCAGCTTTCAGCGTAGACATCGATGCCATGCGCGTGCGGCAGATCGTCCTGAACCTGTTGGTGAATGCGATCAAGTTCACCGAGGCCGGCAAGGTGGTTCTGCGCGTCGACTACCTGCGCGGCAAGCGCCGCGGTACTGGCACGCTTGTGCTCGAAATCCGCGACACGGGCATGGGCATCCCCCCGGAACGTCAACGGCATATCTTCGAGCCCTACGCGCGTGTGGAAAGCCCGGGCAACCGCGGTGCCAGCGGCACTGGGCTGGGCCTGTCGATCTGCCGCGAATTGGTCGACCTGATGAAAGGCGTGATCACGGTCAGCAGCAGCCCGGAGATCGGCACGGTATTCACCGTCATGCTGCCCACGCGCGAGCCGCATGCCGACGGGGTATCGCAGCGAGGTGCGGTCGAATCGTCTGCTTCCGTGGCGCACGCGATATCGCCGGTTCGGGCTCACAAGCCGCTGGTGCGTGAACCGAAAGATGGACCCCTTATCTTGGTCATCGATGATCACGAGGCGGTGCAGCACGCGATCCAGCATCAGCTCGCCGCACTGGCTTGCAGGTCGACCATCGCCGGCACCGGCGAGGCGGCGCTCGAACACTTCACGTCGACAGTGTTTGACATGGTGCTGCTCGACTGCAACCTGCCGGGCATCGACGGCTATACCGTTGCGCAGCGCATGCGCGAGATCGAAAGCCAGCGCGGGGGCGAACGCACGCCGATTGTGGCGATCTCCGCCGCGGCTGACGATGCGCATCGCGCACGGTGCTTCGACAGCGGCATGGACGGCGTCCTGGGCAAGCCGCTGCGCCTTGCCGCCTTACGGGAACTGATCGAACTCTGGTGCGGCCATGGCGATTCCGGCTCCAACGCGGCGCCGGAAGAAGACCCGCTGCAGCCGGCGACGGACGTGCATGCGATTTATCGGCAGACGATGAAGACCGATCTCGAGATGCTCTCCCAGGGCGTCGCAGATGGGAATATCGAGCAGGCACGTCGAGCGGCGCATCGGATTGTCGGTGCAGCTGCTGTTGTGGAAGATCTGCCGACGCGCAATGTGGCGAGCGCGCTTGAGCGACATCTTTCGGCGCCCTCCGGCACGATCACCGCGGAGATTCAAGCGCTGGTCGCAGAGCTCCAATCGCTGCACGGGGCCGGTACAGCCGAGGCCTGATCTTTTCTCTCGGGGGCGCCTTGCTTTGATTTAGCGCTCCCGACACGCTGTTCCCCCTGCGGGCGGCCGTCTAGCGCCTTGTACTTCTGCAAGGTCCAAGTTCTCCACGGCACCGACAATTGAGCCGCCGCCTTCACGGCGAGAAAGCTCTGCACGTCAATGGCGTGAGACGTGCGATCAAATGCCCCAATCTTGCCCGCTTTTCAGAGCAGTCTGATATGGCGCGAGCGCCTTGCTTGGAATACTTGCGCCTGCCTTCTTCGATAGGCATTTGTTCTCGACCAAGTTCAGGCACCTCCGTCCTGTGGTCTCAATCAAAGGGTAAGTCAATGAAAGCAAAACTGTTCCTGGCGGGCGTAGCCATGTCTGCTCTGTCTTCCGTCGCAATGGCTCAGGCCACCAAGGTGGACGGCACCATCAACTTCGAAGGCAAGATCACGAACGACACCTGCAAGGTGTCGTCGGTCTCGGGTGATGCCGGCACCATCAACGTAAAGATGGGCAACGTCGCGGCTGATGATATCGGCACCGTCTCGGCGCCGAAGAACCTGGTGGGCGGTACTGGCTCGGCCAACTTCGAAGTGGTCTGCAAGAAGGGCGCCAAGGTCAGCATGAAGTTTGCTGGCAAGGCCGCTGAACTGAGCACCGACAAGAAGACGCTGCGCGTGAACAGCGGCAACACGTCTGCAGGTTTTGCCCAAGGCGTGGGCATTGCTGTGTACGAAGGCACGGGCGCAACCGCCAGCGCCTTCGACCTGAGCAATGGCGACCTGTTGGCACAAACCGAAGTGCCGGCAGAAGGCGGCTCCATCAACGTGCGCTTTGCCGCGGCCTATGTCGCTCCGGACGCCACCAAGATCAAGCCTGGTATCGCCAACGCAAGCCTGCCGTTCACGCTGAGCTACGAGTAAGCCAAGTGCCAGCCGCTCCGGCTGGCTTCAATCGGCAGCGGAATGTTTCCGCTGCCGCCTCTTCTTCAAGGCAATTCCGGATATGAAAGCAAAACGATACGCCGTTGGCGCGGCGTTGGCGTGCGCGTTGGTTGCGTCCGCGAGTCACGCCAGCATTTCACTCAGCACCACGCGCGTCATCTTTGATGGAAAGAACAAAGAAAGCTCGGTGGTCGTCAGCAACGATGGTCAAGATACGCTGCTTCAGGCGTGGCTGGATCCATTGGAAGACGTGGCCGATGCTCAACTGCCGTTCGCAATTACGCCGCCGCTGGCCAAGGTAGGGGCTAAGCAGCAGCAGCTGCTGCGTGTGCTGTACGAAGGCGTCGGCATGCCAACGGATCGCGAGTCCGCTTTTTGGCTGAACGTGCAGGAGATTCCTCAGACCGTCAAGGAGGACAACGTCCTGCAATTGGCTGTTCGTCAACGTATCAAGGTGTTCTATCGGCCCACCGGGCTGGCTGGCGATCCGGTCAAGGCGCCTACCCGCTTGCAATGGCAGTTGAACCAGGACGCCGGCAAAGGGCTGCTGCGCTTGACCAATCCGAGCCCATATCACGTGACCGTGGTGGACGCAAAGCTGCACGCCGGTAACGCCGATGAACCGGTTGTTGACGCCAAGATGGTCGCGCCCGGCACCACGGTGACATTGCCCGTGAAGCTCACCGCCGGCAACAGCAGCGCGCCTGAACTGCGCTACGAAGTCATCAATGACTACGGCGGTCGCGAAAGCTACCGCGTCACCTTGCACGGCAGTCAGCCGAGCACGCCGGTCTCTACCGGCAACTGATCGACCACGTCGATCGAGTCGATCCGGCCTGCTTGGGCTGGATCAGCCCGCGCCCCTTCGTAGCGGAGCTTGCCTATGTGACACCCCCGATTCTCAGAGCCAACAGCGAGCATTGCGATGTCTAAACGCCCGACCACCAAACCATTCTCAAAAAAGATTGATGGAAATGCGGCCGCTGCTCGCCCCAGGGCAACCCCGCTGTACCTGGCGTTGTGTCTGGCGATGTTCAACAGCGCGCGCGCTGCGGAGGGCGAAACGCTTGTTGCGCGGGCTGATCCCACACTGCTCGCATTCAATACGGGCTTCCTGCAAGGCGAGGGGCGCCCAGCTGACCTCAGCGCCGTGCTCTCTTCGGGCAACAGCGTGCCGCCCGGCACCTATCGCGTCGAGGTGCAGGTCAATGGCAATCTCGTCGGGCGGCGCGACGTCGATTTTCACCAGGAGGGCGGCAACGGTAAGGTCCGTCCATGCCTGACTGCACAAATGCTGCAGGATTTTGGCGTGAACCTGACCGCCATTACGCCTCCACTGGATATCAACAGCCAGGCGTGCCTGGACTTGCCGCAGTTGATGGACCAAGCGGCCGTCGATTTCGATTCCGGCCGCCTCCAACTGAACCTGAGCATTCCGCAGGCTTTCCTTTCGCGTGCCGCCCGTGGCTATGTGGACCCCGCCCTATGGGATGAAGGCGTCACTGCAGGCTATGTGAACTACCAGTTCAGCGGCAACTACGGCCACAGCCGTTTTGGGTCGGACAGCAGCAGCTACTACGTTGGCCTGCAGAATGGGGTGAACATTGGGCGCTGGCGTCTGCGCAATGAATCCGCGCTGACCGGAAGCAATAGCGGCCAGACGCGCTTCAAGAGCAACCGCACGCTGGTGCAGCGGGACGTTGATGCGATCAAGGGGCAACTGACGCTCGGCGAACAGTATTCCGACGCGACACTGTTCGATAGCGTGCGTTTCCGTGGGGTGCAAGTTACCTCGGACGACGCAATGCTGCCTGACAGCGAACGCGGGTATGCGCCTGTCATCCGCGGGCAGGCTGCAACCAATGCCGTGGTGGAGGTGCGTCAGAGCGGCTACGTTCTGTATCGCGCAAACGTGCCGCCCGGGCCGTTCCAGCTGACCGACATTTTTCCCTCCGGCTCCAACGGTGACTTGGAAATTACGGTCATCGAAGCGGATGGCAGGAAGCACGTCACGCATCAGGCGTTCTCCAGCCTCCCGCTCATGCTGCGCAAGGGCCGGCTGAAGTACAGCTTCGTGGCCGGCAAGTACGACGGCGATCAGAATGCCTCGCCCAATCTGGTGAGTGGTTCGCTCGTCTACGGCCTGACAGACAACAGCACGGTAGCGGGGGGCTTCCAAGCCTCGCGGGACTTTCAGGCCGCTAACGTGGGGGTCGGTACAAACACGCCTGTCGGCGCCCTGTCGGTGGATATCACGCAGTCGAGCAGCCGCGCGCAGGGTAAGCGCGACACGGGGCAGAGTGTGCGTATCTTGTATGCCAAGACGTTTACGCGCACCAATACCAACTTCACGTTGGCGGCGTATCGATATTCGACCTCGGGCTATCGGACGTTTAATGACCATGTCAACGATCTAGGTAGCACGGGTGTGCTGTCCGGACGCAGCCGCTCGCGGATTGACTTGACGACCAGCCAGGACTTGGGCGGCGTGGAACGCAAGTACGGCAGCGTCTATCTCAACGTCAGCCAGCAGACCTACTGGAACCAGCCGGGTTCCAGCCGAAGTGTCAGCGTTGGCTATGGCAACAATTGGAAGCAACTCAGCTACAACCTCAGCTTGAGCCAGACCAAGGACACTCGCTTTGGCGGCAGTGGCAACAACACCCAGGTCATGCTGACGATGTCGATCCCGCTGGGTGGCAAGCTGCGGTCGCCGCGTGCCTATACCAACGTAAGCAACGACAGCAACGGCGGCACCAATATCCAGAGCGGCGTGAGCGGTTATGTCAGCGACAACACGTCGTACGCCATGCAAGCCGGCTACACCAGCCGGGGCCGCGGTGCTACGGGTGGTGCGAGCCTTACGCATGATGCCGACGCAGGCCAGCTTTCGGTCAACGTCAACGTCGGACGCGATTACCAATCGACCAGCGTGGGCGCTACGGGCGCCGTGGTGGTGCATCGCGGCGGCGTGAACGTCAGCCGCACGGTGGGCGACACCTTTGCCCTGATGAAGATGGAAGGCGTCAAAGGGGCCGACGTGCGAACCGACGGTGGCACGCCTGTCGGCCGCAACGGCTATGCGGTCGTGACCTACGCCCAGCCGTACCGCTTGAACGCCTTGCGCCCGGACACCCATAACCTGGGTGCGGACGTGGAGTTGGAAGACACCATCAAGCAGGTCGTGCCCCGCCGTGGGGCCATCGTGCAAGCGACCTTCAAGGGCTACAGCGGCCAGCGTGTGCAGTTCACGCTGGAGCAGGCGGGGGGCAAACCGGTGCCGTTCGGAGCCAGCGTTGAAGACGCGCAAACGGGCAAACAACTGGGGATTGCGGACCCCAGCGGCAAGGCGTTTGTTCTGCTCAATCAGGAGCAAGGGACGCTGGCGGTGAAGTGGAAGGAAGGGCAGTGCCAAGCGCCTTATGCGGTACCGAAGGCCGAGGCAGGGCGGAATTACCAGCGCCAGACGTTGCGCTGCCGCTAAGCCGAGCCTTTCCAAAGGTATGTCGAGAACTGATTACCTGAAACGCTCAAAGCAATGCCAGGAAGACGGGGATGAGTAAAACACGTTTGACCCGCAAAGCGGATGCTGCCTTCAGCGACTGCCAGTAACAAGGTCGCGTGCTTTGGGCATTGCCAAGAAAAAACCCGCGACAGCTTGCGCTGTCGCGGGTTTTTGCATTGAAAAGCTGGTGGAGCCGGCGGGAATCGAACCCGCGTCCGCAAGCCCTCCACAGAGAGTTCTACATACTTAGTTCTGTCATTTGATTTAACCGCCGCATCGCGGACGAACACGCTCTACGACGGCGATTCACTAAGTTTTCGTCTCTAGGCCCGTGACTCACCTAGAGCTTATCTGACGTAAATGACCTCGCTGGTCTTGCGACCCTAGCCCGTCAGCGAGCCAGTGCGAGGACGGCGGCCCTTAGGCTGCCAGTGCGTAACGTTCGTCGTTAGCAGTTATTGCATTCCCATTGATTAACGAGGTGACGGGTCCTCGGTATGCCCTCCACTGCTTTGCAACCCACGTCGAAACCAGGTCGGCCCCAGTAAGGAAAGGTGAATTATCCCATAGATGGGCTATTTCAGCGAGAAATCAACCCGCGTCGTCTTGCCTTTGTCCTTGATGCCGTCCGCGTTCAGCTTGGGCGCCACCACAAAGAGACGTCCCGGATCCACACGTTCGGCCAGCGCCACATGCACGGCGTTGGCACGTCGCTGGGCGAGTTCGCGCAAGTCCGCATCCGTCACTTGCACGTTGGTTTCCATCAGCTTGCGCATCTCGTCGGGCGGCAACGATTTGGCAAGCCCGATCACGTTGCGCGGTTTCGGGAATTTGGCGGCTTTGTAGGCGCGTTCAAGGTACTTGGCCTCCTCTTCCGGCTTGACGCTGGTGTCTGCCTCTGCAGCGTCGCCCGCGTCCTTGAGCTTTTGTTCGCGAATCTGGCGGTTCACGGCTTCGCGGCGCAGGCCGTCGCGGTCGAATTCCGGATCGACGCGGCCGACGATGTCGACCTTCAGCGCCGGGCGGTCTTTGAGCGCCGTGGCGAGCTTGTCCAGCTTCGCCACCGATGCCTGGCTGATGTTCGAAGTGCCCGGATCGAACTCGATGTAGCCGAGTTCTTCGCCGCCGCTGCCACCAAACGCGCTGGCCAGCAATGAGAAGGGCGCCGTCACGGCGCGTGCGATGAGGTTGACGAATGCACGCAGGATGACGCCGCCGATGCTGAATTGCGGGTCATCCAACGAGCCGGATACCGGCACGCGCACATCGATCTCGCCGCGCGAATTCTTCAGCAGCGCCACTGCCAGCCGCACCGGCAGATTGGTCGCGTCCTTGCTTTCTACGCGGTCGCCGAAGGTGAGCTGATCAATGAAGATGTGGTTGTCGGCGGTCAATTTGCCCTGGTCTAACAGGTAGTGCAGATCCATCGTCAGCTTGCCCTTGGTGATCGGGTAGCCGGCATATTTGGCGGAGTAGGGCGTGAGGTTGGTCAGTTCCACGCCGTCGGCCTTGGCCGTCAGGTCGACGAAGGCCGTAGGCGCGAGCGGATTGACCTTGCCGTGGATGTCCACAGGCGCCGTGCTGTCGACACTGCCGCGCAGCGTCACGTCGGCGGGTGTCTGGTTGGCGGCCGTGCTGATGGTGCCGATCGAGCCTCCGATGGCGGTCAGGTTGGCGGTGTAGTTTGGTTTGACGAAGTTGTCGGTAAAGCGAATGTTGCCGTCCTGGAGCGTGATGGCGTCAACGCGCAGATCGGCGCCGCCGGCTTTGGGCGTGGGGCCGGTGGCTGTCACGGTGACTGCCGATGCAGGGGCCGCAGCCGGGGCCGAAGCCACCACGGGCGCCGCTGCCGGGACGGAAGCTGCAGCGCCCGATGCCGATGCAGGTTCGCTTTGGGTCAGCGAGCGTCGCTCCTCGGTCGGCTGCACGCGGATGTCCTGCAGGTTCAGGCGTCCATTCGGATTGATGATGATCCGCGCGTAGAACGTCGACAGTGCGACCGCGCCCACCCGCACACGCGGCGTGGTGCCGTCGTAGTTGGCCTGGATGCGGTTGAGCGCGAGCGAACGCCAGCGCAGGAAGTCGTCCGTACTCACGCGGTCTTGCAAGCGCACGTTGCCCAGCGTCGCGTTGCCCTGGTAGTTGACCGTCAGCGCCTTCCCTTGGTTGAGTACGAGGCGTCCGTCCATCGAGAGCAGGGCGCTCGTAATCGCAGCATTCAGCGATTTGTCGAGATACGGGTCGAAACCCGCCAACGACAGGTTTTGCGAGTTCACGCGCAGGTCGGCCTTCAGCGGTTGCGGCACCACCTCGCCGCGCACATCGAGCTTGCCCTTCGTGCCGAGCCCCGCGCCGATCTGCACGTTGACCGGTTTACCGAGATCGGTGGAGGCGTTCTGCACGACCACGTTCAGCGGCTCGACACGCACCTTGACCGGACGCGAGTTCGATTGGTCTTCAAAGCCGACAGCGCTGTTGTCGAGCTTCAAGGTCTGTACGGTCACTGCCCACGGCTTTTCGGCGGGGGCATTCGACTTTGCGCTGGACTTGGCGGGCGCTGCCGACTTGCCGGCCGCTGGCTGCGGCCCATCGAGCAGCGTCAACGTGGTCGTACCGTCCTTCTTGCGCAATGCGTCAATCTGCAGGCCGTCGGCGCGCACCTCGTTCAGTGCGAGGGTGCGAGCGCTCAGGTCGAAGCTCTTTACATCGGCGCGCAGTAGCTTGGCGCGCAGCGCGGTGTCCTTGCCCGAGGCGGGCGCCAGCGACAGATCGGCCAGGCTCGCGGTCAGCGGCTCGGCACGTACGTTGAATTTGTCCGGCCCGAAGTCGAGCGCCACCTTGCCGTCGGCCGACAGCGCGCCGTTCTGCAATTGCGGCGCACCGGCTTGGCGCAGATACGGGCCGATGCCAGCCAGCTTCACGCCTTCCAGCTTCAGCTCCAGCTCGCCGGTGTTCTTCTCCAGCGATGTGTTGCCTTTGACGTTCAGCGTGCCGCCCTGCGCCAGCTTGGCGCCCACATCGAGCGTAGTCGGGCCGCCCAGGGTGCGCACACCAATGTCGCCGCGAAGGTCTTCCAGCGTCAGGTCGGCAGCCGGCTGCGTGGTTGCGTCATGCCAATGGACGGTGCTGTTGGCCAGTTGCAGCTTGCTGACCACCACATCCAGCGGTTTCGGCTTGGCGGTTGGTGCAGGCTCGGGTTTGGCGGGCTTCGCTTCGGCATGCGAGGGCTTGCCGCCGAGCTGCGCGAAATTGATGGCGCCATCGGCGCCCCGCGTGGCATCGACGCGCACGCCATCAAGCGTCAGCGCATCGAGGTGGAATACGTTGTCGAGCGGCCGCACGTCGGCAAGTGTTGCGCGCACCTGTTTGGCGGCCACAAGCGGCGCTTTCCTGGCGTCGACCACTTGCAGGTTGTCGAGGCCGGCAGTGCCATGCACGCGCAGCACCGGCGCGCCGCTTTTCGGTTTCTGGAAGTCGATCGTCAGGTCGGTCGTCAGCTTGCCCTGCGGCACCGCCACGGGCAGCGGGCCCGGCACGTAGCCGAGGTAGCGGGGCAGATCCAGACCGTCGATCTTGATGTTGAGGTTCGACTCGAGCGACTCGGCAAACGGCTTTGTCTTGCCCGCGAAATGCAGTGGCGCACCGTCGATGCGGGCGGCCAGCAGCGGCTGCACGAAGATGTCCACGTCAGCGGGCAGGCTCGCCAGGAAAGGCACGCCGATCTGCAATCCGTCCACCTTGTGCTGCGCACCAAGCGGCTGGTCGGCAAAATCGATCGTGCCGTTCGTCAACTGCAGGTTGGCGAAGGCGAAGCGCGCCGGTTCGTCCGACTTGGGTTTGGGCGGGTTATCCGACTGCGTCAGCTTGTCGACGATGTCGGAGAAGTTGAAGCGCTGCTCGGCGGTGCGCACGATACGCACGTGCGGCGCATCGATGCTGAGTTCTTCGATGACGGGCGCCCGGCGGAAGATCGAACTCCACGACGCGTTCACATGCAGATGGCCCACGTCGACGAAAGGCGTTTTGCCGTCGCGCTCGGCAATGTGCAGCTGGTCGACATCGAGCCGAAGCGTGTATGGATTGATGCCGATCTTGCCGACCGAAACCGGCCGGTCCAGCAGCTTGCTGAGCTGTGTCTGCGCCAGGTAGCGCAGCAGCGGCGGCCCACCGAATGCGCCCAGCAACCCGAACACCACCAGAAAGATCAGCACGCCGATCCCGATGCGCTTCGTGCGACGCGACGTACCAACCTGCGCCGCGCGTTGCCAGCCGGCCGTACTGCGCACGCGATCGAGCCGCGCGCGCCAGCTGTTGGTATTCGATTGCAGGTCAGGACGCGAATCGGGGGAGGTGCTCATGCTGGTGTCGGTCCGGCCACGGTGTGGCCTACTTCGTCAGTCGGTCAACCGCCACGTCCCGGTGGGAGGCAGCGGTCCTGAAAGGTGCGGCGCCCAGGCATTCACCTGGGCATCGGGATCAAGCGCGTTGCGATTCCAGCAGCAGCGGAATCAGTTCAGCTGCGCTGGCGATCAGCGCATCGGCGCGCCATTCCACTGGCGACGGCCCATTACCACAATAGCCGTAACTGGCCGCAATGGTAGGCATGCCAGCAGCGCGGCCGGCTTCAATGTCACGCAGGTCGTCGCCCACGTAGACGATCTGCCGAGCGTCGACGCCGATGGATTCGGCTGCATGCAGCAGCGGCGCGGGGTGGGGTTTTGCGTGCGGGGTGGTGTCGCCCGCAACGACGCAGGCCGGCGGTACCGGAAACGGCAACTGTGCAACCAGCGGCACCGTCAGGCGGCCCGCCTTGTTCGTGACGATGCCCCAAGGAATGCCTGCGCGGCCGAGTTCGACCAGCACCTCAGCCATGCCCGGAAACAGTTGCGTTCGCACGCAGATTTCCGCCTCGTAGTTGGCGAGAAACGCCAGCCGTAGCGACTCGAATTCGGCATCCCCCGGCCCAACGCCGAAGGCCACGCCGATCAGCCCCCGGGCGCCATGCGAGGCAACGGGGCGCAGCGCTTCATAGTCCACCGGCTCCAGGCCCCGATCGGTGCGCACCTTGTTGGCTGCGGCGGCCAGATCCGGCGCCGTGTCCGCAAGCGTGCCATCCAGATCGAACAGCACCGCACCCAGCGGATCGGGAAAGCGGCTCATCGTCATGCTTCAGCCGGACGGCGTGTCGCCATCAGGTAGTTGACGCTGGTGTCACGCGTGAGGGCGTAGCGGCCGCTGATCGGGTTGTATTCCAGCCCGCGCATCTCTTGCGCCTGGAGCCCGGCGCCACGCACGAACGCACTCAGCTCGGAGGGGCGGATGAACTTGGCGTAATCATGCGTGCCGCGCGGCAGCATGTTGAGAACGTATTCCGCGCCAATGACGGCCAGCAGATACGCCTTGGCGTTTCGATGGATGGTCGAGAAAAACACGTATCCGCCCGGTTTTACGAGCGTCGCACAAGCGCGCACAACGGAGGCCGGATCGGGCACATGTTCGAGCATCTCCATGCAAGTGACGACGTCGAAGCTGCCGGGCTCACGAGCGGCCAACGCTTCTGCGGCGATCTCCTCGTAATCCACGGTAACGCCCGCCTCGAGGCTATGCAGGTCGGCGACACGCAATGCTTTGCGAGACAGATCGATGCCTTTGACGCTGGCCCCGGCACGCGCCATGCTCTCAGAGAGAATGCCGCCGCCGCAGCCGACGTCGACGACGCGTTTGCCGGCCAGCGGCGCGATGGATTGGATCCAGTCGAGGCGCAGCGGGTTGATTTCGTGCAGGGGTTTGAACTCGCTGTTCGGGTCCCACCAGCGGTGGGCGAGTTCGCTGAATTTTTCGAGTTCGCCGGGATCGGCGTTCGCGTGAGTGGTCGTCATGTTGCGCTGCGCCAGGGCATATCGGCTAGGTGAGGAAATGTACCAAAAAGCGAGGCCCCGACCAAATCAGGGGTCTGCGAAAAGGTTTCACATTGAAACAGACGTGAACAAACGCGCATGCAATTCCTCCAACTGTCACCTTCGCTCAAGGAGAGATCAATGAAATCCAAACAAATTCTGATAGCAGCGGGTGTTGTGGGCCTGACGGTCCTGGCTGGATGCGCCGCGCCGGGTTACGGCGGTGGCTATAACGGCGGGTATGCTCAACAGCCTCCGGCGTACGGCCAGCAACCGGCTTATGGCGGGCAGCCGCAGCAAACGGGTGCACTTTATGGTCGAGTCGAATCGATTCAGCCGATGCAAGCCCCGGCAAATAGCCCAGGCATCTTGGGCACGATCATCGGCGGTGTGGCCGGCGGTATCCTGGGTCACCAAGTTGGCGGCGGTACGGGTAACACGGTCGCGACCATTGGCGGCGCAGCACTCGGCGCCTATGCGGGCAACCAGGTTGAGCAGCGCGCCGGTGCGGGCGGGCAAACGGTGTACCGCATCAGCGTGCGCCTGGACGATGGCCGCGTCGCCACCGTGACGCAGCGGAATCCGAACAATCTGCGTGTTGGCGATCGCGCCATGGTCGCCAACGATCAGGCCACACCTTCTTATCAGTAAGAAGGGCGGTTATGAGGTAGGGGCCTCCGGTGCCCCAAAACAAAAAAGCGATGGCGCGTTTGGCGTCATCGCTTATTTAATGCCTATTTGTTCAGTAGACCCATGCAGCGCGTCTACCGACGTATAGGCGAAAAAAAAGCCCAGCTTTCGCTGGGCTTTTCCCCGGTGTGAACCGAATTACTGAGCCTTGCGGGTGCCGACCACTTCGACGTCCACGCGGCGGTTCGGTTGCTGGCAGGCGATTTGTGCCTTGCGAGCGCCCTTGCACGACTTCGGATCAACCTTCAGCTGGCGCTTGCCCTTGCCTTCCGTGTAGACACGGTTGGCTTCGATGCCCTTGCTGACCAGGTAGCCCTTGACGGCTTCAGCACGACGGACCGACAGGCGGTCGTTGTACTTGTCCGAGCCGAACGAGTCGGTGTGGCCAACGGCGATCACGACTTCCAGGTTGATGCCATTCAGCTTCGAGACCAGGTCGTCCAGCTTGGCCTTGCCTTCCGGCTTCAGCACAGCCTTGTCGAAATCGAACAGGGTGTCAGCAGCGAACGTAACCTTTTCGCTCGACACAACCGGGGCAGCCGGAGCAGCCGGGGTAGCCGTCGGAGCAGCAGCCGGAGCCAGAGCGCCGTCGCACTGAGCGTTGGCGGTTGCCGGCGTCCAGAAGCCATTGCGCCAGCACAGTTCGTTCGTGCCGTTCTTCCAGACCCACTCGCTCGTGCCGTTACCCCAGTTGTCGTTGACGGCCTTCTTTTCGTAGGGCACCGACTGAGCGTAAGCGGACGCAGCCATGGCTACCGCAGCTGCAGCGAACGCGAGCTTGGCAAATTTTTTCATATTTCTCCTCTCAGGATGAGATCACCGCAGAAGACTGCGAGCAGATGGGACGAAAACAAGTCATACATTCTTCGGAGTATAACATTCTCGGTGTGGTGAAGGCTCCACTTCGAACAATGTCTGCCTCTTCGCTGGGGGATTGTGCCACAAGCACGCACTCCTAAAAAGCAAATATAAGCGATTCGAACGGGGCGCCATGGCCTTGTGGTGTGTACGCAACAAGGCAGGAAATGGCTCGCAAACCCTTATGGGGATTGGGTCGCCGGTTTTGCCCTCCCTCGCAGGGAACGTGCCCGGGGTTGACGATGCGTCGCTCGCGCGTATGAGGGAAGGGGGCTTGCGGCATGGTAAAATGTTCTGTTATTCGCGCAACCGCAGCGTCCTGTAGTGCGCATCACTACGCTCACTAGGGACCTCCCACCGTCCGCCCAATGGATCAATTCGCCAAAGAGACACTCCCGGTATCGCTCGAAGAAGAAATGCGCAGTTCGTACCTCGCTTACGCCATGAGCGTGATCGTGGGCCGCGCGCTTCCAGATGTGCGGGATGGTCTCAAGCCGGTGCATCGCCGTGCGCTTTACTCGATGCACGAGCTGAACAACGACTGGAATCGCCCCTATAAGAAGTCCGCCCGTATTGTCGGGGATGTGATCGGTAAGTATCACCCTCACGGCGACACTGCTGTATACGACACCATCGTGCGGATGGCGCAGAATTTCTCGCTGCGCTACATGCTGGTCGACGGCCAGGGCAACTTCGGCTCGGTCGACGGCGACAACGCCGCGGCGATGCGTTACACCGAAATCCGCCTGTCGAAGATTGCCCACGAACTGCTGGCCGACCTAGACAAGGAAACGGTCAATTTTGAGCCGAACTACGACGGCTCTGAAACTGAACCGTCGGTTTTGCCGGCGCGCATTCCCAACTTGTTGATCAACGGTTCGTCCGGGATTGCGGTGGGTATGGCGACGAACATTCCGCCGCACAACCTGAACGAAGTCGTCGATGGCTGCTTGCATTTGCTGCGCAACCCGGAAGCGACGGTCGACGAGCTGATCGAACTGATTCCGGCGCCGGACTTCCCGACAGCGGGCATCATCTACGGCATTTCGGGTGTCCGCGAGGGCTATCGCACCGGCCGCGGCCGCGTGGTGATGCGCGCCAAGACGCACTTCGAAGACATCGACCGGGGCCAGCGCCAGGCGATCATCGTCGATGAGCTGCCGTATCAAGTTAACAAGCGCACGCTGCTCGAGCGTATCGCCGAGCTGGTCACCGAAAAGCGGATCGAAGGCATTTCGGACATTCGCGACGAGTCGGACAAGTCCGGCATGCGCGTGGTGATCGAGCTCAAGCGCGGCGAGGTGCCGGAGGTTGTGCTCAACAACCTCTATAAGAATACGCAGCTGCAGGATACGTTCGGCATGAACATGGTCGCGCTGGTCGACGGCCAGCCGCGTCTGCTGAACCTGCGCCAGATGCTGGAGTGCTTCCTGCTGCACCGCCGCGAGGTGGTCACGCGTCGCACCGTATTTGATCTGCGCAAGGCGCGCGAGCGTGGCCACATCCTCGAAGGTCTGGCTGTGGCGCTTGCGAACATCGACGAGTTCATCGCCATCATCAAGGCTGCGCCGACTCCGCCGGTCGCGAAAGCCGAGCTGATGAGCCGCAGCTGGGATTCGGGTCTCGTGCGCGACATGCTCGTTCGTGCCGAAAGCGAAACCTCGGGCGGCGGCGCAGCGTATCGCCCTGAAGGTCTGCTGCCCGCGTTTGGTATGCAAGCCGACGGCCTCTACAAGCTGTCGGACACGCAGGCGCAGGAAATTCTGCAGATGCGACTGCAACGCCTCACCGGGCTCGAGCAGGACAAGATCGTCCAGGAATACCGCGAGGTGATGGCGCAGATCGCGGATCTGTTGGACATCCTCGCGCGGCCCGAGCGCATTACCGCCATCATCGTCGAGGAACTCACCGCGATCCGCGCGGAATTCGGCGACGAGCGCCGCTCGCAGATTGAGCACAATGCGACGGAGTTGGATACAGAAGACCTCATTGCGCCGCAGGATCTCGTCGTGACGCTGTCCCACAGCGGCTACATGAAGAGCCAGCCGATTTCCGAGTACCGCGCGCAAAAGCGTGGCGGTCGCGGCAAGCAGGCTGCTGCAACGAAGGAAGACGACTGGATCGACACGCTGTTCGTCGCCAACACGCACGATTACATCCTGTGCTTCTCGAACCGCGGCCGTCTGTACTGGCTGAAGGTGTGGGAAGTGCCGCAGGGCAGCCGCAACTCGCGCGGTCGTCCGATCGTGAATATGTTCCCGCTGTCGCCGGGCGAAAAGATCAACGTGATCCTTCCGGTGAAGCAGTTCGACGAACAGCACTTCGTGTTCATGGCCACCTCGAAGGGGACGGTCAAGAAGACGGCGCTGACGGAATTCTCGAACCCGCGCAAGGCCGGGATCATTGCGGTGGATTTGGACGAGGGCGATTTCCTCATCGGCGCAGACATTACCGATGGTCAGCACGACGTGATGCTGTTCTCGGACGCAGGCAAGGCGGTGCGCTTCGATGAGAACGACGTGCGCCCGATGGGCCGCCAGGCCCGCGGTGTTCGCGGCATGAACCTCGAAGAGAACCAGCAGGTGATCGCCATGTTGGTGGCGCCGGCAGAAACCGCGGGCGAAGGGGCTCAATCCGGTGCGGGCAGTGTGCTGACGGCCACCGAAAACGGCTACGGCAAGCGCACCCCGATCTCGGAATACACGCGTCATGGCCGCGGCACGAAGGGCATGATCGCTATCCAGACCTCGGAGCGTAACGGCAAGGTCGTGGCTGCGGCGCTTGTCGCGCCTGAAGACGAGATCATGCTGATCACGACAGGTGGCGTGCTGATCCGTACGCGTGTGGACGAGATCCGCGAAATGGGTCGCGCTACGCAGGGCGTCACGCTCATCTCGGTGGGTGAGGGCAACAAGCTGTCCGGGCTGCAACGTGTGATGGAGTCCGATGCTGAAGGCGCGGATGCTGTTGAGGGCCCCGATGCGGCGGATGCCGCCCCGGGTGCCGATGCACAGTCGGATGACAGCAGCGAGACATAATTAGAAACATCTTTTGCTTGCCGTTAGGCGCAGTTCTGTCATGATGCCGGACCTGTGCGCGGCAAGGGCCTGGAACTTTTGCATCACACGCCCGGCCTAAACGCAACGCTTATCTCAAGGGAGCAACAATGCACAAGAGTCTCAAACTCAAACATCTGATCGTGGTGGCCGGTTTCGCTCCGCTGTTTGCATTCGCGCAGGCTGGCGACGCTGACAAGACGGCAGCCATCAAGGACCTGCTGACGACGATGAACGTCGACGCAGCCATCAAGGGTCAGGGTGAAGTGCTGGCCAACGGCGCAAAGCAGGAAGCCCCGCTGGTGCTGGAGCAGGCACTGGTCGAGAACAAGACTCTGAACGACAAGCAGAAGCAAGCGGCTGTCGACAAGCTGAAGAAGAATGGCGCTGTGCAGCGCATGACCGACGGCGCTGGCAAGGACTTCGACACGGAAGCCTTCCGCAAGGACGCCCTGCAAGCCCACTATGACTCGCTGGGCAAGTACTACTCGACCCAGGAAATCAAGGACCTGACCACGTTCCTGAAGACGCCGAGCGGCCAGAAGTTCATGGCCAACCAAGGCAAGGCCATGCAGGAAGTGTGGGGCAACGTGATGCAGAAGTACGGTCCGCAAGTCGGCAAGAAGATGCGCGACATGGCTGACAAGGAAGTTGCCGCTGCTGCGAAGTAATTGACCGGCATAGACAGACGATCGGGACACAATCCCCGTCGGGCTGTCAGTTGGTAGATAATGGCTGTTTGGGTTTGCGCCCAGACAGCCATTTTTCTTTTGCCCTTCGTCCTATGAACCAAGCGGATCGAGCCCTTCAAGCCAGCCAGGCGCGTGTGTACAACTTTTCGGCAGGGCCGGCAGTGCTGCCGCTCGAGGTGCTGGAACAGGCGAAGGAGGAGATGGTCTCCTGGCACGGCAGCGGCATGAGCGTGATGGAAATGAGCCATCGCGGCCGGGAATTCGAAAGCATTCTGGCGGCAGCGTTCAGCGATTTGCGGCAGCTGCTGGCGGTGCCGGACAACTACGAAATCCTCTTCCTTCAAGGGGGGGCCATCGCTGAAAACGCGATCGTGCCACTGAACCTGATGCGCCGGCTTTCGGCCGATGCGCCGAAGGCGGATTACGTCGTCACCGGCACGTGGTCGATCAAGTCGCAACAGGAGGCGCGCAAGTACGGCGAGGTGAACATCGCCGCCACGAGCGAGGCCGAGCGCTTCCATAAGATTCCGGATGTATCGAGCTGGAAGCTGTCGTCGGATGCGGCCTACGTGCACCTCTGCACGAACGAAACCATTGTTGGCGTTGAATTTCAGGAGACGCCCGACGTTGGTCAGGCGCACGGGCGTGTGGTGGTGTCCGACGTGTCGAGCCACATCCTCTCGCGGCCGATCGACTGGAACGGCTATCAGGTTCTGTATGGCGGCGCGCAGAAAAACATCGGTCCGGCCGGATTGACCATCGCCATCGTCCGCAAGGACCTTCTGGGCCACGCGCATCCGTTGTGCCCTTCCGCATTCAACTGGCGTCTCGTGGCAGAGAACGGCTCGATGTACAACACGCCACCCACGTACGCCATCTACATCGCGGGGCTCGTGTTCCAGTGGATCAAGCGTCAGGGCGGGGTCGAGGCGCTGGAGACGCGCAACATCATCAAGTCGAAGATGCTGTACGACTTTATCGACGCCAGCAGCTTCTACCGCAACGAAATCCATCCGACGTGCCGGTCGCGCATGAACGTGCCTTTCTTCCTCAACGATGAGTCCCGCAACGAGGCCTTCCTCGCGCAGGCGCGCGAGCGCGGGTTGGTGCAGCTCAAGGGCCACAAGTCCGTGGGTGGCATGCGGGCGAGCATCTACAACGCGATGCCGCTGGAAGGCGTTGAGGCGCTGGTCGACTTCATGCGTGACTTTGAAAGAGCGTCCGCGTAACGCTGATCCTCGATCACGGCAGAACATTGCGCGAAGCGCCCGCTTCGCGCGGCAATTTGCAATCCGTTGCCGAACCCGATTCCTACAATGACCAGTCAGTCAGACGATACGAAGCAAAACAAGGACGCCGTATTGGCGGCCGAGCTTGCGCCGTTGCGCACGCAGATCGACGCCATCGACAACCAGCTGCTTGCACTGCTTTCCGACCGCGCCAAGGTGGCGCAGGAAGTGGGCGAGGTGAAGAAGCGCTATTCGTCGCCGGCATTCCGGCCGGATCGCGAACTGCAGGTCATTCGCAAGATGCAGTCGGGCAATCCGGGGCCGCTGCACGACGAAAGCATCGCCGCCATCTGGCGTGAGGTGATGTCGGCGTGCCGTGGCCTGGAACAGGCGCTGCGCATCGGCTACCTCGGCCCGGCGGGGACGTTCTCGGAGCAGGCGGTGATCGCGCATTTCGGCCACGAAATCCAGCCGATGCCGTGCCCGAGCATCGATGAAGTGTTTCGTGCGGCGGAGTCCGGCACGGTCGATTGCGGCGTAGTGCCGGTCGAAAATTCGACGGAAGGCGTGGTGTCGCGCACGCTCGACCTGTTCTTGCAGACGTCGCTGAAGATCAGCGGCGAGATTGCGCTGCGGGTGCATCACAACCTGCTGCACAAGACGGGCGACATGTCGCAGGTGAAAGTGGTGCGTGCGCATGCGCAGGCGCTGGCGCAGTGTCAACGGTGGTTGAACACGAACTATCCGAACCTGCCGCGCGAGGCCGTGTCGAGCAACGCCGAGGCCGCGCGCATGGCTGGCGAGGACGAAACGGTCGCCGCGCTGGCAAGCGTGCAGGCGGCCAACCGCTACGGCCTGCACGTGGTGCGTGCCAATGTGGAAGACGATCCGCACAACCGCACGCGCTTTGTCGTGATCGGCAATTACGAGACGGAGCCGAGCGGGCGCGATCAGACGTCGTTGATTTTGTCGGTGCCCAACGAGGCCGGTGCCGTCTACAAGTTGCTGGCCCCGCTGGCAGAGAACGGCGTGTCGATGTGCCGTTTCGAGTCGCGTCCGGCGCGCAGCGGCGCCTGGGAGTACTACTTCTACGTCGACGTGGAAGGCCATCAGCGTGACCCGCAAGTAGCGCGCGCGCTGGAAAAGCTGCGTCATGACGCGGCGTATTTCAAAGTGTTGGGGTCCTATCCCTCGGCACATTGAGGGATTCAAGGCGCTCTGCACGGGCAGAGCGTCGATAACGGAGGAGCACCCCATGTCTTTGCAGTTCGGCCCCGAGTATGTCCGCGCCATCGCCCCTTATGTGGCCGGCAAGCCGATTTCCGAAGTGGCACGCGAGTTCGGCCTGGATGCCGCGCGCATCGTCAAGCTGGCGTCCAACGAAAACCCGCTGGGCATGCCGCAGTCAGCCAAGAACGCGATGGCTGCCGCCATTGACGAACTGGCGCGCTATCCGGATGCCAACGGTTTCAGCCTGAAAGCCGCGCTGCATGCCAAGTTTGGCGTGCCGGGAACATGGATCACGCTCGGCAACGGCAGCAATGACATTCTCGAGCTGGCCGCTCGCGCGCTGGTGTCGCCGGGGCAGGCTGTGATTTACGCGCAGCATTCGTTTGCCGTGTATGCGCTGGCGGCCCAGGAAGTGGGCGCGCGCGCCATCGAGGTGCCAGCCCGCGACTACGGCCATGACCTCGACGCGATGGCCGCTGCCATCACGCCGGACACCCGCCTCATCTACATCGCCAACCCCAACAATCCGACCGGCACGTTCCTGCCGGCCGATGCGATTGCGGCGTTTCTGGCAAAAGTGCCGCCGACGGTGGTCGTCGTGCTGGACGAGGCGTACAACGAATTCCTGAAGCCGGAGCAGCAGTACGACTCCACCGCGTGGGTGCGCCAATACCCGAATCTGCTGGTGTCGCGCACGTTCTCGAAGGCATACGGGCTGGCCGGCTTGCGTGTGGGCTACGGCATTGCGCAACCGCAGTTGACCGATCTGCTCAACCGCATTCGCCAGCCGTTCAACGTCAACAGCCTGGCGCAAGCAGCGGCAGTGGCAGCGCTCAACGACGCGGAGTTTCTGCGCCAATCGGCCGAACTGAACGCTGCCGGCTACGTGCAACTGACGGAGGCCTTCGATCGGCTGGGTCTGCAGTACGTACCGTCGGCGGGCAATTTTGTGCTGGTTCGCGTGGGTGATGACACGAGCGCCGGTGCGCGCGTGAACGTTGCATTGCTCAAGCAAGGGGTGATCGTGCGTCCGGTCGGCAACTATGGCTTGCCACAATGGCTGCGCATCAGCATCGGTTTGCCGGAAGAGAACGCCACATTCATCGCCGCCCTGGAGGCAGCGCTGGCGCACGAAAAAGCGGCCGCGTAACTTCCGTCGCAACCGCCGTGGCGCCCCGTTTCAGGCATCGGGCGCCGAGCACATCGGGCTACAATGCCGCTTTGCTTTTTTCTGGCAGGGCGGTGTTGTGGCCTCTTCTTTTTCGAGTTCCCGGTTGGTGATTGTCGGCGTGGGCCTGATTGGCGGTTCGCTGGCGCTGGCCTTGCGTCGCGCGGGCGTGGTCCAGCATGTCGTGGGCGTCGGGCGATCGGCTGCGTCGCTTGAGGCGGCGATCCGACTCGGCGTGATCGACGAAGCCCTGCCGATGGAAGAGGCCGTGCGCGGCGCCGACATGGTGGTTCTGTGCGCGCCTGTCGCCCAGACGCTGCCGTTGCTGCTGGCCATGCAACCGCATCTGGGCCCGGACACCATCGTCACGGACGCCGGCAGCACCAAGTCCGACGTCATCATGGCGGCCAAGACGGCGCTGGGCGACCAAGTCAGCCAGTTCGTGCCGGCCCATCCGATTGCCGGTCGAGAACTGAACGGCGTGGAGGCGGCGTTGGCCGATCTCTATGTCGGCAAAAAGACTGTGCTGTGCCCCCTGCAGGAGAACCGCCGTAGCGACATCGCGCGTGTGCAGGCGATGTGGGAAGCGGCGGGCGCCTATTGCCACATCATGTCGGCCGTGCAGCACGACGCCGTGTTCGCCGCCGTCAGCCACCTGCCGCACGTGCTGTCGTACGCGCTGGTCGCCCAGATCATCAATGCCGAAGACGCCTCGCTCAAGCTGGATTTTGCCGGCGGCGGTTTCCGCGATTTCACGCGCATTGCCGCATCGTCGCCGGAGATGTGGCGCGACATCTGCCTGTCGAATCGCGATGCACTGCTGCGCGAACTCACGACGTATGAAGCCGTGATCGGGCGCTTGAAGACGATGATTGCGGAGCACGACGGCGCCTCGCTGGAACGCGTATTCCGCCGTGCCAGCGAGGCACGTTTGGCGTGGCCGCAGCGCGTGGCAGCGGCAGATGCCCCCGGCTCGCAATCCGAATAACGTTTTGTTTTGAACTGAGTGGATTCATGGAACATCTCGACGTCGGTCCGCTGAAGACGGCGCGCGGCACCATCAAGCTGCCGGGCTCGAAGAGCATCTCCAATCGTGTGCTGTTGCTCGCCGCACTCGCGCAGGGCGAAACCGTGGTGCGCGACCTGCTCGACTCTGACGACACGCGTGTCATGCTCGATGCGCTGGGCAAGCTTGGCGTCGCGGTCGAAGGCCTGGGCGACAACGCGTACCGTGTCACCGGCACCGCCGGCCGCTTCCCGAGCAAGTCGGCCGACCTGTTCATGGGCAACGCTGGCACAGCCATCCGTCCGCTGACGGCCGCGCTGGCGCTGCAAGGTGGCGAGTACACGTTGCACGGTGTGCCGCGCATGCACGAACGGCCGATCGGCGACTTGGTCGACGGCCTGCGCCAAGTCGGTGCGCGCATCGACTACACGGGCAACGAGGGCTATCCGCCGCTGGCAATCCACGCCGCACCGGTCAAGATCGACGCGCCGATCCGCGTGCGCGGCGATGTGTCGAGCCAGTTTCTGACGGCATTGCTCATGGCGTTGCCGCTGGTGGAGTCCGCCGGCAACGTCACCATCGAAGTGGTGGGCGAGTTGATTTCCAAGCCGTACATCGAGATCACGCTGAATCTGATGGCGCGCTTCGGCGTGCAGGTCGCGCGTGACGGCTGGGCGTCGTTCACGGTGCCGACCGGCGTGGCCTACAAGGCGCCGGGCGAGATCTTTGTGGAAGGCGATGCCTCGTCGGCGTCTTACTTCCTCGCGGCCGGCGCGCTGGGCGGCGGGCCGGTACGTGTGGAGGGCGTTGGCATGTCGAGCATCCAGGGCGATGTCCGCTTTGCCGACGCGCTGAACCGCATGGGCGCCAACGTGATGGCCGGCGGCAACTGGATCGAAGTGCGCGGCGTCGAACGCGACGACGGCAAGTTGCACGCCGTCGAGTTGGATTGCAACCACATTCCGGATGCGGCAATGACGCTGGCGGTCGCTGCGCTGTTTGCCGACGGCACGACCACGCTGACGAACATCGCGAGCTGGCGCGTCAAGGAAACCGACCGCCTGAGCGCCATGGCGACCGAACTGCGCAAGCTCGGCGCCGAGGTGGAAGAGGGCGCAGACTACATTCGCGTGACGCCTCCGTCGCAATGGACGCCGCCGGCCGGGGGCATCGACACCTACGATGACCATCGTATGGCGATGGCTTTCTCCTTGGCGGCGTTCGGCCCGGTGCCGGTGCGGATCAACGACCCGCGCTGCGTCGGCAAGACGTTCCCGGAATATTTCACGGCCTTCGGCGGCATCACCGCTTGAAGCGCAATTAACCGCCTGCATTTCCATCATGTCCGACACCGCTGCTTCCATGCCGTACCCGGTCATCACCATCGACGGCCCGACCGCATCCGGCAAGGGCACGGTCGCTCACCAAGTTGCTGATCTGCTTGGTTTCCATCTGCTGGACAGCGGGTCGCTGTACCGCTTGGTGGCCCTCGCCAGCATGCGGGAGAACATCGACGACCACGACGTCGATAGTCTCGTCCGCATTGCTCGGAACCTGGATGTGCGCTTCAAGGCGGGTCACATCTGGCTCAAGGGTGAAGATGTGAGCTTGGCGCTTCGCCACGAATCGGTGGGCAACCAAGCCTCCGCCATCGCTGTGCATGGCGCGGTACGTGAGGCGCTTCACGCACGTCAGCGGGCCTTCTTGGAAGCCCCCGGTCTTGTGGCCGATGGCCGCGACATGGGCACGGTGGTTTTCCCGGAAGCGGTGCTCAAGGTGTTCCTGACGGCAAGTGTGCAGGCGCGCGCCGAGCGTCGCTATAAACAATTGATTGCAAAGGGTTTTTCTGCTACAGTCGAAAGTCTTTCGCAGGACTTGGAGGCGCGTGATTTGCGGGATCGCACCCGCAGTGTCGCGCCGCTGCGCCCGGCGCAAGATGCGCGGCAACTGGATTCGTCCGACATGACGGTCGATGAAGTTGTCGCGCAGGTACTGGACTGGTACCGGCAGGTGCAGGGCGCCAACAAGGCAAACTGACTCGGCTGGGCTGGTTCGATCGGTGCCGGCGGCATGTTGCTGTCGGCGGTTGTTCAACTCATAACCCCGCATGCGTGTCTTCGCTCATTCTGTGCGAAAGCAATGCGAGGCATGTTCTGCGGATGTCTATTTTTTATGTCCCAAACTAACGAATCTTTTGCCGCCCTGTTCGAAGAGTCGATCGCCAAGTCCAATATGAAGGCTGGCGAAGTGATCTCTGCGGAAGTTGTGCGTATCGACCACAACTTCGTCGTGGTGAACGCGGGCCTGAAGTCTGAAGCTTTTGTTCCGGTCGAAGAATTCCTGAACGATCAGGGCGAGCTGGAAGTGCAAGTCGGCGACTACGTTTCGGTCGCGATCGACGCACTGGAAAACGGCTACGGCGACACCATCCTGTCGCGCGACAAGGCCAAGCGTCTGGCTTCGTGGCTGAACCTTGAGAAGGCACTGGAATCCGGCGAGATCATCTCCGGTACGGTGACTGGCAAGGTCAAGGGCGGCCTGACCGTCATGGTCAACGGTATTCGTGCATTCCTGCCGGGTTCGCTCGTCGACGTGCGTCCGATCAAGGACACCACGCCGTACGAAGGCAAGACCCTCGAATTCAAGGTCATCAAGCTGGACCGCAAGCGCAACAACGTTGTGCTGTCGCGCCGTGCCGTGGTCGAAGCCACGCTGGGTGAAGAGCGTCAGAAGCTGATGGAAACGCTCAAGGAAGGCGCGATCGTCAACGGTATCGTCAAGAACATCACCGACTACGGCGCGTTCGTGGATCTGGGTGGCATCGACGGTCTGCTGCACATCACCGACCTGGCATGGCGTCGTGTGCGTCACCCGAGCGAAGTGCTGTCGGTTGGCCAGGAAATCACCGCCAAGATCCTCAAGTTCGACCAAGAGAAGAACCGCGTCTCGCTGGGCGTCAAGCAACTGGGCGAAGATCCGTGGGTCGGCATCTCGCGCCGCTACCCGCAAGGCACCCGCCTGTTCGGCAAGGTGACCAACCTGACCGACTACGGCGCGTTCGTCGAGATCGAAGCCGGCATCGAAGGCCTGGTGCACGTGTCGGAAATGGACTGGACCAACAAGAACGTTGCTCCGTCCAAGGTTGTCCAACTGGGCGACGAAGTGGAAGTCATGGTCCTGGACATCGACGAAGACAAGCGTCGTATCAGCCTGGGCATGAAGCAGTGCAAGGCCAACCCGTGGGACGATTTCGCTCGCAACCACAAGAAGGGCGACAAGCTGGCCGGCCAGATCAAGTCGATCACCGACTTCGGCGTGTTCATCGGCCTGCCGGGCGGCATCGACGGCCTGGTGCATCTGTCGGACCTGTCGTGGCAAGAGACTGGCGAAGAAGCCGTTCGCAAGTACAAGAAGGGCGACGAAGTCGAAGCTGTGGTTCTGGCCATCGACGTCGACAAGGAACGCATCTCGCTGGGTATCAAGCAACTGTCGGGCGACCCGTTCAACAACTTCATCTCGACCAACGACAAGGGTTCGATCGTGCAGGTCACGATCAAGGCCGTTGATCCGAAGGGCGCCGTGGTGCAGCTGGCTGACGACGTGGAAGGCTACCTGCGCGCCTCGGAAATCTCGAGCGACCGCGTGGAAGATGCCCGCAACGTGCTGAAGGAAGGCGAAACGATGACCGCGATGATCGTCAACATCGATCGCAAGTCGCGCAACATCAACGTTTCCATCAAGGCGAAGGACAGCGCCGACCAACAGGAAGCGATGCAGAAGTTCTCGGCGGATACCGGCGCAGCTGGTACCACGAACCTCGGCGCGCTGCTGAAGGCCAAGCTGAACGAAACCAACCAGTAAGCATCCACCGGGTCGACCCTAAAGAACGACGAGGACGCGCGCACGATGCCCATGACCAAGTCCGAACTCGTGGAAAAGCTGGCCGCCCGCTTCCCGCAGTTGCTGCTGCGGGACGCGGATATCGCGGTCAAGACGATCCTGGATGCGATGTCCGACGCCTTGGCAGACGGGCACCGCATCGAGATCCGCGGTTTCGGGAGTTTCGGTCTGAATCGTCGTCCGCCGCGCGTCGGTCGCAACCCCAAGTCTGGCGAGAAGGTGCTGGTACCCGAGAAACGGGTGCCGCACTTCAAGGCGGGCAAGGAATTGCGAGAAAGGGTTGACCGCAGCCTGGAGCGTCAAGGCGAGCCTTCTTCGGAGGGCGAGTCTGCCGTGTCGCTCGCGGCTGTAAAGGCTGGGCGACAGACTGACAGCACCCGTCAGACTGCCGGGTTTCCGGTAGATGCGTCGGTGCCGCTGGCCATGTCGCGCTAAGCCCAGGTTGCACTTGGTAGTTTCAGGAACGCCCCGCTTGCCGGGGCGTTTTTTATTCCGGCAATGCTTGTGTGCGGCCAAGCCGAGCGTGGCTGGCCGCCATATGAATCCGCTACAATGCGGCACAACCGGCAATCGTGCCGCCAATTGCGCCGCATCCTGCAGCCGCACCGCCGCCCGTTCTCGAATTCGCATGAAATTTCTCGTCTGGGTCATCCGCATCCTGTTGTTTGTGCTGCTCTTTGTGCTGGCACTGCACAACACGGCGGAAGTCTCGCTCGTGCTGCCGTTTGGTGTGGCCTGGCATGCACCATTGATCCTGATCGCCTTGGCGTTCTTTGTCGCCGGCATTTTGTTGGCCATGCTGGCGATGGCGCCGCGCGTGATGCGGCATCGCTTTACAGCAAGCCGTCTGCGTCGCCAGATCGGCCGCATGAAGAAGGACGAAGAGCGGGCCGAGGCGCCTCCGCCGGTTGTCGCCGATTCTCCGTATCACGTTCCCGGCCCCAAGGTCTGACGCATGGATTTTGATCTCTGGTGGCTGTTGGCCATCCCCCTGGTGTTCGGCTTGGGCTGGGTGGCTGCCCGTCTTGATGCCCGCCAGTTGCGTACTGAACAATCTTCGCTGCCGCGCTCGTATTTCAAGGGCCTGAATTTTCTGCTCAACGAGCAGCCTGACAAGGCCATCGACGCCTTCATTGAAGTGGCGCGGCTGGACCCGGAAACCACCGAACTTCACTTTGCGCTCGGCAGCCTGTTCCGTCGGCGCGGTGAAACCGAACGCGCCATCCGCGTTCACCAGAACCTCGTCAACCGCCCTGATCTGCCGCCTCATGAGCGCGATCATGCCCTGTTTGAACTGGGGCAGGATTTCCTTCGCGCGGGGCTGCTGGATCGGGCCGAGGAATCCCTGCGCATGCTGATGGAAGGCGCGTTTGCCGAGCCGGCCAAGCGCGTGCTGCTCGAGCTATACGAAGTTGAGAAGGAGTGGCGTAAGGCCATCGATGCGGCGCGTGAGTTGCAGAAGCTGCAAGGCAAGGATTACGCCGTGCAGATTGCGCAGTTCTGCTGCGAGGTCGCGCAGGAAGCGCTGCAGCGCAAGGATGTGCCGACCGCCGTCGAATGGCTTGAGCGCGCCCTGGAAGAGAACCCGAAAAACGTGCGCGCCACCATTCAATTGGGCGACGTTGCACAAGGGCAGGGCGATATCGAGGGCGCCATCAAGCGTTGGCGCAGCATCGAACAGCAGAACACCGCGTTCTTGCCGCTGGTGGCCGAGCGGCTGATGAAGGCGTACACGCAGCTGGGTCGCGCGGCCGAAGGGCTTGCCTGGCTGCGTTCCAAGATGGACGCTCGACTGGGCCCCGAACTGCTCGATACGGTCTACAAATACGAATTGGATGTGCACGGTATCGACGATGCCGTGGCGCTGATGCGCGACCAGATCCGCCGTCAGCCCTCGTTGATGGCGTTGACGCGGCTGGTGGAAGCCGAAGCGACCCGCGCGTCTGAGGCCGTTGGCCACGAAGCCCCTGCGACGGTCGATGTTGCTGAGAGTGCGCTGGCAGATCCGGTCGAAGCCGGCAGCAATGCTGATATTCAGCGTGCGCAGGATCTCGGCGCCATTCGCGATCTTCTGCAAAGTCGTACGCGCAATCTGGCCCGCTATACCTGTCAGGAGTGCGGTTTCCGCGCACGTCTGTTCTATTGGCAATGCCCCGGCTGCAACCGCTGGGAGACGTATGCCCCGCGCCGCACCGAGACACTCGGCGGCAGCGGCGGCGCCAGCATGTAATTCAGTCCGGCGCGGTGCACCTGTGGCAACCGTGCTGGCGCTTTTTTAATCTTTAAGTGTTCGTATGAAAATCACCATCATCGGTAGCGGTTATGTCGGTCTGGTCACCGGCGCGTGTCTGGCGGAGCTGGGCAACGATGTGTTCTGCCTCGACGTCGACCAGAAAAAGATCGACCTGCTCAACGCCGGCGGCGTGCCCATCTACGAACCCGGCTTGAAGGAGCTGATCGAGCGCAATCGCGCGGCCGGCCGCATCCAGTTCTCGACCGACGTGGCTGCCAGCGTGGCGCATGGCGACGTGCAATTCATCGCTGTGGGCACGCCGCCCGATGAAGATGGCTCGGCCGACCTGAAGTACGTGCTGGCTGCCGCCCGCAACATCGCCCAGCATATGACGGGCTTCAAGGTGATCGTCGACAAATCGACGGTGCCGGTGGGAACGGGCGACAAGGTGCGCGCCGCGGTTGGCGAGGTGCTGGCAACGCGTGGCAAGTCGGACATCGGCTTCTCGGTCGTGTCGAACCCGGAGTTCCTGAAAGAAGGTGCTGCGGTGGACGACTTCATGCGTCCGGATCGCATCGTGCTCGGCACCTATGGCGATGCCGATGGCCTGCGCGCCAAGGCCATCATGCGCACGCTTTACGCGCCGTTCAACCGCAACCACGAGCGCACGTTCTATATGGACGTGCGCTCTGCCGAGTTCACCAAGTACGCCGCCAATTCGATGCTGGCCACGCGCATCTCGTTCATGAACGAGATGGCCAATCTGGCCGACAAGGTGGGCGCCGACATCGAACTCGTTCGCCTTGGCATCGGCTCCGACCCGCGTATCGGCTACAGCTTCCTTTACGCCGGCACCGGCTACGGCGGTTCGTGTTTCCCGAAGGATGTGCAGGCGCTGGTGCGTACGGCGCAGGAATACGGTCAGACGCTGCATGTGCTCGAAGCCGTTGAGGCGGTGAACGACAAGCAGAAGGAAGTGCTGGTCGGCAAGATCGAAGATCGCCTGGGTTCCGATCTGACCGGCCGCACGTTCGCCATTTGGGGCCTGGCGTTCAAGCCGAACACCGATGACATGCGCGAGGCTCCGAGCCGTATCCTGATTGCCGCGCTGCTGGCCCGTGGCGCACGGGTTCAAGTGTATGACCCGGTTGCGATGGAAGAAGCTCGTCATGCGCTGGGGCTCGATCTTTCTGCCGAACAACTGGAACGCGTGACGTTCTGCGCCGGTCAGATGGACGCGCTCAAGAATGCCGACGCGCTGGTCATCGTGACCGAGTGGAAGGCGTTCCGCAGCCCCGACTTCAACGCCGTGAAGGCCCTGTTGAAGACGCCGATGGTGTTCGACGGCCGCAACCTGTTCGAGCCGCAAGCCATGCGCGATGCGGGCTTTGAATACCAGGCCATCGGGCGTTCCACCCAATCGTAATCACCGAGACTCACCGGCCGCTGCCGACGCCCAGACACATGACCACGCTCGCTTCCGAACAGATTCACGCCGCCCGCATCCTGGTGGTCGGCGACATGATGCTCGACCGCTACTGGTTTGGAGACGTCGATCGGATTTCGCCGGAAGCGCCGGTGCCCGTCGTGCAGATCAAGCGCCAGGACGAACGCCTTGGCGGTGCCGCCAACGTGGCGCGCAACGTGGCGGCGCTCGGTGCGCAGGCTGCCATGCTCGGTGTGATTGGCGACGACGAGCCGGGCCGCAGCATCGAAACGCTGCTCGGCGAGAGCCACGTCACCGGTCACCTGCATCGTGATCCGGCGGTCAACACGACCATCAAGCTGCGCGTGCTGGCCCGCCAGCAACAATTGATTCGCGTCGATTTTGAGAACGCGCCCACGCACGAAGTGCTGATGTCGGTGCTCGACCGTTTTTCCACGCTGGTGCCGCAGCACGACGTGGTGGTGTTGTCCGACTACGGCAAGGGCGGTCTCACGCATGTCGGCAAGATGATCGAGACGTCGCGCCAGGCGGGCCGTCGCGTGCTGGTCGACCCGAAGGGCGACGACTATTCGCGCTACAGGGGCGCGACCATGATCACGCCGAACCGCGCTGAAATGCGCCAGGTGGTCGGCTCGTGGAAATCAGAGCAGGACCTCACCATTCGTGCCCAGAACTTGCGCCGGGAGCTGCAGCTCGAGGCGCTCCTCCTTACGCGTTCGGAAGAGGGGATGACGCTCTACACCGAACACGAGGTGCTGCACGTGTCGGCGCAGGCGCGCGAGGTGTTCGATGTTTCGGGCGCGGGCGATACCGTCATCGCCACGCTGGCCACGCTGCTGGGCGCCGGTGCCAACATCAAGGAAGCCGTGCAGTACGCCAATCGCGCAGGCGGCATCGTGGTCGGCAAGCTCGGTACGGCTGTCGTCACGCACGCAGAACTCTTTAACTGATCTTCTGATCAACGGATCATGACCATCATCGTCACCGGCGCGGCCGGCTTCATCGGCGCCAACATCGTCAAGGGCCTGAACGAGCGCGGCGAGACCGACATCATCGCCGTCGACAATCTCACGCGGGCCGACAAGTTCAAGAACATCGTCGACTGCCAGATCAGCGATTACCTGGACAAGACCGATTTTGTCGAACGCTTTGCGCGCGGCGAGTTCGGCAAGGTCCGCGCGATCTTCCATGAAGGCGCCTGCTCCGACACCATGGAGACCGATGGCCGCTACATGATGGACAACAACTACCGCTACTCGCTGGCGGTGATGCGCGCGTGTCTGGACCAAGGCGTGCAGTTCCTCTACGCGTCATCGGCCGCCACGTACGGCGCGTCGGAAACGTTTCGCGAAGCGCCCGAGTTCGAGCGGCCGCTGAACGTGTACGGCTATTCCAAGCTGCTGTTCGACCAGGTCGTGCGTCGTGTCATGCCGACCGCGCTGTCGCAGATCGTCGGCTTCCGTTACTTCAACGTCTACGGCCCGCGCGAGCAGCACAAGGGTCGCATGGCCTCGGTGGCGTTCCACAACTTCAACCAGTTCCGCGCTGAAGGTACGGTCAAGCTGTTCGGCGAGTACAACGGCTACCCGCAAGGCGGCCAGATGCGCGATTTTGTGTCGGTGGAAGATGTGGTGAAGGTCAACCTGTTCTTCTTCGACAATCCGGACAAGTCGGGTATCTTCAACCTCGGAACGGGCCGCGCGCAGCCGTTCAACGACATCGCGACGACGGTCGTGAACACGTTGCGCGGTGCAGAAGGCAAGCCCGCGCTTTCCACCGAGGAGTTGGCGCAAGAAGGCCTGATCGAGTACGTCAAATTTCCCGATGCATTGCGTGGCAAGTATCAGTGCTTCACGCAGGCTGATCAGTCGCGCCTGCGCGCGGCGGGCTACACGGCACCGTTCCTGACGGTGCAGGAAGGCGTGGAGCGCTACTGCCAGTGGTTGCTGAAGCAGCCAGCCTGATCGCACCCATCCCAAAATCAGACAGCGTGTGACTTTTTGTCCGCGCGCTGCAGCATCGTCACGATGCTCTTTAAGATGTGTCGAAACCGCCGCTCAAGTGGCGGTTTTTTCATTCCCTATACCAAGGAGAAGCACATGTTGAAGAAGCTTTTGGCTACCGCCCTGATGTCGCTGTCGATGCTGTCGGTGTCATGGGCGGCGGTAGACGTGAATACCGCAGATCATTCGGCGCTGGAGACGTTGTCCGGCATCGGCCCGAAGCGCTCCAAGTTGATCATTGAAGAGCGCACCAAGAACGGGCCGTACAAGGACGCCGCCGACTTCAAGGCACGCGTGTCCGGCATTGGTGACAAGACGCTCACCAAGCTGGAAAACGAGGGCTTGACGTTCGGTACGCCGGCGCCTGCACCGGCTCCGGCCAAGAAGGACGCCAAGGACCCGAAGAAGAAGTAAGCGCTTCCGGCCTGAGTGTCGATAACGCCCCGTCCGAGCGGGGCGTTTCGCCATGTGTGGGGGAGGGATTTGGGCTGCATTACAATGCTTCGATTCCCGTCCCTCACGCATCATGGCCTACCTCACCATCGAAGACACCATCGGCAACACGCCGCTGGTTCAGCTCCAGCGCATTCCCGGCGAAGGCAACGCGCGTCGCGGCAATGTCATCCTCGGCAAACTCGAAGGCAATAACCCGGCCGGTTCGGTCAAGGACCGCCCAGCGCTGTCCATGATCAAGCGCGCCGAAGCGCGGGGCCGCGTCAAGCCGGGCGATACGCTGATCGAGGCCACCTCGGGCAACACCGGCATTGCCCTGGCCATGGCCGCCGCGGTGCGGGGCTACAAGATGGTGCTCATCATGCCGGAAGACTTGTCGGTGGAGCGCCGCCAGAGCATGGCCGCTTACGGCGCCGAGATCATCCTCACCCCCGTCAAGGGCGGGATGGAATACGCCCGCGACTTGGCCGACGCGATGGAGAAGGAGGGCAAGGGCGTCATCCTGGATCAGTTCGCCAACCCCGACAACCCGCTTGCGCACTACGAGACGACCGGTCCCGAACTGTGGCGCGACACCGAAGGCCGCATCACGCATTTCGTCTCGGCGATGGGCACGACGGGCACCATCACGGGCGTCTCGCGTTTCCTGAAAGAACAGAACGCCGATATCCAGATCGTGGGCGCCCAGCCGGAAGAAGGTTCGCGCATTCCTGGCATTCGCAAGTGGCCCGAGGCGTACATGCCAAAGATTTACGATCCGAAGTACATCGATCGCACGGAGCCCGTGACCCAGTCCGACGCTGAGCACATGGCGCGACGCATGGCCCGTGAAGAAGGCATCTTCTGCGGAATCTCTGCGGCTGGGGCGTTGTGCGTGGCGCTGCGAGTGGCCGAGGAAGTCGAAAACGCGACGATCGTGTTCGTGGTGTGCGACCGGGGCGATCGCTACCTGTCGACGGGTGTCTTCCCCGCCTGACGGCACGCCGCATCGCCATGAAAAAAAGCGCAGCCGAAGCTGCGCTTTTTTGTTGCGTGGACAGTGGGTCAACTCTGCATCGCCTGCCGCACGGCCTGGCCCAACTCGTACACCGCCGCCGCATAGAAGAAGCTGCGGTTGTAGCGCGTGAGCACGTAGAAGTTACGCAGGCCGACACGGTATTCCGTCGGTTGGCCGGGCGTCGGCAGATCGATCATCAGCACTTCGGTTTCCTGCTCGCGCGCCGCATCGACGCCCGGTGTCAGCTTCAGCCCCGCACGCGTGAGCTTGGACAGCGTCATGCCCGGATAGGGTTGGCCGTCTGCGGCGGCGGCCGCAATGCCCTGGCTGTCGGTATCGCCGGCAATGTTCCACATCACGGGGCGATTCGGCTCCCAGCCGTGCATTTGCAGGAAGCGGGCGACGCTGCCGATCGCATCCACCGCGCTGTTGCGCAGATCGATGTGGCCGTCGCGGTCGTAATCGATGGCGTATTCGCGGATGCTGGTCGGCATGAATTGCGGAATGCCCACGGCGCCTGCGTACGAACCCAGTACCGAGAATGTGTCCGTGCCCGTGTCACGGCACCAGAGCAGGAAGTCCTTCAACTGGTTGCGGAACATCGTGCTGCGGTCTTCCCGGTTGGGCGTGTCGGGGTAGTCGAAAGCCAGCGTGGACAGCGCGTCGATCACGCGGAAGTTGCCCATGTCGCGGCCGTAGATGGTCTCGACGCCGAGGATGCCCACGATCACGTCGGCCGGTACGCCGAATTCGTTTTCGGCGCGGCGCAGCGTATCGCCGTATTGCTGCCAGAAGCGCACGCCTGCGCCAATCCGGATGGGTTCGATGAAGCGGCCGCGATACGCCGTCCAGCTCCGACGCGACGGTGTGGCCGGCGGCAAGATAAGGCGCGCCACCGTGGCGGAGTAGGCCGTGCCCGCAAACAGCGTATCGAGCGAGGTGCGGTCAAAGTTGTACTGCGCGACCAGCATGCCGATGAAGGCCTGCGTTTGCGGATTGTTGCGATAACGATCCGGGTCGATCTCTTCTTCATGCACCGCGACGCGCCGCTTGGGCGATTTGGCGGCCTTCTTGGCAGCCAGCGAAAGTGCCGGGAAAGAAAGCGCGGAGAGCGCTGCGCCAGCCACCAGGGCGCGCAATACGGGACGGCGGGAAGAAGGCGATTGGCTCATGGGCAGGCTTCAAACGGGATCGGGGCATTGTAGCGGATGCGTCTGTTGGATCCCCCGCGGCGCGCGGCGTTGTCGCACAGCCGTGCTAACGTAGCGGCTGGAGACACTGAAGCACACCGGATCACAACAACATGGCGACCGGCCTCTACACGCATCCCGAATTCCTCCGGCACGAGATGGGACCGCATCATCCCGAATGCCCGGACCGCCTGCGCGCGATCGAAGACCAGCTCATCGCCAGCCGCATCGAAGACCTGCTCGTCCCGTGCGAGGCGCCGCCTGCCACCGAGGCGCAGCTGTGTCGCGTGCATCGTGCCGAATACGTGCGCGAGCTGGTGGCCAGTGTGCCGATTGCCGGCTACATGCCGATCGATCCCGACACCTCGATGAACCCGCACACATACATGGCCGCAGTGTTGGCCGCGGGTGCCGCGGTGGACGCCACCGACAAGGTCATCGCCGGCGAACTTGAAAATGCCTTCTGCAGCGTCCGCCCGCCTGGCCACCATGCCGAGCCCGGCCGCGCGATGGGCTTCTGCTTCTTCAACAACGTGGCCGTGGCCGCGCGGCACGCACTGGACCATCACGGCTTGCAGCGCGTGGCGATCGTCGACTTCGACGTGCATCACGGCAACGGCACCGAAGCCGCGTTCATCGACGAGCCGCGCGTGCTGATGTGCAGCATCTTCCAGCATCCGTTCTATCCGTACTCCGGCACCGAGGCGGTGGCGGCCAACATGGTCAACATCCCGCTGCCGGCGTACACCAATGGCCTGACCGTACGCGAGGTGGTGGAAACGATCTGGCTGCCGCGCCTGGAAGCGTTCCAGCCGGAGATGCTGTTCATTTCTGCCGGCTTCGACGCGCACCGCGAAGACGATCTGGGCCAGATGGGCCTGGTCGAGGCGGATTACGCCTGGATCACGCAACAGCTCATGCACGTGGCCCGCACGCACGCCAAGGGCCGCATCGTCAGCTGCCTGGAAGGCGGATACAACCTCAGCGCGCTGGGCCGAAGCGTGGTGGCGCACGTCAAGGCGCTCGCCGAGCTTTAAGCGCTGGACGATGACGAATCGTCGATGTCATTTGAAAAAGTAATAAAGACATCGTTAAAGAATCGTTCCCCGCATGTAGGGCCTGCCTTACACTAGCGCCTCATTCAAACAAAAAAGAGACGGCAACGGCCTGGACACAGGGCGGTTGCCGTTTTTGTCTGTACGCATGATTGAACTCAAGGGGATATCGCAGCACTTTCGGGGAGCGGGCGGTCACGACGTCCACGCGCTGCGCGACGTCGACCTGACCATCGACCGGGGAGAGATTTTCGGCATCATCGGCCGAAGCGGGGCGGGCAAGAGCACGCTGGTTCGCGTGATCAATCTGCTGAATCGGCCCACTTCCGGCACCGTCACCGTGGCGGGCCAGGAACTTACCGCGCTGAATGCCGACGGCCTGCGCCAGGCGCGCCGCAAGATCGGCATGATCTTCCAGCACTTCAATCTGCTGTCGTCGCGCACCGTGTACGACAACGTGGCGCTGCCGCTGGAGTTGGCCGGCACATCGCGCGAACGCATCCGCGAGATCGTGTTGCCGCTGCTGGAACTGGTGGGCCTGTCCGCACACAAGGATCGCTACCCCGCGCAGATTTCCGGTGGCCAGAAGCAGCGCGTTGGCATTGCCCGCGCGCTGGCGAGCCAGCCCGATGTGCTGCTCTCCGATGAGGCAACCTCCGCGCTGGATCCGGAGACGACGCGCTCGATTCTCGACCTGCTGCGCAAGATCAACCGCGAACTCGGTCTGACCATCGTGCTGATCACGCACCAGATGGAAGTCATCAAGCAGGTGTGCGATCGTGTGGCGGTGCTGGACGCCGGCCGTGTGGTCGAACTCGGCCGCGTCATCGATGTGTTCCTGCAACCCAAGCATGACGTGACGCGCGCGCTCATCGGCGAGGTCATCTCGCAAGAACTGCCGCCCACCGTTCTGGCGCGTGTCGAAAGCCGCCTCACGGCGCGTGAGCAGGGCGGCCGCGACCACCTGTTCCGCCTCGCCTTTACCGGCGCAGGCGTTGACCAGCCCGTGCTGGCGCAGGCGATCCGCAACTACGGACTCGACTTCAACATCCTGCACGGCCATATCGACGAGATTCAAGGCCAGGCGTTCGGCTCGCTGGCGATCCTGGCATCGGGCGATACCGCTGACATCAACAACGCGATGAACTTCCTGCGCGAGCAGGGCGTGGTGGTCGAGGAGATCAATCATGTGGTCTGACCTGACCGATCTGTTTTTGCCCGCCTTCTGGGAAACGCTCGCCATGGTCGGCGTGTCGGGCGGTATTGGCGCGCTGTTCGGCGTCCCGCTTGGCGTGCTGCTGTATCTGACGACTGCCGGCGGCGTGTTGTCCGCACCGGCGTTCAATCGCGTGGCCGGCCTCGTCGTCAATGCCGTGCGTTCGGTGCCGTTCATCATCCTGCTGGTCGCGGTGATTCCGTTCACGCGCTTGCTGGCCGGCTCGTCCATCGGCACCGCCGCGGCCATCGTGCCGTTGACGATTGCTGCGATTCCGTTTGTTGCCCGCCTGGTCGAGACTGCGCTGCGCGAGGTCGACCGTGGCCTGATCGAAGCCGCGCAGTCGATGGGCGCGACGACCGGTCAGCTCGTCTACAAGGTGCTGTTGCCCGAGGCGATGCCGGGCATCCTCGCCGGCCTGACGATCACCTTCGTCAGCCTTGTCGGCTACTCGGCGATGGCGGGCACCATTGGCGGCGGCGGCCTGGGCGACCTGGGTATCCGCTACGGCTATCAGCGCTACGAATCGGACATCATGCTGGCGGTTGTCGTCATCCTGATCGTCTTTGTGCAGGCGGTGCAATCCACGGGCGATTGGCTCGTGCGCCGCCTGAGCCACCGTTAATCATTCAATCGACAGACAGAACGAGGAAACACAATGAATCGCCGTCAACTGCTTCAATGGTCCGCGAGCCTTGGCGCCGCATTGGCACTGGTCGCAGGCAGCGCGCTCGCGCAGGGCAAGCCGATCAAGATCGGCGTGACCGCTGGTCCGCACGCCGAGATCATGGAAGAGGTGAAGAAGGTTGCCGAGAAGGACGGCCTAAAGCTCCAGATCGTCGAATTCAACGATTACATCCAGCCGAACGCGGCCCTGGCTGCCGGTGACCTGGACGCCAACAGCTATCAGCACCAGCCGTATCTGGATGACCAGATCGCCACGCGCGGCTACAAGTTCGTGAGCGTCGGTCAGACCATCACCTTCCCGATGGGCATCTACTCCAAGAAGATCAAGTCGCTGAAGGAGTTGAAGGACGGTGCGCGTTTCGGTCTGCCGAACGATCCGACCAACGGCGGCCGCGCGCTCCTGCTGCTGCAATCGCAAGGCGTGATCAAGCTCAAGCCGAACGCCGGTTTCAAGGCTTCGCCGCGCGACGTGGCCGATAACCCGAAGAAACTGAAGTTCGTCGAGCTGGACGCCGCGCAGCTGCCGCGCTCGCTGGATGATCTGGATGCCGCCGCCATCAACGGCAATTACGCTGAAAAGGCGGGCCTGGACCCGACCAAGGACGGCATCGCCATCGAAAACCCGAAGGGCCCGTATGCCAACGTGATCGCCGTCCGCGTGGCCGACAAGGATCAACCCTGGGTCGCCAAGCTCGTGAAGGCGTATCATTCCGACGCCGTGAAGTCCTTCGTCAAGACGAAGTACAAAGATGCGGTGATTGTGGCTTGGTAACCACTTCGTGATCCTTCGGTGATCCGGTAGAGGGTTCTACCAAACAGATTGCCGGACGTTTAACTGGCGTCCGGCAAATTTTCGCGGTTAAAATAGCACGACCGTTCGGAAAAATTACGCGAGCGACCAGCCCCCCTTATAATGGCCGGCGTTTTGCAAAATCGTCTTATCAATTAGTGGAGTGAGCGCATGAAAGTCCTGGTCGCAGTCAAGCGCGTGATCGATTACAACGTGAAGGTTCGCGTGAAGACGGACGGCAGCGGTGTCGATCTGGCCAACGTCAAGATGAGCATGAACCCGTTCGACGAGATCGCCGTGGAAGAGGCGGTTCGCCTGAAGGAAGCGGGCGTCGCTACCGAAGTGATCGCCGTTTCGTGCGGCGTGACGCAGTGCCAGGAAACCCTGCGCACCGCCATGGCCATCGGTGCCGATCGCGGCATTCTGGTCGAAACCACTGAAGAGCTGCAGCCCCTGGCGGTCGCCAAGCTGCTCAAGGCGCTGGTCGACAAGGAACAGCCGCAGCTGATCATCCTCGGCAAGCAGGCGATTGACGACGATGCCAACCAGACCGGCCAGATGCTGGCTGCGCTGGCTGGCCTGCCGCAAGCCACGTTTGCCTCGAAGGTGCAGATTGCCGACGGCAAGGCTTCGGTCACGCGTGAAGTGGACGGTGGCCTGGAAACCCTGTCGGTCAAGCTGCCGGCCGTGGTCACCACCGACCTGCGCCTGAACGAGCCGCGCTACGTGACGCTGCCGAACATCATGAAGGCGAAGAAGAAGCAGCTCGACACGGTCAAGCCGGAAGACCTGGGCGTGGACGTTGCACCGCGCCTGAAGACGCTGAAGGTCGTTGAGCCCGCCAAGCGCAGCGCCGGCGTGATGGTGCCCGACGTGGCCACGCTGGTGTCCAAGCTCAAGACGGAAGCCAAGGTGCTGTAAGGCGGTCAACCGCTACTGCACGCAACTTCAAGCACACCGAACAGGCAGATCAAGATGACCGCACTCGTTATTGCTGAACACGACAACCAATCCATCAAGGCCGCGACGCTGAACACCGTGACGGCTGCCGCCCAATGCGGCGGTGACGTCCACGTGCTGGTGGCCGGCGCTGGCTGCGGCGCCGCCGCACAGGCTGCCGCGCAGATCGCCGGCGTGACCAAGGTGCTGGTGGCCGACGCGCCCCAGTTTGCCGATGGCCTGGCCGAGAACGTCGCCGAGCAGGCTCTGGCCGTTGCCGGTAACTACAGCCACATCCTGGCGCCCGCTACCGCCTACGGTAAGAACATCCTCCCGCGCGTGGCCGCCAAGCTGGACGTAGCCCAGCTGTCCGACATCACCAAGGTCGACGGCCCGGACACCTTCGAGCGCCCGATCTACGCCGGCAACGCGATTGCCACCGTGCAATCGGCCGACAAGGTGAAGGTGATCACCGTGCGCGGCACGGCATTCGACCCCGCTGCCGCCACCGGTGGCTCCGCTGCTACCGAAAACCTGACTGCCGTGGCTGATGCCGGCATCTCGCAATTCGTCTCGCGTGAAGTGACGAAGAGCGACCGCCCGGAACTGACCGCCGCGAAGATCATCGTATCGGGTGGCCGCGGCGTGGGCTCGGGCGAGAACTACACCAAGGTGCTGACGCCGCTGGCCGACAAGCTGGGCGCAGCGCTGGGCGCTTCGCGTGCCGCAGTGGACGCCGGCTTTGTGCCGAACGACTACCAGGTCGGCCAGACCGGCAAGATCGTCGCGCCGCAGCTGTACATCGCCGTGGGTATCTCGGGCGCGATCCAGCACTTGGCTGGCATGAAGGATTCGAAGGTGATCGTGGCGATCAACAAGGATCCGGAAGCGCCGATCTTCCAGGTGGCGGACTACGGCCTCGTGGGCGACCTGAACGCCGTCGTGCCGGAGCTGGTGACCGCACTGGGCTGATTGCACTGTGCGGCGTGCCTTGGTTAGGCGCGCTGCAACGCCCCACGCAAAGCCGTTTCCGACCCGTTTGGAAACGGCTTTTTTATACGCGAGCGCCATCAGGAGAGCGCGTCACGCATTCGATGCGGCACTGTCCTGATCGCGCTTAACGAGAGTTGGAGAGAGACATGACCTATCAAGCCCCCGTCAAGGACATGCTGTTCGTGATGAACGAGCTGGCCGGCCTGGACAACGTCGCCAAGCTGCCCGGCTTTGAAGACGCCACCGCCGACACGGCGCAGGCCGTGCTGGAAGAAAGCGCGCGCTTTACCGGTGAAGTCGTTGCGCCGCTGAATGTGGAAGGCGACCGTAACCCGAGCAGCTGGAAGGACGGCGTCGTCACGGCCACCGCGGGTTTCAAGGAAGCGTTCGCGCAGTTCGGCCAAGGCGGCTGGCAGGGCGTGCAGCATCCGGTGGAATACGGCGGCCAGGGCCTGCCGAAGCTGATCGCCACGGCGTGCATCGAAATGCTGAACGCGGCGAACCTGTCGTTCGCGCTGTGCCCGTTGCTCACGGACGGCGCCATCGAGGCGTTGTTGACGGCCGGCACCGAAGAGCAGAAACAGCTTTTCGTCCCCAAGCTCATCTCGGGCGAATGGACGGGCACGATGAACCTGACCGAGCCCCAGGCCGGCTCCGACCTGGCACTCGTGCGCACGCGCGCCGAGCCCGTGGGCGACGGCACCTTCAAGATCTTCGGCACGAAGATCTTCATCACCTGGGGCGAGCACGACATGGCCGAGAACATCGTCCACCTCGTGCTGGCGCGCACGCCTGGCGCACCGGAAGGCGTGAAAGGGATCTCGCTGTTCGTGGTGCCGAAGTTCATGGTCAATCCGGACGGCTCGCTGGGCGCGCGCAACGATGCGCACTGCGTGTCGATCGAACACAAGCTCGGCATCAAGGCGAGCCCGACGGCCGTGCTGCAATTTGGCGATAACGGCGGCGCGATCGGCACGCTGGTCGGCGAAGAAAATCGCGGCCTGGAATACATGTTCATCATGATGAACGCGGCGCGCTATGCGGTGGGCATGCAGGGTATTGGCGTGTCGGAGCGCGCGTACCAAAAGGCCGTGGCCTATGCGCGCGAGCGTGTGCAGAGCCGCCCCGTGGATGGCTCTGCTGCCAAGGCCGTGCCCATCATTCACCACCCGGACGTCAAGCGCATGCTGCTGACGATGCGCGCCATGACGGAAGGCGCGCGTGCGCTGGCCTATGTGGCTGCTGCGGCGTGCGATGCCGGCCATCACGCTGCCGACGACGCTGCACGCAAGCAGAACGCAGCGCTGTACGAATTCCTGGTGCCGATCGTGAAGGGCTGGAGCACCGAGATGTCGATCGACGTGACGAGCCTGGGCCTACAGGTGCATGGCGGCATGGGCTTTATCGAAGAGACGGGCGCCGCGCAGTTCTATCGCGATGCGCGCATCCTGCCGATCTACGAAGGCACCACGGCCATCCAGGCCAACGACCTGATCGGCCGCAAGACCGTGCGCGACGGTGGCGCGGTGGCGTTGGGCATCTGCGCGGAAATCGCCAAGGTGGAAGCGGCCCTGGCGGCGAAGGGCGGTGCGCATTGCGACGCGATGCGTGCACGTCTGGCGGCGGGCCGCGAGGCGCTGGAATCGGTAGTGCGCTTTGTGGTCGAGCAGACCAAGGCGCAGCCGAACGCCGTCTTTGCGGGCAGCGTGCCGTATCTGCGACTGTGCGGCATCGTGCTGTCGGGCTGGCAGATGGCCCGTGCGCTGCTGGTGGCCACGGACCGCGAAAGCCAAGACCCGAACTTCTACGGCGCGAAGATCGCCACGGCACGCGTGTTTGCAGATGTGTTGCTCACGCAGGCGCCGGGTATCGCACAGTCGATCCTGACGGGCGGCGAGACGATCGGCGCGGTGCCGGAAGTCCAGTTCTGAGCGGCACCAGCAGGACAAAAAAGGGAGGCTTCGGCCTCCCTTTTCATTGCGTGCAGCGCAGGCGATCAGGCCAGCGCGGGCTTGGTTGCGGGCATCGGCGCGCCGCCCAGGTAGCGATACACCGACAGGTCATCGGAGCGGATGGCAGGCGAGCGCCCCGACACTAGGTCCGACAGCAGCTTGCCCGAGCCGCATGCCATGGTCCAACCCAGCGTGCCGTGACCTGTGTTGAGCCACAGGCCGCGCACGGGCGTCTGACCAACGATGGGCGTGCCGTCCGGCGTCATCGGGCGCAGGCCGGTCCAGAACGATGCGCGTGACACATCCCCCGCACCGGGGAACAGATCGTTGACCACGAACTCCAGCGTCTTGCGCTTGCCCGGATCGAGGCGCTTGTCGTAGCCGACGATCTGCGCCATGCCGCCCACGCGGATGCGGTCGTCAAAGCGCGTCACGGCCACTTTGTAGGTCTCGTCCAGGATGGTGGACACGGGGCTCTTGTCCGCATCCGTCATCGGTACGGTGATCGAGAAACCCTTGAGCGGGTAGACCGGCACGTTCACCAGGTTCTTCAGGAACGGCGTGCTGTAGCTGCCCAGCGCCACGACCACAAGGTCGGCGTCGATCGGCTGGCCGTCGACCAGCGCGCCGCGGACGGCGTCGTTCTTGAAGATGAGGCTGTTGATCGTGCTGTTGAAACGGAAGCGCACGCCGAGCTTTTCCGCCATCGCGGCCAGGCGCGTGGTGAAGAGCTGGCAGTCGCCCGTTTCGTCATTGGGAAGGCGCAAGCCACCGGCCAGCTTGTGGCGGGTCGAGGCCAGGCCCGGTTCACTGCGCACGAGGTCTTCGCGCGAAAGCAGTTCGTACGGCACGCCGGCGCGCTCGAGCACGGCGATGTCGTTCGCGGCGCCGTCGAGCTGTTGCTGGGTGCGGAAGATTTGCAGCGTGCCTTGCTGGCGGCCTTCGTAGGCGATGCCGGTATCGGCGCGCAGTTCGCGGATGCAGTCGCGGCTGTATTCAGCCAGACGGACCATGCGCTCCTTGTTCTGCGCATAGCTGGCAGCGTCGCAGTTGCGCAGCATCTGCCACATCCATTTGAGCTGGAAGAGGGTGCCGTCGGGGCGGATCGTCAGCGGTGCGTGCTGCTGGAACATCCACTTGATGGCTTTGAGCGGGACGCCAGGCGCGGCCCACGGCGATGCGTAGCCCGGTGAGATCTGGCCAGCGTTGGCGAAGCTCGTCTCCAGCGCCGGGCCCGCTTCGCGGTCGACGACAGTGACTTCATGGCCCGCACGGGCCAGGTAATAGGCGCTCGTCACGCCGATCACGCCGCTGCCAAGAACGAGCACGCGCATGGTGATACTCCCCGGAGATGCATTTACGATAGATGTCGCTATCGTATTCGTACAACTCCAGTAATTGTTTCTGTATATTTATCGGAAACAGAAACAATTTCGATTTTTGGGGTGTTTTAGGCCATGCGAACCCAGCGTAAGCCCGTCCGGGCACTCGACAAGCTCGACCGGCGCATTCTCGACCTGCTGCAGAAGGACGGGCGCCTGTCGATGAAGGAGCTGTCCGAGGCGGTCGGCCTGACCATCACGCCGTGCATCGAGCGCGTCAAGCGCCTGGAGCGCGAGGGCTTCATCCTCGGCTACTACGCGCGGCTCAATCCGGCCATGCTGGGCGCGTCGCTGCTGGTGTTTGTGGAGATCAGCCTGGGCAGCAAATCCGGCAACATGTTCGAGCAGTTTCGCCGCGAAGTGCTGCGCATTCCTGAAGTGTTGGAGTGCCACCTCGTCTCCGGCGATTTCGACTACCTCATCAAGGCACGCATTCGGGAGATGAGCGAATACCGGCGCTTGCTGGGCGACATCCTGCTCCAGCTGCCCGGCGCAGTGCAGTCCAAGAGTTACATCGTGATGGAAGAGATCAAGGAGACGCTCGCCATCGACGTCACCGAAGAGCGCGCGTGACGTAGCGTTGTCACGCAAACGCCTTACGCTGGCCGGCATCTTCATCACCGACACCGGAGCCCGCATGTCCGACCAGCCGATCTCCAAGCTGACCCGCCGTACGTTGATCAAGGGTCTTGTTTCCGCCAGCGGCACCGCGCTGCTGGGCTCGCGTATGGGCGAGGTGCTGGCCCAAGGCGCTGCACCGGCCGTGGTGACGTCCGAGCGCCTGCGTCCGCAAGTGCCGGGCGGCGTGATGAGCGGTGATATCACGGCTGACAGCGCCATCGTCTGGAGCCGCACCGATCGTCCGGCACGCATGATCGTCGAATACTCGACGGACGCCGCCTTCAAGACCGTCGCGCGTCGCGTTGGCCCAGCGGCACTTGAAAGCAACGGCCTGACAGCCCGCGTCGATCTGACCGGCCTGCCTGCCGGCGCAGACCTGTTCTACCGCGTGCGCTTCCAGGACCTCGTGCACGACAAGGTCTTCAGCGAGCCGGTTGCCGGTCGCTTCCGCACGGCGCCCGTCCAGGCCAATCGCCCGATCTGCTTCGTTTTCTCCGGTGACGAGGCGGGCCAGGGCTGGGGCATCAACGAGCGTTTCGGCGGCTATCGTTTGTACGAAGCGATGCGCCGTGAATCGCCCGACTTCTTCATCCACTCCGGCGATCAGATCTATGCCGACGGCCCGATCCAGGCCGAGGTGAAACTGCCTGACGGCTCGCTGTGGACCAACCTCGTTACCGAGGCGAAGTCGCACGTTGCACAGACGCTCGACGACTATCGCGGCGCCTTTGCCTACAACCAGCTCGACAAGAACAAGCGCGCGTTTTCCGCCGAGGTGCCGTTCCTCGTGCAGTGGGACGACCACGAGGTGCGCAACAACTGGTACCCCGGCCAGCAGATCGGCCCGGAAGAGAAGCGCTATCAGGAGCGCAGCGCATCGCTGCTGGCGGCCCGCGCGAAACAGGCGATGTTCGAGTACAACCCGTTCCGCTTCAATCCGATCGACCCAGAGCAGATCTACCGCGCGTTCCAGTACGGCCCGCTGCTCGACGTGTTCATGCTGGACGAGCGCAGCTATCGCGGGCGCAATTCGCCGAACCGCCAGACCCGGCTGGATGCCGATTCGGCCTTCCTCGGTCCGGCACAGGCGGCTTGGCTGAAGCAATCGCTCAAACAGTCGAAGGCGACATGGAAGGTGATTGCCAGCGACATGCCGATTTCGCTGGTGGTGCCGGATCTGAACCCCGATGTGCCCAAGGGCACCTACGAAGCGTGGGCGAATGCGGATGACGGTGCGCCCTCGGGACGCGAACTGGAACTGGCCGAAATCCTGCGCTTCATCAAGCAGGAGAACATCCAGAACGTGGTGTGGGTGACGGCAGACGTGCACTACGCGCAAGCAACGTACTACCATCCGTCGCGCGCCAAATTCACGGAGTTCAAACCGTTCTGGGAGTTCGTCGGCGGCCCGATCAACGCGGGCACCTTCGGGCCGAACGAAGTGGATCAGACCTTTGGGCCGGACGTGCGCTACGTCAGCATTCCCAAGGACAATCCGCAGAACCAGTCGCCCGCGGCGCTGCAGCAGTACTACGGCCGCGCCAAGATCGATCCGGCCACGCGCACGATGCACGTATCGCTGCACGATCTCGACGGCAAATCGCTCTGGGAAGTGAAGCTCGATCCCGAGGCGTAGCCGGCGTCACCCACAGCGCGGTAGGAGCGGATGCGATAGGATCAGCAAGCCCCCGCATCCACTCTGTTCCCCTGTGTCCGATATGTCCGATCGCCACGTCCCCCGCAAGGGACGCGGCGCCACTTCCAATCTGCAAGGCCGCTTCGAGCGCGACGAACGCACGCGTGTCGATGACGGCTGGCAACCGCTTGTCGGGCATCTCGATCCGGACGAGGCGCCGCCGCGCATCGAGACCAGCGTCTCCATCGAGCGTGCGCGCTCGATCCTGAGCCACAACCAGTCGCCGGATATTCCGTTTGGGGTGTCGCTCAATCCGTATCGCGGCTGCGAGCATGGTTGCGTGTATTGCTTCGCGCGACCGACGCATGCGTATCTGGAGTTGTCGCCCGGGCTGGATTTCGAGACCAAGCTGTTCGCCAAGACCAATGCTGCCGAGGTGCTGCGCGAAACGCTGGCCAAGCCCAGCTACCGCTGCGAAGCGATTGCGCTGGGCGTAAACACCGATGCGTATCAGCCGATCGAGCGCGAACTGCGCATCACACGCGATGTGCTCCAGGTGCTGCACGATTGTGATCACCCGGTCGGACTCATCACCAAGTCGACACTGATTGAGCGCGACATCGATCTGCTGGCGCCCATGGCAGCGAAGAATCTCGTCGTGGCCGCTGTCACGATCACCACGCTCGACGCCGATCTCGCGCGCAAGCTGGAACCCCGGGCCGCCACGCCATCGCGCCGCCTGCGCACGATCCGCACACTGGCCGAGGCTGGCATTCCGGTGGGTGTAAGCGTCGCTCCCATGATTCCCTTCGTGACCGACGACCACATGGAGCAGATTCTGGAAGCCGCGCGCGAGGCGGGCGCCACGTACGCGAGCTACATCGTGCTGCGCTTGCCAAATGAGCTGAACGCGGTGTTTCAGGACTGGCTGATGGCGCATTTCCCCGACCGCGCGCAACGCGTGATGAATCGCGTCCGCGATCTGCACGGCGGGCACGATTACAAAGCGGATTTCGCCACGCGCATGCGGGGCACCGGCATCTGGGCCGACTTGTTGCGGCAGCGTTTCTACAAGGCCGCCGACAGGCTCGGCTTCAGCTACCACCGCTACAACGAACGGGTGCTCGACACCTCGCAGTTCAAGCCGCCCGCGCGTGCCATCAAACCGCGAAAACCGGCTGACGAGCGCCAGGGCAGCTTGTTCTGATTACTGCGACAGCTCTTTCGCTGCCTGCACCTGCGTTTCGAAATAGGTCTGGAAGGTGATGGCGAGGCCCGCCATGAGCAGGCCCGTGCCGATCATCAGCGTGAGGATGCTGAGCAGTACGACCGGCCAGCCCGAATGGGTGGGCGTGCCGTCGGCATTGAATTGCGCGTCCCATTTCTCGTCAGGGCGCAGGCCGTAGACGAGCGCCGACAGATAGCCTGCCAGCATCGAAGATCCGCCGATCACCGCGCAGACCCAGCCCGGGACGCTCGCGCGCTGCGTCGACCACAGCAGCGCCACGCCCACTACACCGAGCACCGTGGCAAAGACCTGGGACCATGCCCAGAAATCGCGTCCGCCCTTGAGATAGAAACGATGCGCGCCCACGCTTCCGAACAGGAAGGCGAGCAGCACGGTCAGCAGTTTGGATTTTTTTTGAGGGGCGGTCGTAGGCATAGCGGGCGATGAACACACGGCAAGACAGCACAGCGCCGCGCATTCTACGCCCAACGTCGACCGGGGCGCAGCCAAACGGCGGCGCCGGGAGCGCGTCTGCGCGTCTTAAAGACGCATCAGCAACTTGGGGAATCGGCCGTCAGTTTGGCCGGAGGCGCGCAACGCTGCGTAGCGTTTGCGGCGGGGGAGGCAGGGTCACTAAATCGGAACCGGACGCAGCGACGGCACGCTCATCGAAACCGTCGAATCCTGCTGCAGTCGAGGCGCTTGGTCGCGCACGCCGTAGAGCAGGTGAGCCAGCATCAGCATGAATGCCGTGGTCCAGACCAGACCGAGGATAAGCCGCACATGGCGGTGGAGAGGGAATGACATTGGAGCACCTGTTGTCGTTGTGATTGGTGTGACGGCACGGTCGCCTCAACCGCGCGTACGTGCCATCCAATCCGACTCGGGCGCTCCCGCCAAGTTCCGGGATGTGAAATGTGGGAGCGACGCGCCTCAACCGCGGCGGGAGCCGCGCCAGTTGCCTTGGTCGCCGTTTCCTCGTTCCTGACGCATGCGTTCCTGCTGCTGCCAGTCGCCGCGGCCGCCGCCGTCGCGGGGCTGAATCCGGCCGTTGAGGCGGTCGTCGGCCCGGGCGCGGGCTTCCATGCGTTCCATCTGCGCGCGGATGCGGGCGGCCTGCTCGCCCCGGCTGTCAGCGAAGAATTGCGCCACCAGCGGACGCTCCTGCGGCATGGTCTGTGCCGCTTGCGTCCATGTGGGCATGGTGGATTCTGCGAAGGCGACGGCGGTTTGACGCGCCGATGCGTTGGCAGCCACAGCGCCCGCAGAGGCGACGATCAGAACGCCTGCCGCCAGGGGGCGAAGCAATGCGCGGATCGGCATGGCTATCTCCTGTCGGGCAAGGATTCGAAAGCGCCACGCGCTGCGAGCTTTTGGCAGTTGCAAGAGAGATCGACAGCGCGTGTTCATGCCTGTCAATGTAAGGCTTCACTCAGCGGCCATCCACTGTCCGAACGTTACCCATGTAACGAGATGTTTCGTGCACGCTTTGCCTGGGCGTTGGGCGACGTAGAGGTCATTTCCCGGTGTAGTGGATGCGATACACCGCCCCCGCCAAGTCGTCGGAGACCAGCAGGCTGCCGTCGGGCGCCACGAGCACATCCGCGGGGCGACCCCAGGCTTGTTCGCCTTGCAACCAGCCTTGGGGAATGGTTCCTGCCTCGTCACATTGCCCGCAGCGTCCAATACGACGCGCATGACGCGGTAGCCGACCTTCGCTGATCGGTTCCACGACCCGTGCTCGGCGATGAAGATGTTGTTCCGGTACGCCGACGGAAAGCTGCCGCCCGTATAGAAGCGCATGCCCAGTGCGGCTACGTGGGCCCCGAGTTTTGCGGCGGGCGGCACGTAGTCGCCGCACGGATGCCCGGCGCCAAATTCCGGGTCCGAAACGTCGCCAGCGTGGCAGAACGGGTAGCCGAAGTGCGGATTGGGCTTGGTGATGCGGTTCAGTTCGTCGTCTGGCACGTCGTCACCCATGAGATCGCGGCCGTTGTCCGTGAACCACAATTCGTGCGTGCTCGGATGCCAGTCGAAGCCGACGGTGTTGCGGATGCCGCGCGCCACCAGTTCCAGTCTGCTGCCGTCTGCATTCATGCGCATGAGGTTGGCGTACCGGTTTTCATCGGGGCGGCAGATGTTGCAGGGTGCGCCTACCGGCACATACAACCTGCCGTCCGGGCCGAACGCGATGAATTTCCACCCGTGATGGGTGTCCGCCGGCAGCTTGTCGGTGATAACAACGGGCTGCGGCGGATTGTCGAGCCGGTGGTCGATCCCGTCGAGCCTCAGCACACGCGAAACCGCCGACACATAAAGACTGCCGTCACGCCAGGCAACGCCGCCGGGCAGTTGCAGGCCTGACGCCACCACGTGGACAGGTGCACCCGACGTCTGCAACGACATCGCGTAAACTTTGCCAGCGCGGCTGCCGACATAAAGAATGCCGGCCGGGGAGAGGGCCATTTCACGTGCCGCTGGCATCGCGTCGGTCAGCACTTCGACATGGAAGCCCGGCGGTACTTGCACCGACTCGACGGGCAGCCTGGCAAGCGCTGGGGCCCCAGCCACAAGCGAAGCGGCGAGCATAACCGCCGGCCTTAAGTATCGCCCGTGCCACGAGCGCCACCCGCTGCATCGTTTCGTCACGCCTAAGTGTTTGTTTGGTCTGAGAAATTGCGCTATACTTGCGTGTTTCTCTGTACGCATACCCAGTTTTTCAAGGAAAAGATCCATGGTCGTGATCCGTCTGGCCCGCGGTGGCTCCAAGAAGCGCCCGTTCTTCAATATCGTTGCGACCGACTCGCGTAACCGCCGTGATGGCCGTTTCATCGAGCGCGTCGGTTTCTACAACCCGCTCGCCGGTGAAGGCGAAGAAGGTCTGCGCATCGTGCAAGACCGCCTGACCTACTGGGAAGGCGTGGGCGCACAACTGTCGCCGACGGTTGCCCGTCTGGTGAAGCAAAGCGCCAAGAAGGCTGCTGCCTAAGTTTTAGCATGGGTCGATCGACGGTGCCGTCCGAGCACATCCTGCTGTGACGCGCGCTGGATCGACACGGCCCGGTCCCGTGGCTGTTGCAACGCAGGCAATCTCGCAAAAGGTTGCCGAGCGGTTGCAAGCCATGCGCCCGGGTACGGGCTCCAATCCGACGCTCCCCGACGATCTCATCGAGGTGGGCTATGTGGGTGGGGCCTACGGTATTCGTGGCTGGATCAAGGTCCAGCTGCACGGCGACGCCGATGCGCTGCTGAATGCCCGCACCTGGTGGCTCAAGCCTGTTTCCGGGGCGGCGACGTCGGCGGACTGGCGGGTGTTTCCCGTCGGTACGTCGCGTGAGCACAGCGGCACGGTGGTGGCGGGTTCGCCTGCCGCGCCGGATCGGAATGTCGCGGAAGCATTGCGCGGCTATACCGTGTGGGTCAGCCGGGCCGACTTTCCTGAGCCTGAAGATGACGAGTTTTACTGGGTCGATCTGATCGGCGCCACGGTCGTCAACGAGCAGCAGGAAACGCTTGGCACGGTGAGCGGCCTGATCGACAACGGTGCGCATCAAATTCTGCGTATCGTTGGTGAAGGCGAGGTCGAGCGGCTGGTGCCGTTTGTCGAGGTTTACGTGAAGTCGGTGGATGTGGCAGGCAAGCGCATCGTCGTCGACTGGGGTCTGGATTACTGAACATGCGGCCGGAGAGTTCGGCGATGCAGTTCGACGTCGTCTCGCTGTTTCCGGACATGTTCCGGGCGCTGACGGACTGGGGTATCACCAGCCGCGCAGCCAAACAGCAGGTGTACACGTTACGCACCTGGAACCCGCGCGATTTCACGACGGACAACTACCGCACCGTGGACGATCGCCCTTACGGCGGTGGCCCAGGCATGGTGATGTTGGCCAAGCCGCTGGAAGCTGCACTGGACGCGATTCATGAGGCGCAAGCCCCGGCGGCATCGCATGTGGTGCTGCTGTCGCCGCAGGGCAAGCCGCTGACGCACAAGCGGGTGATGGAGCTGGCGCAGTTGCCGGCGCTCACGTTGCTGTGCGGGCGCTACGAAGCGATTGATCAACGTCTGGTCGACCGTCGCGTAGATGAGGAAATCAGCCTTGGCGATTTCGTCCTGTCCGGCGGCGAGATTGCGGCGATGGCGATCATCGACGCCGTGGTGCGGCAGTTGCCAGGTGTGCTGGGCGATGCGCAGTCGGCGGTGCAGGACAGTTTCGTCAACGGTTTGCTCGACTGCCCGCATTACACGCGGCCCGAAGAGTACGAAGGTGTGCGTGTGCCCGATGTCTTGCTGGGTGGCCATCACGCCGAGATCGAGAAGTGGCGCCGCCAGCAGGCGCTGTTGAACACGATGCGCAAGCGGCCCGATCTGATCGAGGCGGCGCGCAAGCAGGGTTTGTTGTCCCGCAGCGATGAGGTTTTCCTCGCTGCCGCGGCGATAACGGCAAAGGGGTCAGAGGCTTCCAGTCCGGAAGGCTCGGCCAAGTGAAGTTCCCATCCTCTACCGGGGCCGCGGTCTACCGACTGGGCAAAACGCCGGCATGATGGTCAAGGAGAAAAAGATGAATCTCATCGAGCAAATCGAGCAGGAAGAAATCAAGCGCCTGACGGCCAACAAGACGATCCCTCCGTTCGCCCCTGGCGACACCGTGATCGTCAACGTGAACGTCGTTGAAGGCACCCGCAAGCGTGTGCAGGCGTATGAAGGCGTCGTGATTGCCAAGCGCAATCGTGGCCTGAACTCGTCCTTCATCGTTCGCAAGATCTCTTCGGGCGAAGGCGTGGAGCGTACGTTCCAGCTGTACTCGCCGCTGCTGGCCAGCATCGAAGTGAAGCGTCGCGGTGATGTGCGCCGTGCGAAGCTGTACTACCTGCGCGAACGCTCGGGCAAGTCGGCACGCATCAAGGAGAAGCTGACCTTCAAGCGCAAGGAAGCCGCTGCAGAGTAATCTGCGCGCGTTGCGAAAAGGCACCTTCGGGTGCCTTTTTTCTCTTTTGCGGCAGAAGATTGACCACATATATGTCTTCCGCCCACAACCTTCATTCCCATCCGATGCGCCGTCCCGTGTTCGATCCCGAGCAGTTGCCGGTGGTGCCGACCGAGGCATCGTTGCCGGCGCTTGAGGGCTCGCGGCTGACGGCGGAGTTCGTGCGCGAGCGGTTGCAGAAGCAGCCCGACTGGCACCCGGAGCAGACGGATGAATCCCGCCTGATCGATGCGTCGCTCAAGCTGCGCGAGGCGGCGGTGCTCGTACCGCTCGTGCAGCGCGAGGCGGGGCTCACGGTGCTGCTGACGCAGCGCAATGCGTCGCTTAGCCAACATGCCGGCCAGGTCAGCTTCCCGGGCGGCGGACGTGAAGACTTTGATCGTGACATGGTCGACACGGCGCTGCGCGAGACGATGGAAGAGGTTGGCATCAGTGCCGATCACATCGAAGTGATCGGTCGCTTGCCGGACTACATCACCGGAACGGGTTTTCACGTGAGCCCGATTGTCGGATTGCTCGCGCCCGATTTCACGCTGCAGCCGGACCCCAGTGAAGTCGCCGAAGTGTTTGAAGTGCCGCTGGCCTTTTTGATGGACCCGGCCAACCACCAAGTGCGCGAGCTGCGATGGGAAGACCGGGTGCGTCGTTTCTATGCGATGCCTTATCGACGGTCTGGGCAATCCGACCAGGCACCTGACGCCGGCCATCATTTCATCTGGGGCGCGACGGCCGGCATGCTGCGCAACCTCTATCACCTGCTGGCAGCGTAGCGTCGGCGCGAATATGGGCGCTCTGTGCGCTGTTGCGCGCACGCTGTGTGCTATCGTCTTGCACATCGCATTCACGGCGTGATCCGCGCCTTCGCAACGCCCTTCCAATGACTTTTTTCTCCGTACTCTGCGCGCTGATTCTCGAACAGTTCCGTGCGCTCAGCCGGGACAACCCGATCTACGACGTCGTGCGCGCCCTGGCAGCACGGGCAGAGGAATGGTTCGATACGGGCCATCGTCGCGACGCCGTGCTTGCCTGGTGCGTGGTCACGCTGCCGGCCGTGGTGGTCGTGGCGCTGGTGCACTACCTGCTGTCTTCCATCAGCCTCGGTCTGGCGTTCCTGTGGAACGTGCTGATGGTGTACTTGACGCTCGGCTTCCGCCAGTTCAGCCACTACTTCACCGATATCCATGAGGCGTTGCGCAGCGATGACGTTGTCACCGCGCGCCTGCTGCTGAACGAGTGGTCGGGACGCGACACGACGGACATGCCGGTCAATGAGATCGTCCGTCACACGCTCGAATGCGCGATCGTGGCGGCGCATCGTCACGTGTTTGGCGTGTTCTTCTGGTTCCTGGTCCCGATTGGGCCGGCGGGTGTTGTGCTGTACCGCGGCGCTGAATACCTCGCTCGCCACTGGAGCGATACGTCGACGGAACGCAGTCCCGCGCTTGGTCTGTTTGCCCGTCAGGCGTTTTTCGTCATCGACTACATCCCCGCGCGCCTTACTGCGATTGGCTTCTCCATCGTCGGCAACTTTGAGGATGCCGTGTACGCGTGGCGCAACCGTGCGGCCAAGTGGAACGACGAAGTGAACGGCATCCTGCTGGCAGCGGGTGGAGGCGCGCTCGGCGTCCGTCTTGGCACGCCCATTCCGCAACGCGATTCGGCCGACAGCATTGCCGATGAGGACGGCGCTTATCCGATGGAAGTAGGGCAGGAGCCGAACGTGCGCACGCTGCAGTCAGCAGTGGGCTTGGTGTGGCGCGCGGTGGTGCTGTGGATGCTGCTGCTGGCAATGCTGTCGATTGCCGTCTGGCTCGGCTGATGGGGCACGACAGCTAGCCGCTGAAGAATCGATCAATCAGGCCGCGTTCTCGCGGTCTTTGCCGCAGCGCCAGCACTGGCCGAACTGCGGTTCATGACTCTCTCCACAATAGGCGCAACGCCATGCGGGGCCGGTCGGCGGGTGCTGTGCCTGATCGAGCAGCGCGCGGGCCTGCGCTTCCTGCGCCGGGTTCACCAGCCAGACCTGCGCCGCGCAATCCTGCGGCGGAACGTCACCCGCCACACTGCTCAAGTAGATGTTGCGCAGCTCGGTGCGAATGCCGGCGGCGGACAGGACGTTCTGCCAGTGCGCCGCCATGCCGAGCGATGGACTGCTGATCAGCAACTTCATCCCACCCTCCACGAGCGTATGACGGAGCCGTTACCAGGGCTTCTGCTGTTCCGATTCGTGCAGCAATTGCGCGTAAAGCTGGTGACGGCGTGGATCGATCTTGCCCTCGGCCATCGCGCCGAGAATGCCACAGCCGGGTTCCTGCAGGTGCCGGCAGTTATAAAAGCGGCACTCGGTCAGGCGCGGACGGAACTCCGGGAAGGCGCGTTCCAGCATCCCTTCGCTGAGGTGATGCAGGCCGAATTCCTGGAAGCCCGGCGAATCGATCAGCACGCCGCCCTGGCCCCAATCTGCGGGTAGGTGATAGAGCCGCGTGAACGTGGTGGTGTGCTTGCCGGAGTCGAGCTTTTCCGAGATCTCGCGCGTTTGCGCGTCCACGCCGGGAATCAGCAGATTCAGCAGCGACGACTTGCCCATGCCCGATTGCCCGATCAGGATCGAAGCGCGCCCGGCCACGTGCGGTTCAAGCGCGGCATGCGCGGCTTCCGGCGCGCCGTGCACGGTCAGTTCCACGATGGTGTAGCCCAGGTCTCGATAGAGCGCCAGGCGTGAGCGAGCCGTCTCCAGTCGCGCGGTCAGGTCGACCTTGTTGAGCAGGATCAGCGGGGTGATGCCGAGGGATTCTGCGGCGACGAGCGCGCGGCCGAGCAGGTCTTCCGAAAAACTCGGCTCAGTGCCCAGCATGATGATGACCTGATCCAGATTCGCGGCCAGCACCTTCGATTTGAACTGATCGGAGCGATAGAGCAGGTTGCGGCGCTCGTCCACACGCACCACGACGCCTTGGTCGACGGCGGTGGCTTCATAGACCACCCGATCGCCCACGGCGCATTCGCTGCGTTTGCCCCGCGGGAAGCATTGCAGGAAACCGCCCCCGTCGCGTTCGACCAGGTAATGGCGCCCGTGCGCGGCGATCACAAGCCCATGTTCGCCAGTGGCAGCCTGCTTATGGGCGCGGCCCGGTTTGCCGCGCGTCATGCCGCGCGAGCCTGCACGAGGCGCTCCACGCGCTGCGATGCAGTCGGGTGCGAATAGTAGAACGTTGAGTAGACCGGGTCCGGCGTGAGCGTCGATGCGTTGTCCTGGAACAGCTTGACCAGCGCCGAGACAAGTTGATTGGCGTCGGCGTGCTCGGCGGCAAAAGCGTCGGCTTCGTACTCGTCCTTGCGTGACGACAGGCTCGCCAGCGGGGAGATGAAGAACGTGAACACCGGCAGCACCAGGAAAAACAGCATCAGCGCCAGCGCATGGTTGTCGGAGAACAGGTTGGGCGCCACGCCCAGGCCCAGGTAGAACCACGTGCGCGTCATGAGCCAGCCGAGCAGCGCCAACGCACCGAGGCTCAGCACGAAGGTCACGGCGATGCGCTTGGTGATGTGATGGCGCTTGAAATGGCCCAGCTCATGGGCAAGCACGGCTTCCATCTCGGACGGATTCAGCCGGGCGAGCAGCGTGTCGAAGAAGACGATGCGCTTGGTTGCGCCAAAGCCGCTGAAGTAGGCGTTGCCGTGGGCGCTGCGGCGGCTGCCGTCCATCACGAAGAGGCCCTTGCTGGCGAAGCCGCAGCGCTTGAGCAGGCTTTCGATGCGCGAGCGCATCTCTTCGTCCTGCAGCGGGGTGAACTTGTTGTAGAGCGGCGCGATGACGTTCGGGTAGATGGCCTGCACAAACAGCATGAACGCCATCCACACGACCCAGGTGTACAACCACCAGTGCGCGCCCATCTTGTCCATCAGCCAGAGCACTGCCAGCAGCAGCGGCAGACCCAGCACGGTGCCGATGGCCAGGCCCTTGAGGTTGTCGGCCAGCCAGAGCTTGAACGTCATGCGGTTAAAGCCGAAGCGCTCCTCGACGACAAACTGCGCATACAGCGAGAACGGCAACTCGATCACGCTGCTGATCACGATGACCGACGCGATCAGCGCCACGCCATACGCGTAGCCGGGGCCAAACACGCCCAGCCAGGCCTGGTTGATCCAGCTCAGCCCGCCAAGCAGCGTCAGCGCGATCAGCAGGGCTGCCTGAACCGGCACTTCCAGCATCGCCAGACGCGTGCGGGCGATGGTGTAGTCGGCGGCCTTGCGGTGCATGTCCAGTGTGATCGACTCGGCAAACTGCGCGGGCACGGCATCGCGGTGACGCGCGACGTGACGGACTTGCCGCGCGGCCAGCCACAGGCGCGTGGCGGACATCAGGACAAGGGCGATCAGGAAGACAGCGGTAAAGGCGGGCATATGGGGAAACACCTATCAGATATGCGAAAATTATAGCCTTCAGTCATTTTCTCAAGGCCCTTGAGTGAGCACCCCAGTGAGTAACCCTGTTTCCCCGTCCGCCGCATCCCCCTCGACCCCGAACCGTGTTGCTGCCAAGAGCGACAACAACCTGGTCTGGCTCGACATGGAGATGACCGGCCTGAGCCCTGAGAACGACCGCATCATCGAAGTGGCCGTGGTGGTGACGGATTCGGAGCTGAACATCCTGGCTGAGGGCCCCGTGCTGGTGATCCATCAATCCGACGAGCTGCTCGACGGCATGGACGCGTGGAACAAGGGCACGCATGGCCGTTCAGGCCTGATCGACAAGGTCAAGGCATCGACCACGACCGAAGCGGAAGCGGAAGCGGAACTCCTGGCGTTCCTCAAGAAGTGGGTGCCGAAGAGCAAGTCGCCGATGTGCGGTAACTCCATCTGCCAGGACCGCCGCTTCATGGCGCGCTACATGCCCAAGCTGGAGGAGTACTTCCATTACCGCAATCTGGACGTCTCCACGCTGAAGGAACTCTGCAAGCGCTGGCAGCCGGCCATTGCCAAGGGCTTTACGAAACACCAACGGCACACGGCGTTCGCAGACATCATCGAGTCGATCGAAGAGCTGCGCTATTACCGCGAGCACTTCATCCGCGATGTGCCGCAAACGCCGGACGCTGAGGCGCTGGCGTCTTCTGTCGCCCCGTAATCAGACCTGCAGCGGTTTTGCGCGCACAGCGTGTTTGGGCCGCCAGGCCTTGACCACGCTGTCGCGAGTCTCGATGTACGGGCCGCCGATCAGGTCGATGCAGTACGGCACGGCCGCAAAGATGCCCGGCACCGTGGCGCGGCCCTCCACATCCTTCAAGCCTTCCAGCGTTTCCCTGATGGCGCGCGGCTGGCCGGGAAGGTTGATGATCAGCGCAGCGCGTGAGGGCGTCTCGCGGATCACCGCCACCTGACGCGACAAAATCGCCGTCGGAACGAAATGCAGGCTGATCTGGCGCATCTGCTCGCCAAAGCCCGGCATTTCCTTGGTGGCGACGGCCAGCGTGGCCTCAGGCGTCACATCGCGGCGCGTCGGGCCGGTGCCGCCCGTGGTGAGCACCAGATCGCAGCCCGCATGGTCGACGAGGTCGATCAATGTTTCAGCAATCGTGGCCTGGTCGTCCGGAATCAGGCGTTCTACCCCTTGCCACGGCGAAGACAGCGCGGCGCCAAACCAGTCGCGCAGCGCCGGAATCCCTTCATCCTGATACGTACCGGCCGAGGCGCGGTCCGAAATCGACACAAAACCGACGATCAGCTCGTCGGCGTGGCGGCGGGTGATCGGCGCGGAGGGGGCAGGGGCTGTCATGCTTCGTCGTCTTCGGCTTCGGGTTGATCGGCGTCGTCTTCGTCGCGGTCGTTGCCGGACAGGGCCTGCTTGACCATCTGGAACAGTTCACGCGACGACTTGGGCGGCTTGGCCAGCTGCGCTTCCTTGCGCGCATTGCGCACGAGCGTACGCAAGGCCTGCACGTCGGCATCCGGGTGCGCTGCAATGAACTCGGTGATGGCGTCGTCGCTGGCGATCAGGCGATCGCGCCAACGTTCGATGGCATGCAGGCGTGCGGTCTCGGCCTTGGAGGCGCCGACGAAGGTGGCGAGGACGCGGCGGATGGCCTCGACTTCCTCGTCGGTCAGCGCGCGCATCAGCTTGCCGATGTACTGCATCTGGCGGCGCTTGCCTTCATGCGCGGTGGTGCGTTTGGCCTCGCGCAGGGCGTCGACCAGCTTTTCGGGCAGCGGCACCTTGGCGAGTTTGTCCTTGGGCAGCGCTTCCAGCGCCGCGCCCAGGTCTTGCAAGGCGTTGACCTCGCGCTTGCGCTGCGATTTGCTCTTGGGCGTATCCGGATCGTCCTCGTCACCGATGTCGGTGCGCACGACGGGTTGCAGATACGTGGGGTTATGTCGGGATGCTCGGCTCATGGCGCGCATTGTATCTTGCTATGATGGGCGTTTCCGCCAGTTCTTGCCCGCTTTTGGCAAAATCGCGGCACCCGTTTCTCCCCTCCATTGCCTATGTCTCAAACGCTCGATTCCAAGACCGCCCCAGTGTTTGCCTACCGCCGCGAACAACTCGAAGAGATGGCCACCGATGTGCTGCGCATTGCACGCGAACTCGGCGCCTCCGATGCCGCGACGGAAATCTCCGAAGGCCAGGGCCTGTCGGTCACGGTACGCAAGGGCGAGGTCGAGACCATCGAGCAGAACCGCGACAAGGTCGTTGGCGTGACGGTCATGCTGGGCAAGAAGCGCGGCAACGCCAGCACGTCGGATTTCTCGCCGGCGGCATTGCGATCCACCGTCGAGGCCGCCTACAACATCGCGCGTTTCACCGCCGACGATGACTGCGCCGGCTTGGCAGAAGAAGAACTGCTGGAGAAGCACCCGCAAGACCTCCAGCTGTATCACCCGTGGATGATCGATGCCGAAGCCGCCGTGGAGATCGCACGCGCCGCGGAAGCCGCTGCCTTTGCCGTGAGCCCGAAAATCCGCAACAGCGATGGCTCGAGCATTTCGGCGCAGCATTCGCACTTCGTGCTGGCCACGTCGCGCGGTTTCATGGGCGGCTACCCATATTCGCGTCACTTCATTTCGGCCGCGCCGATCGCCGGTTCGGGCGCGCATATGCAGCGCGACGACTGGTACTCGTCGAAGCGCTCGCCGGACGATCTGGCTGCGCCGGAAGCGATTGGCAAGTACGCCGCGGAACGCGCGCTGGCACGTCTGGGCGCACGTCGACTGACCACGCGCAAGTGCCCGGTGTTGTTCGAGGCGCCGCTCGCGGCAGGTTTGCTCGGTGCGTTCGTGCAGGCGGTGTCGGGTGGCGCGTTGTACCGCAAGTCGACGTTCCTGCTCGATACGCTGGGCAAGGAAGTCTTCGCACCGCATGTGCAGATCAAGGAAGACCCGCATGTCCTCAACGGGATGGGCAGCGCGCCCTTCGACGAGGAAGGCGTACGTACGCAGCGCCGCGATGTGGTGAAGAACGGCGTGGTGGAAGGCTACTTCCTGTCGACGTATTCCGCGCGCAAGCTCGGCATGCAGACCACCGGCAACGCGGGCGGCTCGCACAACCTGACGCTGTTCTCTGACAAGACGACGCCCCAGGATGACTTTGCCGGCATGCTGCGCCGTATGGGTACCGGCCTGCTGGTGACTGAACTGATGGGCCAGGGCGTGAACTATGTGACGGGCGACTATTCGCGCGGTGCGTCGGGCTATTGGGTGGAGAACGGCGTGATCCAGTACCCGGTGGAGGAGATCACGATTGCCGGCAACCTGGGCGAGATGTTCCGCCAGATCGTCGCCATCGGCGCGGATGCGCTGGTGCGCGGTACGAAGGAAACGGGCTCGATCCTCATTGAACAGATGACGATTGCCGGCGAATAAATCGCCCCAGCCGAAATGAAAAACGCGCTCGAAACTGAGCGCGTTTTTTATTGCCTGCTGCGGTTACTGCTCGTCCGATGGTGGGCGTTCATAGGTAACGAACGCGTAGTCGAAATCGTTGGGCGCTGCCGCGTGGTGCGTCTCGCGGGAGACTTCGCGCCAGACCTTGGGGTCCGGCGGGGGAAAGTGCGCATCGCCTTCGAAATCGGCGTCGATCTCGGTCACGATCAGGCGATCCGCGCTCGGCAGGGCATCCGCATACAGTTGCGCGCCGCCGATCAGGAAAATCTGCTCGGCGCCCACACACAGGCGCTGCGCGTCTTCCATCGAATACGCGATTTCGCAGCCGGGCAGTTCAAGCTTGGCATTGCGCGTGACGACAATGTTGCGACGGCCCGGCAGCGGACGGCCGATCGAGTCGTACGTCTTGCGGCCCATCACGATGGGCGCGCCCATGGTCGTGCGCTTGAAGTGCGCGAGATCTTCGGGCAGGCGCCAGGGCAGGGTGTTGTTGCGGCCAATCACGCCATTGCGGGCGCGGGCGACGATGAGCGTCAGGATGGTCATAGGGTTACACGGCCACCGGCGCTTTGATCGCGGGGTGGCTCTGGTAGCCGACGATCTCGAAGTCTTCGTACTGATAATCGAAGATGCTCTCGGGCTTGCGCTTGATGATCAGTTTCGGCAGCGGCAGCGGTTCGCGCGCGAGTTGCGTCTCCACCTGTTCGAAGTGGTTGTTGTAGAGGTGGCAGTCGCCGCCGGTCCAGACGAAATCGCCCACATCGAGGCCGGTCTGCTGCGCAACCATATGCACCAGCAGCGCGTAGCTCGCAATGTTGAACGGCACGCCGAGGAAGATGTCGGCGCTGCGCTGGTAGAGCTGGCACGACAGCTTGCCGTCGGCCACATAGAACTGGAAGAACGCGTGGCAGGGCGGCAGCTTCATGCGCGGGATGTCCGCCACGTTCCAGGCAGAGACGATCAGCCGGCGCGAATCGGGGTTGCGCTTAATTTGGGCGATCAGCTCGGCGATCTGGTCGATGTGTTCGCCGTTGGGCGTCGGCCACGAGCGCCATTGCGAGCCGTAGACGGGGCCCAGTTCGCCGTCGGCATCAGCCCATTCGTCCCAGATCGTTACGCCGTTGTCTTGCAGCCAGCGCACGTTGGTCGAGCCTTGGAGGAACCACAGCAGCTCATAGACGATGGACTTGATGTGGACCTTCTTGGTGGTGACCAGCGGAAAGCCGTCCTGAAGGTTGAAGCGCATCTGGTGGCCGAATACGGAGCGCGTGCCGGTGCCGGTGCGGTCGGCTTTGTCGGTGCCATGTTCGTAGACATGGCGCATCAGGTCGAGATAGGGCTTCATGCGAGCGCGGGCGAAGAGGCGGGGCGTCTGAAATCGGGTGAGCCGCATTGTAACGTGACCGGCGCGGCGTCGACTGTACCGGCAGTGTCCGGAAACTGGCCCGGTCGAATCGGCAGCACGGCTGGGCTGACAAAGCGCGGAATTGTCGATGTTGCCAGACACGCGGGGCGGCCAAGATGGCGCCATCGCTTCAACTGTCAGCCGGAGAAACCATGTCGCTCACTGCTACCGCTGCGTCGCTGGACCGGGCCGCCGAATTGCGCCATCTGCGCGCAGCGGCTGGCGTGGTTCATGCGGTGATTTCGCCGACCCCGCAATATTGCTGGCCATTGCTCTCGCAAGCCATGGGCGCAGCGGTGTGGGTGAAGCATGAGAACCACACCGAAGTGGGTGCGTTCAAGCTTCGGGGCGGGCTGACCTATCTGCATGCCCTGCGCCAACGCGAGCCCCAGGTGCGCGGTGTGATCGCCGCGACGCGTGGCAATCATGGCCAGTCGATTGCATGGGCGGCGCGTCGCAACGGCATTGCGGTCACCATCGTTGTGCCGCATGGCAATAGCGTGGAGAAGAACGCGGCCATGCGCGCGCTCGGCGCAGAACTGATCGGAGCGGGCGACGACTTCCAGGCCAGCCGCGAGGCGGCCGATCAACTCGCCGCTGAACGCGGTTTGCACTTTGTCCCTTCGTATCACGACGATCTGGTCGTCGGGGTGGCGAGCTACTGGCTCGAGTTTCTGGAGGCCACACCGTTGGATGTGGTCTACGTGCCGATCGGCATGGGTTCCGGGATTTGCGCGGCGGTACGGGCGCGCGATGCGCTGGGCCTGTCCACGCGCATTGTCGGCGTCGTGTCGGCACATGCACGATGCTACGAGCAGTCGTTCAAAAGCGGTACGGCGGTGTCGGCGCCAGTGTCGACGCTGCTGGCCGACGGGCTGGCGTGCCGCACCCCGGATGCGAACGCGCTTGAGGTCATCCGCGCCGGTGTCGACGAGATCATTGCGGTGACGGACGACGAAGTGGCGGAGGCGATTCGCCTGTATTTCTCAACCACCCACAACGTGGCCGAGGGCGCTGCCGCCGCGGCCCTGGCGGGGGCATGGCAGCAGCGCGGGCAGATTGCCGGCCAGCGCGTCGGCCTGCCGCTGACCGGCGGAAACATCGACCGCGCCAAGCTGGCGCGCGTGCTTGCCGGTCAGCCGATCCTGCCTTAGGCGGGTTGCTGGCGGCGACGTTGCACCAGCCATCCGCCGCCCAGCACGATCAGAAACACCACCACATACACGGCCCACTTGAGCGGCGGCTGCTCAGCAAAGAACGCCTTGAGAACCGGTTCGGCCACGATCATGTGCGCGGCGGTATAAGCCAGCACTGCCGCGCCGCCATAGATGATGATCGGGAAGCGCTCGATCAGGCGCAGTACCACGCCGCTGCCCCACACCACGACCGGCACGCTGATCAGCAGGCCCAGCACCACCAGCAGGAAGCTGCCGTGCGACGCACCGGCAATGGCGAGTACGTTGTCGATGCCCATCACCGCATCGGCGATGATGATGGTCTTCATGGCGCCCATCAGCGTGGTGCTGCCCGCGCCGTGTTCATCGCCGCCCTGGCCGTCGTCTGCCAGAAGCTTCCACGCAATCCACACCAGCGCCAGACCGCCGACGAGCATCAGGCCTGGAATCTTCAGCAGCCACACCACTGCCAGCGTCATCAAGGCGCGCACAACGATGGCGCCCGCGGCGCCCCACATGATGGCTTTCTTCTGCAGCTCGGGGGGCAGGTTGCGCGCAGCCAGCGCGATGAGGATGGCGTTATCGCCCGCAAGCACAAGGTCGATCACGATGATCGATGCCAGCGCGGCAGCAAACTGCATGGTGAAAATGTCAGACAACCATTCCATGGTGGCTCCAGGTCAAACAACAATAAAAATCGGTTGACCGAACTGCATGGAGTGCTGGGGCGAGACGCTTTGCAGACCATGAATCCGGTTGCAAAGGTCTTGCTCGACACGCGCAGGTTGGGAACCTGCTGGTGCCGGCACGACCGGAAGCGTGCGCTTCGTCATGACGATCGTGCCTGGGGCTGAAGAACCCCCGAGCTACTCCCCTTTGAGGAAGTCCGCATTATATCGCAGCAGGCTGATTGTGCGCTGCAAAAACGCAACATGGCCTGCGGGCGCGGTATGCGCGGTTTTTTCAGCGGTGCGGGTGATTTTTACGAACGGCGAGATGGTGCGTTGTGGGCGCCTCCGGCGAAAGAACGGTGGCGCTGTCACAAAGCGGCGTCTACGCTGCAATTTCATCCGCGCGCCACGGGCCTGCGGTGATGGCCTAGGCGCGATGGCACATTTCTCGCTGTCGATGGCCTTCATGACCATGCAGCACCGCGCCGTTCCACCCACACCGGGAGACACCATGCAGGCCACCAAGCCGTCCGCCGATGCCTATGCCCGCCGCGCGCTGGCCCGTTTGATCCAGCCGCAGCCCACGGTCGACGCCGTTGGCGCGGGCTTGACCTTCTACCAGCTCTTTACGGAAGACGACGCTGCCCTGCGTGCCGAGGCGGAGGCGGGCCTGCTCGCATCTGCGGCCAGCATCAGCCCGAAGTTCTTTTACGACGCCCTCGGTTCGCGCCTGTTTGAGGCGATTACCGACCTGCCCGAGTACTACCCGACGCGCACCGAAGCCGCCATCTTCAGTCTGCATGCGGCCGAGATCGCGCTGCGTGTGGGGCGCGGCGCCACGTTGATCGACCTGGGCGCCGGCAACTGCGAAAAGGCCGCGCGCCTGTTCCGCACGCTGGCACCGTCGCGGTACGTGGCGATCGATATTTCGGCGGATTTCCTCCGCGATACGCTGCGTGCGCTTGCGCGTCAGCATCCGCAGTTGCCGATGGTCGGCATTGGCGCCGATCTGTGTGCGCCGCTGGTGCTGCCCGATGCCGTCGGCGACGGGCGCCGCGTGTGGTTTTACCCCGGTTCGAGCCTGGGCAACTTCACGCCGGAGGAGGCGGGGGCATTTCTGTCGCGCCTGCACGAAGCTTCGGCACCTGGCGACAGCGTGCTGATCGGCATCGACCTCATCAAAGACGCGCAACGGCTCGAAGCCGCTTACGACGATCCGCTCGGTGTGACGGCGGCCTTCAACCTGAACGTGTTGCGCAACCTGAATCGCCTCCTGGGTGCGAATTTCGACGTGCGGGATTGGCGCCATGTCGCGCTGTACCGCGCAGAGGCGCACCGCGTTGAGATGCATCTGGAAGCGCGTCGCGATGTCACGGTGCGGTGGGGCAAGCACGCGCGCGCCTTCGCCGCGGGGGAGCGCATGCACACCGAGAACTCGGTCAAATACGACCTCCCAAGCCTGCAAGCGATGTTTGCCGACGCCGGCTTCGAAGACCTGCATGCCTGGACTGATGTCAGCGGCGACTTTGCCGTCTGCCACGCGAGCGTAGGCCGCTAGGCCGGGCGGCAGAACACCAGGCGGCCCGGTGCGATAATGGATCGATTCCCGCCCGAGGTGTGCCGCGATGGCTGAATTCTTCATGCTCCCCGATCCGACCTTCATCGGATCGCTTCCCGACTGGACCGACGGCCGGCGCTTGCCGCGCCAGGGCATCGCGCACAGCCTGGTCGACGCGCGCAATCGGACGCTGGCCTTGTTGTCCGCGTTTGGCGACACGCAGCGCGGCTGGCAGATCGAACGCGTGGAGCATCATGCCCCGCCCCTGTGGACGCTGGGCCAGCTCGCCTGGTTTGCCGAATTCTGGTGCCTGCGCGAGCCGCGTCGCAACGGCAGCGACACCATCGAAGACGGCGCCGGAACGGAGTGGGACCTAGCGCGTTGGCAAGCCACGCTGCCGGCCGCGCTCGACGGTGCCGATACGTTCTTCGACATGGACCGCATGCCGCCGGAGGCCTGCTGGGAGCTGACGCTGCCGGGCATCTCGGCGATCAAGCAGTACGCGCATGACGTGCTCGACCGGGTGCTACGCAAGCTCGCTACGCTCGGCACCGACGACGATGCGGCGCTGGAGCCGTTTCGCTGGGCGGTTTTTCACGAAGACCTGCGCGCCGAGCATCTGCACGGCCTGCTGCAGGTGTTAGGCCTGCAACCCGTGGGTCAACCGCCGCTGGCCGCCGTGGCCGTGCCGGCTGCGCAGACATTGTCGTTGCCAGGTGGCCGCTTCCAGATGGGGTGGCCCGACGCCGACGGGTTCTTCTTCGACAACGAATGTCCGCCGTATCGCACCTATGTGCCCGCGTTCGAAATCGATGCCCAGCCCGTCACGAATGGCCAATTCCTCGAGTTCATCGAGGACCGTGGTTACGACCATCCGCAGTGGTGGTCGCCCGCCGGCATGGAGTGGCTGATGATGCAAGAGCGTTCGGCGCCCCAAGGCTGGCAGCGGGATCCCGCCACGCGCACCTGGCAGGCACTGCGCTACGGTCAGGCGCGCACGATCAACCGAGATGAAGCCGTGCGCCATGTGAGCCTGTATGAAGCGCAGGCATGGTGCCGCTGGGCGGGCCGTCGCTTACCGACGGAAGACGAATGGGAGATGGCGGCGGTGCAGGGGCGCGCCGGTTTCCATTGGGGGCAGGTCTGGGAGTGGACGTCGTCGCCGTTCGAGCCGTATCCGGATTTCGTGCCGGGCATGCCGCGCGGCCGTGTGGCGAGCCTGTCGGCGCCGCACTTCCAAACGATGCAGACGGTGCGCGGTGCCGCCGCCCATACCCCGCAGCGCGCGCGTCATCCGCGTTTCCGGGGCTTTCTGCTGCCGCAGCGCGATGACGTCTTCGTTGGCTTCCGAACCTGCGCGCTTTGACGGAAGCTTGTTGGACAGGATAGGCAAGTCGAACGCAATTCATCAAAGTTGCCGCCCAAACAAAAAACCCCACGCTGTTAGACGTGGGGTTTTTTGTTGGCTGCAGCTCAGACCATCCCGAAGAGACGGCCCTTCATCGATCAACGATCGAAGTCGCGCGAACGGCCCTTGCTGCCGTAGCTGTCACGGTTGCCGTCGCGATTGCCGTAGCTGCGACGCTGCGCGCCGTTGCCACCGTCGCCGAAGCGGCTGCCGCCGTTGTTGTCGCCGAAGCGACGCGGGGCGCCTTCGCGGTTGCCGTAGCTTTCGCGGTTGCCGTCACGATTGCCATAACCGCCAGCGTTGCCGCCGGTGGTGTTGCCGTAGCCCCGGCTGCCGTCTTGCGTACGGGCGGGGCGCTGTTGCCAATCGCCACGGTTTTGCTGGCCTTGGCCGTACGACTGACGCGGAGCGCGGTCGTCGCGGTTCCATTCACGTTGGCCACCTTGGTAGCCGCCGCCGTTACCGTTGCGATCGTCGCGGCGCGGAGCAAAGCCGTCGCGGTCGCCGCCGAAGCTGCGCTGGAAGCGGCCTTCGCTGTTGCCGCCATTGCCACCCTGGCGTGCGCCGTAGCCTTCGCGCTGGCCGCGATAACCGCCGCCATTGCCACCGTTTCCACGGTAGCCGCCACGGTCGCCGCCGGCACGCGGGCCGCCGGTACGCGGCTTGGGCGAGCGCTTCGGCTCCAGGCCTTCCACCACGGAGGCGTCGATGCGGCGATCAACGAAGCGCTCGATGCGGCGCCATTGGAACGTGTCGTTGTGGTTCACCAGGTTGATGGCGATACCGCTGCGACCGGCACGGCCCGTACGGCCGATGCGGTGCACGTAGTCTTCAGCTTGCTTGGGCAGGTCGAAGTTGACCACGTGCGTGATGTCCGGCACGTCGATGCCGCGGGCGGCCACGTCGGTGGCCACCAACACGCGCAACTGGCCGCGGCGCAGTGCCGTCAGCGTGCGGTTACGCGCGCCCTGGTGCATGTCGCCATGCAAGGCGCCGGCGGAGAAACCGTGCTCGGTCAGGCGCTCGGCCAGCGAGTCGGCATCACGCTTGGTCGCCGTGAAGACGATGGCTTGCTTGAGCGATGCATCGCGCAGCAGGTGATCCAGCAGCTGCTGCTTGTGCGACATGTCGTCGGTGAAGTGCAGACGCTCTTCGATGTGGCTCTGGTCGACCTTGGCTGCGGCGATTTCGATACGCTGCGGCTCGCGCATCATGCGTTCGGCCAGTTGCTCGATGCGACGGTCCATCGTTGCCGAGAACATCAGCATCTGACGTGTGGCCGGCGTGGCCCCGACGATGGCTTCGATGTCATCCGAGAAGCCCATGTCCAGCATGCGGTCGGCTTCGTCAAAGACGAGCATGTCGAGCGCCGACAGGTCAATGCGGCCCGAGTCGATGTGGTCGAGCAGGCGGCCCGGCGTAGCGATGATGATGTCCGGCATGCGTGCCAGCATGTCGAGCTGCTTCGGGTAAGGCATGCCGCCCAGGATGCTCGCGCAGACGATGCGGCGCAGATGGCGGCCGTATTGTGCGGTGGCGGTGGTCACCTGGAGGGCCAGTTCACGCGTGGGCGTGAGCACCAGCAGCGACGGCTTGGCCGGCGCTGGGCGGGGGCGGCGACCCTTCATGCGTTGCGGCGGGCCGTCCATGCGCGGACGCTGCGGCTCAGGCTGCTCGCTGATGCGCTGGATGGCCGGCAGGATGAACGCAGCGGTCTTGCCCGAACCGGTCTGGCTCGTGACCAGCAGGTCGCGGCCCGACAGGCAGGCCGGAATGGCTTGGGCCTGCACCGGCGTCGGTGTGGTGTAGTTCACTTCACCCAGCGCGCGGACGATGCGGTCGTCCAGGCCCAGTGCAGCAAAGGCGCTGGCACGGGTCGCGGCTTCGGCGATCAGGTTTTCGGTATTGGTGTTGATGGTTTCAGCGTGCGCAATAGCGCCGCTGCCGTCTTGAGGCTGCGTCATGTCGAATAGGTAGTAAGGCTGCCGCGCCGCTACATCAACGGATGCAGACGACGGAAATGGGATACGGCGACCGGTTAATCACGGGCGTCGGCGCCAATCGGATAAGGCCGGTTCGACAGACGGGCTGCAGAACGGACAAGGCGGGGGAGTGGGCCGGCCTCAAGCTGAACTGGTCAGCGAGGTGGGGCGGCGGTCCCTTCGGCGTGATGTGAATCCACGCGGGAGATCGGAGACGATGCCAAGCACAATGGCAATCGGCTGCGCATGCATGCAACGGGCGGGGATTCGGACGATGCGCGCTGGTCGGAACCAGCACATCGGCCAACCGCGGACCGAAAAATACGGCAGTAAGCAGCCAAGCCACGGACTATAGCACGAATTTTTGCAGTGCGCAAAAATTCCGCTGGCGCCGCGCGTGTCAGCGCCGCCGCTTGCCGGATCGAACGTGCGGCCTATACTCCAGGGACCGGCCACGCTCGGCCGGAAAGGGGCGGATGATGGAATTCCCGATGGCCTTCTCCAACCTATATCTGTTGCTCGCCGTTTGCGTTGCGGGCGTGATTGGACTGGCGTCTGCGCCACTGGTGATTCGAGGCGCGCGAGTAGGGATTCGCGTGCTGCTGACGATCATCGGGGTGTTGATCGGCCTGCTCGTGCTCGAAGCGCTGCCGGTGCTGACCTAGATGGCCCGGGGCCATCCGCAGCCATAGGCCCGCCCGCGTGTGGCGGGCCTCGTCGTTTTGTGCGGCTCAGAAATCAAAAGCCAGGCGTGCTGCCTGGCTTTGTCGTATCTGCTGGTCCCGCCGACAGGAATCGAACCTGTATCTCACGCTTAGGAGGCGCGTGCACTATCCATTGTGCTACGGCGAGTGACCGACCCCCGGGTGACGCGAAGGGCCGCCCGAGCGAGCCGCGATTCTACGCAATTTGCGGGACCAAGACCAGAGAACCACGGGGCGGGGCGTCACACGGGCAGCTAATACCGACGCCACATGAAACGATGATGACGCCATGGTTTTTGTAGGTTGCCGCCCACAGTTCAAGCGCTCTTGTGATGATGCAAACGCTAAAGCGAACGAACGATCGGTCAAAGAATCAGATTTAAGTATTACGAACTTTCCACGGTTCTTCACGGAAGTTATGCTTCATCACCCCTTTTCAGAAACCCCTAGGCGACCAACATGCTGACATCCGAAGAACGGGACGATCCGTGGACGGTGGAGCCGTCGCTGGAAAGCCTGCTCCCCAAGCATCGGCCCGGGACGATCGATCGGCCGATCTATTTCCGTCACACCGATACGCCCGACGGCCACGTCATCAAGCAGTTTCCTGATGGCTCACGCCAGCTCGTGCGCTTTGTCGGCCTGGAAGAACAGGTCGTCAAACACTTCCTTTAAAGCCCATTGCTGTTTGTGTCGCCCACAAACAAAAACGCCGCCATGCATGACGGCGGCGTTGATGCTGCGCGCTGATCCGTTTAATCGGCGACCTTGTCGCTCGGATATTTGAACGAGTCGCGCAGCAGAAAGCTCATCGGGATATCGAGCTTGGCACTGTGCGGCGGAATCGGCTGCTGGAACCACTTCTTGTAGAGCTTCTCGGCGTCATAGTCGAGGATGATGTTCGTCATCGCGCGATCCACCAGGCGCTTGAACTCGGCGTCGTCCTTGCTGAGCATGATCGCGTAGGGCTCGACCGTCAGCATGTCGCCGACGACGGCGTAGTCGCTCGGGTTCTTGGTATTGGCGCGGAAGCCGTAGAGCAGCACGTCGTCCATTGCGAAGGCGTCTGCCTTGCCGGTTTCGACCATCGCGAACGATTCGGCGTGGTCCTTGGCTTCCAGGAAGGTCATGTTCAAGACGCGGACATCGTTCATCTTGCGCAGTTCTGCCACGCTCGTGGTGCCCTTCGTGGTGACGACGGTCTTGCCGCGCAAATCGTCCCACTTGCGGATACCCGACGAGGTCTTGACCAGCATGCGAATGCCCGCGATGTAGTGCGGGATCGTGAAGGCCACTTTCTCCCGGCGTTCGCGGTTGTTCGTGGTCGAGCCGCATTCGAGGTCCGCCTTGCCTTCGATGATGGCCGGCATCCGAGTTGAAGGCGTGACCATCACATATTGGACTTTCAGGTCCGGCCGCTTGAGATCGGCGCGCAGCTTGTCGACCACACGCAGGCACAGGTCCATGGCGTAGCCCACGGGCTTTTTGTCAGCGTCGTAGAACGAGAAGGGCACGGAGCTTTCGCGATAGGCGACGCGGACGGCGCCGGTATCGCGGATGCGGTCAAGCACGGGCGTGGACGAGGCCAGGACCGTACCCGGTACGAAACTGGACAGCGAAGCGAAGAGCAGCGCTGCAGCCGGCAGCGTGCGCGTGAAGAACGGCATGGTTGTATCCCCCGGAAAGAATCGGTGGCCCACGTTATCGTTATGCCCGGCTCGTGACCGGAGGGCCTGCCGCATGATACGGCGCGGCGCTGCAACCTGCTGGCCCGCGCCTTTCTGGTGTTGTAAGCAGGCTGCAAGACTGGATTCCGGCTTCTAAAAGACGGTCGGGAGCGACTGCCTTGCAGTGGTGCGTCGCGCACACCCGCCGTGCGTAACGCACCGCTCACATGGTGCAGCCGGTGCAGTGAACTCGCCTGCGGTGTATGCTTGACGCAGCATGCGTTGCTGCGGTGCGAAGCCGCACTGGGCTTGGCGTTACGCGTTTTTCCCTACCGGGTTTGTCCTGACTGCCCGAGACTGACGAGGGGCGCTATGCTGCGGCCATGTCTTGTTCGCAAGGCATCGAGGAGAGACTCTTCCGGCCCGCCGAAAGCGGGCCGTTTTCTTTGGCGCTTGCGTGTTTCTACGGGAATCAGTTCTGATTCGGCAGCACGTTGCCCGGCTGAGGCGCCTGCCGCGGCCAGTTCGAGAACGCGAAAATCCACAGCGCCACCAGGTTCACCACCGGCACCAGCACAAGCAGGGCCCACCACGGTGAGAATCCGGTCCGCAGCAAGATCTGCCGTACCGGAATACCTGCCACGATCAAGATGATCAACACTCCGAAGAGTCCGCGCATCGTCATTCCCCCTTTCGTAACGGTATGGATGGCGCGGCCGGAAAAAGCGAGTCCGGCGGCACAAGCGTTATAGCACCGGCATCTGCAAGCGCAATGCCGCCGATGGGCGACGCGCGGGGCGACTACAATACGCGCCTTCCGGCCCGTACGCGGCCCGCACCTTTTTCACTCCAGCATGGCCCTGTTTTCCATTACCGATGCGCAACTGGCGTTCGGCCACGTGGCGCTGCTCGACCACACCGATTTCTCGCTGGAGGCCGGCGAGCGCGTTGGCCTGATCGGCCGCAACGGCACCGGCAAGTCGTCGCTGCTCAAGATCGTGGCGGGGACGACCTCCCCGGATGATGGCCTGATCGCCCGCCAGAGCGGCGTGACCTCAGCCTATGTGCCGCAAGAGCCTGAATTCGACCCCGAACAGACCGTGGCCGAAGCCGTGGCGATGGGTGTGCCGCACGCCGCCGGCCTTCTGGCTGAATACGAGGCGCTGATCACGTCGATGGGCGATTCCCACGATGAAGACGCGCTACACAGGCTGCAGGCGCTGCAATCCCAGTTGGAAGCGGCAGACGCGTGGCAGTTGCGCACGCGCGTCGAAACGACGATCGCCCAGTTGGGCCTGCAGCCCGGCGCGCGCATCGGTTCGCTTTCGGGTGGCCTGACCAAGCGTGTGGCGCTCGCCCAGGCGCTGGTGGGCGCGCCCGACATCCTGCTGCTGGACGAGCCGACCAACCACCTCGACTACGACTCCATCCGCTGGCTGGAAGACCTGCTGTTGGCTTTCCGCGGCAGCGTGTTGTTCATCACGCACGACCGGGCGTTTCTTGACCGCGTGGCCACGCGCATCATCGAACTCGATCGCGGCAAACTGCGCTCATACCCCGGCAACTTCACGGCGTATCAGACGCGCAAGGCGCAGGAGCTGGAAGCCGAAGCGCTGGAAAATGCCCGCTTCGACAAGCTGCTCGCGCAGGAAGAAGTGTGGATCCGCAAGGGTGTGGAAGCGCGCCGCACACGCAGCGTCGGCCGTGTGGCGCGGCTGGAACAGATGCGTGTGGAGCGTCAGGCGCGCCGCGACGTGCAGGGCAACGTGAAGCTGGAGGTTTCGCAGGGCGACCGCTCCGGCAAGATCGTCGCCGAGCTGATCGACGTGACCAAGCGCTATGGCGACAAGACCGTCGTCGACAACTTCACCGCGACCATCATGCGCGGCGACAAGGTGGGCATTCTCGGCGCCAACGGCGTCGGCAAGACCACGCTGCTGAAGTTGATCCTGGGCGAACTGGCGCCCGATTCGGGCACGGTGCGCAACGGCACCAACCTGCAGGTCGCGTACTTCGACCAGATGCGCGCGCAACTGGACCTGAACCGCTCGCTTGCCGACACCATCAGCCCCGGCAGTGACTGGATCGAAGTCAATGGCCAGCGCAAGCACGTGATGAGCTATCTGGGCGATTTCCTCTTCCCGCCCGAGCGCGCGCGCTCGCCGGTGGCCTCGCTGTCGGGCGGCGAGCGCAACCGGCTGCTGCTGGCTCGCCTGTTTGCCCGCCCGGCCAACGTGCTGGTGCTCGACGAGCCGACCAACGATCTGGACATCGACACGCTCGAACTGCTGGAAGAACTGCTGCAGGAATATAGCGGTACCGTTTTCCTGGTTTCGCACGATCGCGCGTTCGTCGACAACGTCGTGACTTCGGTGATTGCGGCTGAGGGCGAGGGCCGCTGGCGCGAATACGTGGGTGGGTTCTCGGACTGGCAGACGCAATCGGCACGCGCGGCGCAGATGGCGCAAGCCGCCAAGCCCGTCGCCGAAGAGAAGAAGCCCGAAGCCGCCAAGCCCCGCGAGCGCGCCACGGTCAAGCTGAGCTACAAGGAACAGCGCGAACTCGATGCGCTGCCCGCCACCATCGAAGCGCTGGAGGCGGAGCAGAAGCAGGTCGGCGGCGAACTGGAGGACGGCACGATCTACGGCCGCGACCCGGAGCGCGCGCAAAAGCTGGCCGAGCGCCACGAAGCCATCGAACTGGAGCTGCTGGAAGCGCTGGAGCGTTGGGAAGCCCTCGAAGCCAAGCGCGCCGGCACGGTGTGACGCTGCAATAACCACGCAATATGTCAGCGGGATGTCGGGCGAATGTGAGTTTTCGCGCGCATCCCGACGCTGACGATCCCTCCTCATTGTTCAGGACAGCTTCCTTTACAATGCGCGCTGCATTCCCGGCGCTTGGGGACAGACCCAAGCCTGGTCAGTTTTTCCGCCTTCCATGAGCAAAACCTCCCAATACAGCGAATCGTCGATCAAGGTCCTCAAGGGCCTGGAACCGGTCAAGCAACGGCCGGGCATGTACACGCGCACCGACAATCCCCTGCACATCATGCAGGAGGTCATCGACAACTCCGCTGACGAAGCGTTGGGCGGCTACGGCAAGTTGATCGCCGTGACGCTGCACAAGGACGGCAGCATGAGCGTCGAAGACGATGCGCGCGGCATTCCTGTCGGCATCCACCCCGAAGAGGGCGTGCCGGTGGTCGAGATCGTCTACACGCGTCTGCATGCCGGCGGCAAGTTCGACAAGGGCCGCGGCGGCGCCTACGCGTTCTCCGGCGGCTTGCACGGCGTGGGCGTGTCGGTCACGAACGCGCTGTCGACGCGGCTGGAAGTGACGGTCTGGCGTGACGGCAATGTGTCGACGCTCGCGTTCTCCGGCGGCGACGTGATCGAGCCCCTGACCACCCGCAAGGCCGAACGCGGCGAGAAGAAGAGCGGCACACGCGTGCGCGCGTGGCCGGACCCCAAGTATTTCGATTCCGAGAATATCCCGCAGGCCGAACTGCAGCGTCTGCTGCGCAGCAAGGCCGTGCTGCTGCCGGGCGTGAAGGTCAGCCTCACGCTGGAAAAAACCGGCGAGACGCTCGAATGGCAATACGACCAGGGCCTGCGCGGCTATCTGATCGAATCGCTTGCGCAGGGCAGCGGTGCCGAGCCGGTGATCCCGCTGTTCGAAGGCGAGCACTTTGCCGATCCCGACAAGCCGGGCGAAGAAGGCTTTGCCTTCGGTGAAGGCGCATCGTGGGTGGTGGCCTGGACGGAAGAGGGCTCGCCGGTGCGCGAGTCGTACGTCAACCTGATCCCCACGCCCGCCGGCGGTACGCACGAATCCGGGTTGCGCGAAGGCCTGTTCCAGGCCGTGAAGAGCTTTGTCGAGATGCACGCGCTGCTGCCCAAGGGCGTCAAGCTGATGTCCGAAGACGTGTTTGCGCGCGCTTCGTTCGTGCTGTCGGCCAAGGTGCTCGACCCGCAATTCCAGGGGCAGATCAAGGAACGCCTGAACAGCCGCGATGCGGTGCGGCTCGTGTCGACCTTCAGCCGCCCGGCGCTGGAGCTGTGGCTGAACCAGCACGTCGATCACGGCAAGAAGCTGGCCGAACTCGTCATCAAGCAGGCGCAGGCGCGCACACGTGCCGCGCAGAAGGTCGAGAAGAAGAAGGGCTCCGGCGTGGCCGTGCTGCCCGGCAAGCTCACCGACTGCGAATCCGACGACGTCACCCGCAACGAACTTTTCCTGGTGGAAGGCGACTCCGCCGGTGGCTCGGCCAAGATGGGCCGCGACAAGGAATTCCAGGCCATCCTGCCGTTGCGCGGCAAGGTGCTGAACACCTGGGAGACCGAGCGCGATCGCCTGTTCGCCAACAACGAAGTGCACGACATTGCAGTCGCCATCGGCGTGGACCCGCACGGTCCGAACGATACGGTCGACCTGTCGGGCCTGCGCTACGGCAAGATCTGCATCCTGTCCGATGCTGACGTGGACGGCGCGCACATCCAGGTGCTGCTGCTCACGTTGTTCTTCAAGCACTTCCCGCAATTGATCGATCGGGGGCACGTGTGCGTGGCCCGTCCGCCGCTGTATCGTGTCGATGCCCCGGCGCGCGGCAAGAAGCCCGCGCAGAAGCTCTACGCGCTGGACGACGGCGAGCTGGAAGCCATTGAAGACAAGCTGCGCAAGGACGGCGTGAAGGAAGGCGCGTGGCAGATCTCCCGCTTCAAGGGCCTGGGCGAAATGAGCGCGGAGCAGCTCTGGGAAACCACCATGAATCCCGACACGCGCCGCCTGCTGCCCGTGGCGCTGGGCGAACTGGGCCAAGACCAGACCATCAACATGATGAACATGCTGATGGGCAAGGGCGAAGCCGGTGCACGCCGCACGTGGCTGGAAGCGCGCGGCAACGAAGTCGAAGCCGATATCTGACCGCAAACCGACAATGATGAAGCTTTCCGTACGTTTCGCATTCGCATTGACGGCGCTGGGCCTGTTGGCCAGCCAGCCGGCGCGCGCGGACGTCTACGGCTACATCGATGAAAACGGTCTCGCGCATTTCGCTGCCGAACGGCTGGACGATCGCTACGTGCTGTTCATGAAAGGCGCTGCAGTGGCGAGCAAGGGCGACGACAAGGCCAAGGACGACAGCGCCATCGCCCTGCCGGCGACCGAGCTGCCCGATGCCGACGCCTATCTCAACGCCAGCAAGCGCGATGCACTCGACAACGCCGCCGGCATGCGCCAGCGCCTGGTGCGCGCGGTGCTGCAGCATCCGAACGTGCCGACGGTGGAACCGCTGATCCGCCAGGCCGCGAGCAAGCACGGTATCGACCCCGCTTTGGTGAAGGCCGTGATTGCCGCCGAATCCGCTTTCAACCCGCAGGCCGTGTCGCCCAAGGGCGCGATCGGGCTGATGCAGGTGATTCCGGACACCGGCGCGCGCTACGGCGTGACGGGCGACGCCCGCCGCACCGCCGCCCAGAAGCTGGCCGACCCCAAGACCAACATCACCACCGGCGTGCGTTACCTGAGCGATCTGCTGCGCATGTTCTCGGGCAACCTCGAACTCGTGCTGGCCGCCTACAACGCGGGCGAGGGCGCGGTTCAGAAGCACGGCAATGACATTCCGCCGTACGCCGAGACACAGAACTACGTGAAGACGGTGCTGCAGTTCTATCGCTACTACAACCCTGTCGCCGCCGTGCCCGGGTTGATGAACGTGAGCGGCAACGGCGTCATCGCCACGCGCAAGCCGGGCCGCACAGGCCGGCCCGCACGCATCGAACTCGTATTGGACCCGGCCACCGGCGTGGCCACGAACGTACCCCAACATTGATCCTGGCGGCGCCGCCACGTTGAAGCGCGCCGCTTTCGCTTGAGCCTCCATGGAACAACAAGACATCCTCTTCGACCCCAGCGAGCCGGCCGAAGCGCTCACGCTTGGCGCCTATGCCGAGCGCGCCTACCTCGACTACGCCATCAGCGTGGTCAAGGGCCGCGCACTGCCCGAAGTGGCCGATGGCCAGAAGCCGGTGCAGCGCCGCATCCTGTTCGCAATGCACGAGATGGGCTTGCGTGCCGATGCCAAGCCCGTCAAATCGGCGCGTGTGGTGGGTGACGTGCTGGGTAAATATCACCCGCACGGCGATCAATCCGCCTACGACGCGCTGGTGCGCCTGGCGCAGGCTTTCTCGTTGCGCTATCCGCTGATCGACGGCCAGGGCAACTTCGGCTCGCGCGATGGCGACGGTGCGGCGGCGATGCGCTACACCGAAGCGCGCCTCACGCCCATCTCGCGCCTGCTGCTCGAAGAGCTGGACCAGGGCACGGTCGACTTCATCCCCAACTACGACGGCTCGATGGAAGAGCCGAAGCTCCTGCCGGCCCGCCTGCCGTTCGTGCTGCTCAACGGCGCATCGGGCATTGCGGTGGGGATGGCCACGGAAATCCCGTCGCACAACCTGCGCGAGGTGGCGAATGCCACGGTGGCGCTCATTCGCGACGACAAGCTCACCAGCACCGACCTGATGCAGTACATGCCCGGTCCGGACTTCCCGGGCGGCGGCCAGATCATCTCGTCCGCAGCCGACATTGCGCAGGTGTACGAAAGCGGCCGCGGCAGCCTGAAGGTGCGCGCGCGCTGGAAGATCGAAGAACTCGCGCGCGGCCAGTGGCAACTGGTGGTGAACGAGTTGCCGCCCAACACCTCGTCGCAGAAGGTGCTCGAAGAGATTGAAGAGCTGACGAACCCGAAGGTGCGCACGGGCAAGAAGTCGCTGTCGCCGGATCAGCTCACCATGAAGCAGACCATGCTGGGCCTGCTCGATGCCGTGCGCGACGAGTCCGGCAAGGACGCCCCGGTGCGCCTCGTGTTCGAGCCCAAGAGCAAGAACATCGACCAGCAGGAATTTGCCAATGCGCTGCTGGCCCACACATCGCTGGAATCGGGCGCGGCCATCAACCTGGTGATGATCGGCACGGATGGCCGGCCGCGCCAGAAGGGCCTGGCTGAGATCCTGCGCGAGTGGATCGCCTACCGCTTCGCCACGGTCACGCGCCGCACGCGCCATCGTCTGGGCAAGGTCGAAGACCGCATCCACATCCTCGAAGGCCGGCAGCTGGTGCTGCTGCGCATTGAGGACGTGATCCGCATCATCCGCGAGAGCGAGGAGCCCAAGGCCGCGCTGATCCAGGTCTTCAACCTGAGCGATCGTCAGGCCGAAGACATCCTGGAAATCCGCCTGCGCCAGTTGGCTCGCCTGGAAGCCATCAAGATCGAGCAGGAGCTGAAGAACCTGCGCGAAGAGCAGGGCGAGCTGGACGTGCTGCTGAAGTCCGAGACCATGATGCGCCGTCGCATCATCAAGGAGATCGAGACCGACGCGAAGCAATACGGCGACGACCGCCGCACCTTCATCCAGGAAGAGCGCCGTGCCGCTGCCGAAGTGAAGGTCGTCGACGAACCCGTCACGGTGATCGTCTCGCAGAAGGGCTGGGTGCGTACGCGCCAGGGCCACGGCCACGACGCCACGCAATTCGCCTTCAAGGCGGGCGACACGCTGTACGACACGTTTGAATGCCGCACCACCGATGCGCTGCTGATCTTCGGCACGCGCGACGACAAGGGCACGGGTCGCGTCTATTCCGTGGCCGTGGCGAACCTGCCGGGCGGCCGTGGCGACGGCGTGCCGCTGACGACGCTGATCGAACTCGCGCCGGGCACGCACATCGCCCACACCTTCGCGGGCCATGCCGAACAGAACCTGGTGATCTCCACGCGCGGCGGCAACGGCTTCCTCGCCAAGGTGGGCGACATGGTCGGCCGCCAGAAGGCCGGCAAGGCGTTCCTGACGCTGGACGAGGGCGATCAACCGAACAAGCCGGCGCCGGTGCCGCCGGACGCTTACGGCGTGGCGTGCCTGTCCGAAGGCGGCCGCATGCTGCTGTTCCAGATCAGCGAGTTGAAGACGCTCGCCAGCGGTGGCCGTGGCGTGATCCTGATGGAGCTGGAGAAGAACGAAACGCTGCTCCAGGCGGTGGCCTTTGGCGCAGCGGGCTTTGTGCTCTCGGGCACCGGCCCGCGCGGCGGCAAGGCAGTCGAGCAGACCCTGACGACGCGCGCCCAAGAGCCGTACGCCGGCAAGCGCGCACGCAAGGGCAAGACGCTGGAGCCCAAGCTGCGCGATCCGAAGCTCTCGTTGCCCAAGCCCGCGCCGGACGCCGCCTGAGCCCATGAGCGATCCGACCGCCGCGCCTGAAGCCAGCACCGCAGCGCACATCCCGTCCTGCAGCAAGCTCTTCACCGAGTTTGCGCGGATGGGCCTGTCGGGCTTCGGCGGCGTGCTGCCCTTTGCGCGCGCCGGCATTGTCGATCGCAACCGCTGGCTCTCCAACACCGAGTTCGCCGAGCTGCTGAGCCTGGGCCAGGTGTTGCCGGGCCCGAATGTGGTCAACCTTTCGGTGATGCTCGGCTACCGCTTTCACGGGGTGCGCGGCGCCGCTGCCGCAATGGCCGGCCTGGTGCTGACGCCCGCGGTGGTGTTGCTGCTGATCGTCATGCTGTACGACCATTTCAGCGCGCTGTCGGTGGTGCAGAACCTGCTCAAGGGCATGGCGGCGGTGGCAGCGGGGCTGGTACTGTCAACGGCCGTCAAACTGGCGCAGGGCCAGTCGCGCACCTGGCTCGCGCTCGGCATCGGCCTGGCGGTTTTCCTCACCATCGGCGTCCTGCAGTGGCCGTTGCTGCCCGTGATGCTGGTGCTGATTCCGCTTGCGCTCGTGCTCGAATGGTGGGCAATGCGATGAGTTATCTCACCACCGTCTTCGACCTCTTCTGGCACTTCCTCGTGCTGTCGTTTCTCGCCATCGGCGGGGCCAGTTCGACGCTGCCCGACATGCACCGTTTCCTGGTTGACACGCGGCATTACATGACAAGCGAGCAGTTGAGCGCCATGTACGCCATCTCGCAGGCGGCGCCGGGCCCCAACGTGCTGTTCGTGGAGTTGTTCGGCTGGCAGGCGGCGGGTCTGGGCGGGGCGATTGCCTCGCTGGTCGGCATCTGCGGGCCGTCGTGTGTGATTGCTGCCGTCATCGCGCGCGTCATGGACCGCAAGCCCGACGCGCGCTGGATTGCGCTGATCCGCCGCGGCCTCGCACCGCTGACGATCGGCCTGCTGTTCTCCACCGGCTGGGTGCTCGCACGCGGCGCAGACAGCAGCTTCAGCACCATCGCGCTGACCGTGGCGACGGTCGTGGCGTGCTCCTTCACCCGCGTCCACCCGCTGGTGCTGGTGGGGCTGGGGGCATTGGTCGGCGGCATGGGCTGGGTGTAGCGCTCGGCTCGCACGGCCTGCAAAAACCAAGGCGGACGCATGTCCGCCTTTTTTCTTGGCCCGCTCGCCAACGAGATGGCGCCACGGCCCTCGGGAATACCCCAATGCCGTTCATGATGTATATACAACAACATATCGATCAAAGCGATGTTGTCTGTATGTGAATTCCGGTCGGCTCGACGCGTGCGTCCAGCCCGGCACTGCGCCGACAGCCTCGCCGACATAAAGAGGAGACAGTTTGGAACACCTTCAACGCAACCTGCGCGCGCGGCATATCCGCTTTCTCGCGCTCGGTTCGGCCATCGGCACGGGCCTTTTCTACGGCTCTGCTTCTGCCATCCAGCTGGCCGGGCCGGCCGTGATCCTCGCGTACATCATCGGCGGCGCGGCCGTCTACATGGTCATGCGCGCGCTCGGCGAGATGGCGGTGCGCCAGCCGGTTTCCGGCTCGTTCGGGCGCTATGCGCGCGACAACCTCGGCCCGCTCGCCGGCTTTCTCACCGGCTGGACGTACATCCTCGAAATGGTGATCGTCTGCCTGGCCGACGTGACCGCCTTCGGCATCTACATGGGCTTCTGGTTTCCCGAGGTCCCGCAATGGATCTGGGTGCTCGGCATCGTCATGCTCATCTGCGGCCTGAACCTCTGCAACGTCAAGGTGTTCGGCGAGATGGAATTCTGGCTCGCGCTGATCAAGATCGTGGCGATCGGCGCCATGATCGTCGGCGGCACCGTCATCCTGTTCCTCGGCGTGAAGATGAACGGCGAGCATGCGTCGGGCCTGAGCAATCTCTGGTCGCACGGCGGTTTCCTGCCGCACGGCGTGGGCGGCCTCGTGGCGTCGTTTGCCGTGGTGATGTTTGCGTACGGCGGCGTCGAGATCATCGGCATCACCGGCGGTGAGGCGCAGAACCCCGACAAGGTCATCCCGAAGGCCATCAACGCCGTGCCGGCGCGCATCCTGTTGTTCTACGTGCTGACCATGTGCGTGCTGATGGCGATCTTCCCGTGGACGGGCATCGACGGCCAGGGCAGCCCGTTCGTGCAGATCTTCTCGGGGCTGGGCATCCAGTCTGCGGCGGCAATCCTCAACCTCATCGTCATTTCGGCAGCCATCTCGGCCATCAACAGCAACATCTTCGGCGCGGGCCGGATGATGTACGGCATGGCCGAGCAGGGCCAGGCGCCGCGCATCTTTGCGGCCACGTCGCGCCACGGCGTGCCCTGGGTAACGGTGCTGTTCATGGCCGGCGCGCTGCTGTGCGGCGTGGTGCTGAACTACCTGATTCCCGAGAACGTCTTCGTGATCATCGCGTCGATCGCCACGTTCGCCACCGTGTGGGTTTGGCTGATGATCCTGCTGTCGCAGGTGGCGATGCGCCGTCGCCTGTCGGCCGAAGAAGTGCGGGCGCTCAAGTTCAAGGTGCCGCTGTGGCCCGTGGGGCCGGCCCTTGCCATCGCGTTCATGCTGTTCGTGATCGGCGTGCTGGGCACGATGGAAGACACCCGCGTGGCGCTGTACGTTGGCGCAGGCTGGGTGCTGCTCATGTCGGCCGCATGGTATCTGCGCGTGAAGCCCAACGCAGCAGCCGTTCTGGCCGAAGAGGCCAGCGGGGCGTGAGCCAGGCCCGCCCCCGCAAATAAGAAGACGAGTTTCGGAGACAACCCATGTCGAACCACACCTCTGCGCCGTCGTACGCCGGCCGCGCCGGCACGCAGGCAATCGGCCACGCGCAACCGCTGTCACGCACGCGGGCCATTGCCGCCATCACCATCGGCAACGGCCTGGAGTTCTATGACTTCGTGGTCTACAGCTTCTTCGCCACGCTGATCGGCCGGCTGTACTTTCCCGTCGGCAACGCGACCGGCCAGTTGCTGATGTCGTTCGCCACCTTCGGCGTGGGTTTCCTGATGCGTCCGCTCGGCGGTCTGCTGATCGGCATGTACGCCGATCGTGCAGGCCGCAAGCCGGCCGTGGCGCTCACGCTGTGGCTGATGGGCCTGTCGTCGCTCGTCTTTGTCGTCACGCCCACCTACGCCCAGATCGGCATCCTCGCGCCCATGCTCGTCGTGCTGGCGCGGCTGGTGCAGGGCTTTGCCATCGGCGGAGAGATGGGTGCTTCGACTGCGCTGCTGCTGGAATACGCCGACGACCGCTCGCGCGGCTTCTATACGAGCTGGCAGCCGTTCAGCCAGGGGCTGGCCGCGCTGTTCGGCGCGCTGGTCGGCCTGCTGCTGAGCAACGTGCTGGCGCCCGCGGCGCTGGAGTCGTGGGGCTGGCGCCTGGCGTTCGTCATCGGCATTCTCGTCATTCCGGTCGGCCTGATCATCCGCCGCCGTCTGGAAGAAACCGCCGCACCGCCCAGCACGCGCGAAGCCGACGCCACGCTGCCGTTGCTGCGCGAACACCGTCGTGCGCTGGTCGCCAGCATCCTGCTGATGATCGGCGTGGCGTCGTCCACGTACATCATCGTCTACTACCTCAGCAACTACGCTGTGAGCGTGCTGCACATGCCGCTGTCGCTGGGGATCTGGGCGGCGTGCATTGCGGCGCTGGTCCAGGTGGTGCTGTCGCCGTTCGCCGGCCGGCTGGCCGACCGCGTCGGGCGCCGCAAGGTCGTGCTGGGGTCGCGCGTTGCACTGCTGGCGATGATCTATCCGGCCTTTGCACTCATCAACGCAGACCCATCGCTCGCCCGGTTGCTGATCGTGGTCGGCTGCCTGTCGGTGCCGATGTCGATGACCTCGCCGGCATCAATGGTGCTGGTGAGCGAGGTGCTGCCGCAGCGGCTGCGCGCGACGGGGCTGTCGATCGCCTACTGCGTGGCCATCGCCATCTTTGGCGGCTTCGCGCAGTTCTTCTCGACCGAGCTGATCCACCTCACGGGCAACGCCAACGCGCCGGCGTTCTACGTGATCGGCTGCGGCCTCGTCTCGCTGATCGGGCTGGCGATGGTGCCCGAGACGCTCGGCCGCCGCCTGTCGTAACGCTCAGTCCACCCCGACGAAACCGCCGGTCTGGTGCGCCCACAGCCGCGCATACAGGCCGCCGTGTTCCAGCAGCTCCGCGTGCGTGCCGCTCTCGACGATGCGCCCGCCATCGAGCACGACCAGCCGGTCCATGCGCGCGATGGTCGAGAGCCGGTGCGCGATGGCAATCACGGTCTTGCCCTGCATCAGCGTTTCCAGGCTTTCCTGGATGGCGGCTTCCACTTCCGAATCCAGCGCGGACGTGGCTTCGTCCAGGATCAGGATCGGCGCGTCCTTGAGCAGCACGCGCGCAATCGCGATGCGCTGCCGCTGACCGCCCGAGAGCTTCACCCCGCGTTCACCCACCAGCGCATCAAAGCCGCGTCGCCCTTGCACATCGGATAGCTGCGGGATGAACTCGTCGGCGCGCGCACGATGCACGGCCTGCATCAGCTCGGCCTCGGTGCTGTCGGGTTTGCCGTAGCGCAGGTTGTCGCGAATGGAGCGGTGCAGCAGCGACGTGTCCTGCGTGACCATGCCGATCTGCTCGCGCAGGCTCTCTTGCGTCACCGCTGCAATGTCCTGACCGTCGACGAGAATCCGGCCGCGCTCCACGTCGTACAGGCGCAGCAGCAGGTTGACCAGCGTCGATTTGCCAGCGCCCGACGGGCCGACCAGCCCGATCCGTTCGCCGGGGTGCACCACGAGATCCAGCCCTTCGATCACGCCGCTGCCCTTGCCGTAGTGAAAGCCGACGTGCTCGAAGCGCACTTCGCCGCGCGTCACGTGCAGCGGCTTGGCATCGGGCTGGTCGATCACGGCGCGCGGCAGCGCGATGGTCTGCATGCCGTCCTGCACCTGCCCGACGTTTTCAAAGATGCCGTTGACCACCCACATGATCCAGCCCGACATGTTGTTGATGCGGATCACCAGCCCCGTGGTCAGCGCGATGGTGCCGGCGCTCACACGGCCCTCGCTCCACAGCCACAGCGCGAGCGCCGATGTGCCGACAATCAGCAGGCCGTTCATGGCCGTGATGGTGAAATCCATGCCGCTGATCATGCGGCCGGACAGGCGCGTCTTGTCCGTCTGCTCGGCCATGGCGTCGCGCGCATAGCTTTCTTCGTGCTGCGTATGCGCGAACAGCTTGAGCGTGGTGATGTTGGTGTAGCCGTCAACGATGCGGCCCATCAGCTTGGAACGCGACTCCGTGGCGATGACCGATCGCGCCTTCACGCGTGGCACGAAGTAGCTCAGGGCCGCGACGTAGCAGCCAATCCACACCAGCAGCGGTACCACGAGCCACCAGTCGGCCCTGGCGAACAGCACCATCGCGCTGATCGCGTAGATCACCACATGCCAGAGCGCGTCCACGGATTGCACGGCGGAATCGCGCAGTGAAAAACCGGTCTGCATGATGCGCTGGGCAATGCGGCCGGCAAAGTCGTTCTGGAAGAACGTCAGGCTCTGTTTGAGCACGTAGCGGTGATTCTGCCAGCGGATCAGGTTCGACAGGTTGGGGTTGATGACCTGATGCACGAGCACGTCGTGCAGCCCGAAGATGACCGGCCGCGCGATCAGCGCCACAAAGGCCATCCACAGCAACTCGTTACGGTGGCGGCCAAAGAACGCGGGGCCGGGTGTCGCCTGAATCATGTCGACGATGCGGCCCAGGAAGTCGAACAGCGCGACTTCAATCAGCGCACCCAACAGCCCCACGATCAGCAGGAACGCGAACACGCCGCGCACTTCGCGCAGGAAGTAGGCGTAGAAGCGCCACACATTGGCCGGAGGCTGTGTGTCGGGCAGGGGACGGAACGGATCGATGAGCTTTTCCAGGCGGCGCAGCAGCATGTCGGGTCGGGGGGGAAGAGGAGACCGACGCCCCAGGGCGGGACGTGCGCGGAAGAGCCGCCCATGATACGCGCGTGAAAGTGCCCATGTTGGCGGGGTGGCTTACGGAGTGCAGGGCTCGGTGGGTGGAGCTCAGAGCTCGGCGCGCGAGGCTTTTTGCTCGGCGAGTGGAGCTCGGAGCTCGGTGCGCGAGGCTTTTTGCTCGGCGGTTGGAGCTCGGAGCTCGGCGTGTGAGGCTTTTTGCTCGGCGGTTGGAGCTCGGAGCTCGGCGTGTGAGGCTTTTTACTCGGCGGTTGGAGCTCAGAGCTCGACGCGTGAGGCTTTTTACTCGGCAAGTGGAGCTCGGAACCCGACGTGCGAGGCTTTTCGCTCGACGTGTCGGCTTCGCATGAAAAAAGCCGCTCGATTGAGCGGCTTTCGGGTTCCGTCGGGAGCGGGGGCTCAGTGCACCACCATCCGCGTGAACGGCTCCACATAGGCCTGCAGGGTAATCATCAGCCCCACCAGGAAGGCCAGGGCCAGCGAGTGGAAGAACACATAGCGCAGGATGTCGCCCTCGTGGCCGTACCACTTGGTGGCGGTGGACGCCACGACGATGGACTGCGCGTCGATCATCTTGCCCATCACGCCGCCCGAGCTGTTGGCCGCCGACATGAGGATCGGCGACAGGCCAAGCTGCTCGGCCGTGGTCTTCTGCAGGCCGCCAAACAGCACGTTCGATGCCGTGTCCGAGCCGGTCAGCGCCACGCCCAGCCAGCCCAGCATCGTGCCGAACAGCGGGTACAGCACGCCCGTGTGGGCGAAGGCCAGGCCCAGCGTCGCGTCCAGACCGGAGTAGCGCGTCAGGTAGCCGATGCCGAACATCGCGCAGATCGTCAGCAGCGAATAGCGCGTCAGCTTGATGGTGTTCCAGTATTCCTTCGCCATGCGCGGCAGCGAGTAGCCCATCAGCAGGCCGCCCACGATGGCCGATACCAGAATGCCCGTGCCCGCCATCGACAGGACGTTGAAGTTGAACACCGCGCCTTCGGCAATCACCTTGGGCACCACCGGCGGGCCCTTGAGCACCATCTTGTCCAGGCCCGGAATGGCGAATTTGTAGGCCCACAGGCCGTCGGCAAACGCCTTGAACTGCGGCACGCCCCAGATGAAGACGAACACCGTCAGGATCACCCACGGCAGCCATGCCTGCATGCGCGTGATCTTGCCGTTGGTGCCGGTGGTGGCTTCGCGCGCCTCGGCGGCGGCTTCGGGGTCGACGCGGGAGTTGTCCTCGCGGTTGCGCAGGGCGGTCGACGTCCAGATCGTCTTGGGCTTCCACACCTTCAGGAACAGCGTGAGCGTGCCCATCGACACCAGCGCCGCAATCACGTCCACCAGCCACGGGCCGTGGAAGTTCGACACCAGGAACTGCGGAATCGCAAACGACACGCCCGCCACCAGGATCGCCGGCCAAATCTGCAGCATGCCGCGGAAGCCCGCGAACGCCCAGATCAGCCAGAACGGCACCAGCACCGAGAAGAACGGCAGCTGGCGGCCGACCATGGCCGAGAGCTGCAGCAAGTCCAGCCCCGTAACGGAAGCCAGGCCGATCAGCGGCGCGCCGAGGGCGCCGTAGGCCACCGGCGCGGTGTTGGCAATCAGAGCCAGGCCCGACGCGGCCAGCGGCGAGAAGCCCAGGCCGATCAGGATGGCGCCCGTGACCGCCACCGGCGTGCCGAAGCCCGCCGCGCCTTCAAAGAACGCGCCAAAGCTGAACGCCACCAGCAGCAGTTGCAGGCGGCGGTCTTCGGTAATGCCGGAAATGGAACTCTGCAAGACCTTGAACGACCCGTTCAAGGTGGTGAGCCGATGCAGGAAGATGATGTTGAGGACAATCCAGCCGATCGGGAACAGGCCCGAGACGATGCCAAGGCCCGCAGCCTTGCCGGCCATTGCGGTCGGCATGCCGAACACGAACGAGGCGATGCCCACCCCGACAATCAGCGCCAGGCCGGCGGCCAGATGCGCCTGCATATGGAAGAACGCCAGCGAGCACAGCAGCACTGCCACCGGTATCCCGGCCGCTAGGGTTGACCACACGGCGCTGCCGAGCGGGTCATAGACTTGATTCCACATCTTGATCTCCTCCTGTTTGGGCGTTTCAGTTCTTCTCGATACCGAACGTCTTCTGTCGCCCCATTTTTAAGGGGCAAACGCGGATTGTAGGAACAAGCGTGTCCGGGTCCGGGCAATATTCTGTCACTTTCGCCCTGAAAAGTATTCATCGGCGCCCGTGCGTGAGTTGGCGCGGCGCAAGCAATTGCACCGGGTAAATCCGGGTTGTGGAATCATTGCGCCTGCAGCGCTGCCCACCACCCCAAATCGCCTTCCATTCATGGCTTCTCTGACGGCCTTCCTGCTTCGCCGCCACGGCTCCCGATTGGCTACCCGATTGGCGTCCGCCGTGGTCACCGTGTTTGTGGCATTGGCGACGCTGTCGCCTGTCGTGCATGGCCAGACTGCGGGCGCCCCAACGCAGGCGAATACCGAATCGACGCGGCCGCGTATCGGCCTGGTGCTGTCGGGCGGCGGGGCGCGCGGCTATGCGCATATTGGCGTGCTGAAGATGCTCGAGCGCATGCGCATTCCCGTGGATGTGATTGCCGCCACCAGCATGGGCGCCGTGGTGGGCGGCCTGTACGCCAGCGGGATGCGTGCGGACGCGCTGGAGCAGAAGCTCTCGCAGGTGGACTTGAGCGACATCGCCTTCGATCGCAACGATCGGGCCAAGCTGCCGCAGTCGCTGCGCGAAGATGACTTCCAGTATCCGATCGGGCTGTCCGCCGGCTATGGCGACGGCAGGCTCAAGCTGCCGGCCGGGCTGGTGCAGGGCAACCGCCTGCTGGCGCTGCTCAAGAACTGGACGGCGCAGTGGCCCGACAACATCGCGTTCTCGCGCCTGCCGATTCCCTTCAAGGCCATGGCGACCGATCTGGCCACGGGCGACGGGGTGATTCTCGACCACGGCTCGCTGCCGCTGGCCATGCGCGCCAGCATGGCGGTGCCGGGCCTGTTCGCCCCCATCGAGGTGGGCGGGCGCACGCTGGTGGATGGCGGCCTCGTGAGCAACCTGCCCGTGCAGCTCGCGCGCGACATGGGCGCGGACATCATCATCGCCGTCAATATCGGGTCGGACTTGCTGCGGCCGGAAGACCTGGCCTCGCCGGCCGCGGTCACGCAGCAGATGATCACCATCCTCGTCGGGCAGAACGTGCGGGCGCAAAAGGCACTGCTGCGCGGCAAGGATGTGCTGATCGAGCCGCAGCTCTCGGAGCTTTCGTTCACCGATTTCGCCAAGGGCCCGCAGGGGGTGTTGCAAGGTGAACGCGCGGCGCAGGGCGTCGAGGCGAAGCTGGCGACGTTGTCCCTGTCGCCGCAGGCGTATGCCGCGTACCGGGCTGCCCACGAGCCGCAGGGCACGTTGGTGGCAGGCGCGCGCATCGACGCCATTGACGTGACCACCAGCGGCCGCGTGCCTGCGGCGCGTGTGCGCCAGTTGATCAAGGTGCGCGAAGGCGATGCGTATGACGCCGAGGCACTGAATCGCGAGCTGTCGGCGCTGGCCACCACGGGCGACTTCGAAACCGTCACCCAGCGGCTGGTCGAACAGAATGGCGTGCATACCCTGAAGATCGACGCGCACGAAAAATCCTGGGGCAACCAGTTCTTCCTGTTCGGGCTCGGCATGTCGACCAACTTCGACGGGCGCGGCGCGTTCAACGTCAATCTCGGCCATCGGTATCCGTGGCTCACGCAGAGCGGGCTGGAGTGGCGCAATGACATCGTGCTCGGCAGCAACCGGGCGAGCATCCATACCGAGCTGCGCCAGCCGCTGTGGCAGGCACAGGGGTTTTACGTGGCGCCGTATGCGGAGTACTCGCGCCGCCGCTCCGATCTCTACTTTGACGATCAGCCCCCCACCCGAGACGCCAAGCCCTTCAACAACCTGACCATCGAGACGGCGCGCGCCGGCGTTGACCTGGGCATCCCGTTGGGCCGCAAGGGTGAACTGCGCCTGGGCGTGAACTACGTCAGGAAGACGGCGACGTTCAATTACCTGGAACTGATCGCGGACGAGTCCGGCAATGTCGTGGATGCGACGAGCGTCGACCCCATGCGTGCCCAGCAACCGGCGTTTCGCGCCCAGCTCACGCTGGACCAGCTCGACGATCCGCTGTTCCCGCGCAGCGGCTACTACTTCTACAGCAGCGTGGAAGCGGGTTTCGGCACGCTCGACAAGAAGTTCAACACCGCCCAGGCCAAGGGCCTATGGGCGACCAGCTACGGCCGCCACACGTTGAATGTGGCGCTGGAAGGCGCAGGCCTGTTTGGCGTGAACAGCCCGACGCGGGAAAACGGTGGCAACACGAGCAACGGCGCCAACGAAGGCTTCTTCCTGGGCGGCTTCCAGCACCTTTCGGCCTACGCGCAGGATCAGTTCAACGGTCAGTACATGCTGTACGGCCGCCTGACCTATCTGTACGACCTGCGCGTCGACGATCTGCTCGGCCTGCGCGCGCCGGTGTTCGGCGCCAGTGCGGAGGCCGGCAACGTCTGGCAGCTGCGCAACAACTTCGGCACCGGCCCTTACCTGAAGAGCGGCAGCGTATTCGTCGGCGGCAACAGCCCGATCGGGCCGCTGTACTTCGGTTTTGCGGTGGCGCCGCAGGGCGTGTGGAACGTGTACCTGCAGCTGGGTCGCGTCTTCTGAGCAGACGTTCTGAAGCCGCTTCAGGCGGCTGCAGGCTTGGGCGTGCCGCAGTCTTGCGTGCTTCGTAAGGTCTTGATCAGACTGGGAAATCAATCGGTCAGGTCGCAGCGGACGTGCGTGCTAGCCTTCCGCTTCGCTTCGTTCAAGACCTCGGGCGCGGTCGCGCCCAGCCCCCTTTCTCATGATGTTCTCCGTGTTGTTCCGTCGTTACCGTTCGTCCCGGTGGTTGTTGTGCGCGTGCGCCCTGGCTGTGTTGCAGGCGTGCGGCAAGCATGCGGATGAGGCCGCCAAGCCCGCTGGTCCGCCGGAGGTCGAGTTTGCCGTTGCACAGCCCTCCGATGCGCCGCTGGTGACCGAATTGCCGGGCCGGCTTGAGCCGTATCGCACGGCGGAAGTGCGGGCGCGCGTGGACGGCATCGTCCTCAAGCGCGCCTACGAAGAAGGCCAGGTGGTCAAGGCCGGTCAGGTGCTGTTCCGCATCGATCCGGCGCCGCTCAAGGCACAGGTGGACGCCGCGCAAGGCGCACTTGCCCGTGCGCAGGCGCAACTCGCCATCGCGCGAGACAAGGCGGCGCGCTACAAGGGACTGGCCGCCACGCGCGCCGTGAGCGAGCTGGAATACGCTGAAGCGCAAGCCGCGGAGCGTCAGGCCGCCGCAGACGTGGTTTCCAGCCGTGCCGCGTTGGAAACCGCGCAACTGCGCCTGGGCTATGCCACTGTCACGGCGCCGATTGCCGGCCGCTCGCGCCGCGCGCAGGTCACCGAAGGTGCGCTGGTCAAGGAAGACGCTGCCACGCCGCTCACCACCGTCGAGCAGATCGATCCGATCTACGTGGATTTTGCGCAGCCCGCCGCCGAAGTGCTGGCCTTGCAGCGCGCGCTCAAGAAGGGCCAGGCCGCCGCATTGAGCGGCCAGGACATCGGCGTGCAGGTCATCCTGAGCGACGGCGTGGCGTACGAGCGCCCGGGCAGGCTGCTGTTCTCCGACTTGGCGGTGGACCGCGCAACGGACAACGTTTCGATGCGCGCCGTGCTGCCCAACCCCGACGGCCTGCTGCTGCCTGGCATGTACGTGCGCGTGAAGCTCTCGCACGCCGTGCAGCAGGGCGCGGTGACGGTTCCGAAGGGCGCGTTGCAGCGCGACCGCCAGGGGGCATCCGTGTTTGTGGTGCAGGCCGACAATACGCTGGCCGTGCGTCCCGTGGCTGCGCAAACGTTGGCCGGTGACCAATGGCTGGTGACGAGCGGGCTGTCCGGCGGAGAGCGCCTCGCCATTCCAGGCATGCAGACGCTGGAAGCGGGCATGGCGGTCAAGCCGGTGCCCGCAGCACCGCGTGCTGACACCACGCCGAAGAAGGGCTGACCATGGCGCGCTTCTTTATCGACCGCCCGGTCTTTGCCTGGGTGATTGCGCTGGCCATCATCCTGGCCGGCCTGCTCGCGCTGCCTAAGCTGCCCGTGGCGCAGTACCCGAACATTGCCCCGCCCAACGTCAGCATCTCGGCCAACTATCCGGGCGCGTCGGCGCGCACGGTGGAGAGTGCCGTCACCGCCATCATCGAGCGCGAAATGAACGGCGCGCCGGGGCTGCTGTACATGTCGTCGTCGTCCGATGCGGCGGGCAACGTGTCGATCAACCTGTCGTTCACGCAGGGCACGAGCCCCGATCTTGCGGCGGTGGAGGTGCAGAACCGGCTGAAGATCGTCGAGGAACGTCTGCCTGAGGTCGTGCGCCGCAATGGCATCCGCATCGAGAAGGCGGCTGAGAACTACATGATGTATCTGTCGCTGACGGCCGAGCGTGGCCGCTTTGACGGCATCGACCTGGGCGACCTTGCTTCGTCGGATTTGATTCCGCAGTTGCGTCGCGTGCCGGGCGTGGGCACCGCGCAGTTGTTTGATGCGGAATACGCCATGCGCATCTGGCCCGATGCCGACAAGCTGACCGCCTTGGGCCTGACCGCCGGCGACCTGAGCGACGCCGTGCGCCGCTACAACGCGCGCATCACCGTGGGCGAGATCGGCAGCGGCGCCGTGCCGGGCAGCGCGCCCATCAATGCGAGCGTCACCGGCGACGATGGGCTGACCACGCCGGATGCATTCGGCCAGATTCCGCTGCGTGCGGACGCGCAGGGCCGCATGGTGCTGCTGCGCGATGTGGCGCGCGTGGAGCTGGGCGGCAGCGATTACCTCTACCTCTCGCGCATGAACGGCAAGCCGGCTACGACCATCGGCATCAAGCTTGCCCCTGGCGCCAATGCCGTGGGCGTGGCCAAGCGCGTGCGCGCGGTGCTGGACGAAGCGCAGGCGCATTTCCCGCCCGGCGTGCGCTACGAGGTGGCGTACGACAGCTCGCGCTTTGTCGGCATCGCCATCGAGCAGGTGGTCAAGACGCTGCTCGAAGCCGTGGTGCTGGTGTTCCTGGTGATGATGCTGTTCATGCAGAACCTGCGCGCGACGCTGATCCCGACGCTGGTGGTGCCGATCGCGCTGCTGGGCACGTTTGCGGTGATGCTGCCGATGGGTTTTTCCATCAACGTGCTGACGCTGTTCGGCCTGGTGCTGGCCATCGGCATCCTCGTCGACGATGCGATCGTGGTGGTGGAAAACGTCGAACGCGTGATGCACGAAGAGGGGCTCTCGCCACGCGAGGCAACGGCCAAGGCGATGCGGCAGATCAGCGGGGCCATCGTCGGCATCTCGCTGGTGCTGACGGCGGTGTTCGTGCCGATGGCGTTCTTTGGTGGCGCGGTGGGCAATATCTACCGGCAGTTTTCGCTGTCGCTGGCGGTGTCGATTGTGTTTTCGGCATTCCTGGCACTGACGCTTACGCCAGCGCTTTGCGCGACGCTGCTCAAGCCGGTGCAGGCCGGCCAGGGTGCCGAGCGCAAGGGCTTCTTCGGCGCATTCAACCGGAGCTTTGCGCGGTTGACGGCACGCTACCAAGGCGGCGTTGCCAGGCTGCTGAACCGCACGGGCCGCGTGCTGGTGGCGTACGGCGCCGTCATCGGCGTGGTGGTGCTGCTGTTCACGCAACTGCCCACGGCCTTTCTGCCGGAAGAGGACACCGGCGAGTTCATGACCGTCGTCATGCTGCCGACCGGCGCCACGCAGGCGCAAACGCTCGACGTCGTGCGGCAAGCCGAGCAGCACTTCATGACGCAGGAGCCGGCGGTGGCGTCGACGCTGGCCATCACGGGCTTCAGCCTGTACGGCAACGGGCAGAACGCGGCCATGCTGTTCCTGACGCTCAAGGACTGGAAGGAGCGCAAGGGCGCTGACCAGCACGTCGATGCCGTGGTCGAGCGTGCCAACGCAGCGTTCGGCAAGATCAAGGGCGCGATGGTCATGGCGATGAACTCGCCCGCGCTGCCGGAGCTGGGCAGCAAGCCCGGCTTCGACCTGCGTCTGCAGGACCGCGGAGGCGCCGGCTACGAGCGCCTCGCGCAGGCACGCGACCGCATGCTCGCTGAGGCCGCGAAGCATCCCGCACTGTCGGAAGTCACGTTTGCGGGCCAGGGCGATGCACCGCAGGTGCTGATCGATGTGGATCGCAAGAAGGCGCTGTCGATGGGCGTGTCGATTGATGACATCAACCGCACGCTGGCCGTGATGTTCGGCTCCGATTACGCAGGCGATTTCGTCTACCGCAACCAGGTGCGTCGCGTGATCGTGCAGGCCGACGGCAAGCAGCGCGTCTACGAGTGGACGGGGCAGTCGTTCGAGGAGCGGCTGTCGGGCGCGCAGGCGCCGGCGCTGTTTGCGCTGTCGATCCTCGTCGTGTTCCTGTGCCTGGCGGCGCTGTACGAGAGCTGGTCGATTCCGCTGGCGGTCATGCTGGTGGTGCCGTTGGGCGTGCTGGGTGCGCTGCTGGGCGCCACGCTGCGCTTCCTGCCCAACGACATCTACTTCAAGGTCGGGCTCATTGCGACCATCGGCCTGTCGGCCAAGAACGCGATCCTGATCATTGAAGTGGCCAAGGATCTGGTGGCGCAGGGCATGGGCCTGATTGAAGCCACGCTGGAGGCCGCGCGGCTGCGTTTCCGGCCGATCGTGATGACGTCGCTGGCGTTTGCCTTTGGCGTCGTGCCGCTGGCGATAGCGACCGGCGCGGCATCGGCCAGCCAGCGCGCCATCGGCACGGGTGTGCTGGGCGGGATCATCGCGGCGACGGTGCTGGCAGTGTTCCTGGTGCCGGTGTTCTTTGTGGTGGTGCGGCGCGTGTTCAAGGGTAGCGAGCGGCAGCGCCGGCTGGACGCGGCGCACGAGCACGAGACTGCGGGGCCGGCGGCCTGATCGGCGTCGTGATCAATCTGCGGCGGCTGGGCCTTTGCGCCTGGCTGCTGCGGGGTCGAAACCGAAGAAGCCGAGGACCTCGGCGGCGACCTGATCGCGGTCGTTGTCCACACAGATCATGTGGTAGCTGTTTTCCAGCACCACGCTGCGCGCATGGGGCAGGGTGGCCTGCAGTGTTTGGGCCGAGCGCAGGCTGGTGAGTTCGTCTTCGCGGGAATGGATCACCAGCGTCTGGCACTGCGTCTCGGGCGCGCCGGACAGCGCCCAGCGTCGCAGCCGATCCACCTGCCGAATGCATGCCAGCGGTACCCACGGGTAGTGGAAGCTGTCGCCGCGTGCGAGCTTCGCCTTGATGATCCGCCGCAACAGCGGGTTCTTGATGCCGAACGGCTCGTCTTCTTCCACGCGCATGCGCGCCGCCATGCCCGGGATGCGATAGACCAGGTAGCGCAGATCCCGATACCACGGCGTCGACCAGCCATCGATATGGATCGGCGTGGCGAGCAGCGCCAGCCTGTCCTGCGGGCGCGCAATGCCATGCCGAACCCGGTGCGCCAGCACCAGCGCGAGCAATGCGCCCATGCACATCCCAGCGATATGCACGGTGTCGTGCTCGGCGATGAGCTGCTCATACGTTTGCGTGAGCGTTTCAAGCCAGGCCTCGGCGGGCATGTGGATCAGGTCTTCGGGGCGCGTGCCGTGGCCGGGCAAGGTTGGCACGTGCGTGACCGCGCCGGCGTTGCGCAGCGCTTTCTGCAGCACGCCCACGTCGTAGGCCGTGCCGCCCAGACCATGGATCAGCAGCACAGCCGTGCTGCCGGGCGCCGATGTCGTCACAGTGCGGTCTCGACCGACCAGGTACCGGCGACGAGCGCCATGTTGCCGACCGCATCCCTCAGCGGCCCACCGGTATCCACCACGGTGTGCAGCGTGCCGTCACGCGCGGTGATGCGCAGCGTCTGGCGGCGTGCGGGCATGGCGGCCCCGTCGTCCAGCGCGGTTTCTCCGAGCCACCGTGCGCGCAGCGCATCGCGATCATCCGGGTGCACCAGTTGCAGTACGGTCGAGATCGACGCCATGCTCGCCGCGTCGTGTCCGAAGACGAGGACCACGTCGCCGCCCCAGTCGATGCGGCCGCTGGCCGGGTCGATGGTGTAGACGAGCTGGCCCGATGTTGCCAACGCCAGTTCCACGCGGTTCTGCCATTGCGCGCTCTGCTCGTGCAGTTGTTCGCGCGTGGTTTTGAGCGCGCTCACCAGCAGCACCAGCAGCGCGGCAATGCCCAGGTACAGCTGCGCTTCCAGCAGCGACTGGCCATAGTGGTGATCGAGCACGGCGAACGGGCCGTCGCCCTCGGCGGTTTGCGTCAGCGCCACCAGCGTGAGCAGCAGCACGGCCATGGAGCCGCCGCGGCCGCCCCACAGCAGGGCCACCACCACGGCAAAGAACAGCGGGACGTAGGTCAGCGCAAAGCCGATGCCGTCGCCAAACTTGGCATCGCTGTTGCCATCGAAAATGACGTACGCCGACAGCGCCAGCGCAATCGCGGCCGCCAGGCCGAGCAGGAAATCCGTGCGGTCCGTGCCGCCCGAGCGGAACGCGCGAAAGCGGGACCACGCCGCCAGCACCGGCGTGACGATCAGCACGCCCAGGAAGTCCGACGCCGCCCAGATGCGCAGCACGTGCCCGAACGCGCCGCCCTGCGACCACGCAAACCATGCCGCCCCGAACAGCGCCCCGAGCAGCGCGCTGACCGCGCCTGCCACCAGCATCGCGCGCACGAAGTACAAACCTTCGAGCGGGACGCGCGCGAGCCTCACCAGCGCCACGGCCAGGGCCGCGCTCCCGGCTTCGTCGAGCACGAACAGCATGGCGTGCGCCGGGTTGGTGTGTTCAATCGCGGCCAGCGCCAGCTGGGCCACGGCAAATGCCGCGCCCAGCCCCGGCCATTCGCGGTACGGCCGCAGCATGAACGCCGCCATGGTCACGCCTGCCGGCAGCCAGATGTATCCCGTCATGTCGACCGGCCCATTCAGCCGGTGCGACACGATGGCGGCAACCAGGTAAAGCGCGCCCCAGAGGATCGTGGCGACGGTGGTGGAAGGTCGGTTCAATGGCATCCGGGTTTCCCTCGGTGAAAACAAAAAACCGCGCCGGCTTGGATGCCGTGCGCGGTTGGTGATGCTACCGCAACCGGTTTCGGGCGGGCTTAGACGACAGGCAGCGCCAAGACTTCCCGCGCGGCGCGGCGGTCGCGCAACTCGGCCATCCAGCGCTCGAGGTTCGGGCGCGCCGGGCGGTCCATCGGCAGGCCGAGCCAGCGGTGTGTGGCGCAGCCGCAGACGATGTCGGCCATGGTGAAGCGGCGGCCGGCCACGTAGGGCTGCTTGGCCAGCACGGCTTCGAGGATGGCGGTGCTGCGCTCCGCGGCCTGGCGCGAGCGTTCAATGCGTGCGGCGTCGCGCTGGTCGTCCGGCGTACGCACGAGCTGCATGAACGCATCCACCATCGACGGGCTGTACGACGTGGTCTGCCAGTCCATCCACCGGTCGGCATCGGCGCGCTCGTGAAGCTCGAGCGGGTAGAGGTTGCCCGGGCCGTAGCGTGCCGAGAGATAGCGCACGATGGCGTTGGACTCCCACAGCACGAAGCGCGTATCGCCGGCATCGTTCAGGCCGTCTTCGATGACGGGGATCATCCCGTTCGGGTTCATCGCCTTGAATTCCGGCGTGTCGACGCCGCCGAAGGCGCCGCCGACGTCGATGCGCTCATGGTCCAGCGACAGCTCGCGCGCGCACCAGACCACTTTCTGAACGTTGACCGAAGAGAGTCTTCCCCAGATCCGCAGCATCGACGACGGCTCCTTTCTCGAATGGATGAATGGACAGGTAGGTAATTTAGGCGGCCTTCGGCGTGAGCGCAGCGATTTCTGCGCGGATCAGCTCGCCCAGCACGGCGATGCCTTGCTCGATGCGCTCCGGTGCCACCGTCACGAACGCCAGGCGCAGGGTGTTGCGACGCGGCGCATTGGCATAGAACGGCGCGCCCGGCACGAACGCCACGTTGCGCGCGACGGCCTTTTCCAGCAGCGACATCGTGTCGATGCCTTCCGGCACTTCCACCCAGATGAACATGCCGCCTTCCGGGCGGTTCCAGTGCACGCCAGCCGGCATGTGGCGCGTGAGCGAGTCGAGCATCGCTTCGCATTGCTTGCCGTAGAGGTTCCGGATGCTCGGGATGTGCGTGTCGAGCAGCCCGGTCTTCAGCACCTCATACGCCACGCGCTGCGTGAAACTGGGCGTGTGCAGATCCGATGCCTGCTTGGCCTGCACGAGTTTGAAGTGGATATGTTCGGGCGCGATGATGTAGCCCAGGCGCATGCCCGGTGCCAGGATCTTCGAGAACGAGCCCATGTAGACCACGCCGTCCGGATTGAGCGAGCGCAGCGAGGGCAGGGCGTCGCCGGTGTAGCTGAGTTCGCCGTACGGGTCGTCTTCAACGAGGAGCACGCCGAGTTCCTTCGCGCGGGCGACCAGGGCTTGGCGGCGGTCCAGCGGCAGGCGGCGGCCAGTCGGGTTCTGGAAGTTCGGGATCGTGTAGAAGAAGCGCGCGCCAGCCGCCAGCTCGGGCGTGAGCGCGTCGGGCAACAGGCCCTTGTCGTCGGTGGCGATGGACGTATAGCTCGGCTCGAACAGCGAGAACGCCTGCAGCGCGCCGAGGTACGTCGGCGTTTCGACCAGCACCTTGCTTTGCGGGTCGATGAAGATCTTGCCGAGCAGGTCCAGCCCCTGTTGCGAGCCCGTGGTGATGAGCACGCGCGAGGCGGTGGTGCCATGACGCTGGGCGATCCACTCGCGCAGCACCGACAGGCCTTCGGTCGGCGTGTACTGCAGCGAGGCCTGCGGGTTGTCGGCAAACATGCGGGCGCACGCCGCCTGAATCGCTTCGACCGGGAAGGTGACCGGGGCGGGCAGGCCGCCGGCAAACGAAATGACCTCAGGACGTTCGGTGATCTTGAGGATTTCCCGGATCGCCGAGCTGGTGAGTTTCTGAGCGCGGCTGGAGAAGGTACAGGCGGTGTGGTCCATGGTGTGGTCCTAGTGTTGCGGCGCCCACCTCGTGAGCGGGCGCCGTGGGTGGGCAAGACGGTGAGAATAGCAGGCAACCGGCCCGTCTAACACTGGCCGGCTGCCGGTGGCACAGCAGGAAAAAGCGTCGCTCAGGCGACTTCGGCAATCAGCTCGATCTCGACGCACGCACCAAACGGAATCTGTGCGACGCCGAAGGCGCTGCGGGCGTGCTTGCCGGCGTCGCCAAACACTTCGACGAACAGTTCCGATGCGCCGTTGGTCACCAGGTGCTGCTCGGTGAACTCCTGGGTGGAGTTGACGAGGCTCATCACCTTGACGATGCGCTTGACGCGGCTGAGGTCACCGCCCAGGTGCGTGTTCAGCGTGGCGATCAGGTCGATGGCGATGGCGCGTGCGGCTGCCTTGCCTTGCTCGGTCGTCATGTCGGCGCCCAGCTTGCCAACCCACGGCTTGCCGTCTTTCTTGGCGATGTGGCCGGACAGGAAGACTTGGTTGCCGGTTTGCGCGGCCATGACGTAGGCGGCAGCGGGGGCGCCGGCGGCGGGCAGTTCGATGCCGAGTTGCTTGAGCTTGGCCTGAGCGTCGTGCGAGGCGGTCATGAAGACTCCTTGGTAAGTGCGGTCAACAAAAGAGGGAAGACGTTGCTATCGGCGGACCGACGTGCGCCGGCCGATGCCGACCACGGCAATGACGGCCAGCGCAAACAGCACGGTCGGCGCATCGAGCGATTCGCCCAGCAGCAGCCAGCCGCCGATCAACGTCATGAAAGGTTGCAGCAATTGTATCTGGCCGACCCGCGCAACACCGCCCGCTGCCAGGCCGGAATACCAGAACAGGAAGCCGATGAACATCGAAAAGGCCGATACATAAGCCAGCCCCATCCAGGCCCGGGACGACGCATGCGCCAGCGCCTCGGCCTGATGTGTGGACGGCAGCCATGCCAGCGCGCCCACCAGCGGCAGCAGCACGGGCAGGGAGACGACCAGCGCCCAGGCAATTGTCTGCATGCCGCCCAGCTCACGCGCCAGCCTGCCGCCGGTTGCATAGCCGAGGGCGCCCGTCACCATGGCGGCGAAGAGGAGCCAATCGGCGCGGTGCAGCGCTCCCGCACCTTGCAGCAGTGCAAATGAAACAACGAGCACGCTGCCAATGACCGCGCACAGCCAAAACCCCGCGGACGGCCGCTCGCGCCCGAACCACGCGGCAAAGATGGCGGTCGCAAGCGGCAGCAGGCCGGTGATGATGGCGCCATGGGCGGCCGGCACATCGCGCATCGCCAGCGACGAGAACAGCGGAAAGCCGACCACCACGCCCATCGCCGTCACCGCCAATTGCCACCATTGATTGCCGCGCGGGCGCTTGCCGGCCGAGAACGCGCCCGTGGCCGCGAGCAGCACGAGCGCCAGAACGCTTGCCAGCACCGCGCGCGCCAGCGCTACGAAGGTGGCATCCAGTTCGGCGACGGCCATGCGCGTGAACGGCAGCGTCTGGCTGAAGATGGCCACGCCGATAAAGCCCAGCAGCAGGCCGCGGCGTTCAGCGTGGTCAATGTGTGGTGCGGGCAGGGTGACGGACTTGTTCATGGCGGCCGCTCAATCGGCAAACGCCACGGCGACGCGTCGGTTCTGGCGGCTTTTCTTTTCGATCTTGGTGACCACCACGCGGCCGATTTCACCGGTGGCCCGCACATGGGTGCCGCCGCACGGTTGGCGGTCGATGCCGTCAATGTGGATGATGCGGATGGCTGAGGCGCCTGCCGGCGGCGCCGCGCCGATGGTGCGCACGAGTTCGGGTTGCGCGGCCAGTTCTTCCGGCGTGATCAGGTCGATGCGCACCGGCGTGTTGCGGCCGATAAGTTCGTTCAGCTGCGTGGTGAGCGTGTCGCGGTCGAGCGTGGATTCCGGCAGGTCGAAATCGATGCGGCCAGCGTCCGGCGAGATACCGCAACCCGTGACCGGCACCGGAATCAGCGAGCCCAGCAGGTGCAGGCACGTATGCAGCCGCATCAGGCGGTGGCGGCGCTCCCAGTCGATGGTGGCCGTGACCGGCGTGCCGGGCTTGAGCGGGGAGAGGTCTGCGCTGTCGGCAGGCACATGCAGAACGGTCTGGCGATCGGCGCTGTAGACGGTGTCGGCAATCGCAAGGGTGTGCCCATCGGCCAGGACCAACGTGCCGGTGTCGCCCGCCTGGCCGCCGCTGCGGGCGTAGAACACCGTGGCGTCCAGTTCGATGCCTTCCGGATGCACGGCGACGACCGAAGCGTCGCAGGTGGCGCGGTAGGCGTCTTCATCAAAGCGTTTCAACGTTGGCATCGGGGCGTCTCCGGGTTCGCTGGGGGCGGAATTCTGACCTTGATCCTACCGAACTGCGTCTGTACAGTACCTGTACACTTTGTCGTGGCGCTTTCTGTACAGTTTTCGGCCCGCTTCCGCCTACCTTGTCATGAATTCCACCTCCCACATCATCAGCTTGGATGCCCGCCGCGCGGCTGCCCGCCCGGCCGCGGAGCAGCTGCCCGACCCGATTCCGTCGGCGCAGATGACGCTGGTGGATCAGCTCACCGAATGGGCGCGTATGCGCATCGACGAGCGCGTGTTTCGTGCCGGCATGCGCATGCCGTCGATCCGGCAACTGGCACAGGAGAAGAGCATTTCGCGCTTCACCGTGGTGGAGGCATACGAGCGGCTGGTGGCGCAGGGGTATCTGGAATCGCGCCGCGGATCGGGCTTCTACGTCAAGGAGCGCCAGGCGCCATTGCCCGAAGAGCCGGTCGCGCCGCCGCCCACCGCCGCGCGCAAGATCGACGTGACGTGGCTGCTGCGGAACATGTTCCATTCCGCCGAGCCACGCAAGGCGCCGGGCATCGGCTTTCTGCCCAACGGCTGGCTTGACGGCGAACTGATCGCCAACGCGCTGCGCACGCTCGGCCGGCAGAACGGCAACCAGTTTCTGGCGTGGGGATCGCCGCAGGGCTTCTTGCCGCTGCGCCAGCAGTTGCAGACGCGGTTGGCGGAGCTGGAGATCGGCGCGCGGCCGGACCAGATCGTCATGACCTCGGGCATCACCTCGTCGCTCGACCTGATCGCGCGCCAGTACGTGCAGCCCGGCGATACGGTGCTGGTGGGCGACCCGGCGTGGTTCCTGATGTTCGGCCGCTTTGCCGCGCAAGGGGCGCAGGTGATCGGCGTGCCGTACACCGCCGAGGGGCCCGACCTGGTGGCGCTGGAGGGGCTGGTGCAGGTGCGGCGGCCCAAGCTGCTGATCATCAACTCGATCCTGCATAACCCGACCGGCACGTCGCTGTCGGCGGCCAAGGCGTTTCAGCTGCTGCGGCTGGCCGAGCAGTACGGTTTCCTGATCGTCGAAGACGATATCTACGGCGATCTCGCCCCGCCCGGCCACCCGGGCACGCGGCTGGCTAGCCTCGACCAGCTGCGCCGTGTGATCTACCTGAGCAGCTTCTCCAAGACGCTCGCGGCCAACCTGCGCGTGGGGTTCATCGCCTGCCACCCCGAGCTGGCCAAGAACCTCGTCGACGGCAAGCTGCTGACGGGCCTGGTCACGCCCGAGATCAACGAGCGCGTGCTCTACAAGATCCTGACCGAAGGCCATTACCGCAAGCATGTCGAACGCATACGCGCCCGGCTGGACCGCGCCCGCGACGGCGTGCAGCGCAACTTGGAGCGCACGGGCCTGAAGCTGTTTGCGCAGCAGGGCGCGGGCATGTTTCTCTGGGCCGATACCGGCCAGGACACCAACGCCATTGCCCGCGCCGGGCACGAACAAGGCTATGTGTTTGCCCCGGGGAGCCTGTTTTCGCCGTCGCAGATGCCGTCGACGTGGATGCGCTTCAACATTGCGACCAGCGCCGATCCGGAGTTGCTGCGGTTTCTGGCCGAGCAGCTCGATCGCGGGGCTTGAAAAACGGTCGCCACGCCTTATCTAGCCTCACAAATTCATGCGGGCGCACGCGCAAGGTGTAGCCCGCTTCTCTTTCCACTTTCCAGACTTTTTATGCACACCATGAGCGCACCGCACGAGAAGATGGCTTTCCAGGCAGAAGTGAAGCAGCTTCTGCATCTGATGATCCACTCGCTGTACAGCAACAAGGAAATCTTCCTGCGGGAGCTGGTTTCCAATGCGTCGGATGCGGTCGACAAGCTGCGCTTCGAGGGCATCGCCGATCCGTCGCTGCTGGAAGGCGGCGGGGAGCTGGGCATCCGCATCGGCTTTGACGCTGCCGCGCGCACCATCACCATCGCCGACAACGGCATCGGCATGAGCCGCGACGAGGCCATCCGCAACCTCGGCACCATCGCCCGTTCGGGCACGCGCGAGTTCTTCAGCCAGCTGTCGGGCGACCAGCAGAAGGACGCCGCCCTCATCGGTCAGTTTGGCGTGGGCTTCTACTCGGCGTTCATCGTGGCCGACCGCGTAACGGTGGAATCGCGCCGCGCCGGCGTGCCGGCCGAAGAAGGCGTGCGCTGGGAAAGCACGGGCGACGGCGAATTCACCGTCGACACGATCGAACGCGCCGAGCGCGGCACCACCATCACGCTGCACCTGCGTGAAGGCGAGGACGATTTCCTCTCCGCCTGGCGCGTCAAGTCGGTCGTGCAGAAGTATTCGGACCACATCTCCCTGCCGATCCAGATGCGCAAGGAAGCATGGGACGAAGAGAAAAAAGCGATGGTCGCCCAGGACGAATGGGAAACCATCAACCAGGGCAGCGCCCTGTGGGCACGTCCGCGCGCTGACGTGACCGACGATCAGTACATCGCCTTCTACCAGCACATCGCGCACGAAAACGGCAAGCCGCTGGCTTGGACGCACAACCGCGTGGAAGGCCGCAGCGAATACACGCAGCTGCTGTACATCCCGACCAACGCGCCGTTCGACCTGTGGGATCGCGAGCGCCGCAGCGGCCTGAAGCTGTACGTCAAGCGCGTCTTCATCATGGACGACGCCGAGCAACTGCTGCCGGGCTACCTGCGCTTCGTGAAGGGCGTGATCGATTCGACGGACTTGCCGCTGAACGTGTCGCGCGAAATCCTCCAGGAAAGCCGCGACGTGAAGGCCATCCGCGAAGGTTCCACCAAGCGCGTGCTGGGCATGCTCGAATCGATGGCCGAGTCGGATGACGCCGCCGAGAAGGAAAAGTACGCCACGTTCTGGCAGAACTTCGGCCAGGTGCTCAAGGAAGGCATCGGCGAAGACCACGCCAACAAGGATCGCATCGCCAAGCTGCTGCGCTTTGCTTCCACGCACAACGAAGACAGCGCACAGACCGTTTCGCTGGCGGATTACATCGGCCGCATGAAGGAAGGCCAGGACAAGATCTACTACGTGACCGCCGAAAACTGGACGGCCGCGAAGTCGAGCCCGCATCTGGAAATCTTCCGCAAGAAGGGCGTGGAAGTGCTGCTGCTGACCGACCGCGTGGACGAGTGGATGCTCTCGTTCCTGCACGACTTCGAAGAGAAGGAACTGGTGTCGGTGGCGCGTGGCGATCTGGACCTGGGCGCCTTGGAAGACGAAGCCGAGAAGGCCGAGCACGCCAAGGTGGAAGGCGAGTTCAAGCCGTTGGTCGAGCGCGCCAAGGCGGTGCTGGGCGACAAGGCCAAGGACGTGCGGATCACGCATCGCCTGACCGATTCGCCGTCGTGCCTGGTGGCCGATGAAGGCGATATCAGCGGCACGCTGGCCCGTCTGCTGAAGCAGGCCGGCCAACAGGCGCCCGACAGCAAGCCGGTGCTGGAGCTGAACCCGACGCATCCGCTCGTGCGCAAGCTCGCGCTGCTGGAAACCGTGACCGGCAACGAAGCCGACCGCGCCGCGTTCGAGGATCGCATTCACGTGTTGTTCGATCAGGCACTGCTGGCGGAAGGCGGCGCGTTGACCGACCCGGCGGCTTACGTCCAACGCGTGAACCGTCTGCTGGCCTGACGACGAGCGTGACGCTCAAGCGATGCTTTCCGCCTGTGGTCGACGCGCGCACGCGCGTGCTGATCCTGGGCAGCCTGCCCGGCGAAGCATCGCTTGCGCAATCGCAGTACTACGCCTACAAGCACAACCAGTTCTGGCGCCTCGCCGGCGAGGTGATCGGCGAGGACTTGCCGGGCATGGAGTACGCAGCGCGCTTGCAGGCGCTGCTCGCGCATCGCATCGGCTTGTGGGACGTGGTGGCTGAAGCCAAGCGCGAAGGCAGTCTCGACAGCAAGATTCGGGACCTTGCCGGGAATGACCTCGCGGGCTTGATCGCTTCGTTGCCGGAACTGGCGGTCATTGCCTTCAACGGCGGTACCGCCGCGCGCATCGGCATGAAAGCGCTGGGCGATATGGGCGATCGCCACACCATCCTCAAACTTCCTTCCAGCAGTCCGGCCTATGCAGCCGTGCCGTATGCCCAGAAGTTGGCGGCGTGGCAGGCGTTGCGTGAGTGGCTGTCGTAGCGCGCGACCTGGCCAGCCGTTGTACTGGATAGTCGCGTCAGGTGGCGTGCAGGCGCGTCCTGCATCGGCCGAATCGCTGGCCTACACTGTGCCCTGCGCGAGAAAGCGCGGCGCCGACGGATCGTTCGCTGCCACAACAACGGATACCAAGGAAATCAGTTCCATGACCACACCTTCGATGTACGAGTTTCTCGTCCCGACTGCCAACCGCATGCTTGGCAACCTGTCGGCGCTGCTCGACAAGGCAGCCGCCTACGCAGAAGCGAAGAAGTTCGACCCGGCCAACCTGATGACCGCGCGTCTTGCGCCGGACATGCATCCGTTCACGCGGCAGGTGCAGATTGCCTGCGATCAGGCCAAGGGCGGTGCAGCGCGGCTGTCGGGCAACGAGGTGCCGTCGTACCCGGATGAGGAGACGACCATTCCGGAGCTGAAGGCGCGCATTGCCAAGACGCTCGCGTTCGTCAACAGCATCGACCCCGCGGCGTTCGCCGGCAGTGAAGATCGCCAGATCACGCTCAAGAGCCCGACGCGCGAACTGCAGTTCACGGGCATCGATTACCTGCGCGGTTTTGTGCTGCCGAACCTGTATTTCCATGTCACCACGGCCTACGCGCTGCTGCGCCATAACGGCGTGGAAATCGGCAAGATGGATTTTCTCGGGCGCCCCTGAGAAGCGCCGCAGAACCACGCCGGCCGCCTGATGACAGGCGCCGGCGTGCATTGCCGAACGAGCGGTCCAACCGCGGCTCCATGCGGATTCCGGGCCGCCAATGCGCAAACGTTAAGGGCCTGACACACCCGCCTCGCAGCGCATCTGTCACAATCGCGCCCGAGGCCGACGCGGGGGGCGTCGGTGCATTTCACTACCGGGCCTTCACATGCCGTTTCTTGGAATCGGGTTTCACGTCATCGTCGCGCTGTTCTTTGCGGTGCACGTCGTGCGCAACAACCAGAACATGTACTGGTTGTTCATCCTGTTTGCGTTTCCGTTGCTGGGCAGCGTGGTGTATTTCTTCGCGATCTATCTGCCGGAGATGCGTCACTCGCGCGGCGCCCGCGTTGCCAGCCGCGCAGTGACGCAACTGATCGATCCGAACCGCGCCGTGCGCGAAGCCCGCAACGATTTCGACCGCGCGCCGACCGTGCAGCATCGCCTGCGTCTGGGCGAAGCACTGCTGGAAGCCGGCGATGCGAAGGAAGCGCGCCAGCACTTCGAGCAGGCGGCGACCGGCCCGTTTGCCGGCGACCCGGCCGTGCTGCTCGGCCTGGCGCGCGCGCAGTTCGCCACGGGCGAGGCGGCGCGCGCCAAGGACACGCTCGACAAGCTGTTCGAAGCGCATCGCGTGACACGCCAGCAGCCCGACCCCACATTGCTGTACGCACGTGCATTGGCCGTGACGAACGCGCCGAATACGCGTGAAGCGTTCGAGCAGGCCCTGACCTGCGCGAACGATGCCGCAGCCCGTTGCCTCTTCGGCGAATGGCTGCTCGCCCAGAACAACGATGCCGACAAGCAGCGCGCGCAGGCCCTGTTTGAAGAAATCCTGCGCGACGCCAAGCACTGGACGCGCTACGCCAAAGACCACAATCGCGAATGGCTGCAGCGTGCCGCGGCCGCTCAGTCTTCTTCCCGTTGATCCGCTTTATGACGCTGTTGAAACGTAAATCCATCGAGGCCGTCGCCTCGCGCCGTCCAGCCCGTGCCAAGCGCGAAGACCGCCAGAGCCACGATGACGAACCGAAGCGCATGGCCCCGCGCTTTGCGCCCGTCACGTTCTCTGAACTGGCGGGGGTCCGCTATCTGCACTTCGGTACCGAATGGGTGCAGGGCGCTATGCGGCTGTCCAAGCCCGATGCCATCGAGCTGGAATATGCGCAGCAGATGATGGCGTGGCTGCTGTTTCTCGACCCTGCCGCGCGAGCGGACTTCCACGTCGTGCAGCTCGGCCTTGGCGCTGCCGCGCTCACCAAGTTCTGCCACCGTCATCTCGCGCCCGCGCAGGTGACGGCGGTGGAGCTGAACCCGTCGGTGATCGTCGCGGCGCGCAGCATGTTCGGCCTGCCGTTTGACGACGCGCGGTTGAGCGTGCTCGAACAGGACGCCTACGACTGGGTGATGGACGCCAGCCACCACGGCACCGTCGATGCATTGCAGATCGACCTGTACGACGCCACCGCGCGCGGCCCCGTGCTCGATACGCCGGCGTTCTACAAGGCTTGCCGCCAGGTGCTGCGCTCGCCGGGTGTGATGACGATCAACCTATTTGGCGACCACACCAGCTTCCCGCGCAATATCGAGCGCATCTGCGACGCGTTCGACAATCGCGTGCTGGTCTTCCCTGAAGTGCACGACGGCAATGTGATCGCGCTTGCCTTCAATGGGCCGCCGCTGCACGTCAGTTGGGAAGATGTGCAGGCGCGCGCCGCCGCGCTGCAGGCCTCGCTCAAGCTGCCGACCAAGGGCTGGGCTGAGGGTTTGCGCAGTGCCAACGCGGGCCAGGAAGACGCGCTGTCCATCTGATCGCTGCCGCGTGCCGCCCATGCAAAACGCCCCGACTTTCGGGGCGTTTGCTGTTGTGCGGGGCGCGCTCAGGCGGCGTCGCCCATGCCTGGCATCTGGTCAATGAAGCCGGTCACCGTCTGCATGCGGTCGCCTTCGATGCGTACGAAATCGGTGCCCTTGACCAGCGGCTGCCCGTCGGGGCCGAGCGTCCAGCGGAAGCGGATCGTGTCCTGCACGACATCCGCGCGGCCGTCGCGCGCAAAGCGGAAGCCGGGGAACTTGGCCTGCACGCCCGCAATGAGCGCCTCGATACCGTCATGGCCGGCGCCCTGCATCAGCGGATCGACATACGTGGCGCTCTCCGTCCAGGTTTGCGCGACGAGGGCGCGGCGTTGCGCAGTGTCTGTTGCGTTCCACGCGGCGATGTAACGGTCGACCAGCGTATCGGCGAGCGTGTCGTTGGCGGCGAGTTGGGTGGCGGTCATGACGTTTCTCCGTTCGAAGTGGGAAGCTTGCCCAGCGCGGTGATGGGGCATGCGCTGGATGGCTTCATCTTCGGCGGCAGCGTGGATGGTGTCGATTACGCGTCAGGTAATCACCGTGTCCACGCCCGGAGAAGCGCTCGGAGGTGCGTTACTTCGATAGCAGCCGCATTGCGGATTCCAACCCGGCAATCGTCACCGGATACATCCGCGTCTTCATGATCTGGTTGATCACCGAGATGGATTGGCGGTATTCCCACAGGCCTTCCGGCTCGGGGTTGAGCCAGACAAATTTCGGGAACTGTTCGATCAACCGCTTGAGCCATGTGGCGCCGGCTTCGGCGTTGTTGTATTCCACCGAGCCGCCGGCCTGCAGGATTTCATACGGGCTCATGGTCGCGTCGCCCACGAAGATCAGCTTGTAGTCGGGCGGGTATTTGCGGATGACGTCCCAGGTGGAGAAGCGTTCTGCGTGGCGGCGCCGGTTGTTCTTCCACAGCCATTCGTAGACGCAGTTGTGGAAGTAGTAATACTCGAGGTGCTTGAACTCGGTCTTGGCGGCGGAGAAGAGTTCTTCCACGCGCTTGATGTGGTCGTCCATCGAGCCGCCCACATCCATCAGCATCAGCACCTTGACGTTGTTGTGCCGCTCGGGGCGCATCTTGATGTCGAGCATGCCGGCGTTGGCGGCGGTGGAGTGGATGGTGTCGTCCAGGTCCAGCTCGATGTCGGCACCATCACGCGCGAACTTGCGCAGGCGGCGCAGCGCCACCTTGATGTTGCGCGTGCCGAGTTCGACGGTGTCGTCGTAGTCTTTGTACGCGCGTGCTTCCCACACCTTCACCGCGGTGCGGTTGCCCTTCGATGGCCCGCCGATGCGGATGCCCTCCGGGTTGTAGCCGCCGTGCCCGAACGGCGACGTGCCGCCGGTGCCGATCCACTTGTTGCCGCCTTCGTGGCGCTCGTGCTGCTCGTTCAGCAGTTCTTTCAGCCGCTCCATCAGCTTGTCGAGGCCGCCCATGGCCTCGATCTTGGCCTTCTCTTCGGGCGACAGTTCGCGCTCCAGCTTCTTGGTGAGCCAATCCAGCGGAATGTCCGCACGCCAATCGACCGCGCCTTCCACGCCCTTGAAGTAGGCGCCGAACGCTTGGTCAAACTTGTCGAAGTGCTTTTCGTCCTTCACCAGCGTCATGCGCGCGAGGAAGTAGAACTCGTCGAGCGACGGCGCGATGACCTGCTGCTTGAGCCCTTCCAGGAGCGTCAGGTATTCCTTGACCGAGACCGGCAGCTTGGCGTGCCGCAGCGTGAAGAAGAAATCGATGAGCATGGTGGTCCTCCGGCGCTCAGGCGCGCGGTTGCTCGAGCTTGTATTGCAGATGGCGTTTCACGGCCAGCCATTCCGATTCAATGATCGAAAACACGACCGTGTCGCGGAAGCTGCCATCCGGCATGCGCTGGTGGTTGCGCAGCACGCCGTCCTGCTTGGCGCCGAGCCTGGCGATGCCGGCTCGGCTCTGGTGATTCATCCAGTGCGTGCGGAATTCCACGGCAATGCAGCGCACGGTTTCGAACGCATGCGTGAGCAGCAGCAACTTGCATTCCGTGTTGACGGCCGTGCGCTGTACCGATTTGGCGTACCACGTGTGGCCGATTTCGAGCCGGCGGTTGGCTTCGTCCACGTTGAACAGGCGCGTCGCACCGACCACCTTGCCGGGCTGTCCGTCACGCATCTCGCGCACAACAAACGGCATCGCGCCGAGGCGTTCGCGCATGTCCAGCGCAATGGCCAGCCAATCGCCGGTCTTGTCGGGCGAGGGGACGGATGTGTACCAAAGCTTCCACAGCTCGCCATCAGCGGCCGCGGCGCGCACTTCGTCCTCGTGCTCGGGGCCGAGCGGCTCCAGCCAGGCGTGCTGGCCGGACAGCGTGACGGGCTCGATCAGGCGCGGCATGGCGGGGCTCGCTCAGCGATTGGCGCGGTTCATGAACACCAGGCGCTCGAACAGGTGCACATCCTGTTCGTTCTTGAGCAGCGCCCCGTGCAGCGGCGGAATCGCAGCGTTCTTGTCCTGGCTGCGCAGCGATTCCGGCGGAATGTCTTCGGCCAGCAGTAGTTTGAGCCAGTCGATCAGCTCCGACGTCGACGGCTTTTTCTTCAGCCCCGGCAGGTTGCGCATCTCGTAGAACGCATCCAGCGCAGCCTTGACCAGCGCGGGCTTGATACCCGGGTAGTGCACATCGACGATGGCCTGCATCGTCTCGGCATCGGGAAACTTGATGTAGTGGAAGAAGCAGCGGCGCAGGAACGCGTCGGGCAATTCCTTCTCGTTGTTCGACGTGATGATCACCAGCGGGCGATGCTTGGCGCGGATGGTTTCGCGCGTTTCGTACACGTAGAACTCCATGCGATCCAACTCGCGCAGCAGATCGTTCGGGAACTCGATGTCGGCCTTGTCGATCTCGTCGATCAGCAGCACGACAGGTTCATCCGCCTCAAAGGCCTGCCACAGCACGCCCTTGACGATGTAGTTGCGGATGTCGTGCACCTTGTCGTCGCCGAGCTGGGAGTCTCGCAGGCGCGAGACGGCGTCGTATTCGTACAGGCCCTGCTGGGCCTTGGTGGTCGACTTCACGTGCCACTGCAGCAGCGGCATGCCCAGCGCAGCGGCCACTTCCTCAGCCAGCATGGTCTTGCCCGTGCCCGGCTCGCCCTTGATGAGCAGCGGGCGCTGCAGCGTCATCGACGCATTGACGGCGAGCTTGAGGTCATCGGTGGCGACGTACTGGTCGGAGCCTTCGAAGCGGGTGCGCTGGTCGGATGGGGCAGGCGAGGTGGTGGTGTTCATCGTGCAAGCCTACTGAGCGGTAAAAGATTTGGAAACGGCCAGTATAAGAGCATTTGGGTGTTTGACGCCGAGCGTGAGCGGGGCGGGTTGAGGGCGGCCGCGCCGTGCCATTCCTTGCTGTCAAGTCACGGGAGCCCTAACTGGACTGGCAAAAAAACGGTGCGGTACAATGCGCCGGTTTGACGCACCTCAAATGACCGTCTTCTGGCTTGTTGCCAACGGCGGGTGAATGCGCCCAGCGAGACAGCCGGCTGAGACGAGCCAAGCCGGCAGGGCGAGCAGGATTCTGAAACTCCACGCTTAAGAACGAGATGAAAAAGATCCTCACCATGGTGGCCGCCTTGGGCACTTTAGGCGCACTGGCCGCAGCCAACAGCGCCGCCGCTGCCGACGTTCAGGGCAACGCTGCCGCCGCCGAGAACAAGGTCGCCATGTGCATCGGCTGCCATGCCATCCCCGACTACAAGACGTCGTTCCCCGAGGTGTATCGCGTGCCCTATCTGGGCGGCCAAAACGCCAAGTACATCGAAAGCGCGCTACATGCGTACCAGAAGGGTGACCGTAAGCACCCGACGATGCGCGCCATCGCCGGCTCGCTGACCGATCAGGACATCGCCAACCTGGCCGCCTACTACGCAGCGCAGACGCCTGCCACCCAAAACAATCCCCAGAAGTGACGAGGAAGAATATGAAGAAGATCTCGCTCGCAATCTCGTTCAATCTGGGCGCGCTGATGCTGGCTGCCGCCGTGTCGGCGCAGGCTGCTGATCTGGAAAAGGGCAAGCAACTGGTGGAGAAGGGCGCCTGCGCGGCCTGCCACGGTGCTGGCCTGAATGCCCCGATCTCGCCGGACTATCCGAAGCTCGCCGGCCAGCACGGCGACTACATCTATCACGCGCTGCTGGCCTACCAGACCAGCAACAACCCGCTGGTGGGCCGCAGCAACGCCATCATGGCCGGCCAGGTCAACAGCAACCCTGCCACGATCGGTGCCGACGGCAAGCCGCGTCCGTTCACGCAGGCAGAGCTGAAGGATATTGCCGCGTACATCGAATCGCTGCCGGGCTCGCTGGTGCTCAAGAAGTAATGCGGCATCGCCGGTAAATAAAAACCGCTCTTCGGAGCGGTTTTTTGTTGGCGTCAGAGCGTCAGGTTCAGCGGGCCGTGGCGCGTTTGCGCACGCATTCGATGTAGGCATCGCCGTCGGGCGGCAGGCCGGTCCGCTGCGCTGTCCACAGCATCTGGCCCAGGCATTCCATCACCTGATGCTGGGCTTCGTGCGGGGAGTCGAGCCGCTGCGCCAATGCCTCATAAGCGGCGCGAATGCCGCGCGGTTGATCCACCGATACCTGCTCGCTGATCGACAGGTGCATCGACAGGTGAAGAAACGGGTTGCTCTGGCCGCTTTCCGGCGTGTAGTCGCGGGCGAGGGCTTCTTCGCCGGCTTCCAGGGTGTCGTGGTACTCGGGATGCTGCAGCATCCAGTCGAGCGCCATGGCTTCGAGCGGCGTGAGGATTTCTGCCTGGCGGTGCTTGCGCCACGCGCCGCAGAAGAATTGACGGACTTCGTCGCGGGAGGGACTGAACATGATCCCGGCATTGTACCGGCGCGCCTCGATGCCTGCCGGGCAGCTTCGCGAGATGGCAACGCTACAATGGCGCCCGCTCCCGCAGAGGTCGATTCCAACAAAAACGCCGCCCCTCATGAGACAAGCCGCCGATTCCCTCCTCGCAGCACGCGCCGCCGACAAGCTCTTCGGCGTGCTGCTGATCGCCGTGTCCGCCGCATCCTTCGGCGCGATGGCCATCTTCACGCATTACGCCTATGCGAGTGGCGCCAACGTGGTCGGTCTGCTGATCGTGCGCTTTGTGATCGCGGCCGCGGCGCTGATGGTCGTGATGCGTGTCCGCCGCATCGGCATACCGCCGTGGTCGCGCGTGGCGGGGCTGGCGGCAATGGGTGGCATTGGCTATGCAGGGCAGTCGTTCGCGTTTTTCACGGCGTTGAACTACGCACCGGCCAGCCTGGTGGCGCTGCTGCTGTATCTGTATCCGATGTTCGTGACGGTGCTGGCGGCGATTTTCCTGCGCGAGCGGCTGACCCCCACGGCGATCATCGCGCTGGTGCTGTGCTCGGTCGGGGCGGGGCTGACGGTGGGTGGTGCGGGCCTGTCGGGCGGGAGCCTCCTCGGCATCGGGCTGGGTGTGGCCTCGGCGGTCATTTACTCGATCTACATCACGGTCGGTGCACGGGTCACGCGCGGGCTCGATCCACTGGCGTGCACGACCGTCATCTGTACCGCTGCGGCCGTCGTGTACACGGGGATGGCGTTGCTCGGTGCGCCGGCGCATCTGCCGGGCACGTTCAGCGGCTGGGCCGCGGCGCTGGCCATTGCCGGCTTGTCGACGGTGGTGGCCATCCTGACGTTCTTTGCTGGCCTGCAGAAGTTGGGGGCCGCGCAGGCGTCGATGCTGTCGACGCTGGAGCCGGTGGTGACGGTGCTGCTGGCGGCATTGCTGCTCGGCGAGTCGATCGCGCCCATGCAGATGACCGGCGGCGCATTGATTCTGGCGGGCGTGCTGTGGCTTACGCGGGCGGATGCGAAGCCCGCCGGCCACGGTGCAGACGACATGGCCTGAAGCCGAATCCACAGTCCAGCCAACAAAAAACCGCCCAGCGTGAACTGGGCGGTTTTGCCTTCTGCCTGAGGCGATTACTTCTTCGGGCCGCCCGGCAGGCGTTGCAGGCTCTGCACCCGCATCAGGGCCGGACGATCGGCCATCACGCCATCGTAGAACGAAGCCAGATCACCCTTGAGCGCGGTGCGCGACGCATCGTTCAGATAGATCATGTGGCCCGACGGGTAATTCTTGATCGTCAGGTTCTTCGCCTTCAGCGTCGGGTCGAGCGGCATTTGCGCCAGCGTCAGCTCGGTCTGGTGGAACGGCGTGACGGCGTCGAAATAGCCGCTGGCCTGCAGCACCTTCAGGTCGGGGTTCAGGCTCATCGTCGAGGCGAGGTCGCCAGCGGTGTACAGCGTGTTGCCGCCACCCTTGTTGGCGCCCGTCGGGTCGATGTGGCTGAAGTCCCAGTTGTTGAACACGGCGTCGTTCAGGTCCATGAACGACGAGGTCGACGTGTACTTGAGCTGGGTGTTCAGGTAGCTGTTCCACAGCACCGTGTACGCGCCGCCGATGTTCGAGATCGACGGATCGTTGCTGCCCGAATTCGGCAGGATGAACGGCGCGATGCCTTGGCCCGTGTAGTTGGCGCGGCCGTCATACTGGCCGATCTGGATACCCGGGTTGAGCGTCAGGAAGAACGTGTACGGCGGGTTGTTGTTCTGCGACGGCACATTGCCCAGCGCCGCCGGATTGCCGAACGTCTGGATCAGCGAGACCGGATCGGTGCCGATGTACGAACCCATCGTCTGCGCCGTCGACAGGTTCAGGTTCAGGCGCACGTTGACGAAGCCGCCGTCTGCGGCGCTCGGGGCTTGGGCCAGCGGTGCGAGCGTGTTGTCGGCGTAGTTGCGGGCCTGGACCATGTAGCTGTCGAGGTCGGTCGGCGCGGGGTTGAGCGTCGTCTTCTTCCAGTAGAAGGCATCTGCGGCCAGCGTCGGGAAGGTGCCGACGGCCGACAGCGCATTCGCGTAGTCGAGGATCGACGATTGCAGCGTGATCCCGTTCAGCTCGATGCCGTCTTCATGCAGCACCCACGACAGCACCGCGCTTCGGGCCGTACCGTACGACTCGCCATACAGGAACTTGGGCGAGTTCCAACGCGAGTTCTTCGTCAGATAACGCTGGATGAAGCGATCGATGGAGCGCGCGTCCTGGTCCGTGCCCCAGAAGTCTTTGTTCTTGGCCGGTGCGATGGCGGCCGAGTATCCGGTGCCCACGGGGTTGATGAACACGAGATCGGAGCGGTCGAGCAGGCTGTCCGGGTTGTCGGGCAGTTTGTACGGTGCCGGCGGCGTGAAGTTCGGGAACGACGACTGCAGACGCTTCGGCCCAAACGAGCCCAGCAGCAGGAACACCGACGAGGAGCCCGGGCCGCCGTTATAGAAGAACGTCACCGGACGCGGTTTTGCCGGATCGGGGTTGTCCTGCGTGTACGCCACGTAGAACATCGTCGCGTTGGATCGCGACGTGACGGGGTCGATGGTCGTCAGGTGGCCGGCGGTGGCGGTGTAGGCGATGCTCTTGCCGCCGATCGTGACCGTGTGGTGCGTAATGGCCGCGCTTTCGCCCGGATCGGCAGCAAGCGCGTCGTTGGGCCCGGTGCCGTAGACGTTCGGGTCGACGTAAGGCTGGTCGGGCGGCACGGCGGCCGTCACCGGTTGCGTGGTTGCGTTGCCGGCGTTGGTGGCAACGCCGCTCGGGTTGGCCGCGGCGGACGAGTCGCCACCGCCGCAACCTGCCAGCAGCACCGCGGACAGCGCTGCGGCCGCAAACGATACACCGAGGGTCCGGGACAATCCTGCAAAATCACCGGTCGATAACCTGGATTTTTTCATGGCGATAATGGCCTTTTTCAGGGTGACGAACACCATCACTTAAAACGTGTGGTTTTAAGTGGGCTCCATATTCGATTTGCGTTTTGTAATTTCTATGCGACGCGAAACGAATATTCTGATTTCCCGACTTGTCTGCGGAAATGAATGCAATCGGTTCTTGTTTGGCAAAAGAGGCCCCTGAAATCCCATCGGATTTCAAAAATAGAACGGCTCTGGAGTCAAGCCCCCAGCGCGTTTGCGCAAAGTCTGCAACGTCCGTGCAAAAGCGTTGGGATGAATGCGGCTACGCGCCTGCTTTAACTCGGGCGCGAATCCGATACGTCCAACTCTGCGGGTAATGCAATGACGAACGAAAAAGTAGTTCGTAAGGAAACCGTTGTAAAGGGCTGTTTTTTATCGTGTGCGATGCACTGTAAAAATGACCATGTTGATGCAGATGCATCGCGGCAGATGCGATTAAATACAAAGAAGGCATGCCGTTTCTTCTAAAGCCACCGGCCTGCCGATGGAAGGCGGGGCGCCCATCCGGAGCGTGTGGGTGTCCGGCGCGCGCGGATACGGCGCATTACAATGCGCTCCTCAACTTTTTCCGGAGCACCTTGCAATGCCGATGCTTGAACCGTCCGCGCTGGACCAACTGTTCCACGCAGCCCGTACGCATAACGTGTGGCTGGACAAGCCGGTCGATGACGAACTGCTGCACACGTTGTATGACACCGTAAAGTACGGCCCGACCGCCGCCAACAGCACGCCGGCCCGCTTCGTGTTCGTCAAGAGCGCTGCCGCCAAGGAACGCCTGATTCCGTGCATGTCGGCCGGCAATCAGGAAAAGACCCGTCAGGCGCCCGTGGCCGTGATCGTTGCGTATGACACGCAATTCCACGAGCAACTGCCCAAGCTGTTCCCGCACACCGATGCGCGCTCGTGGTACGCCGGCGACCAGGCCAAGATCAATGCGGCCGCGCTGATGAACGGCTCGCTGCAGGGCGGCTATCTGGTGCTTGCTGCCCGTGCGCTCGGCCTGGACTGCGGCCCGATGGCCGGCTTCGATGCCGACAAGGTGAACGAGACGTTCTTCCCCGATGGCCAGTGGAAGGTCAACTTCATCATGAACATCGGCTACGGTGACGCCGAGAAGCTGCACCCGCGCAACCCGCGTCTGTCGTTCGAAGAGGCGTGCAAGATCATTTAAGCCACGATCCGTCACGCAAGGAAAACGGGGACGCGCATCAGACGGTGCGGTCCCCGTTTTTCATTCCTTCGGCGCTGGGGTCTTCGGCCTGAATTCGCACAGCGGCTCGATGGCGCAATGCCAACACTCGGGCTTGCGGGCCTTGCACACATAGCGCCCATGCAGGATCAGCCAGTGGTGCGCATCCTGCCGAAACTCTTCCGGCACCACCTTCAGCAGCTTCAGCTCGACCTCAAGGACGTTCTTGCCCGGCGCCAGCCCCGTGCGATTAGCGACGCGAAAAATGTGCGTGTCGACCGCGATGGTCGGCTCACCGAAGGCCGTGTTCATCACCACGTTGGCCGTCTTGCGGCCCACGCCCGGCAGCTCTTCGAGCGCGGCGCGGTCACGCGGCACTTCGCCGCCGTATTGGTCGACCAGGATGCGGCACGTCTGCAGGATGTGCTTGCACTTGGTGCGATACAGCCCGATGGTCTTGATGTATTCGGTGATGCCTTCCTCGCCGAGCGCCAGCATCTTGGCGGGTGTATTGGCTACGGGAAACAGCTTGCGCGTCGCCTTGTTCACGCCCACGTCGGTTGCCTGCGCGGACAGCAGTACCGCAATCAGCAGCTCGAACGGCGTGGTGTATTCCAGCTCGGTGGTCGGCGTCGGGTTGTTTTCGCGCAGTGTCTCGAAGATGGCGTGGCGCTTGGCGGGATTCATCGTCGGGGCCGGGGTCAGGGTTTGTCTGCGTCGGGTGTGGCGGTGCGCTCGATCTGGCTCGCGATGCGCTTGCGGCGCGCTTCGGCCTCGTCGATCTGCGCTTGCACATCCGCCGACACGTTGGTCACGTTGCGCGGACCTTGCCCGCGCGCGGCCATCTCGGCCTGCTTCTGGCGCGCCCGTTCGATCGCAGCCTGGATGATCGCCTTCTTGCGCGCCTGGGCGGCGAGTTCAGCGTCATCGGCGGGTTGCTCGGCGCTCACCGCTGCGAGTTTGGCCGCGGCCTTGGCGGCGAGGCGCGCTTCGTTCTCGGCTTGTTCGCGCTTCAGGCGCGCGTTGCGGAAGACGTAGCGGTCTCGTGCGACATCGGCCTGTTGCTGGCTCCAGGCATCCCAGCCTGTGCGGTCGCCGGTGACGGGGCGCATGTCGATGCAGTCGACGGGGCAGGGCGGCACGCAGAGGTCGCAACCGGTGCACCAGTCTTCGAGCACCGTGTGCATTGCCTTGGGCGCGCCCACGATGGCGTCGACCGGGCACGCCTGAATGCACAGCGTGCAGCCGATGCAGCGTTCCGGGTCGATGACGGCGATGGCGCGGGGCTGTTCGATGCCGTTGGACGGGTCCAGCGGCAGCAGGTCGCCCGTGCGGCCAAGTGCGTCGGACAGCCGGCGAATACCTTCCGCGCCGCCGGGTGGGCAGCGGTTGGGGAGGGCCTCGCCGCTGGCCATGGCTTCAGCGTAGGGGCGGCAGCCGTTGTAGCCGCACTTGGTGCATTGCGTTTGTGGCAGGAGGTTTTCGAGCCGGTCGGCCAAGGTTGCGGCCACTGCGGGGACCAAGGAAACCACGATGGGATTGATCGTTTGAATAGCCTGCCATTATCGCCGATTTGCCGCCCGCGCAAGCGGTGCATGCCCTGACATGCCATACCGCGGGCATGTCTTAACCCTATGACATAATTCCTGCGTTCTAAACGGACCGAGGTGCCATGCCGTCTCACCCAGCCGCGCCGCTTGTCGACATCGAAGCCGATGCTCATGGCGAATCCGCCGCACCCCGCACGCGTCGCGACCCCGCCGGCACGCGCCGACGCATCCTTGCTGCTGCAATCGAGGAGTTTGCGCGCGGTGGATTTGCCGGCGCGCGCGTCGACGCCATCGCCCGTCGCGCCGAGACCAACGAGCGCATGCTGTATTACTACTACGGCAGCAAGGAAAAACTCTTCCTCACCGTGCTCGAGCACATGTATTTCCGCTTCAAGGAGGCGGAAGAGCAGGTGCAGATCGAGTCGTCGGACCCGCGCGAAGCGGTCATCCAGCTTGCACGGTTCGTCTGGGATTTCTATTACGAGAACCCCGAGTTCATCCGTCTGCTCAACAGCGAAAACCTGCATGAGGCGCGGCACCTGAAGACGTCGCCGCACTTGGTCGAGTTGGTGAACCCGGTCATCGAGGTATTGCGTGGTGTCGTGGAGCGCGGCCAGCGCGCCGGCATCTTCCGCGACGACGTCGATGTGTCGCGTCTGTATCTGACGATCTCGGCGCTGGGCTATTACGTGCTGTCCAACCGGTACACGATCAGCGCGGTGGTGGGGCGCGACATTGCCTCCGCCGACGAGCACGAAGCCTTCGCGCAGCTGCATATCAAGATGCTGCTGGCGTATCTCGACCGGCCCCGGGGTTGATCGACTGCGCCCAGAAGGAGCCGTTGGCCAACAAAAAGCCTCGCTGTTGCGAGGCTTTTTTGTTGGGTGGCTCCGGCTCAGGCGACCGCCTTGATGCGCGGTGTGCTCTCTTCGTAGCGGCGGATGAAATCGCGCAACTGCGGATACACCTGCTCGCGCCAGCGGCGGCCGGAGAAGATGCCGTAGTGGCCGCACTTCGGTGCCGTCAGGTGCTGCTTGCGCGCATTCGGAATGCCGGTGCACAGGCCATGTGCGGCTTCGGTCTGGCCGCTGCCCGAGATGTCGTCCAATTCGCCTTCGATGGTGAAGAGCGCGGTGCTCTTGATGTCCTGCGGGCGCACCGGCTTGCCTTCCACCACCCACGTACCGTTGGCCAGGTGGAATTCCTGGAACACGTCGCGGATGGTCTCGAGGTAATACTCGGCGGCCATGTCGAGCACGGCGTTGTACTCGTCGTAGAAGCGCACGTGGGCCTCGGCGTCTTCCGTGTCGCCTTCGACCAGGTTCAGGTAGTAATCGTAGTGCGATGACAGGTGGCGGTCCGGGTTCATCGCCACAAAGCCGGCGTGCTGCAGGAAGCCCGGATACACCTTGCGGCCGTGGCCCGGATAGTTGGCCGGCACCGTGTAGATCACGTTGTTCTCGAACCAGCTGTGCGACTTGTTCGTCGCCAGCGAGTTGACGGCGGTCGGGCTCTTGCGGGCGTCGATGGGGCCGCCCATCATGGTCATCGTGCGCGGCGTCTTCTCGCCGTCCGAGGCCATCAACGAGATGGCGGCCAGCACCGGCACCGTCGGCTGGCACACCGAAATCACGTGCAGCTTGTCGGCGCCAATGTAGTTAATGAACTCGCGGATGTAGTTGATGTAGTCCGACAGGTGGAACGCACCTTCTTCGACCGGCACCATGCGGGCGTCGATCCAGTCAGTCACGTAGACTTTGTGATCCTGCAGCAGCGTGCGCACGGTGTCGCGCAGCAGCGTGGAGTGGTGGCCCGACAGCGGTGCGCACACCAGCACGACCGGCTCATCCTTGAGCAGCTTGATGGTCTCGGCGTCGTCGGCGTAGCGCTTGAAGCGGATCAGGCGGCAGAACGGCTTCTCGATGATGGTCTGCTCGACGATCGGAATGTCGCGGCCGTTGGACTTGACGGAGCGGATGCCGAATTCCGGCTTCTCGTACTCCTTGCCCAGGCGATACAGCAGCTCATAGCCCGCAGCGTAGCGTTGCGCGCCGGGCATCAGGGACAACGGACTCAGGGGGTTGGTGAAGGTCTTGGCAGTTGCCTGGGCCCAAGCCGTCATGGGGCTGAGCAGGGCGCGCTGGAATTCGTGAAGCTGGTAAAGCATGGCTGGACCGATCTCTGGTGGCGAAGGCGACGCAAACGATTATGCACCTGGGTGCAGGTTACTGCGATGCAGCATAAACCCTGATAACGGAGTGTTGCGCTGCTTCTATGATGCGCCCGTGTCAGTCTAGTCCGATGCAGCAAAAAAGCGGCCGAAGCCGCTTTTCTTTTTGCAATTGCCCGTGAGGCGTGACGCCTACCGCACCTTACAGGACATCAGCGATGGCATTCACCACGGCGTCGATGTTGTGCGTATTCAGCGCGGCCACGCAAATGCGGCCGGTCGACACGGCGTAGATGCCGTGCTCGGTACGCAGGCGATCTACTTGCGCCGAGGTCAGGCCGGAGTACGAGAACATGCCGCGCTGGGCCTTCACGAACGAGAAGTCGGTCTTCACGCCCTTGGCGGCCAGCTTGTCGACCAGCGCGTTGCGCATCGACTTGATGCGGTCGCGCATTTCGCCCAGCTCCTGCTCCCACATCGCCCGCAACTCGGGGCTCGTCAGCACGCTGGCGACGATCGTGCCGCCGTGCGTCGGCGGGTTCGAGTAGTTCGTGCGGATCACGCGCTTGACTTGCGACAGCACGCGCGTGGCTTCGTCCTTGCTGGTCGTCACGATCGACAGCGCGCCGACGCGCTCGCCGTACAGCGAGAACGACTTCGAGAACGAGCTGGAGACGAAGAACGGCAGGCCCGATTCGGCAAACAGACGCACGGCCAGGCCGTCTTGCTGGATGCCGTCGGCAAAGCCCTGGTAGGCCATGTCGAGGAACGGGATCAGGTTCTTGGCCTTGATGACTTCCACGACCTGCTTCCACTGCTCGGTGGTCATGTCCACGCCGGTCGGGTTGTGGCAGCAGGCGTGCAGCACGACGATCGTGTTCGGCGCGTAGCTGTTCAGCGAATCCATCATGCCGGCGAAGTTCAGGCCGTGCGACGGGGCATCGTAGTAGGCATAGTTGACCACTTCGAAACCGGCCGACTCGAACAGCGCGCGGTGGTTTTCCCAGCTCGGGTCGGAAATCGCGACCTTGGCGTTCGGGTACAGACGCTTGAGGAAGTCGGCGCCGATCTTCAGCGCGCCGGTGCCGCCCAGGGCTTGCGCGGTGACCACGCGGCCTTCGGCGATCAGGGGCGATTCAGCGCCGAACAGCAGCTTCTGCACGGCTTGGTCGTAGGCGGCAATGCCTTCGATCGGCAGGTAGCCGCGCGGGGCGGCGGCGGCCAGGCGGGCCTTTTCGGCTTCCTGCACGGCGCGCAGCACCGGAATTTTCCCTTCGTCGGTGAAGTACACGCCCACGCCCAGATTCACTTTGGTGCTGCGGGTATCGGCGTTGAAAGCTTCATTCAGGCCCAGGATGGGGTCGCGCGGGGCCAGTTCGACGGCAGAGAAAAGCGACATGAGATGTCTCGATCGGTTGGTTCGGAATTCGGTGGGATCTTGCAGGCGGTGCGGCGCAGACTCCGGGGCGGCTCGCCCGGCGCCGGATGTACAACGAGGCGCGCACGAAGATGGATTGTACCGAATACACGCTCTAATCGCCCGAAAAATCCTTGCAGAACAGGTGCCTAAAGCGTTTTGACGGGCGGTACAGATGCGCGCGCCGCGGTGTCCAAACGATTGCCCGGGCCGCGCGCTACACTAGACGATTGGTTGCAATTGCCGCTGCCGCCCTTATTTGCTGAGGACGTGCAAGTCACTTTGTCGACTTCCCGCGCTGCCATCCCACCCGCCGCCATGACCGATCTGAGCCAAGTCCCCAGCCCGCACGACGAGTCGAAGTTCGTGACTTTCGAGGGCTCGCCGTTCCAGTTGTACCAGCCGTATCCGCCGGCCGGCGACCAGCCGGAGGCGATCCGCCAGCTCGTCGAGAACATCGAAGACGGCCTGTCGTACCAGACACTGCTGGGCGTGACGGGCTCGGGCAAGACCTTCACCATGGCCAATGTGATCGCGCAGGTAGGGCGTCCGGCGATTGTCTTTGCGCCGAACAAGACGCTGGCGGCGCAGCTGTATTCGGAATTCCGCGAGTTCTTCCCGCGCAATGCTGTCGAATACTTCGTCTCGTACTACGACTACTACCAGCCTGAGGCCTATGTGCCGCAGCGCGACCTGTTCATCGAGAAGGATTCGTCGATCAACGAGCACATCGAGCAGATGCGGCTGTCCGCGACGAAGAGCCTGCTGGAGCGCCGCGATGTGGTGATCGTGGCCACTGTCTCGGCCATCTACGGTATCGGCAACCCGAGCGAATACCACCAGATGATCCTGACGCTGCGCGCGGGCGACAAGGTCAGCCAGCGCGACGTGATCGCACGCCTGATCGCCATGCAGTACACGCGCAACGAGACGGATTTCCAGCGCGGGACGTTCCGCGTGCGCGGCGACACGGTCGACATCTTCCCCGCCGAGCATGCGGAAATGGCGGTGCGCCTGGAGTTGTTCGACGACGAAGTCGAATCGCTGCAACTGTTCGATCCGCTGACGGGCCGTGTGCGGCAAAAGATTCCGCGCTTCACGGTGTACCCGTCGAGCCACTACGTGACGCCGCGCGAGACCGTGCTGCGCGCCATCGAGACCATCAAGGCCGAACTGCGCGAGCGGCTCGATTTCTTCTACAAGGAAAACAAGCTGGTGGAAGCGCAGCGGCTGGAGCAGCGCACGCGCTTCGATCTGGAGATGCTGCAGGAGCTGGGCTTCTGCAAGGGCATCGAAAACTATTCGCGGCACCTGTCGGGCTCTGCGCCGGGCGAGCCGCCGCCGACGCTGGTCGATTACCTGCCGCCGGATGCGCTGATGTTCCTGGATGAATCACACGTGCTGATCGGCCAGCTCAACGGCATGTACAACGGTGACCGCGCGCGCAAGGAAACGCTGGCCGAATACGGTTTCCGCTTGCCTTCTGCGCTCGACAACCGGCCGCTCAAGTTCGCCGAATTCGAAACCAAGATGCGGCAGGTGACGTTCGTGTCCGCCACGCCGGGGGATTACGAAAAGAAGACGGCGGGCACGGAAGTCGTCGAGCAGGTCGTGCGCCCCACGGGCCTTGTCGACCCGATCATCGAGGTGCGCCCGGCCACGACGCAAGTCGACGATCTGCTGTCTGAGATCCACCTGCGCGTCGAGGCTGGCGAGCGCGTGCTGGTAACGACGCTCACGAAGCGCATGGCCGAGCAGTTGACCGAGTTTCTCTCGGAGAACGGCATCAAGGTGCGCTACCTGCATTCGGACATCGACACCGTCGAGCGCGTGGAGATCATCCGCGACCTGCGACTGGGCACCTTCGACGTGCTGGTCGGCATCAACCTGCTGCGCGAGGGGCTGGACATTCCCGAGGTATCGCTCGTGGCGATCCTGGATGCGGACAAGGAAGGTTTCCTGCGCGCCGAGCGCTCGCTCATCCAGACCATCGGCCGCGCGGCGCGGAACGTGAACGGCACCGCCATCCTGTATGCGGATCGCATGACCGATTCAATGAAGAAGGCGATCGACGAAACCGAGCGCCGCCGTGCCAAGCAGATCGCCCACAACGAGGCGCACGGCATCACACCGCGCGGCGTGGTCAAACGCATCAAGGACATCATCGACGGCGTGTACAACGTCGACGATGCGCGCGCGGAACTGAAGGCCGCGCAAGAGGCCGCCAAGTACGAAGACATGAGCGAGAAGCAGGCGTCCAAGGAAATCAAGCGCCTGGAAAAACAGATGCTCGACCACGCCAAGAATCTCGAATTCGAAAAGGCGGCGGCGGTGCGCGATCAGCTTGCCAAGCTCAAGTCGCAGCTCTTTGGGGCGAGCGGCGAAGACCACATCGTTCCGGCCGCCTGAACCGCGCGGCCTCCGCTTGAAACCCCGCCACCTCGTTGCAGGTGGCAGGGGTTGCTGTTGACATCATTTCAGATCAAATTCGGGCCGTGCGCGTTGCCTGACCGGGGAGCCGGCACCTGCTGCAGCGCCTGCTGCACGCGTCTGCCATCAAGGGAGTTCGATGTTCAATTTTTTGCTTAACCCGTGGCGCAAGTGGCGCGCGTCCCGGCACGCCAGCCATCAACTCGATGCCATCCTGGCGCAGTTCGAGCCCACGCGCAGTCTGGCCGAGCGCAACGAATGGCTGATCGAGCTGACCTACTGGTTGCGTCGTGCGGATCGGCCAGCGGGGGCCGCGTCGGAGTCCTGGCGCTATGCCCGCCTGCGTTATCTGCTGCAGGTACTGGAGAACAATCCGGCGTTGGCAGAACGTGTCGGGCGGACACTGCGCAGCATCGTGCAGGACAACGATCCGGTGTCGCTGCTGTGCGATACGGGCTTGTCGTCACGCTCCGGGTTCTGGAGCGAGTTGCTCGATCGCTGGCAGGCGCGCCTGCTGCCGCCTGCACCCAATCAGCCGCAGCTGGCGACATTGTTTGCGCTGATGTTTGTGGGGCCGACCGACGCGCAGTGGGTCGATGGACTGGACGACGAACTGGTGACGCGTCTCTACGCGCTGTTCCGTGCCGGAATGACGGAAGACGAGCACGCGGCGGGCCAGACACGGCTGGAGCGCAGCCTCGGCATCGGTATCCAGATCCTGATCAGCCAGGTGCGCGCGGCCGGGTTGTCGCGCGGCATCCGCAGTCGCATGGACCACGCGGAACTGACGGACTCGCCGTTCTATCTGCTGGCCGACGCAGCCAATGCGATCTTCCTTGAGCGGCCCAACGCCGAACTGGCGAGCCCGGAGCAGTTCCTGCAGGAGCTCAATTATTTCCGCGCTGTGCTGGACCGCTGCCGAACGGCCACGGCGAGCGTGTATCAGCATCTGGACGAGAACGGCGTCTCAGTGGAAGTCGTGTTCCAGGTCGAGCGCATGAAAGCGTGGCTGGGCCGCATCGATTTGCTGCTGACGGCGTGGGCGGACACGCAGGGCTCACGCCGCTTCGTGCATATGACGGCCGAGCTGGTGTCGGCCAGCCAGCACCGCCGCAGCGTGGGGTATCTGATCCGCTCCACGTTTGCCGATCTGGCGCGCAAGGTGGTCGAGCGGTCTGCTGAGAGCGGCGAGCACTACATTACGCGCGACGGCAAGGAATACGGCGCGATGGTGAAGGCGGCGGCCGGCGGCGGCGTCATTACGGCGGCTACGGTGTACATCAAGTTCTTCATCACCGGAGCGCACCTGTCGCGCTTTACCGAAGGGCTGCTCGCTTCGATCAACTATGCGGTCAGCTTTCTCGGCATCCATTTCGCGCATTTCACGCTGGCGACCAAGCAGCCCGCCATGACGGCGCCCGCGCTGGCACACCGGCTCGACCAGGTGAGCCGTCCGGAAGGGCTCGACCGCTTTGTCGACGATACCGTCGCCATGATCCGCTCCAACGCGGCAGCGATTGCGGGCAACCTTGTAGCAGTGGCGCCGGTGGCTTTTGTGGTGCAGTGGCTGGCCGGGCGGTTCTTTCATGCGGATCTGATTTCGGCAGCGAAGGCGATGGCGACCATCGATTCGTTTTCCATTCTTGGACCGACGCCGCTGTACGCCATCTTCACGGGCGTACTGCTGTGGGCATCAAGCCTGGCGGCAGGTTGGGCCGACAACTGGTTTGCGCTGCACCGTGTGCACGACGTGATTGCCTACCACCGGCGCCTGCGGTTCATGGTCGGCACGCAGGGCGCGCAGCGTATTGCGAGCTTCTGGAAGCGCAATCTGTCGGGCGTTGTCGCCAACGTGTCGCTGGGCTTCATGCTCGGGTTGGGCCCCGAGATCCTGTCGTTTTTCGGCCCGCACATGGAGGTGCGTCACGTCACGCTGTCGACCGGGGCGGTGGCCACTGCCGTGGGCGTGCTGGGGCCGAGCGTGATGCATACCACTGCGTTCTGGCTGGCCGTGGCCGGCATTGCGCTGATGGGCGTGCTGAACGTTCTGGTCTCGTTTGCGCTGGCCTTCAACATGGCGATGCGCTCGCGCAACCTGCGCGGGGTCGACCGCAAGCGCGTGACGGGCGCGGTGTGGCGCCGCATCCTGCGGGATCCGCTGTGCCTGCTCGTGCCGCGTGCCCCGACTGCGAGCACGCCGCCGAGCACCAGCACGCCGGTCTAGTGGGCTGCGGGCGCGACAGGTGCGCCCAACTCGCTGCGGAACGGAATGGATGGCTGCGCGCCAAGCCGCGTGACCGACACGGCCGCCGCAGCCTGCCCAAACGCGATGGCGGCACTGGGCGCTGCGCCCTCTGCCAGAACCGCAGCCAATGCGCCGACAAACGTATCGCCGGCAGCGGTGGTGTCGATGGCCTGTGCAACCGGGGCGGGCATCAGCAGGCGCGAGTCGCCGTCCACAAAAGCAACGCCGCGCGCGCCCAGCGTGACAATCACGCGTCGTGCACCCTGCGCGTGGAGATCCGCTGCGGCATCCAGCGCGCCTTCTGGCGAATCCACCGGCCGGGCCGTGAGCAACGCGGCTTCGGTTTCATTCGGGATGAGGTAATCGCAGGCCGCGATCCACGGTGTCGGCAATGGGCCGGTCGCGGGCGCCGGATTCAGAATGACCGTCTTGCCGAGCCGCTGCCCCAGCTTGAGCGCGCATTCCACCGCATCCGGTGGCGATTCCAGCTGACAGACGATCACGCGCGCGCGCTCGAATGCGGCACGCTGCGCTTCGATCATGGCGGGCGTCAGCAATTCGTTGGCGCCAGCCACGATGACGATGGTGTTCTGGCCACTGTTGGCCACGGTCACGCACGCGATGCCGGTGGCCGCCCCGGCGTGCACCGACACCATCGATGTGTCGACGCCTTCGCGGCGCAGGCCGTCGCGCAACGCGGTGCCGTACGCGTCATCCCCCACGCAGCCGAGCATGGCGACGCGGGCCCCCAGGCGGGCGGCTGCCACGGCCTGATTGGCGCCCTTGCCGCCGGGGATGGTTTCCAGCGCAGGGGCTGCAACCGTTTGCCCGGGACGCGGCAAGCGGGGCGTGCGGATCACGAGATCCATGTTCAGGCTGCCGACGATCAGCACGTCGGCAGCGGGGTGCGCGGAAGAGGCGGAAGGGCGCTTGGCCACCATGTCGGGACTACGTTGAAAGCGTGAAAGGAATGCGGAATCAGGCGGCGCGTGCCGGGCGCTCAGGCTCGGCGGTCGACTCGCGCAGAGACAGGCGCGGCGGCAGCACGATGCGGCGCGCACGCGGCTCCTCCACGGGATGCCGCAGGGCGTTGTCGCCGAGATGCTCGAGCAGCGTCTGCGCGGTGGTCTCGCCGAGTTGGCGGATCGACTGGCCGACGGTGGACAGCGCCGGGTAGACGTAGCGGCTCAGTTCGATGTCGTCAAAGCCGATCACCGACAGCGTTTTCGGAACGGGAATGCCCAATTCGGCGGCGGCGCGCAGTGCCCCGATGCCCATCAGGTCGTTGCCGGCAAAGATCGCGGTGGGCATCTCGCCTTCGGTCAGCAGTTGGCGCGCGGCGCGGTAGCCGCCGGGGCTGGTGAAATCGCCTTCGGCAATGCGGGCAGAGGCTTCCGGCACGCCGGCTTCGCGCAGCGCGCGGTGGAAACCGGCCAGGCGCTCTGCCGTCACGCTCAGCGACGACGGCCCGCTGATGCAGGCGATGCGGCGGTGGCCGAGTTCCAGCAGATGCTTGGTCGCAATATAGGCGCCTTCTTCGTGGTCGACCTGCACCTGATCGGCCTGGATGCCTTCGGTGGGGCGGTCGACCATCACGATGGGCAGGGCGGATTCGCCAAGCGCTTCGATCAATGCCGTGTCGGGGCCGGCGCTGCTGACGATGATGCCGTCGACGCGTTTTTCCATCAGCACGCGCAGGTAGTCGCGCTGCTTGCGGGGGTCGTCGTCGGAGTTGCAGAGGATGACGCTGTAGCCGGCAGCAGCGCACACATCTTCAATGCCCCGCGCCAGCTCCGCAAAGTACGGGTTGGTGGCGGTGGGCACCAGCACGCCGATCGTGCGCGTGGTGCGGTGCTTGAGCGACCGCGCCACGGCGCTGGGCACATAGCGCGTGGCCCGGATGGCCTCTTCCACGCGCTTGCGCGTTTCGGCGTTGACCGGCCTTGTGTTGTTGATGACGTGCGAGACGGTGGTGAACGAAACTCCGGCCAGTGCGGCCACGTCCTTGATGGTTGCCATGACGATCTCCTCTGTCTCTCAATGGTGCTTGCTGCGGTTGCGCTTGCTGCGATAGGTATCCATGACCACGGCCGCGACGATGACCGCGCCCGTGATGATGCGTTTGGTGGGCTCGGAGGCGCCGATCTGCGCAAGGCCCGATTCGAGCACCGAGATGATCAGCACGCCGAACAGGGTGCGCACGACCGAGCCGCGCCCACCCATCAGGCTCGTGCCGCCGATCACCACGGCCGCGATCACCTGCAGCTCCATGCCCACGCCGGCGTTCGGATCGGCGGCTTCCAGGCGTGACACCTGGAACAGCGCAGCCAGGCCCGAGAGCAGCCCCATCAGCGCGAACACCGCAATCTTGTAGGGGCGGGGGTTCACGCCCGCCAGCCGCACAGCTTCTTCATTGGTGCCGATGGCCACCAGGTAGCGGCCGAACACGGTGCGCACCAGTACGATCTGGCCCACCACCGTGATGGCAATCGCAATCAGGAACGACGGCGCAATGCCCAGCGCGATGGGGTTGGCCAGCCAGTCGACCGCGCTGCCGATGTACACGGTGCGCGAATCGGTGAGGCTATAGGCGAGGCCGCGCGCCATTTCCAGCACGCCCAGTGACACGATGAACGACGGAATGCCCCAGTGCACCGTGACCGCGCCGGTCAGCATGCCGGCCGCCGTGGCCAGCGCCACGCCCGCCAGCGCTGCGGGCAGCAAGCCCCAGCCGAACTTGGTCATGGCCACGGACAGCACCGAAGCCGACAGCGCCAGCACCGAGCCCACCGACAAATCAATGCCGCCGATCATCAGGATGAACGTCATGCCCACCGCCATCACCAGCAGGTCGGGGATCTCGTTGGCGATGGTTGTGAACGTGGGCAGCGAGAAGAACGTCGGCGACAGCGTGCCGAACAGCACCAGCATGGCGACCAGCGCAGCGAGCAACCCGCCGATGGTGCCTAGCGACATGCCCAGCGCCGCGCGCGTGCCGGCGGTCCCTGCGGGCGGCGTCGGGGGCAGGGTGGAATCAGAGCGCATCAGCGGTCTCCGAGGGGGATTGAGGTGCTGGTGACTCGGCTTCTTCCGGTTCACCGAAGGCGGCGGCGAGCAGGGCGTCCTGGCTCCAGCCACCGCGCTGGAAGATGTGGGTGAGCCGCCCGGCGCGCATGACGCCGATGCGGTCACACAACTGCATGAGTTCGCGCAGATCGCTCGATACCACGACCAGTGCCTTGCCTCGCGCCGCCAGCGCCTCGAGCAGCGTGTAGATGTCGAACTTGGCGCCCACGTCCACACCTCGCGTGGGCTCATCGAACAGCAGCACGGGCGTGTCGCGCTCCAGCCAGCGGGCGATGGCCACCTTCTGCTGATTGCCGCCGGACAGTTCACCCACCGGCTGCTCCGGACCCGCGCACCGGACCCGCAGGGCGCCGATGTGCCGCTGCGCCAGCGCACGCTCTTGCGCGGGTTGCAGCCATCCGCGCTTCGTGACGCCCGGCATGTTGCCCAGTGCGATGTTCGTGGCGATGGGCAGGCTCAGCATCAGGCCTTCGTCCTTGCGGTCTTCGGTGAGCAGGCTGATGCCGTGGCGTACCGCATCGCCGGGCGAGCGGATGCGCGCAGGTGCCAGCGGCGAGCCCACTTCGACGGTGCCCGCGTCTGCGGGGTCCGCACCGAAGATCAACCGCAGCAGTTCCGTGCGCCCCGCGCCGACCAGCCCCGCGATGCCGAAGATTTCCCCCGGCGCGACGTCAAAGCTCACATCGCGCACGGCCGGCGCACGCGTAAGGCCGGTCACCCGCAACGCCGGTGAGCCGTCACCGGGCCACGGCGCGCGCGTGGTGCGTTGCGTTTCGGATGCGGCGGCCACGTCGCGGCCGACCATCGCCTGGATCAGCGCGTCCTGCGTAACCGTCGCAGCCGGCGCATCGGTCACGAGCTTGCCGTCACGCAGCACGACGATGCGATCGGCAATGCGCGCGAGTTCGTCCAGGCGGTGAGAGATGTAGATGATGGCCACGCCTTCGCGGCGCAGCGCGTCGATGCGCTCGAATAGCGTGGCGCTCTCGTGCGCGCTCAGCATTGCCGTCGGCTCGTCGAGGATCAGCACACGGCATGCGCTGGCCAGCGCGCGGGCAATCTCGATCATCTGCCGGTGGCCGATGCCGAGCGTCTGGACGGGCGTCCACGGGTCGAGGTCTAGGCCGACGCGCGCGAGCGCTTGTTCGGCCCGCTGGCGCAACGCAGAGCGATCCACAAAACCGAGCCGCCGGGGCAGGTCGCCAAGGAACAGGTTTTCGGCCACCGTCAGCGTCGGCACCATGCTCAGTTCCTGTAGCACCATGCGTACGCCCAGCGCTTCGGCCGCGTTGCGTGAATGGGGTGCGTACAGCGCGCCGGCCAGCGTCATCGACCCGGAAGTCGCCGTCTCCAGCCCGCAGAGGATCTTGGAGAGCGTGCTCTTGCCGGCGCCGTTCTCTCCCGTGAGCGCAAGCACCTCGCCCGCGTGCACGTCGAGATCGATATCTCGAAGCACGGGGGCGGCGTAGTGCTTGCTGAGCGCGGAGACGCGCAGCAGCGGCGTGCGCGGTTCGTAAGCGGCAGACATGGCTGGCGGCGGCTGGCCGGTCTGTAGGATCAGGAACGCGTGACGAGGTTGACCGGTGTCTCGACGACACCTGACAGCTTCGCCTGCGGCGTCTTGGAGGCCAACGCCTTCAGGGCGGTCTCAATGCCATAGACGGCTTGCTGGTCGGCGTGCTGATCCGCTGTCGCAATCACACGCCCGTCAGCCAGCATGGCCTTGATGGCGTCGATGTTGTCATAGCCGCCAATCAGCACCTTGCCCAGCTTGCCGGCCGCGCGCACCGCCGATACGGCGCCGATCGCCATGTTGTCGTTGCCGCACAGCAGCGCCTTCAGGTTGGGCTCGGAGCGCAGCATGGCGGCCGCCACTTTGTTGCCCTTGTCGATTTCCCACTCGCCCGACTGCACGCCGGCAATCTTCAGCTTGGCGGCTTCGGCCGCGTCCTTGAAGCCGGCGGTGCGCTGCTGGGCATTGGTGGTGGTCGGAATGCCCTCGATGATGCCCACGGCATCGCCGGGCTTGAGCGACTTGGCAACAAAGTCGCCCACCAGTCGCGCACCCTTGCGGTTGTCCGGCCCCACGAAAGGCACGTTAAGGCCTTTTTCCTTGAGCGCCGCCGGGTCGAGCCGGTTGTCGATGTTGATGACGAGAATGCCCGCGTCCACGGCCTTCTTGACGACCGGCACCAACGCCTTGGAGTCGGCCGGCGCCAGCACCAGCGCGTCCACACGCGCGACGAGCATCTGCTCGACCAGGCGGATCTGCCCGGCGGTGTCGGTTTCGTCGCGAATGCCGTTGGTCAGCAGCGTGTACTCCGACGCGTGGTCCTTCTGATGCTTGCGCGCGCCGTTCTCCATGGTGAGGAAGAACTCGTTGGCGAGCGATTTCATGACCAGCGCAACCTTGGGAGGCTGGTTGGCGGCGTGCGCCAGCGAAAACGGGAACGGCAGAGCAGCAGCGACAGCAGAGCCCACGCCAAGGTGCAAGGCGCGGCGACGGCGGATATCCATGGTGTCTCCTCCAGGAAGAGGCCTGTCTGGGGCGGGTGGGTGCGAGGCGTCGCTGCCATGTCACGCCGTAAGGCATTCCTAAGGGCAATCGCGCCTCGCTCTTCGCAAACGTTTGCGTATCTAACAGTCTCGGCTACCGCGTAACAGATGTCAACGAAATTGCGCTTTTCACCGCATAAGGAAAAACCCGCAGTGACTCGGCGCCAGAGACGACATCCAAGTTGCGCTGCGGGAACGGCTGGATAGCCCTATCGGACGTGGTTGATTGTTTTAGTCCACAATACGGCCTGCCGCGTGGCCACCCCGTTTTTCGGGCTCTGCAAATCCCCTTGCTGCGACGCGGAATCCCCCGACACCTTAGTTGACCGATTTTGTCGGGTTCCTTTATACTTGAGCAAAACGATCAGGTATTTCCCCGACGCCATGAGATTGACCACCAAAGGCCGCTTCGCGGTCACCGCCATGATTGACTTGGCGCTACGCCAGGAGCAGGGCCCGGTCACGCTGGCTGGCATCAGCCAGCGTCAGAAAATTTCGCTGTCGTATCTGGAGCAGCTGTTCGGCAAACTGCGCCGCCACGAAATCGTGGAGAGCGTGCGCGGTCCGGGCGGCGGCTACAGCCTCGCGCGCCGTGCCGACGACGTGACCGTTGCCGACATCATCATTGCCGTGGATGAGCCGCTCGATGCGACCCAATGTGGCGGGAAGGGCAACTGCGGCGGCGAAGAGCATGTCGGCGGCCATACGGGCCGCTGCATGACGCACGACCTGTGGGCCACCCTCAATCAGAAGATGGTCGAGTATCTCGATTCGGTGTCGCTGCAGAACCTGGTCGATCAGCAACGCGAGCGTCAGCCCGAAGTGATCCAGGACATGCGTGAAGCGCGTCCGGCTCGCCGCGAACGTGCTCCGGCACGCGCACGCACCGTCGACGCGCCCGCCGCCACCTCGGTCGCCGCCGAACCGGTCAAGCGCGCCCCGCTGGTCAACTCCGTTTTCAGTCTGGCGCAGTCGTAATTGCGCCAGCGTGCTGCTGGCCACGACGCCGGCGTCACACAAGAACATCGCCCCCCACATAAGGCAGACAAGATATGAGCACCCTGCAGCTTCCCATCTACATGGACTATTCCGCGACGACGCCGGTGGATCCGCGTGTGGTCGACAAGATGATTCCGTATCTGCGCGAGAGTTTCGGCAATCCGGCCTCGCGCAGCCACCCGTTTGGTTGGGAAGCCGAAAAGGCGGTCGAGACCGCGCGCGAGCAGGTTGCCGCGCTGGTGAATGCCGACCCGCGCGAAATCGTCTGGACGTCCGGTGCCACCGAGTCCGACAACCTGGCGATCAAGGGCGCAGCGAACTTCTACAGCAGCAAGGGCAAGCACATCATCACCGTCAAGACCGAGCACAAGGCTGTGCTGGACACGACGCGTGAGCTGGAGCGCCAGGGCTTCGAAGTGACGTACCTGGACGTGAAGGACAACGGCCTGATCGACATCGAAGTCTTCAAGCAAGCGATCCGCCCCGACACCATCCTCGCCTCGGTAATGATGGTGAACAACGAGATTGGCGTCATTCAAGACATCGAAACGCTGGGCGAAATCTGCCGCGAGAAGGGCGTGATCTTCCACGTCGATGCTGCGCAGGCGACGGGCAAGGTGGAAATCGACCTGCAGAAACTGAAGGTTGATCTGATGTCGTTCTCGGCACACAAGACGTATGGCCCGAAGGGTATCGGCGCGCTGTACGTGCGACGCAAGCCGCGTATCCGCATCGAAGCGCAGATGCACGGCGGCGGCCACGAGCGCGGCATGCGTTCGGGCACGCTGGCCACGCACCAGATCGTCGGCATGGGTGAGGCTTTCCGCATCGCCAAGGAAGAAATGGCGACCGAGAACGAGCGCATCCGCATGCTGCGCGATCGCCTGTACCGCGGCCTGAACACGATGGAAGAGGTGTACGTGAACGGCGACATGGAAGCCCGTGTGCCGCACAACCTCAACATCAGCTTCAACTTTGTGGAAGGCGAGTCGCTGATCATGGCGATCAAGGACGTCGCCGTGTCGTCGGGCTCGGCTTGCACGTCGGCCTCGCTGGAGCCGTCGTACGTGCTGCGCGCCCTGGGCCGCAACGACGAACTGGCACACAGCTCGATCCGCTTCACGGTGGGCCGTTTCACGACCGAAGAAGAAGTCGATTACGTGGTCGAGCTGCTCAAGAGCAAGATCGGCAAGCTGCGCGACCTGTCTCCGCTGTGGGAGATGTACAAGGACGGCGTGGATCTGAACAGCATTCAATGGGCGGCGCACTGAGCGCGGCGTTTGACGAATAACAGGCGCCCCCGCGCCAGCCAACGATTGAAAGAGGTGTGAAATGTCTTACAGCAACCAAGTTCTGGACCATTACGAAAACCCGCGCAACGTCGGTTCGTTCGAGAAGGGCGACGACACGGTCGGTACCGGCATGGTCGGCGCGCCGGCTTGCGGCGACGTGATGAAGCTGCAGATCAAGGTCAACGAGCAGGGCGTGATCGAAGACGCAAAGTTCAAGACCTATGGCTGCGGTTCGGCTATCGCTTCGTCGTCGCTGGTGACGGAATGGGTGAAGGGCAAGACGTTGGACCAAGCGCTGGAGATCCGCAACACCGCCATCGCTGAAGAGCTGGCCCTGCCGCCGGTGAAGATCCACTGCTCGATCCTGGCTGAAGACGCCATCAAGGCGGCCGTGGCCGACTACAAGGAAAAGCACGGTTCGGCCGAGCAGAAGGCTGCTTGAGCCCGTTTGGATAGAAAGGACGCAGCATGATCACCCTGACCGACAAGGCCGCGCAGCACGTTTCCCGCTACCTGACCCGCCGTGGCAAGGGCGTGGGCCTGCGCGTGGGCGTGAAGACCACGGGCTGTTCGGGCCTCGCCTACAAGCTCGAATACGCAGATGAGATTGCCGCCGAAGACCAGGTCTTCGAATCCAACGGCGTCAAGGTGATCGTCGATCCGAAGAGCCTGCCGTACATCGACGGCACCGAGCTGGACTACGCACGTGAAGGGCTGAACGAAGGTTTCCGCTTCAACAATCCCAACGTGAAGGACGAATGCGGTTGCGGCGAGTCGTTCCGCGTGTGAGCGGGGCACATTGAAGCAAGCGATTGTCGGTTTCGAGCGGGACGAGGAGGGCCACTGGGTCGCCCGTCTCGCCTGCGGACATGGGCAGCACATGCGTCACGATCCGCCCTGGCAGCTGCGGCCCTGGACACAAACCCACGCCGGGCGGGCCAGCAAGATCGGCGCGGTGGTGGAGTGCCTGAAGTGCGACCGGGGTGAGCCGGTCGAATAAGGAACACGAAGGAACACGAGGCGGCGCGGCCGCTTTTTTTATTCATGAATTCCGGTTTGTCCGCAAACGCCACGCATTTTTCCCTCTTCGGCCTGCCCGAACACTTCGAGGTCGACGAAGACGCGCTGAACGCTGCCTATCGCACCGTGCAGTCGCAGGCGCATCCCGATCGTTACGCCCACGCAGGTGACGCCGAGCGCCGCGTCGCCATGCAATGGGCCACGCGGGCCAACGAGGCCTATCAGACGTTGCGTGATCCGCTCAAACGGGCGACGTATCTGCTGCACCTGCGCGGTATCGACGTGCAGGCCGAGAACAACACGGCCATGCCGCCTGCGTTTCTGATGCAGCAAATGGAATGGCGCGAAACGCTCGGCGACGCCAAGGCCGAGCGCAACGTGGATGCGCTGGACGATTTGCTGACCATGCTGCGCAAGGAAAAACGTACGCGTTATCAGGCGCTGTCCGGCCTGCTCGGTAACGATGGCAACACCGCGGCGGCAGCCGATGCCGTGCGCCAACTGATGTTCATCGAAAAGATCGAACGCGACACCGCCGAGGCTATCGACCGGCTGGACGACTAGAACCCAGAATTTGCGACAATGTTGGGTTTGCCCCGGCAGGCAGCCCATCCGCGCAATCGAGACATCCCCATGGCTTTACTGCAGATTTCCGAACCTGGCGAATCGCCCGCACCGCACCAGCGCCGTCTGGCGGTCGGCATCGATCTGGGCACGACCAACTCGCTGGTGGCTTCCGTGCGCAGCAGCGTGCCGGAAGTGTTGCCCGATGATCAGGGGCGCCCGCTGTTGCCCTCCGTGGTGCGCTATCTGCCCTCGGGCGGCGCCCACATCGGCTACAAGGCGCAGGCCGAAGCCGTGCGCGACCCGAAAAACACCATCATCTCGGTCAAGCGTTTCATGGGGCGCGGCCTGAAGGATGTCGCCCACATCGAGAACACGCCGTACGACTTTGTCGACGCGCCCGGCATGGTGCAGTTGAAGACCGTGGCCGGCGTGAAAAGCCCGGTGGAAGTGTCGGCGGAGATTCTCGCCACGCTGCGGCAGCGCGCGGAAGATACGCTCGGCGATGAGCTTGTCGGCGCCGTCATCACCGTGCCGGCGTACTTTGACGATGCGCAGCGCCAGGCCACCAAGGACGCCGCCAAGCTGGCCGGCCTGAATGTGCTGCGTCTGCTGAATGAGCCGACCGCGGCTGCCATCGCCTACGGCCTGGACAACGCCGCCGAAGGCATTTACGCCGTCTATGACCTGGGCGGCGGGACGTTCGACATCTCGGTGCTCAAGCTCACCAAGGGCGTGTTCGAGGTGATGTCGACGGGCGGCGACTCCGCGCTCGGCGGTGACGATTTCGACCAGCGCGTCGTGTGCTGGATCGTCGAGCAAGCCGGTCTGCAACCGCTCTCGGCCGAAGACACGCGCCTGCTGTTGAACAAGGCGCGCGCCGCCAAGGAATGGCTCTCCACCGCTGACAGCACCGAGATTGACGCGATGCTCTCCACCGGCGAGACCGTGCATCTCGTGCTGACCGCCGAGACCTTCACCGAACTGACCGCCAATCTCGTGCAAAAGACGCTGTCGCCGGTGCGCCGCGCATTGCGCGATGCAGGCGTGACAGTGGAAGACGTGAAGGGTGTCGTGCTGGTGGGCGGCGCAACGCGCATGCCGATCATCCGTCGTGCCGTGGGGCAGCTGTTTGGCCGCACGCCGCTCACGAACCTCGATCCGGACCAAGTGGTCGCCATTGGCGCTGCCATGCAGGCCAACCTGCTGGCCGGCAACCGTGCGCCGGGCGAAGACTGGCTGCTGCTCGACGTGATCCCGCTGTCGCTGGGTGTCGAGACGATGGGCGGCCTGGTCGAGAAGATCATCCCGCGCAACAGCACGATTCCCGTCGCGCGCGCGCAGGAATTCACCACGTTCAAGGACGGCCAGACGGCCATGGCGATCCACGTGCTGCAAGGCGAGCGTGAACTCGCGAGCGATTGCCGTTCGCTGGCGCGTTTCGAGTTGCGCGGCATCCCGCCGATGGTGGCCGGCGCTGCTCGCATCCGGGTGACGTATCAGGTCGATGCCGACGGGTTGTTGTCGGTGTCCGCACGCGAGACGGTGTCGGGCGTGGAAGCGTCGATCACTGTCAAGCCGTCGTACGGTCTGGCCGATGACGATGTCGCGCGCATGCTGCAGGAAGGTTTCCAGTCCGCCGAAGACGACATGCGCCGTCGAGCGCTGGCGGAGGAGCGTGTTGAGGCCGAGCGCCTGCTGGAGGCGCTGTCGCAGGCGCTGGCCGCCGATGGCGATCTGCTGTCGCCCGAGGAGCGTGCCGCCATCGACACCGAAATCGCCGCACTGCGCACCACCATGCAGAGCGAAGACCACCGCGCCATCAAGGACGCCGTGGATGCCCTCTCGCATGGCACCGACGAATTCGCCGCACGCCGCATGGACCGCGGCATTCGCAAGGCGCTCGCCGGCAAACGTATCGAGGAGCTCGGCTGATCGCCGATCGCATCTCCCCAAACACACTTATCGAACGAGTTTCTTCATGCCACACATCGTCGTCCTTCCTCACGTCGAATACTGCCCGGAAGGGGCCGTGATCGAAGCCAAGCCCGGCACGACCATCTGCGATGCGCTGTTGGGCGCTGACATCGAGATCGAGCATGCATGCGAGAAGTCGTGCGCCTGCACGACCTGCCACGTGATCGTGCGCGAGGGCTTCAATTCGCTGGATGAGGCGACCGAGAAGGAAGAGGATCTGCTCGACAAGGCCTGGGGCCTGGAGCCGAACTCGCGCCTGTCCTGTCAGGCCAAGGTGGCGGAGACGGACCTGACCGTCGAGATTCCGAAGTACACGATCAACCACGCCAAGGAAAACCACTGAGCCGACCGGCCAGCGGAGGAGGGAGCCCATCATGAAATGGAACGATATCCAGCAGATCGCGGAAGCGCTGTACGACAAATACCCTGACGTCGATCCGACGCGCCTGAACTTTGTCGACCTGCACAACAAGGTCGTCACCCTGGAAGGCTTTGACGACGACCACAAACGTGGCGGCGAGAAATTCCTCGAAGCCATCCAGCAAGCCTGGATCGACGAAGCGGAATAAGCGCGTAGCCTCAATAAAACGCATGCGCATGAAAAAACCGGCCCGACGGCCGGTTTTTCTTTTGGGCGAAGGCGACGCCGGATTAACCGGCCACCAGCGTCCCGTTCTCGACATGGACACGTTCGCCTGCCTGGAAGCCCGGGGCAGCCTTGTACATGAAGCTGCGCGTCGTGCCGTTGTCCATGCGAACGTTCACGCGGTACTCGGTATCGCGGTGGTAGTAATTTTCTGCCACGTGGCCGCCGTAACCGCCTGCCAAGGCGCCGCCGACTGTCGCCAGCGTACGGCCATTGCCTCGGCCAACCTGATTACCCAGCAGCCCGCCCACCACAGCGCCACCGATCATGCCGAGGCCGGTTTCCTTGCCTTGCGTGGTGATCGGGGTGACCGACGTCACATGGCCGGCATAGGGGCTGGCCGACTGGCGCGGCTGGGTTTGCGCATAGCTCGGGTTGGCCGAAGGGGCGCGCTCGGCGTACGACGGCTCGCGGACGCGCGCCGGAGCGGGCGCGACGTTTTGTGCCGGATACGGAGCAGCCTGGTTCGGTTGCGTCGTCTGGCCCGGTGCAGCCAGCGCCATCGGGGCCGAAGCGCCCGGCATGGCCGCTGCCGACTGGGCTGCCACATTCGGGTCCGTGCTGCCCTGCGTCGCCTTCGAGGTGGGCAGCACGCCGGTAATGGCGGCCACTGCCGTCAGGCTGGCGATGATCACGGCGACAGCGGCCGTCGTCATCAGCGGATGCATGCGTCGCGACGACGACGGGACTTGACCCGGCGACGTGCCGCCGTATTGCTGACCTTGGTTCGGTTGGATGTTGTTGTTCATCTTCGTTCTCCTGCGGCCCGTGATTGGTTCATGTTGCGGCCTCTCGATGATCACAGTGTGGTTCATCGCCCAAACGGATGCCGTTTTAATTTGTAAGCATCTGTACCGAGAGTTTTCCTTTAAAAATCAGGTGTTTACCGACATTTGATACAGTTTGTGGAAGCGGGGCGATGTTACAAATAGCGGGGTGGGCGCGCGTTTTGCGCCTTCGGGGGCAACAAAAAACGCCCCCGAAGGGGCGTCTTTCGAAGGCGATCGACCGAACCGATCAGTCTTCCCGGCGCAGGTGCGGGAAAAGGATCACGTCGCGGATGTTCGGGCTGTCGGTGAGCAGCATCACCAGACGATCGATGCCGATGCCGCAGCCACCGGTCGGGGGCATGCCGTATTCCAAGGCGCGGATGTAGTCGGCGTCATAGAACATGGCTTCTTCGTCGCCGGCGTCTTTCTGTTCGACCTGCTTGCGGAAGCGTTCGGCCTGGTCTTCCGGATCGTTCAGCTCCGAGAAGCCGTTGGCGATTTCGCGGCCGGTGATGAACAGCTCGAAGCGCTCGGTGATGCCGGGCAGCGTGTCGGAGCCGCGCGCCAGCGGCGACACTTCGACCGGGTAGTCGATGATGAACGTCGGCTCCCACAGTTGCGACTCGGCGGTTTCTTCAAACAGCACAAGCTGCAGGGTACCCACGCCGGCGTTCAGGAATTGCGGCGCGTTGGTGTCGATCTTGAACTTCTTGAGCTCGGCGCGGAGGAAGTCGACATCCGCCAGTTGCGCGTCGGTGTATTGCGGCGCGTACTTCTGGATTGCCTGGCAGATGGTCAGGCGATGGAACGGCTTGGCCAGATCCAGCTCGCGGCCCTGGTAAGTGAGCGTGGCGGTGCCCGAGGCGTCGATGGCCGCTTGGCGGATCAGCTGCTCGGTGAAGTCCATCAGCCAGCGGTAGTCCGTGTAGGCCGCGTAGAACTCCATCATCGTGAACTCGGGGTTGTGTCGTGGCGACACGCCCTCGTTACGGAAGTTGCGGTTGATCTCGTACACGCGTTCGAAGCCGCCGACGATCAGGCGCTTGAGGTACAGCTCGGGCGCGATGCGCAGGAACATCTGCATGTCCAGCGCGTTGTGATGCGTGATGAAGGGCTTGGCTGCCGCGCCGCCCGGAATCGGGTGCAGCATCGGCGTCTCGACTTCCATGAAACCGTTGCCGGCCATGAAGTTGCGCAGCGACGCCATGGCCTTGGTGCGGGCGCGGAACGTGTCGCGCGTTTCCTTCGAGACGATCAGGTCGACGTAGCGCTGGCGGTACTTCTGTTCCTGGTCGGCCAGGCCGTAGTAGTCGCCCGGCAGCGGGCGCAGGCTCTTCGAGAGTAGGCGCAGTTCCGTCACGGCCACCGACAGTTCGCCGGTCTTCGTCTTCATCAGCGTGCCGCGTGCGGCCACGATATCGCCCAAGTCCCACTTCTTGAAGCTGGCGTAGACGTCTTCGCCCACGGCGTCGCGGCTGATGTAGAACTGGATGCGGTCGGTGCTGTCCTGCACGGTGGCAAAGCTCGCCTTGCCCATCACGCGCTTGAGCATCATGCGGCCGGCAATGGCCACCTGCACCGGTTCGGCTTCCAGGGCGGCCTGTTCCAGCTCGCGGTACTTGGCTTGCAGATCACCGGCATGGTGCGTCGGGCGGAAATCGTTCGGGAACGCGACGCCTTGCTGGCGGATCTCCGCGAGTTTCTCGCGGCGTTCGGCGATGATCTTGTTGTCGTCCTGCGCCGGCACGGCGGCCGCGGTATTCGATTCGGCCGGGTTGTTCTGTTCGGTCATGATGGTGATGAGAGGAATGTCGGTTCAGGCGATGTTGCGCAGGTCGTCCAGCTCGGTCGCGCCAAAGTCGGGGCGGACGAGGTAGGCGGCGATGCGCGCGGCGGCGTCTTGCGGCGAGACCAGCTCGCCATGCGCGTGCAGATCGCGGAAGCGCTGCACGCCGGCAAAGTCGGCGCCACGGATGGTGCGTTGCATGTCGGTGTCGATCACGCCGGGGGCCAGCGCCACGGCGCGCACGCTGGTGTCGCCATCGGCGTTGATGGCGCGCACGAACATGTCGAGCCCCGCCTTGCCGGTGCAATACGCCGCCCAGCCGGCGATCGGCCGGCGTGCTGCGCCCGACGAGATCGCCAGCACACGGCGCTGCGCGTTCCACGCGGCGGTGCCGCGCAGCAGGGCAGCAGTCAACGCCATCGGGCCGGCCAGGTTCAACTGCAGGTGCGGCAGCAGCGTATCGGCACGCAGCGTATCGATGGTGCCGATCGGCTCGACCGCGCCGGCGTTGAGCACCAGCGTCACGTTGGCAAAAGCGGGCAGGGCGGCGAGCGTCTTGGTCATCCAGGCCTCGGCGGCATGCGCGTCGGACAGGTCGACCTGGTGCCAGTCGAGCGTCACGCCGACGGCTGCCGCCTGCGCGCGCAATTCGGCGTTATCGCCGCGTGCGACGCAGATGAGGCGGTGGCCAGGTTGCATCAGCGCCTGGGCCAGCGCGGCGCCCAGGCCGCGCGAGGCACCGGTCAGGATGAACAGGGACGTGTCAGACATGGCAGTCGCTCAGGTTGGGCGCGGATCAGACGCCCTGTTTCAGGCTCGCCTGGATAAACGGGTCGAGGTCGCCGTCCAGCACCTTCTGCGTGTTGGAGATTTCCACGTTGGTGCGCAGGTCCTTGATGCGGCTTTGGTCCAGCACGTACGAGCGGATCTGATGGCCCCAGCCTACGTCCGTCTTGGCGGCTTCCTGCGCGTCGGCAGCAGCCTGGCGCTTGCGCAGTTCGTGCTCATACAGACGCGACTTCAGCATCGTCATCGCTTCGGCGCGGTTGCGGTGCTGCGAGCGGTCGTTCTGGCATTGCACGACGATGCCGGTCGGGATGTGCGTAATCCGCACGGCCGAATCGGTCTTGTTGATGTGCTGACCGCCCGCGCCGGAAGCGCGATAGGTGTCGACGCGCAGATCGGCCGGGTTGACCTCGATCTCGATCGAATCATCGACTTCCGGATACACGAAGATCGACGAGAACGACGTGTGGCGCCCGCCTGCCGAGTCGAACGGCGACTTGCGCACCAGGCGGTGCACGCCGGTCTCGGTGCGCAGGAAACCAAACGCGTATTCGCCTTCGACCTTGATCGACGCGCTCTTGATGCCGGCCACGTCGCCTTCGGACTCTTCCAGCACTTCGGTCTTGAAGCCCTTGCGTTCGCAGTACTTCAGGTATTGGCGCAGCAGCATCGATGCCCAGTCGCACGCTTCGGTGCCGCCGGCGCCGGCCTGGATGTCGATGAAGCAGTTGGCGGCGTCCATCGGGCCGGAGAACATGCGGCGGAATTCCATGTCTTCGACAATGGCGCGCATGCCTGCGGTGTCGGCCTCGATGGCTTCGATGGTGTCGTCGTCGCCTTCTTCGCGGGCCAGCTCGAACAGCTCAGCGCCGCCGGTGAGGTCTTCGTCGAGCTTGGTCAATGCCAGCACGACGGTTTCAAGCGACTTTTTCTCGCGGCCCAGTTCCTGGGCGCGTTTGGGATCGTTCCAGACCTCGGGGTTTTCGAGTTCTTTATCGACTTCAACTAGACGTTCAGATTTGACGTCGTAGTCAAAGATACCTCCGAAGGTCGTCGGCGCGCGACTTCAGGTCGGCCAACGTGTTCTGGATGGCATTAAGGCGTTCTGCTTCCATGGTGCAAAAATCCGGTCGGAAACCGGAAATTATAGCGGAATCAAGGGGTTTTCCGCCCGCGTAGACCGTCAAAACCGCCATTTTCCGGACGGGCGCGGCGGGATTTCTGTGGCGGCCACAGGCGTCCCGCCTCGCTTCGGTTAGCATGACGACCAGTCCACATGGCTTTTGGCGCTGTCCGATGATCATCCGCTCGCTGCTCGATACCGACCTGTACAAATTCACCATGATGCAGGTGGTGCTGCATCACTTTCCCGGTGCAAACGTCGAATACCGCTTCAAGTGCCGCAACGCGGGCGTCGATCTGGTGCCGTTCATTGAAGAGATCCGCGCCGAGATCCGCCACCTTTGCACCCTGCGCTTTACCGATCCGGAGCTGGATTACCTGCGCGGCATGCGCTTCATCAAGAGCGATTTCGTCGATTTTCTCGGCCTGTTCCATCTCAACGAGAAGTACATCGACGTGCGCCGTGCACCGAGCAACGACGGGCAGATCGAGATCGTCATCGCGGGGCCGTGGCTGCACACGATCATGTTCGAGGTGCCGGTTCTGGCCATCGTCAACGAGGTGTTCTTCAGCCGCACGCAGACGCACCCGCAGTGGGAGGAGGGCAAACGCCGCCTGACCGACAAGCTGGCGTCGCTCAAGCGCCCCGGCCTGGAGGACTGCCGCATTGCCGACTACGGCACGCGCCGCCGCTTTTCGCACACCTGGCACGAGCATGTGCTGCTGGAGACGCGTGCGCAGCTGGGCGCCCAGTACGCCGGCACCAGCAATGTCCACTTCGCCATGAAGCACGGCATGACGCCGCTCGGCACGATGGCGCATGAATACCTGCAGGCCTGCCAGGCGCTGGGCCCGCGCCTGCGCGATTCCCAGACCTTTGCGCTGGAAACGTGGGCCAAGGAATATCGCGGCGATCTTGGCATCGCGCTGTCGGATACCTACGGCTTTGACGCCTTCCTGCGCGATTTCGACATGTTCTTCTGCAAGCTCTTCGACGGCGTTCGCCATGATTCCGGCGACCCGTTCGAGTGGGGCGAACGCATGCTCAAGCATTACGACGACATGCGCGCCGAGCCGAAGTCCAAGGCGCTGATCTTCTCCGACAGCCTCGACATGCCCAAGGTCATCGGCCTGTATGAGCGTTTCCACGGTCGCTGCAAGCTGGCGTTCGGCGTCGGGACCAATCTGACCAACGACCTGGGCTACACGCCGCTGCAGATCGTCATCAAAATGGTCCGCTGCAACGGCCAACCGGTGGCCAAGCTATCGGACGCGCCGGAGAAGACGATGTGCGACGATCCGGCCTACCTCACGTATCTGAAGCAGGTCTTTGGCGTGCAATAAGGCTCACGCCGGCGCCGAATAAGTTTCAACGGCCGTGGCGGATCGCGCGGAAAGCGGCTCGTATAATCGATCGATCTTTCGGAGCCGCCATGGAATCACAACCGGACACCCCCGTCGACCCGCTCGACACGAGCCGCGCACGCGACGCCATCTTTGCCCGCATCCGCAATGCGCAGCATCGTCCCGCGCAACCGACGCAGGGTGAGCGCGACGCCGTGGCGGATTACCTCGCGCGCCACCCTGCCGGCCCGCGCCCGCCGGTGCCGGAAAATCTGGCCGCGCATTTTGCCGAGCAGGCGCTGAAGATGGCCTCCACGCTGGAGTCGGTGGAGGCGCTGTCCGACGTGCCGGGCGCGGTGGCCCGCTACTTGTCGGGGCTGAACCTCCAGCCGCAAGCCGTGGCCTGGACGACATTGCAATCGCTGGACTGGGCGGCGGCCGGTATCGGCATCGAATTCCGTCCGCCCGTGCGTGAGGCGCAAGCCGATCGGGAACACGGCGATCTCGTCGGCATTACGGGCTGCTTCTGCGCAATTGCCGAGACGGGCTCGCTGATGCTGCTGTCGGGGCCGGAGAATGTCGCCTCCACGGCGCTGCTGCCCGAGACGCATATCGCCGTGGTTCCGCAGTCGCGCATCGTCGCCACGCTGGAAGACGCCTATGCGCTGATGCGCGCAGAGCGGGGCGAGCTGCCGCGCGCCACCAACGTCATCAGCGGGCCGTCGCGCACGGGCGATATCGAGCAGACCATCGTGCTCGGTGCACATGGCCCGTATCGCGTGCACGTGATTGTTGTGACGACCGCCTGACGCGGCGTCCTGGGCGCGTTGGCCCATCAAACATCCGTGGACGTTTAGGAGGCAACAGACCTCGGGCGTTTACACTGGCGTCTTTGTTTGTGGCGCGGCGGCGTTTGCTGCGCCCGCGCTTAGGAGAACGCCGACGTGAAACGCCTCTGGCCCCTTGTCTTCCTGTTTGTCTGTGGCCTGGCGCGCGCCGCTGATGTGAACGGCGCGGAATTGTCCCTGCTCTGGGGTGTGCCATTCGCGGGCATCCTGCTCTCGATTGCGATCGCACCGCTCCTCGTGCCCAAGCTGTGGCACGACCATTACGGCAAGATCGCAGCGGCCTGGGCGTTGGCGCTTCTGGTGCCGTTCGGGATCGCGTTTGGCACGGAGGCGGCCATCGCTTCCGTCAATCACGCGGCTCTTGCTGAATACATTCCCTTCATCGCGTTGATCGCCGCTCTGTATGTTGTTGCGGGCGGTATCTGCATTCGCGGCAATCTGCATGGCACGCCAAAGCTCAATACGGGGTTGATCGCGCTTGGCACGGCGCTGGCCAGCATCATGGGGACGACCGGCGCCGCGATGCTGCTGATCCGGCCTTTGCTGCGCGCCAACGAGGCACGCCGGCATCGGGCGCACGTCGTCGTGTTCTTCATCTTCCTGGTGGCCAATGCCGGTGGGGCGCTCACGCCGCTGGGCGATCCGCCGCTGTTCCTCGGCTTCCTGCAAGGTGTCGATTTCTTCTGGACCACGCAGCATCTGTGGCGCCAGACGCTGACGATGTGGGTGTTGCTGCTGGCGATCTTCTTCCTGATCGATAGCTACCTCTATCGCACGGGCAAGGAAGAACTGCCCAACATCACCGACGCCACGCCGGACGATGCAGGCCCGCTGCGCTTCGAGGGCAACGTCAACTTTGTACTGCTGGCAGGCATTCTCGGCCTCGTGCTGATGAGTGGGCTGTGGAAGCCCGGCATCGTCTTCTACGTGATGGGCACGGAGGTGCTGCTGCAGAACGTGGTGCGCGACATCGGGCTGGTCGCCATCGCGCTGTTTTCGTTGTGGCTCACCCCGGCAAGCGCACGCGCCGGCAACGAGTTCAACTGGGAGCCCATCCTGGAAGTCGCCAAGCTGTTTGCCGGCATCTTCATCACCATCGGGCCGGTCATTGCCATGCTCAAGGCCGGCGTGGACGGCCCGTTCGCAGGCATCGTCCATCTCGTCAACGACAGCGCGGGCCAGCCGAACAACGCGATGTACTTCTGGGCGACGGGGTTGCTGTCGTCGTTCCTCGACAATGCGCCGACGTATCTGGTGTTCTTCAACACCGCCGGCGGTGACGCCTCCATGCTGATGAGCGAGGGCGCGTCCACGCTGGCCGCGATTTCCGCCGCGGCCGTGTTCATGGGCGCCAACACCTACATCGGCAACGCGCCCAACCTGATGGTCAAGGCCATCGCCGAAAGCCGCGGTCTGCAGATGCCGAGCTTCTTTGGCTACATGCTGTGGTCCGTGTGCATTCTTTTGCCGATTTTCGTTCTGATGACCTTCGTCTTCTTCCGCTAACCGAACGTGTGCTGAACGTATGAAACCCGGAATCCTTGTCACCCGCGCGATGTTTCCCGAAGTGCTCGAGCGCTTGCGCGAGACCTTCGACGTGATCGACAACCAGGCGGACATCGAGTATCCGCCCGAAGCGCTGGCCGAGCGGCTGCAAGGCCGCGTGGGCCTGCTGTCCAACGCGGCCGACACCATTAACGCCGAGTTGATCAGCCGCGTGCCGACGCTGCGTGCGGTGTGCAATATGGCCGTCGGCTACAACAACTTCGATCTTGCCGCGATGACGCGCGCGGGCATCCTGGCCACCAACACGCCGGACATCCTGACCGAGACCACCGCCGATTTCGGGTGGGCCTTGCTGATGGCCGCCGCACGCCGCGTCTCCGAGTCAGAGCGCTGGCTGCGTTCGGGGCAATGGAAGCGGTGGACTTACGACATGTTCCTCGGCGCGGAGGTGTATGGCAGCACGCTGGGCATTCTCGGCATGGGCCGCATCGGCCAGGCGCTGGCGCGGCGCGCGAGCGGCTTCTCGATGCGCGTGATCTATCACAACCGCAGCCGGCTTTCGCCCGAAGTCGAGCAGGGCACGCGCGCCACCTATGTCAGCAAGGACGATTTGCTGAGGCAGGCTGATCACCTCGTGCTGGTGCTGCCGTATTCCAAGGAAAGCCATCACGCCATCGGTGCGGCCGAGTTGGCACAGATGAAGCCGACCGCCACGCTGGTCAACCTCGCGCGCGGCGGCATCGTCGATGACGCCGCATTGGCGCAGGCGCTGGCGGAGAAGCGCATCTTTGCCGCCGGCCTGGACGTGTACGAAGGTGAGCCTAAGGTGCATCCGGCATTGCTGGACGCCGAGCACGTCGCGCTCACGCCGCACATTGCCAGTGCCACCTTGGGCACGCGCCTCGGCATGGCCAACCTGGCGGCCGACAACCTTATCGCGGCGCTGGGCTTCGGCCCGCGCGCGGGGCAGCCGCCCAACTTGTTGAACCCGGATGCGCTGGCGCAGCGCGCATCCTCCTGACCGAACGCTGATATGGACTGGTTGGCTTTATTGACGTTGCTGGGCGTGGCCGTGGTGGTCGCGCTGTGCGTGCTGATCTGGCGCGGCGTGTCTCGCCCGGCGCAGAGCGATGTATCGCCGATGCTCGCGGCGCTGCAAGATGGGCTCATGCGGGAACTCACGCGCGGCAACGAACGCATCGAACGCGAACTGCGCGGCGAAATCGCCGAGACGGCGCGCATCGGCCGCAGCGACGTCACGCAACAACTGGGGCAGTTCCAGCAGGTGCTGGCCACGCAGCTCACCAGCGTCGCCACGCTGCAGAACAACCAGATCGACACGTTCGCGCAGCAGCTCACCAAGCTGACCGAGACGAACACGCAGCAGCTCGAGGCCGTGCGTCAGAACCTGCAGCAGCAAGCCCAGCAGGCACGCGAAGAGCAGGGCAACGCGCTGCGTCGATTTGGCGAGACGATGCAGCAGCAGCTCGCCCAACTGGGCGAGGGCAACGAGCGCCGTCTGGCCGAGGTGCGCGCCACGCTGGAGCAGAAGCTCAAGGACATCGAGGCGAACAACGCGACCAAGCTCGACGAGATGCGCCGCACCGTCGATGAAAAGCTGCACGCCACGCTGGAGCAGCGCCTGGGCGAATCGTTCAAGCTGGTGTCGGATCGGCTTGAACAGGTCCATCGCGGGCTGGGCGAAATGCAGGCACTGGCCCAGGGCGTGGGCGACCTGAAGAAGGTGCTGACCAACGTGAAGACGCGCGGCACCTGGGGGGAAGTCCAGCTCGAGATGCTGCTGGAGCAGATGCTGACGCCCGAGCAGTACGACAAGAACGTCGAGACCGTGCACGGTACGGGTGCGCGCGTGGAATTTGCCATCCGCCTGCCCGGCAAGACCGATGCCGATCACGATGCCACCGTCTGGCTGCCGATCGACGCCAAGTTCCCGAAAGAGCAGTACGAGCGCCTGCTCGACGCACAGGAACGTGCCGATGCCGAAGCCGCTGCCAGCGCGAGCCGCGAGCTGGAAGGCGCGGTGCGCAAGGAGGCGCAGACCATCCACGAGAAGTACATCGCGCCGCCGGCTACGACCGACTTCGCCATCCTGTTTCTGCCGACGGAAGGCCTCTACGCAGAAGTGCTGCGCCGCCCGGGCCTGACGGACGAACTGCAGCGCAAGTTCCGCGTGACGGTGGCGGGCCCGACCACGCTCACCGCGATCCTCAACAGTCTGCAGATGGGCTTCCGAACGCTGGCGCTGGAAAAGCGCTCCAGCGAAGTCTGGCAAGTGCTCGGTGCCGTGAAGAGCGAGTTCGGGAAGTTTGGCGACGTGCTGGCCGCGACGAAGAAAACGCTGGAGCGCGCCGTCAGCAACATCGAGCAGGCCGAGGTGCGTACGCGACAGATGAACCGCAAGCTCAAGGCCGTGGAGGCGTTGCCGAGCGATTCTGCGCAGAGCGTGCTGGGGCTGGAGACCGCCGTGCCGCCGGACGAGGAAATCGAGGGCGATTAAGACCGGTCTAACCGGGCCATCAGCAAAAGAAAAGGGGCGGATATTCCGCCCCTTCTTTGTGGACCTCGGAAGCGATCAGGCTTCTTCCGGCACGTCGCGCAGCAGGATCTCGATGCCGCCAAAGCGCTCGGCGACCCAGTTGTAGGCATGGCAGGCGAGCCACAGCGCGCCAAAACCGACCAAAGCATTGAGAATCAGGCCGCTGAGCACGACGATCGTCGGCAGTTCACCGTAGCGGACAAAGCCGACGAAGAAGAACAGCCCCACGACCGGCAGCGAGAAACAGAGATACACCAGTACCAGCGCGCGGGCGGTATGGGCCGGGTGAAGATACGCAATCTCCTTGGTCATCATGGCAGTGCTCAGGCTCAAATCCGAAACAATCAAACTGGCGCAGAGTGTAGCGAATCGACCGGTGCGCCGATACCCGCAGCCCGGAGGTGACGCAAAAAACCGACAGCATGCGGTGTTGCTGTCGGCACAAAAGCCGCTGTCGCCACGCCGCCTAGACGAGACCGTCGAATAGCAGGACCTGCACGCTGTCTCCGGCGTTGACCTGGCCCTGTTCGTGGGCGAGCACGACGAAGCAATTGGCTTCGCTCATGGAACGCAGCACGCCGGAGCCCTGCTGGCCGGTCAGGCGGACTTCGAGCTGGCCGCGATCGTTCAGCGCGGCGATTGCACGCTGATATTCCGTGCGCCCGGGCCGCTTGCGGATCGGGGCGGCGCTCACGGCCGGCACCAGCGGTGCGCCGGCGTCGGTGGCGCCCATCATGCGCAGCAGCGCGCCACGCACGAAGTGATAGAACGTCACCATCACCGCTACCGGGTTCCCGGGCAAGCCAAAGAGGAACGCGCTGTGGCCATTTGACGCGATGCGTCCGAACGCCATCGGTCGGCCCGGGCGCATGGCGATCTTCCAGAACGTCACGTCGCCGAGCTTGGCCATCATCTGTTTGGTGAAGTCCGCTTCGCCGACGGAGACACCGCCCGAAGTGATGATCGCATCGGCGTTTTCGGCGGCGGTGCGGAAGGCGGTTTCGAGCGCCGCCGGGTCGTCGCGTACGACGCCCATGTCGAGCAATTCCACGCCCAGGCGCGAAAGCATGCCGTGCAGCGTGTAGCGGTTGGAGTCGTACACGCAACCGGCGTCGAGCGGTTCACCAATGGAGCGAAGCTCGTCGCCGGTCGAGAAGAACGCCACGCGCAGCTTGCGGCGCACCGACACCTCGGCGATGCCGAGCGAGGCCAGCAGACCGATATCGGCCGGGCGCAGTGTTCGGCCGGCGGACAGTGCGGCGCTGCCACGCGCGAGGTCTTCGCCGCGCAGACGGCGGTTGTCGCCGGCGCGCACGGCATCGCGGGCAAAGCGGACGGTGTTGGCATCGCCTTGCGTGAACTCCTGCGGGATGACCGTATCGCAGCCCGCCGGCATGACGGCACCGGTCATGACGCGCACGGCTTCGCCCGCGCCGGGCGCGCCGTCAAAGGCGACCCCCGCGTATGCCGTGCCGATCACGCGCAATGAGACTTCGCCTGCGTCGCCGGCCAGTTCCGCGCCGGCAAAGGCGAAGCCGTCCATCGCCGAGTTGTCGTGCGAAGGCACGTCGATGGACGACAGCACGTCTTCAGCGAGCACGCGGTCCAGCGCGCTGCGAATGGGCACGCGGGCAACGCCCGTCACGGGCTGCACGAAGTCGCGCATGATGGCTTGCGCTTGCGCGACGGGCAGGGCATTCGGATCGTAATCGGACAGACACGAAACGACGGAGGCGAGGGTGGTCATGACGTCGATGAGGGATCGGTGGCGTTGGCGCTCTAGCGGTGCTTGGCCAGCTGGTGCAGTTCTTCCAGCGTGTTGATGTTGGCGAAGGCGGCGCTGTCGTCGAACACGACGTCGACTGTCGGATGACGTGCCGTCCAGGTTTCGATCTTGCGGCCCCCGCCTTGCAGATAGACGATCAGGTCGTCGGCCAGCAGCGCATCGATCAGACAGAAGACAGGCTGCACCTGCCTGCGCGGTACCCCTTGCGCATCCGGCTCCATCGTCACCGGCATGGCGATGCGCGCGTCGGCTTCTTCCATTGCCTGCGAGAGCTTGGCGGCTAGGTCGGTCGGCACGAAAGGCGAATCGCACGGCGCGGTCAGCAGGTAGCGCGTCTGGCATTGCTCCAGCCCGGCCAGGATGCCGGCCAAGGGGCCGGCAAAGTCCGGCACCGAATCCGCCACCACCGGCACGCCAAACGATTCGTACGCCGCGAGGTTGCGATTGGCGTTGATCAGCATGTGGCCCACCTGCGGCGACAGGCGCATCAGCGTGTGCATCGCCATCGGCGCGCCGCGAAACGTCTGCAGGCCCTTGTCGACGCCGCCCATGCGGCTGCCCCGGCCGCCGGCCAGGATCAGGCCGGTAATGTCGGATGTCGGAATCATGTCGTTGAACGCTGGCGGATTCACCCGCCGATGTAGGACATTTCGATGCGCCGGCCGGCCGGCTGGGCCTTGCCGCTCGCACGCAATTCGGAATAGCGGTCGGCGCGGCCCTGCCAGACAGAGCGGATCGCGTTGGAGAGTTCCAGATCGGTCGCGCCGCCGCGCAATAGCGCGCGCAGGTCGAAGCCTTCGGTGGCGAACAGGCAGAGATACAGCTTGCCTTCGGTCGACAAACGCGCGCGGGTGCAATCGTGGCAGAACGCCTGGGTCACGCTGGAGATCACCCCCACCTCGCCGGCGCCGTCGACATAGCGCCAGCGCTCGGCCGTTTCGCCGCTGTAATTGGGCGACGCCGGCTCGAGCGCAAACTCGGACGAAAGACGCTTGATCACTTCGGCCGACGGCACGACGGAACGCATGTCCCAATGGTTGGTCGTGCCCACGTCCATGTATTCGATGAAGCGCACGATGATGCCGCTGCCGCGGAAGTGGCGCGCCATCGGCACGATCTGGTCTTCGTTGTCGCCTTTCTTGACGACCATGTTGACCTTCAGCGGCGCGAGGCCCACGTTCTGCGCGACTTCGATACCGTGCAGCACCTCGCTCACGGCGAAGTCGACATCGTTCATGCGGCGGAAGGTCGCATCATCGATGCCATCGAGGCTCACCGTCACGCGGCTCAGGCCCGCGTCTTTGAGCGATTGCGCCTTGCGGGCGAGCAGGGCGCCGTTGGTCGTGAGCGTGAGGTCCAGCGGCTTGCCTTCGGCGGTGGTGAGGCGCGCGAGCATTTCGACGAGACGCTCGATGTCTTTGCGCAGCAGCGGTTCGCCGCCGGTCAGGCGAATCTTCTCGACGCCGTGCTCGATGAACAGCCGCGCCATGCGCTCGATCTCTTCGAACGACAGCAACTCGGAATGCCGCAGGAAGCGGTAATCCTTGTCGAACACGTCCTTCGGCATGCAGTAGACGCAGCGGAAGTTGCAGCGGTCCGTCACGGAGATACGCAAATCGTGCAGCCGGCGGCCGCGCGTATCCGTCAGCCTGCCCTCTGCAGGGACGAGCACATTGGGCACGGTGGGCACCGTGGCGCGATGGTGCTGGCCATCACGCAGATCGTAGAGGGGGATGACGGTTTCAGTCATGGTGTGGTGCGGCGCGTCAATCCACAGGAAAGGTCGATCGCGCTCGATACAAGGACGAGTGTAGCGCAGCCCCTGTTTGATGCGGGGAGCACAGTTCAGCCCCTGCGTGTCCCGCACAGGAAAAAGGGCGGCCGAAGCCGCCCCTCAGGCAAGGCATCGGGGCGGGTGTGGGTTACCCGCCGCCAATGTGATGCTTATTGCTGGTCTGCGCCACCCGCCGGGCGGTTGGTTTCGACCAGGATCATCGGGCCGTGCTGGATCGGCGGCAGCGGCTTGCGCTCGCGGGGCACGCGCGGGGCTGCGACAGTGCGCGCAGCTTCTTCTTGCGACGCACGCAGCTTCTGGCTGTCAGTGTGGACCCAAGTCATGCCGGCGTTGTCGAGTACGCTCTGCAGCGTCTCGATCGGCAGCGGCGAAGCCTGGGCAATCGTGCTGACCGGAGCCGGCACTTCGGCAAAGGCCGTCACGATGGCTTCTTGAGGCGCCGCCACTGCCACAGTCGCTTCCGGCGCGGGCGCTGCTGCGGTAGCCGTTGCCAGCGCGGGTTCCGTCGGCTGTACTTGCGGCAGGGCCGACACAGGCGCCACGGCTTCTGCGGCATGCACGGGCTCGTGTACCACCGGAGCCGGGTTCTCAACCGGGGCAAACGACGTCGTCTGCACAGGTTCCGTCACGGTTGCCGGCAGCACCGGCTCGGCATGCATTTCGGCGACGGCTTCGTCTGCGGTTTCGGCGCTTTCGTTTTCGCTTTCACCTTCGGCGCGGACGCCTTCCGCGCCCTCGCGGTCACGGCGATAGCGGTTACGGCCACGACGACCACGGCGACGGCGCTCTTCACCTTCACCGTTGCCTTCCGCGCCCGGCGTCACGCCTTCGCCCGCGATGCCTTCTGCCGGAGCAGCGGTGTCGAGCAGCGGTTGCGGCACTTGCGACGCAGCGGTCTGATCGATCAGGGCTTCGGCGGCCACGGCTGCGGCTTCCTTGGCCTGTTGATCGCGTTCGCCACGATTTTCGCGCGGCTCACGGCTTTCACGAGGCTCACGCGGCTCGCGACCCTCGCGGGCTTCACGGCCCTCACGCGGTTGGCGCTCGCGACGTTCCTGATTGCGCTCGCGGCGACCTTGGCCCTGGTTCTGGCCCTCGGCGCGCACATCCTGACCTTGTTGCGGCTGACGAGCTTCAGCCGTCTCGCGAACAGCACCCTCGACCTGGGCCGGCTGGCGGTTGCGATCACGGTTGCCGCGCTGACCGTCACGTTGACCTTCGCGCTGGCCCTGTTGCTGACCTTCGCGGGCTTCGTTGCGCTCACGGCCCTGGCGGTTGCCATCACGACCGTTCTGGCCCTGACCTTGACCTTGGCGCTCGCCACGTTCGCCGCGCTGGCCACGGCCACCACGGTCCTGGCGATTGCCACGGCCTTGGCGGTTGCCTTCTTCAGCACGTTGCTTCGGCGTTTCCACCGGCGCAGCCACCACCGGTTCGGCCGGTTTGGCGCCAAACAGCGATTTCAGCCACGAAACAAAACCACCCTGGGCAGGCACCGGAGCCGGCGCCTGCGGTGCGGGAGCGGTTTCGGCACGCGCCGGACGCTCGGCGCGCGGCACCGACACGGGCGCCGGTTGGTCCGGCGTGATGCCCTTGACGGCGGCTTCCTGGCGCGGCTTGGCGGCTTCCTTGCGCGTGCTGTACGCGGTGTCGGCTTCCAGCTCCTTGGCGGCCTCTTCGGCCATCTTGTAGCTGGCCTTGTCGTCGTCCAGACGCGGATCGTCGTGGCGCAGGCGCTCCAGCTTGTAGTGCGGCGTCTCCAGATGCTTGTTCGGGATCAGCAGCACATTGACCTTGAAGCGCGTCTCGATCAGGTTGATGTCCGGGCGCTTCTCGTTGAGCAGGAACGCGGCCACTTCCACCGGCACCTGGCAGTGGATCGCGGCGGTGTTTTCCTTCATCGCCTCTTCCTGGATGATGCGCAGCACCTGCAGGGCGGACGATTCGGTATCGCGGATGTGACCCGTGCCGTTACAGCGCGGGCAAGTGACGTGCGAGCCTTCCGACAGCGACGGACGCAGGCGCTGGCGCGACAGCTCCATCAGGCCGAAGCGGCTGATCTTGCCCATCTGAACGCGGGCGCGGTCGTGGCGCAGCGCGTCTTTCAGGCGGGTTTCGACGTCTTTCTGCGCCTTGCTCGACTCCATGTCGATGAAGTCGATCACGATCAGGCCGCCCAAGTCGCGCAGGCGAAGCTGGCGGGCGATTTCGTCGGCGGCTTCGAGGTTGGTGCGGGCAGCGGTTTCCTCGATATCTGCGCCCTTGGTGGCGCGCGCCGAGTTTACGTCAATGGCGACGAGCGCCTCGGTGTGGTCGATCACGATGGCGCCGCCCGAAGGCAACATCACCATGCGCGAATACGCCGATTCAATCTGGTGTTCGATCTGGAAACGCGAGAACAGGGGAACGTCGTCGCGGTACTTCTTCACCCGATTCATGTTGTCGGGCATCACCACGCTCATGAAAGCGCGGGCCTGATCGTAGATATCGTCCGTATCGATCAGGATTTCGCCGATATCCGGCTGGAAGTAATCGCGAATCGCCCGGATCACCAGGCTGGATTCGAGATAGATCAGCAGCGGGGCCTTGTTGTCGACGGCAGCGCCGTCAACGGCCTTCCACAGCTGCATCAGGTAGTTCAAGTCCCACTGCAGCTCTTCAGCCGAGCGGCCGATGCCGGCGGTGCGGGCGATGATGCTCATGCCGTCCGGCACTTCCAGCTGCGCCATGGTTTCGCGCAGTTCCTGACGGTCTTCGCCCTCGATGCGGCGCGACACGCCGCCGCCGCGCGGGTTGTTCGGCATCAGGACCAGGTAACGGCCGGCCAGCGAGATGAAGGTGGTCAGGGCCGCGCCCTTGTTGCCGCGCTCTTCCTTCTCGACCTGGACGATCAGCTCCTGGCCCTCGCGCAGTGCGTCCTGGATGCGCGCATTGCGCACGTCCACACCTTCCTTGAAATAGGCGCGGGCGACTTCCTTGAAGGGGAGAAAACCGTGCCGTTCTTCGCCGTAATTGACGAAGCACGCTTCCAGCGACGGTTCGATGCGGGTGATGACACCCTTGTAGATATTGCCTTTGCGCTGTTCGCGCCCGGCGGTTTCGATGTCGATGTCGATCAGTTTCTGACCATCGACAATGGCGACGCGCAATTCTTCTTGCTGCGTCGCATTGAACAACATGCGTTTCATTGCAACCTCACTCCAATGCCGTGCAAGCACGGCGCTTCATGGAGCACGCGAAGGCGGAGCGGGTGGTCAACGAATTGCCGAGGTGTCGGCCAACAAAAAGGCGCGACGGGGCACGAGCGAAAGAAATGAGGGCATTCCACGCGTCATCATGGATGGCAGGGCGGAGTCCGCGGACGCGGTTGGCGTCCAGTTGCGCGTCCTGTCACTCGTGCCGCGGGCCCGTTGCATCTGCAGGCGGGCCGGCGGCGGCGAGTCGCGTGAAGCGACCACAAAGAGCGAATTGACGGACGGCCTGTCCGGACGAAACCCGCGGCGGGGCAAATCGGGCGGCGTGCTGCTTTTTAGAGTTTTGCCGCCGGACCGCCATGGCAACGCGGTAACCGGATATTCAGCCGGCCGGCACCAGTCTGGTGCGGCAAGGGCTTCTTTCACCAAGCGGGCGCCGTATGGATGAACCATGTGGCGCCCGCCTTTGAATTCTGTTCTACCAGCTGCTCGTTCTACACTGGCCGACGTTGCCGACGTGATCTTTGGTTCACGTCTTGCGCGATGGGACAGCGGTGCGTGCTGCTTTCGTGCCGATGCATCCGGCCACGTGATTAGCTTTGTAACACAAGTGGGCGATTGATCGGCACGTTCCGGACCGAAACGGTGGCTGTGTACAATACCTGTTGTTTCGTTCCGACCGGCTGTTGCTGGCGCCTAAACGACTGTCCAGCGAGAAAATTATATTGAAAATGAATGAGTTACGCCATCCATTTGATGGCCGCATTCAACAGGCCGGACGTGGCACACTCGGCGATGCGCTCGACGGCAAATCAGTCGCCTATGTTGAAATCGGTGAAGACGCCGAAGGGCAGCGCATCGACAATTTCCTGATGCGCGTGGCCAAGGGCGTGCCCAAAAGCCATATTTATCGCATCCTGCGTTCCGGCGAGGTGCGGGTCAACAAGGGCCGCATCGACGCGGAATACCGTCTGAAACTCGGCGATCTGGTTCGCATTCCGCCGCTGCGCATTGCCCAGCAGGCCGAAGCGCCGCGTGCGGTTCCGGCAGCAGAATTCACCATCCTTCACGAAGATACGCACCTTTTGGTAATCGATAAGCCCGCCGGGGTGGCCGTGCACGGCGGCTCGGGGGTGGCGTTCGGCGTGATTGAACAATTGCGCCAGTCGCGCCCGGAGGCCAAGTTCCTTGAACTGGTGCACCGCCTCGATCGCGAAACGTCGGGCGTGCTGCTGCTTGCCAAAAAACGCTCTGCGCTGGTGGCGCTACACGAGCAGATTCGCGAAGGCCAATTGGACAAGCGGTACTTTGCGGCGGTAAAGGGCGTCTGGCCCCACAAGCGTCAACACATCAAGTCGCCGCTGCACAAGTACACCACACCGGAAGGCGAGCGCCGCGTGCGCGTCCAGGCCGATGGGCAAGCGTCGCATACGATCTTCAACAAGGTTGGCGTGTTTGGCCCATACACGTTGCTGGAGGCCGAACTGAAGACAGGGCGCACGCACCAGATCCGGGTGCATTTGGCCCACGCCGGTTTCCCCATCCTGGGCGACGACAAATACGGCGATTTCGCCCTAAACAAGGCGCTGTCGCGCGCGAATGCTTCGCCGCGACTGGCACGGATGTTCCTGCACGCCCATCGCTTGCAGCTGACGCATCCGCAAAGCGGCGAAATCGTCACGTTCACTGCGCCGTTGCCTGCTGAGTGCGCCGACTTCCTTAACGCTTTCCAGGGCCCCGATTCCGATGCCGCAGCAGCGTTTTGATCTGATCGTCTTCGATTGGGATGGCACGTTGATGGATTCGACGTCGGCCATCACCCGATCGATCCAACTTGCGTGCCGGGATCTCAATCTGCCAGTGCCTGACGACGCACGTGCCAGCCACGTGATCGGGCTGGGTCTGCGGGACGCGCTCGAATATGCCGTCCCGACGCTCGATCCGGCCGACTACGGCAAGCTGGCTGACCGGTATCGCTTCCATTACCTGAGCCGCGACGCGCATCTCGTGCTGTTTCCGGGGGTACGTGAAATGCTGGAAGCGCTGCGCCGCCAGAATTATCTGCTGGCTGTGGCGACGGGCAAGTCCCGCGTGGGCCTGCAACGCGCGATGGAAGCCACGAATCTGACGGGCGTGTTCGATAACACCCGCTGCGCCGATGAGACGTTCTCCAAGCCGCACCCCGCGATGCTGCTCGAACTGACGCGCGACCTCGGCATGGAAGTCGAGCGCACGCTGATGGTCGGCGACACGACGCACGATCTGCAGATGGCAGCCAATGCTGGTGCCGCTGGCGTGGCCGTCACGTACGGTGCGCACCCGGCCGATGTGTTGGACTCGCTTGCGCCGCTGTATTCCGCCAAGTCGGTTCCCGATTTGCACGATTGGCTGACGCAGCATGCCTGACATGGTCGAACCCGTTCGTGTATGTGAAAGCTCGGCATTGGAAGACGGCGGCTTGGGTGTCCGGTTTCAGGTGGAGGTGCGGGGCCGCCTCGTCAGCGCGTTCGTCGTCCGCTACGCGGGCGACGTCCATGGTTATCTGAACCAGTGCGCGCATGTGCCGATGGAAATGGACTGGCAAGAAGGCCAGTTTTTCGAAAGCTCGGGCCTGTATTTGATGTGCGCTACGCATGGCGCCATTTACGAGCCGGATACTGGCCGGTGCGTCGGCGGGCCGTGCCGAGGTTCGCATTTATCCAAGCTGGAGATTGCCGAGCGAGACGGGGCAGTCTGGTGGCAGCCGGATGCGTTATTCCGCGCACCGGCTCCCGCGCCAGCGCCAACTCCGTCTGCCTAGTCGCGCAGTTCTTCATCTCGATCGTTTTTCTTGTCTATGACCGACTCGATTCCGCCGAAAGGCCCCGAAGACGCGCCCAACGAGGGTGCGGGCAAACCAGAAGCGCTGGAGGTCACTCAGCATGCGGATCATCCGCTCGAAGCTGAATTGCGCAACCCGGCAGCAGGCAAGCCCGCGTCGGGATCTGCGTCAGCAGCGTCCGCGCAAGCCGGCGGCTGGGAGCGAGAAGTGCTCGAAAAGGTATTGATGGCGACCATCCGCGAGCAACGGGCAGCGCGCCGCTGGCGCATCTTTTTCCGCTTCGTGACGCTCGGCCTGATCGGGATCCTCATTTATGCATTCGCCAGTCTCGAGGGCGAAACCGTCAGCACGGGCCGTCACACGGCCGTTGTCACGCTTGACGGCGAAATTGCAGCCAACACAAATGCCAGCGCTGAAAACATCAATGCGTCGTTGCAAGCCGCATTTGCGGACGACAACACGGTCGGCGTGATCCTGAAGATCAATTCGCCGGGCGGCTCGCCGGTGCAGGCCGGCATGATCAATGATGAAATCCGCCGCTTGCGTGCCAAGTACAAGAAGATTCCGTTGTACGTGGTGGTCGAGGAGATGTGCGCGTCGGGTGGTTACTACGTGGCCGCGGCTGCAGACAAAATCTATGTCGACAAGGCCAGCATCGTGGGGTCGATCGGTGTGCTGATGGACGGTTTCGGCTTTACCGGTCTGATGGACAAGGTGGGTGTGGAGCGCCGCCTGCTCACGGCCGGTTCGAACAAGGGGATGCTCGATCCGTTTTCGCCCGTGTCGCCGCAGCAGAAGCAATACGCGCAGGAGATGCTGGACCAGGTGCACCAGCAGTTCATCGACGTGGTGAAGCAGGGGCGCGGCAACCGTCTGAAGGATGATCCGACGCTATTCACCGGCCTCTTCTGGACGGGCGCCAAGGCTGTCGACCTTGGGCTGGCCGACGCGATCGGCAGTGCAGACTTTGTCGCGCGCAGCGTCATCAAGGCGCCGGACGTGGTCGACTACACCGTCAAGGAAAACTTCGCCTCGCGCGTGGCACGCAAGCTCGGTACGGCAATGGGCGCCGGCGCGGTAAAGGCGCTGGCCGCGACGGGCCAGCTCAAGCTCTTGATGAAGGAATAAGCGCGCTATCGCGCCAGCAACGAGAAAATCGCCGGCCGCTTGTGCAGGTTCATGCGGTCGGCGCGCCAGTCGCTCACGGGCAGCGTAACAACCTGCTCGCCGGGCAGTGTCAGATCCACTGCAATCGACAGCAGCGTGCTTGGCGCACAACCGGCCTGAATGGCCTCGAGCAACGCGCCATTGCGGTAGGGCGTTTCAATGAACACCTGCGTTTGGGCGGCTGAGCGCGAAAGCTGTTCCAGTGCGCGCAGCTTGGTCTTGCGCTCGGCCGCATCGACCGGCAGATAGCCGTTGAATGCAAAGCTCTGGCCGTTCAGGCCGGACGCCATCACCGCCAGCAGAATCGAACTCGGCCCCACCAGCGGCTTTACGCGCACGCCGCGCTGGTGTGCAAGACGCACGAGATTCGCGCCCGGATCGGCCACCGCCGGCACACCAGCCTCCGACATCAGCCCCGCGTCCTGGCCGGCAACCACCGGGGCCAGCAGCGCTTCCAGTTCCGATTCCGGCGTTTTGACGTTCAGTTCGCGAATGGTGATTTCCTGCAGCGGGCGTGCCAGCGGCGTCGTCTCGGCCAGCTTTTTGAGCAGCGCACGCGCCGTCTTGGCATGTTCGGCGACGAAATAGTTGAGTTGCGCGGTGATCTGCTGCACGCCCGCCGGAATCACGTCAGGCAGCGGGTCGGCCGCATCGCGCGAGCCTAGCGTATTGGGAATGAGGTAAAGCGTACCGGCCATGGTTCAGACGAAGAGCGGGTAGTGAACGTTGCGCAGCATGCTGGTCAGGGCGATCAGCGGCAGACCCACCAGCGCCGTCGGGTCGGACGATTCCACGCGTTCGAGCAGGGCGATGCCGAGGCCTTCCGATTTGGCGCTTCCGGCAACGTCGTACGGGTGTTCCAGGTGCAGATAAGCGTCCAATTCCTCATCGGAGAGGTCGCGGAAGGTGGCCAGGGTGCGGATGTCTTCGCTCTGGTGTTGCCCCGTCCGGCCGTCGTACAGACACAACGCAGAGTGGAATGTGACGGTGCGTCCACGCATCCAGTGCAGTTGCGCCAGTGCGCGGGCGTGGTCGCCGGGCTTGCCGACCTGCTTGCCATCAAGCGTCGCGACCTGGTCGGAGCCGATGACGAGCGCGCCGGGGTAGTCTGCAGCCACCTTCTCCGCCTTCTGCCGGGCCAGGCGCAGTGCGGTCTGGTCGGGTGACTCGTCCGGGGCGGGCGTCTCATCAATGTTGGGTACCACGATCTCAAACGGCAGGCGCAGGCGTTCGAGCAATTCCCGCCGATATGGCGAGCTGGAGGCCAGAATGAGCGGCGGACGCGATGCAGAAGTCATAAGTGCTTGAAGATGCAGTGGATTTTGAGCAAATCCTTTTGACGCCAGAGGTTTTTGCCCGCTATAATCCCGCGTTTCGCGGTTTGGCCGCGCAGTGTCGCAAACCGGGCGCCCCGGCGCAAGGTGTGATGGCTGCAGGCGGTCGATCCGGTTCGCGCACCAACAGCAACGCGTTCAATAGGTTCGATTCGTGGATTTTCGTACATTCGATCTTTTCGCGTTCATTCGCGCGGGTGAGCCGGCAAGCGGTGCAGTCCGTCTGACCGACATGCCGCGCCTGCTGGCCGAGCAGGCCGCCGATGCCCCGGCTGACGCCGATACGCAGTTCCATTGGCGATTGCAGGGCTTGGTGCGCGAGGAGGCCTCCGCCGGTCAGTTGCCGCGTCAGCGTCTCTTCGTGGATCTGGAAGTGGACGGTGCGGTCTGGCTGCAATGCCAGCGATGCCTGAAGGCGTACGAGCAGCCGCTGCCGGTGCGCACGCGCCTGGAAGTCATGCGTTCGGAAGCCGAGGCAGATGCCGCTCCGCTGGATGACGACGAGGCTGACGTCATCGTCGGCTCGCGCCACTTTGATCTGATCACGCAGATCGAAGACGAGCTGTTGCTGGCGCTGCCGGTGTCGCCGCGTCATGCCGTCTGCCCGGATGAGGTGTTGCCGGAAGAGGCTGAAGCTGAAAAGAAGCCGTCGCCGTTCGCGGTGCTGGCCAACCTGAAGACCAAACATTAGGCGTGCGCGAGTATTGCGCGCGCTGATGGCAGTACGTTTCACACGCCTACCGGAATGGCTACGCTCCGGCTCCGTGTGATGTGATAAAATCGATCAAATTGCTTAGGAGTCAGTCATGGCTGTTCAACAAAACAAGAAGTCGCCGTCCAAGCGCGGCATGCATCGTTCGCACGATTTCCTGACCGCGGCCCCGATCGCTGTCGAGCCGACCACCGGCGAAGTGCACCTGCGTCACCACGTGAGCCCGAACGGCTACTATCGTGGCCGCAAGGTTGTGAAGACCAAGAACGACTGATGCGATTTGCCAGTTTTCTGGCAAGCGTGTTGGGTTGGTCTGAACGCACAGGTTCATGATGCAAGCGAAAAAGCGGCAAGCCAATTTGCCGCTTTTTTGTTGAGCGAAATTCGGCAATGCGTGTACGGGTTTGTGTACCATACGCGCGCCAACGGCCGGAGCCGCACGTGAAACCGCAACTCAGACTCGCATGACCATCAAGCTTGCCATCGACTGCATGGGTGGCGATCACGGCGTTGGCGTGACAATCCCTGCAGCGATCCATTTTCTCGCCGCACACGAAGACGTCGAAATGCTGCTCGTCGGGCAGCCCGATGCCATCGCGGCGCAGCTCAAGCGACTTCACGCCACCGCGAACCCGCGCGTCCACGTCGTCCCCGCCTCCGAGGTGGTGTCGATGGACGATCCGGTCGAGGTCGCGCTGCGCAAGAAGAAAGATTCTTCAATGCGCGTGGCCATCAATCAACTCAAGGAAGGCGCCGCTCAGGCGTGCGTTTCCGCCGGCAACACCGGCGCGTTGATGGCCGTGTCGCGTTACGTGCTCAAGACGCTGGACGGCATTGACCGCCCGGCGATTGCCACCGCCATCCCGAACGAGAAGGGTGCCGGCACGACCGTACTGGACCTCGGTGCCAACGCCGACTGCGAGCCCGAGCATCTGCTGCAATTTGCGCAGATGGCCTCGGCGATGGTGTCGGTGGTCGAGCAGAAGCCGCGTCCGACGGTCGGCCTGCTCAACATCGGCGAAGAAGTCATCAAGGGCAACGAGGTCGTCAAGCAGGCCGGTGAGTTGCTGCGCGCCTCCGATCTCAATTTCTTCGGCAACGTTGAAGGCAACGACATCTTCAAGGGCACGACGGATATCGTTGTCTGCGACGGTTTTGTCGGTAACGTGGCGCTCAAGAGCACCGAAGGCCTGGCCAAGATGATCGGCGAGATGCTGCGCCAGGAATTCAGCCGCTCGTGGTTCACCAAGCTGCTTGCCGTTGTGGCACTGCCGGTATTGACGCGCTTCAAACGGCGTGTCGATCATCGGCGCTACAATGGCGCCGCGCTGCTCGGTCTGCGTGGGCTGGTCATCAAGAGCCACGGGTCGGCAGATGCCTACGCGTTCGAATGGGCCATCAAGCGTGCCTACGACGCCGCGGCCAACGGCGTGATCGCCCGCATTGCGCAGGCGTTCGAATCGCACCATGACGCAGCGGGCGCTGCGCCGGTCTCCACTTCCGCTCCGGCCGCCGACGCTGCTTGAACGCGTCGCCCCCGAGTCAGATTTCACCCCACCGCACATGACACGTTTCGCAAGGATCATCGGTACGGGCAGCTACCTGCCGCCCAAGCGGGTCACCAATGACGAACTGGCGGCCCAACTGGCCGAAAAGGGTATCGAGACGAGCGACGATTGGATCGTCTCGCGCAGCGGCATCCGAGCACGTCATTTTGCCGAGCCCGACGTTACGTGCAGCGACCTCGCCGTGAAGGCTGCCGAGCGCGCGATCGAAGCTGCCGGCCTCGATCGCTCCGAACTCGACCTGATTCTGGTGGCAACGTCCACGCCGGATTTCGTGTTCCCGAGCACTGCGTGCCTGGTGCAGCAAAAGCTCGGCATCACCAACGGGTGCGCTGCATTTGACGTACAGGCCGTGTGTTCCGGTTTTGTCTACGCGCTCGCGACGGCCGACAAATTCATCCGCTCGGGCGCCTACCGCAACGTGCTGGTGATTGGCTCGGAAGTCTTCTCGCGCATCATCGATTTCAACGATCGCACCACGTGCGTTCTGTTTGGCGACGGCGCGGGTGCTGTGGTGCTGCAAGCCTCTGACGAGCCCGGCATCCTGTCGACGGCGCTACATGCTGACGGCAGCCACGCCAACATTCTGTGCGTGCCGGGCAACGTGGCGGCAGGCGCAATCCAAGGTAGCGCCTTCCTGTACATGGATGGTCAGGCCGTCTTCAAGCTGGCTGTGACGGTGCTCGACAAGGTCGCCCGTGAAGCCCTGGCAGCAGCGGAACTCGATGCCTCACAAGTCGACTGGTTGATCCCGCACCAGGCGAACATCCGCATCATGCAGGGCACGACCAAGAAGCTGGGCCTCTCGAACGAGCGCCTGATCGTGACCGTCGATGAGCATGGCAACACGTCTGCGGCCTCGATTCCGCTGGCGCTCGACGTTGCTGTGCGCGATGGCCGCATCCAGCGCGGCCAGCACGTGATGCTCGAAGGCGTGGGCGGCGGCTTTACCTGGGGCGCTGCGCTGCTGCGCTTCTGATCGACGAATTTCCAGAACGAACAATACGAGCCATGACATTCGCTTTCGTCTTCCCCGGCCAGGGTTCGCAATCGGTCGGCATGCTCAACGCGTTTGCCGATCATCCGGCCGTGGCCGCCACGCTGGCCGAGGCGTCCGACGCGCTGGGCCAGGACATCGGCAAGCTAATTGCCGAAGGCCCGGCTGAAGAGCTGAACCTGACCACCAACACGCAGCCCGTCATGCTGACGGCCGCTGTTGCTGTCTATCGCGCATGGCAGGCTGCTGGCGGCCCGACGCCGACCGTCGTGGCTGGTCATAGCCTGGGCGAGTATTCGGCGCTGGTCGCCGCGGGTGCCATCGCGTTCAAAGACGCTGTGCCGCTGGTGCGTTTCCGCGCCAAGGCGATGCAGGAAGCCGTGCCGGTGGGCGAGGGCGGCATGGCTGCGATCCTCGGCCTGTCGGACGATGACGTGCGGGCCGCATGCGCCGAAGCTTCGGTTGCGGGCGTGGTCGAAGCGGTCAACTTCAACGCGCCGGCCCAGGTGGTGATCGCTGGTGCCAAGGCGGCTGTCGAGAAGGCTTGCGAAATCGCCAAGGCCAAGGGTGCCAAGCGTGCGCTGCCGCTGCCGGTCTCGGCACCGTTTCACTCGTCGCTGCTCAAGCCGGCATCGGACCGTCTGCGCGAGTATCTCGCCAACGTGACGGTCGCCGTCCCCGTAATTCCCGTCATCAATAACGTGGACGTTGCTGTCGTGAGCGACCCGGCAGCCATCAAGGACGCCCTGGTGCGCCAGGCAGCATCGCCGGTGCGCTGGGTCGAGACCGTGCAGAAGATGAAGGGTGACGGCATCACGCGCGTGGTCGAATGCGGCCCGGGCAAGGTGCTGGCTGGCCTGGTCAAGCGTATCGATGGTGAGATCGTCGGTGACGCGATCTTCGATCCGGCGTCGCTGGAAGCCGTGCTGGGCCAACTCAAATAATCAACGGAATTCGTATGACCCAAGCATTGAACAATCAGGTTGCGCTCGTCACCGGTGCCTCGCGCGGCATCGGTCGTGCCATCGCGCTGGAACTGGCGCGCCAGGGTGCGACGGTGGTCGGTACTGCCACGTCGGAAGCCGGCGCGCAAGCCATCACGGCGTACTTTGCCGAAGCCGGCGTCAAGGGCGCTGGCGTGGTGCTCAACGTGAATGACGCCGCGCGCTGCGAGGCCGTCATCGACGAAACCATCAAGACGCACGGCGGCCTGAACATCCTCGTCAACAATGCCGGCATCACGCAGGACAACCTGGCGATGCGCATGAAGGACGACGAGTGGGTGTCCGTCATCGATACGAACCTCTCCGCCGTGTTCCGCCTGTCGCGCGCCGTGCTGCGCCCGATGATGAAGGCACGCGGTGGCCGTATCATCAACATCACTTCGGTGGTGGGCTCGGCCGGCAACCCGGGGCAAGCCAATTACGCCGCGGCCAAGGCGGGCGTAGAGGGCATGGCCCGCGCGCTGGCACGTGAGATCGGCAGTCGCAACATCACGGTCAACTGCATCGCACCGGGCTTTATCGACACCGACATGACGAAGGTCCTGTCCGAAGAGCAGCATACCGCGCTGAAGGCGCAGATTCCGCTGGGCCGCCTGGGCGCTCCGGAAGACATCGCCAGCGCGGTTGCCTTCCTGGCGTCACCGGCGGCGGGCTACATTACCGGCTCGACGCTGCACGTCAACGGCGGCATGTACATGGGATAAGGAAGCCGTCCCGGCGGCGGTGTGCGGAGCTTTGCGCATCAGCAAATCCTGCGCGATCGCCGATTTAACTGGCTTTTAGCTTCATGTTTGGCGCATTTTTTGCATGGTTTCCGGCGCGGTTTTTCGTCGCGCAAACCTGCTAGAATGCGCGCACTTTTTGTCGAATACTTCCCTGGAGGGTTAAATGGACAACATCGACGCACGCGTTAAGAAGATCGTTGCTGAGCAACTCGGCGTGGCCGAAGCAGACATCAAGAACGAATCGTCGTTCGTGAACGATCTGGGCGCGGATTCGCTCGATACGGTTGAGCTGGTGATGGCTCTGGAAGACGAGTTCGGTATGGAAATCCCGGACGAAGAAGCCGAGAAGATCACCACGGTGCAGCAAGCCATCGATTACGCGACCGCCCACGTCAAGGCGTAAGCGTCAATCGATCTCTTGACATCGCGGGCCACAGAAAGGGCGGTTGTCCGGTTTGACCGGGTGGCGCGTTTTCTGTGGCCTTTGTCGCTGATACAGAGTTGCAGGAAAGCATAGTGAGCCGTCGTCGCGTAGTCGTAACCGGCCTGGGGCTGGTCTCTCCGGTAGGGAACTCGGTCGCCGAGGGGTGGGCCAATCTGGTCGCCGGCAAGTCCGGGATCGCCACCATCACCAAATTCGATCCGTCGAACCTGGCCGTGCATTTCGCCGGCGAGGTGAAGGGTTTCAACGCCGAGGAATACATCCCGGCGAAGGAAGCCCGCAACATGGATACGTTCATCCATTACGGCATTGCTGCCGGCGTGCAGGCGCTCAGGGACAGCGGGCTGGAAGTGACCGAAGCCAATGCGGAGCGCATCGGCGTGCTGGTCGGTTCCGGTATCGGCGGCCTGCCGATGATCGAAGATACGCACCAGACCTACGTCGATCGCGGTCCGCGCCGTATTTCGCCGTTCTTCGTGCCGGGTTCGATCATCAACATGATTTCCGGCCATCTGAGCATCATGTTTGGCCTGAAGGGGCCGAATCTGGCGGCCGTCACGGCTTGCACGACTGGTCTGCACAGCATTGGTCTGGCCGCGCGCCTCATCCAGGCGGGCGATGCCGACGCAATGGTGGCCGGCGGTGCCGAGTCGACCGTTTCACCGCTGGGCATCGGCGGTTTTGCTGCCGCCCGTGCGCTGTCCACGCGCAACGATGATCCGGCTACGGCCTCCCGTCCGTGGGACAAGGACCGCGACGGCTTCGTCCTGGGCGAAGGTGCGGGTGTGATGGTGCTGGAAGAATACGAGTCGGCGAAGGCTCGCGGCGCCACGATTTACGCCGAAGTCGCCGGCTTCGGTATGAGCGGTGACGCGTTCCACATGACCGCACCGAACATGGATGGTCCCCGCCGCTGCATGCTGAACGCGCTGCGCGATGCCGGCATGAATGCAGATCAGGTTCATTACCTGAATGCACACGGCACCTCCACGCCGCTGGGCGACAAGAACGAGTCCGAAGCCATCAAGGCGGCGTTCGGCGATCATGCAGGCAAGATCGTCGTGAACTCCACGAAATCCATGACGGGCCACTTGCTTGGCGGCGCGGGCGGGTTGGAGTCGGTGTTCACGGTGCTGGCGCTGCACAACCAGGTGTCGCCCCCGACCATCAACATTTTCAATCAGGACCCCGAGTGCGATCTCGATTACTGCGCCAACACCGCGCGTGACATGAAGATCGACGTGGCCGTGAAGAACAACTTCGGCTTCGGCGGGACCAACGGCACGCTGGTTTTCAAGCGCCCGTAAGGTAAAGGCGGCACGTAGCAGACGCGCGTGCCGCTTCGTTTTTGTCTTGGTTGTTCAGCAGATCGTTTTTGCCGCGCCGTATCGGCGGCTGTGCGCAATTGGTCGAATCAGCATGGCCAGTCTTGTTTGCGCGGTCCTCGTATGGGTGGTCACTGCGTGGGGTCTCGCATTGCCGCTGATCACCTGGGCCGTCATCAGCGGCCTGGCGGTGGCGGCCTCCGTTCCACTGCTCGTGAATCGCTCGCCGCATGCAATGGAACTGATGTGGCGCGCTCGTCTCAAAGGAGACGGAGAACCCGGTCAAGCGGTGTGGCAGGTCCGACTGATCGCGCCAGAAGCGCTCCAAAATGTGCCTCTGTTATGGTCATGGCCACTCGGCGAGCGCGTCTTGGTCCTTGGGGTTGCGCGTCACGGGTGGTGTCCACAGATCTTTGTGCTGATGCCACCGTGGTTTTCAGCCGGGACGTTACGTCGTATGCGGAGTTTGTTGCGCTTGGGGCCGCCGCAGTTGGCTTCCCAGGTGTCCGGTGTGTCGTAGGTAAAATACAACGTTTCCAAGTCACAAAAATTCAAGGCGATACACTGCAGGTGAAGAATCCGTGAGTGAACGCGAAGCCGACCAGATCCTTGTCGAACGCGTCCAGCAAGGCGATAAACGAGCGTTTGAGCTGTTGGTGGTCAAGTACCACCGCAAGATCATCCGGCTCGTCTCGCGTTTGATCCGTGACCCGGCCGAAGTCGAGGATGTGGCACAGGATGCCTTTATCAAGGCCTACCGTGCGTTACCCCAGTTTCGGGGAGAGTCCGCGTTCTATACGTGGCTGTATCGCATTGCCGTGAATACGGCCAAGAATTACCTGGCGACCCAGGGTCGGCGCCCCGAATCGTCCAGCGACATCGACACCGAAGAGGCTGAAACTTTTGCCGACGGTGAGCTACTAAGGGATATCAATACGCCAGACTCCATGCTGCACACCAAGCAGGTGGCCGAAACGGTCAACCGTGCCATGGAAGCGCTGCCCGAAGAACTGCGTACCGCAATCACACTCCGGGAGATCGAGGGTCTGAGCTATGAGGAAATCGCTGAAGCGATGGAATGCCCGATCGGCACGGTCCGGTCCCGCATTTTCCGGGCGCGCGAGGCGATTGCCGAGAAATTGCGCCCCCTGCTGGGAACAGTGGAGGGCAAACGGTGGTAGCCAGCCGATATGACAAGCCGGCGGCCGCATGCGGCTGCAAACGGTGAAGCCTCGGGAAGTCTTCTCTCGGATCGTTGATTGGACGTTGGAGTTTTTGGGGTCGGGAAATGGGTCAGGCTCAATTGCAAACGGCAGAAGCGGAGTTCGCACAACGTATTTCTGCCTTGATGGACGGTGAAGTTGCCGCGCACGAAGTGGCGGCTGCAGTCGACCTTGCCAAGGATGGCGAGGGCGCGGCGCATTGGCGCGAATATCAACTGATCGGCGACGTGCTTCGGTCGGAAGATTTGCTCAACACACGTTCCTCTGAAGATTTTCTCGGCCGGTTCTCGGCCAAGCTCGACGCCGAGCCTCATCTGCTGGTGCCGGCTGTTGCGCAGCGTGCGAAAACCCAAGAGAGGCATCGCTTCCTGGTCAGCCCCGCTTGGGTCCGCCGGATCATGCCCACGACTGCCGTGGCGGCGGCGGTGGCGGCCGTTAGCTGGGTCGTCGTGCCGCAACTGCGCGGTCCTGCCGATGGCGCAGACGGCTCTCCTGCGCTGGTCGCCAAGGCGACGCAAGGTGCCGGTGCGCAGCCGCTAACGGTGGCGGCAACTGACAGTACGCCGATGATCCGCGACGCTCGCCTCGACGAATACCTGAGCGCTCACCGTCAATCGGCGACCAACGGTATGGTGGTTCCGTATCTGCGTGCAGTGGCCAACGGGGTGGCGAACACCCAGGACTCCAATCAGGAATAATGCGGGCATCCATGTCGAAGGTGTGGCACCCCGTTGCCGGGGCAGGCGCCCGCAAGTTGCAGGCCGTTCGTCGGTCGGTTTTTCTTCTTCTGTGTGTTTCGGCGCTGGCGACAGCTGCTCAACCGCAGCCTGATCCCATGCCGCGCAAGGAGGCTGCCTCGTGGCTGGCCAAAATCCATCGCGCGGCCCTCAAGCAGAACTATGTCGGCACGCTCACATACCAGCGTGGCACCGGCATGCACTCCACTCGCATCCAGCACTACGCTGATCTCTTCAACAACGAGTACGAGCGCGTCGAAGCGCTGGACGGCAAGCAGCGTGAAATGCTGCGCCAGAACGACGTCGTCCGGAACCTGATTTACGACGTCAAACTCGTTGTGACGGAAAAGCAGGAGCACAAGGACAGCTTCCCGGCGTTGCTCGCTACGACCAATGGCGATGTGCTCGATCAATACGACATGCGTCATCTGCCCTCGGAGCGCGTCGCAGGCATGGATTGCGAAGTTTTCCAGCTCGATCCGAAGGACGGCTACCGCTATGCGTACCGTATCTGGGCGGAACGCAACAGTGGCTTGCTCATGCGTGCCCAGACCATCGGTGAAGACGGCAAGGTGCTTGAGCAGGTCGCCTTCTCGCAAGTCGAGCTGGGTGTGCCGTCGGAAAAGCAGAAGATCGTCGCTGCGTTCAAGAACCTAAACGGCTGGAATCAGTACGAGATCGTGACGCAGCCGACCAATCTGACTGAGCAAGGCTGGACAATCGGCAACCCCGTCAAGGGCTTCCAGAAGATCCGTGAGGTGCGCCGTCCGCTGGGCGACATTGCGCCGGCCGGCAAGAACAGTGCTGGTTTCGAGGTCCAGCAGGTCGTGTTCAGCGACGGGTTGGCGGGGCTGTCGCTCTTCATCGAGCCCGTGTCGGAAAAACGCACGCGTCGCGAGGGCTTCATCTCGCAAGGCGCCACGCACGTGATGGTGCGACGCGTTGCCGATTTCTGGCTGACGGTTGTAGGCGAAGTCCCGTTTGCTACCATCAAGCAGTTTGGCGCCGCGGTCGACTATAAGCCGGTGTCCGCCAACGCGACCAATAAGCCGGCCAGCGCGCCGCAGTAGCCAGAGAGCCGGCACCCGCCTGGGGTGCGCGGCGTGGTCGCACTCAGTACCATTTCTCTATCTGTTCTTGTTCCGGGGAGCTTTCATGCGTACCGCTCGATCCGTTCATGCCTTGCGTCTGCTGTGCGTTGCCGCCGCTGTGGCGGTGGGAAGCGCCCTGGTGCCGGCCCACGCGCAGAACGCCACGGGTAGCGTGGCCACGGGCACGTATGGCTTGCCCGATTTTGCTGATCTGGTCGAAAAGGTCAGCCCCGCCGTCGTCAACATCCGCACGACCGAAAAGGTTCGTATGCAGCAGGGTGGTCCGAGTGATGACGACATGGCCGAGTTTTTCCGCCGCTTCTTCGGTGTGCCGATGCCTGGCATGCCCGGGCAGGGCCAGAAGCGCCGCAATCCGCCGCCGCAACAGGAAGAAGAACAAAGCCGCGGTGTCGGTTCCGGCTTCATCATCTCGGGTGATGGCTACATCCTGACCAACGCGCATGTGGTGGAAGGCGCGGAAACCATCTACGTCACGCTGATCGACAAGCGCGAATACAAAGCCAAGCTGATCGGCCTGGATAAGCGCACCGATGTGGCGCTCGTCAAGGTGGAGGCGACGGCGTTGCCCAGCCTGAAGCTCGGCGACTCCGACAAGGTGCGCGTGGGCGAGTGGGTGCTGGCGATCGGGTCTCCGTTTGGTCTCGACAATACGGTGACGGCGGGCATTGTGTCGGCCAAGGGGCGCGATACGGGCGACTACCTGCCGTTCATCCAGTCCGACGTGGCGGTCAACCCAGGCAACTCGGGCGGCCCGCTGATCAACCTCCGCGGCGAGGTGATCGGCATCAACAACCAGATCTACAGCCAGAGCGGCGGCTACATGGGCATCTCGTTTTCGATTCCCATCGACGAGGCGATGCGCGTGGCAGAGCAGTTGAAGGCAACGGGCCGCGTGACGCGGGGCCGCATCGGCGTGGCAATCGACAACGTGCCGAAGGACGCTGCGGAGTCGCTCGGTCTGGGCCGCGCGCGGGGCGCCTATGTGGGCAATGTCGAATCGGGCGGTCCGGCGGACAAGGCCGGCATCGAGGCCGGTGACATCGTCTTGAAGTACAACGGCCGCGATATCGAGAAGGCGGGAGATCTGCAACGCCAGGTCGGCGAGACCAAGCCGGGCACGCGCGCGACCGTGCAGGTCTGGCGCAAGGGCGCAACGCGCGATTTGACCGTGACGGTCGCCGAGTTGCAGGCCGATACGAAGGTGGCGCAGCGCTCCAAGGGCGCGCAGCCTGATAACAGCCAGCAGGGCCCGGGCAAGCCGAATGCCCTGGGGCTCGTGGTGGCGGACTTGTCCGACGGGGCGCGTCGCGAGTTCAAGACCAAGAGCGGCGTTGAGGTGCAGGTGTCGGAAGGGCCGGCGGCGCGTGTCGGCATTCGCCCGGGCGATCTGATCCTGCGCGTGGGCGATACCGATGTCACCAACGCCAAGCAGTTCAACGAGGTGGTCGCCAAGCTGGACAAGAACCGCATGGTTGCCGTGTTTGTACGCCGCGGTGACGCCACGCAGGTCGTGACGCTGCGCCCGAGCGCGGCCCGCTCGGGTAGCGGCCAGTGATCGAACTGACGCTCTACGGCCGCAGGTACTGCCATTTGTGCGAGGACATGAAAAACGCGCTGGAACCTCTCCGGCGCGGTTTTTCTTTTGTGCTGCACGAAGTGGACGTCGACAGCGACCCTGCGCTGGAGGCCCGGTTTGATGAATTGGTGCCCGTGCTGATGACCGGCGCGCCGGAAACCCCGCCGGAAGATGCGCGTGAGCTGTGCCACTACTTTCTCGATGTACAAGCTGTGCAAGCGTGGCTCGCAGCACAAAGTGCGCGCAACTGAGGTAACGCCGCTGCCGCAAAAAGAGGCGCGGGAAGCCCACTGAAATCCGGTAAAATCGCCTGTTAGCGCCGATTTTTGCAGTGCACGATTCTTGTGCCGCGACCTCGGCTTGGAACCCAATACCTCCCGCCGGCGCAGCCAACGCGCGCCGGCCTTGCCGGAACCGCTCGCGCTCCCGGCAGACGCGCCCGGGATGGGCGCTTTTCGACGCATTCGATGGACAATATCCGTAATTTCTCGATCATCGCCCACATCGACCACGGCAAATCGACGCTGGCCGACCGCATCATCCAGTTGTGTGGCGGGCTCTCCGACCGCGAGATGGAGGCCCAGGTGCTGGACTCGATGGACATCGAGAAGGAGCGCGGCATCACCATCAAGGCGCAGACCGCCGCGCTGTCTTATAAGGCTCAAGACGGCAAGGTCTACAACCTCAACCTGATCGATACCCCGGGACACGTCGACTTCAGCTACGAGGTCAGCCGCTCGCTGTCCGCATGCGAGGGCGCGCTCCTGGTGGTCGATGCTTCGCAAGGTGTGGAAGCGCAGACCGTCGCCAACTGCTACACCGCCATTGAGCTGGGCGTGGAAGTGGTGCCGGTGCTCAACAAAATCGACTTGCCTGCAGCCGATCCGGAAAACGCGATCCAGGAAATCGAAGACGTCATCGGCATCGACGCCACCGATGCGACGCGTTGCTCTGCCAAGACCGGCGTGGGCGTGGCGGACGTGCTCGAAGCGCTGATCGCCAAAGTGCCGGCGCCGAAGGGCGACCCGGCTGCGCCGCTGCAAGCCCTGATCATCGACTCGTGGTTTGACAACTACGTCGGCGTGGTGATGCTCGTGCGCGTGGTGAACGGCACGCTGCGCGCCAAGGACAAAGTCCTGCTGATGGCAACCGGTGCGCAGCATTTGGTGGAGCAGGTGGGCGTGTTTTCGCCGAAGTCGGTGCCGCGTGAATCGTTGTCGGCGGGGCAGGTGGGCTTCGTCATTGCGGGCATCAAGGAACTCAAGGCGGCCAAGGTGGGTGACACCATCACGCACGTGGCGCCGCGCAAGGCGGAAGCGCCGCTGCCGGGCTTCAAGGAAGTCAAGCCGCAGGTGTTTGCCGGTCTGTATCCGGTGGAAGCCAATCAATACGAAGCGCTGCGTGAATCGCTCGAAAAGCTCAAGCTCAACGACGCGTCGTTGCAGTACGAGCCGGAAGTGTCGCAGGCGCTCGGCTTCGGCTTCCGCTGCGGCTTCCTGGGCTTGCTGCACATGGAGATCGTGCAGGAGCGCCTGGAACGCGAATTCGACATGGATCTGATTACCACTGCGCCGACGGTGGTCTATCAGGTGCAGTTGCGCGACGGCACGATGGTGCAGGTGGAGAACCCCGCCAAGATGCCGGCCGATCCGAGCAAGATCGAGGCGATTCTCGAGCCGATCGTCACGGTCAATCTGTACATGCCGCAGGACTATGTGGGCGCCGTGATCACGCTGTGCGAGCAGAAGCGTGGCTCGCAGATCAACATGAGCTACCACGGCCGCCAGGTCCAGCTGACGTACGAAATCCCGATGGGCGAGATCGTGCTGGACTTCTTCGATCGGCTGAAATCCGTCTCGCGCGGTTATGCGTCGATGGATTACGAGTTCAAGGAATACCGCGTGTCGGACGTGGTCAAGGTCGACATCCTAATCAACGGCGACAAGGTCGATGCGCTGTCCATCATCGTCCACCGTTCGAACAGTACGTACCGTGGTCGCGAAGTAGCCGCCAAGATGCGCGAGATCATTCCGCGCCAGATGTACGACGTGGCGATCCAGGCTGCCATTGGCGCGAACGTGATCGCACGGGAGAACGTCAAGGCGCTGCGCAAGAACGTGCTGGCCAAGTGCTACGGCGGTGATATCTCGCGCAAGAAGAAGCTCCTCGAGAAGCAGAAAGAGGGCAAGAAGCGCATGAAGCAGGTTGGCACCGTTGAAATTCCGCAAGAGGCTTTCCTGGCCATCCTGCGCGTCGAAGAAAAATAATCCAGACATCGCTCGGACGATCTCTCCTCCATGAACTTCGCCCTGATTCTGTTTGTTCTCGTCGTGCTCACCGGTATTGCGTGGGTGGCCGACAAGCTCGTGTTCCAGCGTCAACGTCAGGCGGCCGCGGCTGCGGCACTCGCTGAATTTGATGCGCGCGCGCAGGTGCAGGCGCAGTACGGCGGCGGTGGCGACATCGGCGCAGCGCGTTTGCAACTGGCCGAAGACAAGCTGCGCCAGCCCTGGTGGCTGGAATACACGGCCAGCTTCTTCCCGGTGATTGCCGCGGTGTTCCTGCTGCGCTCGTTCGTGATCGAGCCGTTCAAGATTCCGTCGGGCTCGATGATTCCGACGCTGCAAATCGGCGATTTCATCCTCGTCAACAAGTACACGTATGGCATTCGTTTGCCCATTGTGAACAAGAAGATCGTGGAGCTGAACCAGCCGCAGCGTGGCGACGTGATGGTCTTCCGCTATCCGAAAGACGAGTCGATGGATTACATCAAGCGCGTGATCGGCGTGCCCGGTGACGTGGTGAAGTACGACAACAAGCGTCTGACGGTGAACGGTCAGCCGGCGACCTACGCGCCGCAGTCCGACTACCTTGATGGGGAGCGTCTGACCTACTCGAAGCAGTACCAGGAGACGCTGGGCAACGTGACGCACAACATCCTGAACGACGCGGACCGCCCGGCCTATGTCTCCGGCCCGGACGATTTTCCGTTCCGCGAGAACTGCACATACAATCAGACCGGCTTCACTTGCAAGGTACCTGCAGGTCACTATTTCATGATGGGCGATAATCGCGACAACAGCGCGGATTCCCGTTACTGGGGCTTCGTGCCGGACAAGAACATTGTCGGGAAGGCGTTCTTCATCTGGATGAATCTCGGTGACCTGAAACGGATCGGTGCTTTTCACTGACCCGATAAGTGACGCAAAGATATCTTAATAAAACTCGGCAATTGCAAAACGGGGGAAATGCAATGCGGATTCGTCAAATCGGTCTCAAACGCCCGTCGCGCGGGATTACGATGTTTGGCATCCTGATTGGGATCATCGTGCTGATTACGTTTGTGCTGCCCGCCATTCGGTCTGTGCCGAGCCTGATGGAATACCAGGCCATCACGCGTGCTGTTAAGCAGGCGCGCGAACGTGCCAGCACGCGCGAAGAGGTGGCCGCCGCCTTTGACAAGCAGGCCGCGATCGACGACATCACGTCGATCAAGGGCGAAGATCTCGAAGTGCTGGACGGCGGTGGCTCCATTCAGGCGGTGCGTTTCTCGTACAAGCGTGAAGTGCCGCTGTACGGCCCCATCGGTCTGGTGATCACCTATTCGGGGACCCAGCGTTGACATGAGTCTGGATGCACTACAGCAACGTCTTGGCTACCGCTTCAGCAAACCGGAGTTGCTGCAGCAGGCGCTCACGCATCGCAGCCACAGCGCGATGCACAACGAGCGCCTGGAATTTCTGGGCGATTCGATCCTGAACTGCGCCGTCGCGGACATGCTCTACGGCATGTTCGGCAAGCTGGATGAAGGCGATCTCTCGCGCGTGCGGGCCAATCTGGTCAAGCAACAAGCGCTGTACGAGATCGCGCAGATGTTGCAGTTGCCCGATGCCCTGCGTTTGGGCGAAGGCGAGTTGAAGAGCGGCGGTTTCCGCCGTCCGTCTATCCTGGCCGATGCGCTGGAAGCGATTTTCGGGGCAGTGTTCCTCGACGGCGGCTTCGATGCCGCCCGCACGCTGATCCGCAAGCTCTATATCCCGATCCTTGAACAGGTCGACCCGCGCACGCTTGGCAAGGACGCCAAGACGCTGTTGCAGGAGTACCTCCAAGGTCACAAGATTGCGTTGCCGCTGTATACGGTGGTGGCCACCCACGGCGCGGCGCATAATCAGCAATTCGAGGTCGAGTGCTCGATCCCCAAGCTGGAGATTCGCGTCTCCGGCAACGGGGCGTCGCGGCGCGCGGCCGAACAATCGGCGGCCAAGCTGGCCTTGGAAGAGGCGCATCGCCTGGTGCCGCAGCTCGTCAAGCGCAGCCGCGCCGAGCGCACCGGCAAGACGCGCAAGCAGGCCACGCCGCCCGATCCGCAGTTGTCTCTCAGGTTGAAGGAATAATCAGGTAAATGAGCGACACCCCATTGCAGCCTCCGCAGCCAGAATCTGGCGTGCCGGAGGGGTTCCGCTGCGGCATGGTCGCCATTGTCGGGCGGCCGAACGTCGGCAAATCCACGCTGATGAACGCCCTTGTGGGCCAGAAGGTCAGCATCACATCGCGCAAGGCGCAGACCACGCGCCACCGCATCACGGGCATTCAGACGACGGATGACGCCCAGTTCGTCTTCGTCGATACGCCAGGGTTTCAGACCCGTCACGCCACCGCACTGAACCGTTCGCTGAACCGCGCGGTCACGTCCACGCTCACGTCGGTGGATGCGGTGTTGTTCGTGGTCGAAGCCGGCCGCTACGGCCCGGATGACGAAAAGGTGCTCTCGCTGCTGCCGCGCGAGACGCCCGTGATCCTGATCGTCAACAAGGTCGATCGGCTCGATGCGTACACGCGCGCCGAGATGGTCGCCGTGTTCCTGCAGGACATGGCGCAGGTGTTTCCGTTTGCCGAAATCGTGCCGATGTCGGCCAAGAACCGCGACGACATCGATCGGCTGCTCGGCATCGTGCGCCCGTATCTGCCGGAAGGTGAGCCGATGTACGACCCGGAAGCGCTGACCGATCGCAGCGAGCGTTTCCTGGCCGCCGAAATCGTTCGCGAGAAGGTCTTTCGCTGGACGGGCGACGAGTTGCCGTATTCCAGCACCGTCATCGTCGACAAATTCGAAACCGAAGGCCGCCTGCGCCGCGTGTTCGTGACCATTCTGGTCGATCGCGACGCACACAAGGCGATGATCATCGGTGCGAAGGGCGCCAAGCTGAAGCAGATCTCCACCGAAGCCCGCATGGACATGGAAAAACTGTTCGACGGCAAGGTGTATCTGGAGGTTTGGATCAAGGTCAAGAGCGGTTGGGCCGACAACGAAGCCGGCCTGCGCGCCTACGGCTACGAATAACCACCTAGCCGCGCCACTTCTACACACGCTCGATGGCGGGACGATCCGATCCGATTCCGGACGAGGCCGCGGAATGGCTGGCCGAGGAAGGCGTTGCTGGCGCCGCGCCGCGCAAGAGCTTTCCTGCCGGGCGTTCCGAGACGCGTGTTGCTGGGCAGCCGGCCTTCGTGTTGCACAGTTACCCGTATCGGGAAACCAGCCTCATCATCGACGTCTTCACGCCGGACTACGGGCGTATGGCGCTGGTCGCCAAAGGGGCCAAGCGGCCGCATTCGGCGCTGCGTGCGGTGTTGCAGACGTTCCAGCCGCTGTCGCTGTCCTGGAGCGGGCGCGGTGATGTGCGCACGCTCACGCGCGCAGAGTGGGTCGGCGGCATGCTGCCGCTGGGCGGAGAGGGATTGCTGTCCGGCTTCTATCTGAACGAACTGCTCGTCAAGTTCGTCGCCCGCGAAGACGGCCACCCGGTCCTGTTCGCGCATTACGTCGAGACCCTCAATAAGCTTGCCCATGGCGAACCCGCGGCCTTCACGCTGCGGGCGTTCGAACGTGTGCTGCTGCGCGAGACCGGCTTTGCCGCGCAGCTCGACCGTTGCATCGACGGCGAACCCGTGCAGGCCGATGCTGAATACGTCTATCACCCCGAGCGCGGCATCCGGCGCACGCTGCCCAGCGATCCGTCGTCCTGGCCTGTCTTGCGCGGCCAGACGCTGATCGACATGGAACACGACGACTACGCCTCACGCCCCACGACCGCGCAGCAAAGCCGCAGCCTGATGCGTTTCCTGCTGCATTATCATTTGCATGGCACGCCGCTTTCGACGCGCCAGATCCTGATCGACTTGCAGAAACTATGATCTTTCATGCCTCGCCGGGAATCATCGACCTGGGTATCAACATCGACCACGTCGCCACACTGCGCAACGCGCGCGGCACCACGTACCCGGACCCGATCGCCGCGGCGCTGTTGGCTGAAGAAGCCGGCGCCGATCTCATCACGCTGCACCTGCGCGAAGATCGCCGCCACATCAAGGATGCCGATGTGCGCGCGTTGCGGCCGCAATTGCGCACGCGCATGAATCTCGAGTGCGCGGTCACGCAGGAGATGCTCGACATCGCATGCGACGTCGGCCCGCAGGATGTCTGCCTCGTGCCCGAGCGCCGTCAGGAAGTGACCACCGAAGGCGGCCTAGACGTTGTCGGCGGTTTTGCCAAGGTGCAAGCCGCTTGCAAGCAACTGGCCGATGCCGGAATCCGCGTGTCTCTGTTCATCGATCCGGATGCGGCGCAGATCGAGGCCGCTGCAGCTGCCGGCGCGCCTGTCATCGAACTGCACACGGGCCGCTATGCCGAAGCGACCGACGATGCCGAGCTGCGGGCAGAACTTGTCCGCATCGAGACCGCGGTGGAAGAGGGCATCCGCTGGGGCGTGCGCGTGAACGCAGGCCACGGCCTCCACTACACGAACGTGCAACCGATTGCCGCCATCGCCGGCATCCATGAACTCAACATCGGGCACGCTGTCGTTGCGCATGCTGTGTTTGCCGGCTGGCAGAACGCGGTGCGCGAGATGAAGGCGATCATGGTTGCGGCGCGGTTGTCATCCACGACGCCTGCCGCGGCACACCCGGGCGTGCCTGTATGAGCGAACGGGCCGCAGCCGCCTCGGTGTCCGGTGCCATTTATGGCATCGGTACCGACATCATCCAGATCGAGCGCGTTGAAGGCGTGATGCAGCGGACCAACGGCCGCTTCGCCGAAAAGGTACTCGGCCCCGATGAGCTGCGCGTCTACCATGCCCGCAAGGCGCGTTCAGAGCGCCGTGGCCTCGCGTTTCTTGCCACGCGCTTTGCCGCCAAGGAAGCTGTGTCCAAGGCCATCGGCCTGGGCATGCGCTGGCCCATGACGTGGCGTGCGGTACAGACGCTCAACTTGCCCTCCGGCCAACCGGTGGTGCGCTACAGCGGCGAACTGGCCGACTGGATTGCGCAGCACGGCCTTCATATCCAGATCAGTGTGACGGACGAGCGCGACTACGCAGTCGCCTTCGCCGTTGCCGAGTTGCAAACGAAATCCTCCGCATGACTCAAACCAAGAAGCAGAAGCACCCCGGCCCGATCGTTCTGGATGTTGCCGGCCTGGAACTCGGCCCCGACGACGTCCGCCGCATTGCCCACCCGTTGACGGGCGGCGTGATCCTGTTTGCGCGCAACTTCGAATCGCGCGCGCAACTCATCGCGCTCACGCAGGCCATTCGGGCGATTCGGAGCGACGTGCTGATTTGCATCGACCACGAAGGCGGTCGCGTGCAACGCGCCAAGACCGACGGTTTTACGCACCTGCCCGCCATGGGCGCGCTGGGCAAGTTGTGGGACACCGATGTGCTGGCCGCGACGCGCGCCGCCACGGCTTGCGGCTATGTCCTGGCCGCAGAACTGCGCGCGTGCGACATCGACCTCAGCTTCACGCCCGTGCTCGATCTGGACTACGGCAGCAGCAGCGTGATCGGCGATCGCGCGTTCCATCGCGACCCGCGCGTGGTCACGATGCTCGCCAACCATCTCACGCTAGGTTTGCGCCTGGCCGGCATGTCCAATTGCGGCAAGCATTTCCCCGGTCACGGCTACGTCCAGGCGGATTCGCACATTGCTGTGCCTGTGGACGAGCGCCCGCTGGAGGCCATCCTTGCCGACGACGCGCAGCCCTACGGCTGGATGGGGATCGGTCTGCAGTCGGTGATGCCGGCACACGTGATTTACTCGGCCGTCGACCCGAATCCGGCAGGCTTCTCTCGCTTCTGGCTGCAGGACATGCTGCGCGCGCATTTCAACTTCGACGGCGTGATCTTCAGCGATGACCTGAGCATGGAAGGCGCGAGCGTGGCCGGCACGGTGGTCGACGGGGCGCGCGCGGCGCTCACGGCCGGCTGCGACATGGTGCTGATCTGCAATGCGCCGGAGAAGGCCGATCAGCTGCTCGGCGAGCTGGACGTGCCCATGGGCAAGGCATCGCAGCGGCGCGTGCGCCGGTTGTTTGGCGGCCGGGCCGTGAAGGACTGGGCGAAGTTGCAGCAGCAATCGGCCTACAGGCAGGCGCTGCGCACGTTGCGCGAGGCGAAGCTCATCGCGTAGTAGCCCCAGAAACGCACAAAGCGTGCTGGCAAAAGAAAAGGCTCCCAAGGGAGCCTTTCTTCTTGCTGCGGCGCCAGCTTACTTGGCGCGGCTGCGGTACTCGTCGGTACGCGTGTCGATTTCGATCTTCTCGCCGATGTTGCAGAACAGCGGCACCATGATCACGAATTCTTCGTTGTCGTTGATGCGAGCTGCCTTCAGCACCTTACCCGACGACGTGTCGCCCTTGACTGCCGGCTCGGTGTAGACGATTTCGCGGACAACCGTGGTCGGCAGTTCCACCGAGATGGCGTTCTCGTTGTAGAACGTCACTTCGACCTTCATGCCGTCTTGCAGGTAGTTCAGCGCGCTACCCATGGCGGCGGGCTCAACGTTGTACTGTTCGTACGTGACCGGGTCCATGAACACGTACATCGAACCGTCGAAGTAGGAGTACTCGGCTTCCTTCTTCTCCAGGATGACCTGGTCCATCTTGTCATCGGCGTTGAACACCGACTCGCCACCTGCGCCCGTCAGCAGGTTCTTGTACTTCATCTTGACGACGGCGCCCGAACGGCCCGAACGGCTGTACTCGGTCTTGAGCACGACCATTGCGTCGTTGCCGATCATGAACACGTTGCCAGCGCGGAGTTCTTGCGCGATTTTCAAAGCCATTTCACAGTTCCTGAGAGTAAGAGGGTTCGATGCGCGCCAAGCAACGAAGCACCGCGCGATACCCTCCGGGCCGCGCGAACCAGGTCAGAGCCGGGGGTCGCATACAGATCAGCCCGCTATTTTACCTGTTTTTCGCAAAATGCCACCAAATTCGCGGCGAGATCGCCCAGTTGCATCAAGCTTTGCTCCCAGGTGACGGCCCGTACGCGCAGGCGAGGCGCGGCGGCGACAAACTCGTTCCAGTCGAGTGACGCCGGCGCACCATTCCACGCGTGCCAGAACGAGATCAGCGCTTTGGCATCGGCGTCTGTCAGGGCTGGCGTATAGCGCGCCAGAAATGCGTCGAGCTTGACGAGGTGTACGTCGTCGCTTTGGGGGTAGATGTGCCAGACAAACGGCTTCAGCGCCCACTGAGCACGCACGAAGGAGTCTTCACCGCGTACGAAATTGATGTCGCATGCCCACAGCAGCGGGTCATAGTGCTCCTGCGGGGCGAACGGCACGACTGCCACGCTGAGGTTGCCGCGCGTCCAGCGCGCGCCCGTCTTGGCGGCGCCGGCATCGCCCATGAGCTCGGCGATCTGCTGGGCGGCCAAACCTTCGGGCACCAGGCAGATCACCGGTTGGGGCGAGGCTTCCCATTGGGAGACCAGCGCCGCCAGGGCCGGGTTGGCATAAGCGAACAGGCTTACGCGCAGGGCGTCGGGGTTGTGGTGCACCAGGTCGTCGACGCCGAGGCGGTGCCACAACGCCTGGTGCGCGGCGGGGCTCGCCTCGAACGTTTTGCGTTGCGCGCCAAGATGCGATTCCCGCAGGACGCCGCCGGTGTTGCGTGCAAAGCCGGGGAAGAAGAAGTGTTTGACGAGCGGCAGCCGCAGATGTGGCGATTGCATCGCGTGATGCTCGGCCACCCAGTTCTCGGCGCTCAGGTATTCCAGATTGAGCCAAACCGGTGCTGCGCCTTCCGACGCCCGCTCCGCCATGAGCGTCAGCACGGGCTCCGGAACGGCGCATGCGAACGCGCCAATCACCACGTCGTGCAAACCTGGGTGCGCATCGGCGGCGAGGAGATTGGCGACCTGCGCGTCGTCAGTCCATTGGCGGATATCGACGCCCGAGACGCGCTGCGCGTCGGCTTGAGCGTCGACTGCGGGGCAAATCTTTTCGAACGAACGGAGATCGTCGACCCACAGGCGGACGGTATGGCCGTGCTCCTGTACAAGCTGGCGGGCCAGGCGCCAGCAGACGCCGATGTCGCCGTAATTGTCGACGACGCGACAGAAGAGATCCCAGGATGTGATGGTGCGCATGCAGGAAGGCGAGTCGGGCAGCGAAGAAGGGCGGGCCGACATTGTAGTCGGCAGCTTGTTCTACACTGACGGCCTCTGATACAGCGAACGCCATGTCGTCCGACCCCACGCAACCCCAGCCCCCCGAGACGCCCGAGAGCGTCGAGCCCAGCGCGCCCGCCAACGTGCCCGAATTCGACGCGAAAGCGCACATCGCGCGCCTGCCGAATCTGCCGGGCGTGTATCGCTACTTCGATGCGCAGGGCAACGTGCTCTACGTGGGCAAGGCACGCGACCTCAAGAAGCGCGTGTCGAGCTATTTCAACAAAACGCTGCTTTCGCCGCGCATCGCGATGATGGTGGCGAAGATCGCACGCATCGACACCACCGTCGTGCGCAGCGAGGCCGAAGCGCTGCTGCTTGAGAACAACCTCATCAAGGCGCTGGCGCCGCGCTACAACATCCTGTTTCGCGACGACAAGTCGTATCCGTATCTGAAGCTCACGCATCACGCCTATCCGCGCATGGCGTATTACCGGGGCGCGACCGATCGCAAGCACCAGTACTTCGGCCCGTTTCCGAGCGCGCATGCGGTGCGTGAAAGCATGCAGATCCTGCAGAAGGTGTTCCAGCTCCGCACGTGCGAAGACACCGTCTTCAACAACCGCACGCGGCCGTGCCTCCTGCATCAGATCCATCGCTGCAGTGGCCCGTGTGTGCAGGCGATCAGCCCGGAGGACTACGCGCGCGACGTCGCCAACGCGGCCGGTTTCCTCCAGGGCCGCCAGGACGAGGTCATGCAGACGCTGCAGGACAAGATGCAGCGCTATTCCGAATCGCTGGCGTTCGAGCAGGCCGCCATCGTGCGCGACCAGATCGGCGCGTTGTCGACGGTGCTCAAGCAGCAGTCGGTGGAAGAGGTCGGCCACGCCAGCGACATCGACATCCTGGCCGTTGCCATCAAGGGCGGCCACGCCTGCGTGAACCTCGCGATGGTGCGCGGCGGCCGGCATCTGGGCGACAAGGCTTACTTCCCCACGCACGTTGAGGAGGGCGCCGCCATCGTCGGCGTGGATGTCGAGGCCGGCGGCGACGCTGCCGCAGAAACATCACGCGATGCCGACCGCATGGCCAGCGACATCCTCGAGGCGTTCGTTGCGCAGCACTATCTCGATCAGTTCGTGCCGCCGGTGCTGGTGGTCAGCCATCAGATTCATGCAACCGAGTTGATCGATGCGCTGGCCGAGCAGGCCGGGCGTCGCATTTCGGTTGTGCGCCAGCCGCAGGGCGGACGTCGCGCCTGGCTGGAGATGGCGGAGAAGGGCGCCGAGCTGTCGCTGATGCGCCGGCTTTCCGAGCAAGGCAGCCAGCAGGCCCGTACGCGCGCGCTGGCCGAGACCATCGGCATCGATCTGGAAGACCTTGCGGCGCTGCGCGTCGAGTGCTTCGACATCAGCCACACCGCCGGCGAGGCCACGCAAGCGTCGTGCGTGGTCTTTCACAGCCACGCCATGCAAAACAGCGAATACCGTCGCTACAACATCCAGGACATCACCCCCGGTGACGACTACGCGGCCATGCGGCAGGTCCTCACGCGGCGCTACCAGAAGATCGTTGAGCAGGCTGGCGAAGACACGCCGAACATGCCGAGCATCGTGCTGATCGACGGCGGTAAGGGGCAGGTGGAAGTCGCGCGCCAGGTGTTTGAAGAGCTGGGGCTGGATATTGGATTGCTCGTCGGCGTGGCCAAGGGCGAGGGGCGCAAGGTCGGCCTGGAAACGCTGATCTTTGCCGATGGCCGTCCGTCACTGGAGCTGGGTCAGGGCAGCGCCGCGCTGATGCTGGTCGCGCAGATTCGCGATGAAGCGCACCGCTTTGCCATCACCGGCATGCGCGCCAAGCGAGCCAAGGCGCGCAACACGTCGCGGCTGGAAGAGATCGAAGGCATCGGCGCCAAGCGTCGGCAGCGGTTGCTGGCGCGCTTCGGCGGCCTGCGTGGCGTGATGGCCGCGAGCGTCGACGAACTCGCCACGGTCGAAGGCATCTCGCAGACGCTGGCCGAAGAAATCTACCGTCAGCTGCATTGATCGGCGACAATGCCCCATCTTGCCGCGTAGGTTGGAGCTTGCGCGGCGGTTGTCCTCTCGATTTGCCATGCCTTTCAACTTCCCGATCCTCCTGACCTGGCTGCGTGTGGCCATGATCCCGCTGGTGGTGGGCGTGTTCTACGTGCCGGACACCTGGATAGCGTTGCCCGCCAAGAACCTGACGGCCGCGGTGTTTTTCATCGTCGCAAGCCTCACGGATTGGTTCGACGGCTTTCTTGCCCGCCGCTGGAACCAGACGTCCGCCTTCGGCGCTTTTCTCGATCCGGTCGCCGACAAACTGATGGTGGCCGCTGCGCTGCTGGTGCTGCTGTCGTTGGGGCGCGTGTCCGACGTCATCGCGCTCGTCATCATCGGCCGCGAGATCACCATCTCTGCCCTGCGTGAATGGATGGCGCAGATTGGCGCGTCGAAGAGCGTGGCCGTGAACTTCCTCGGCAAGCTGAAGACGACCTTCCAGATGATCGCCATTCCGCTGCTGCTGTTCGAAGGCCGCCTGTTGGACATGATTGACGCGCAGGTGTGGGGCACGTGGCTCATTTACGTGGCGGCGGTGCTCACGCTGTGGTCGATGGCGTACTACATGAAGCTCGCGTGGCCGCAGATCCGCGAGCGCGCGAAATGAGCCTGTAAAAACTCTTGCGCAAAAGTGTTGACGAGGACGATTCTTCTTTGCCATAATCTCGTTCTCGCGTTGCAGTGATGTGACGCAAACGGTCTGGCAGCACAAAGGTTGTACGGCAGTGCTGATAGCCAAAAATGCGGGAATAGCTCAGTTGGTAGAGCGCAACCTTGCCAAGGTTGAGGTCGCGAGTTCGAGCCTCGTTTCCCGCTCCAGTTTTAAATATGTGGCCGTGTTGATGTGATGGCGCGGCGGCATAACCGGTTACGCGGGAATAGCTCAGTTGGTAGAGCGCAACCTTGCCAAGGTTGAGGTCGCGAGTTCGAGCCTCGTTTCCCGCTCCAATCCCGAAGGGAAGCCTTGCTTCCCTTTTTCTTTATCGGCACTGCAAACACGCGGTTCTTCATGAATTGCTACAATGCGGTGCTGAGCCCCTGGCGGGGTAGCAAAGTGGTTATGCAGCGGCCTGCAAAGCCGTGTACGCCGGTTCGATTCCGGCCTCCGCCTCCAGAATGAAAAAAAGCCCCGACTGGTTCGGGGCTTTTTGTTTTTCACGTATGCGGCTGCCGTATCGCTACGGCGTTGGCGTGATGCCGGCGCACAGCAAGCGACAGTGGTGGATATCTGTGCAAAAAAAAGAGCAGCCCGGCAAGGCTGCTCTTTTTGGTGCGGTGTGGCTTACTCCTTCGGCTGGATCACCACCCACGCATTCGTCCCCGGCGGCACGGTGATGGTGTCGGCGTACGTACCCGTCACGGAACCCCGCGGCGACACGAACGCGGCATACGGCGCCAGCGTAGCGGGCGATGTCGGCAGGCTCTGAACCGCATGGAAGGGTTTGAGATTGACGGCCGGCACCTTGAAGCCACCTTCTGCACGCGCTGGGAAGCTGTAGCGAGAGGCTCCACCGCTAGAAGGCATCAGCGACGCCATCGTCACAGCGAAGCGCTCTGCTTCTGTGCTGAAACTCGAATCCGCGCGTGCCGCCTTGATCGCATTGTCGAGTACGGTTTTGGAGTCTGGGCTGTCCATACGCGTAAGCAGATCTTTGTAGAAGCCCAGGCCGAGCTGGCGATTCAGGAATCCGCCAAAAGCCCCATTCACTGAATAGCTGTCGCACAGCTCGTCGTCACCGCTGGTAAAGGTCGTCAACGGGCATGTGTAGCCAGTCGTCGCTACGAAGCCCGGAATGCGAATGTCGCGCACGTTGTTGAAGGTGGCGTCCACGTTGGAGCTAGCCCAATCCTCCATCATCATCGCCGATTGCTCTTCCAGCCAGGTGTCGAATGCAAATTCCGGTCCGTTCAGGACGGCGCGGCGATAGAAGTTCTGCATATGCATGCCTTCGTGTGCCAGCGTCATGAGCGACGCCTGCAAGCCAAAGCTTCCGCCCAAATACATGGTCTCCGTATCGAGGTAGAGCGACACCGATTCGTTGCTCTTCGGGGCGCTACTCTGCAGGAAACTGTTCAGCCCATGGAAGTAGCCGACCATGCCGAACGGTTTGGCGTTTTGGTCGAAGTTGAGCAGGACGAGGTCGATCGGCTGGTTCGGGGCCAACAGATTGTTGTAACGTTGATCGCCCCATAGCGGCCCGCCCACGGCTGTCAGCATGTCGTAGACGCCCCCGGGGCGGGCATACGTGTCCAGCATCCGATCGATGATGGCTTGGGTGATTCGGTCCGGCGCAAGCTCAGTGTGCTCGACCCACAGGTTGATCATCTTTCCGTCTGCGGCGGCCTGCTGCTTGACCAGCGTGGCGGTTCGGGCCACACCGTTCATATCGTTCCACTGACGTTGATCGTTGACCGCATAGACGGTCGAGGCTTGCGTCCGCACGCCGGCAATACCCATTTGCGATTCGCTCGCACGTGGGCCGAGGAGCTTGGCAAAGCCTGAGCGGTTGAATTCCTGGATGCGCGCCCGGATCTCGCCGTCCGTCGCTTTGGGCGGTTGCACGCTCCGCACAGACGCGCGGTTGACGGCGGATGCCTTGACGAACATGGAGAATGGCGCAGGCGTGTCGGTCGGGTTGGTGTAGACGACGCGGACATCCTCGCCTGAGAGACCGCCTGCCATGGTGATGTTGACTTGTGCTGCCTTGGCTGTGGCGCCCGTATTTCCTACAGACCAGATGCCTACGCCTGAGCCCGAGTACGTTGCGTCGTCAGCTGCGGCACAGTCGGTGCAGGCCCTTTGGAAGTCGTTCTGTGGCTTGGTCGGCGTTGTGGTGCCGGTGTTGCCCTCAGGCGTGGTTGACTTCGCCGTGCTGTCATCGCCGCCACCACAAGCTGCCAAACAGGCGGCCATGATGATGGCTAATCCCAGGGCAACCGCTGGTTGCCGATGCTTGAAACGCATAATCCGCCCCTAAAAATGGTGCCACGGTTGGCGCCTTGAATAAAAAATGAGGATGCTGGCCTTGACTGCCTATTGCTGATAAGGCGAGGGCGGATTTTATCGAGCCTCTAGGGAGTGGGGTGTCGATATTTTTGAAAATAATTGCAAATAAGCGGGCGTGAAATTTATTTAATCGTCTTGATTGTCATTAGTTATTTAAATTAACAAAAATTGTTGTGATCCGGGGGCGGTTCGTTAGCGCGGCGGGCCCGCGGCTTCCGTGCGCAGTCAACTATGTCAGTCGGAAATTTGTTGCAGTGGGGATGCTGCCCCGTTCGGGGGCGCGATGGGCGGTCACCTCAACGCTTCACTGGCTCGATGCTGCGAACGTGGAGCGTGTGCTGTGACAGGGCTGAAAACGTTGTGTCGCCGCCCGGTGTGCCCGAAACAATTACGCGTTGGTTGACGAGTGGAAGCAGCGCATTTTCGTCCGACACATCAAGCTTCCACAGCGCACCGTCCTCCGTTCGCACGGCGAGGTAGTTAAATGGAACATTTCCAACTTGGCTGAGTGTGCCTTGCAGCGTGATGTCTGAAGCCGGCGAGGGAGGGCTGCATGCGGTCAATAACGTAGAGACCAATAAGTGCGAGAAAAAACGAGAACAGTGCATGGCGATAACGATTTATTGATTTGACTGGGGATGATTTTGTCTGATGTAAGCCAATTAATGCGCCGGCGGATTTTGGCGGAAGGAATATGACATGCAGCGGTGTCGCACCAGTCTGGATATTCGGAGGCCCGCTAACGCATCGTTCCAGCCGACTGGCCCAGGTGGAGTAAGCTTGAACCGCTTTGCCCGGAGAGTGGTGTCCAGAGGCACTCCGCTCGATCACAGCAGGTGCGGGCGTGTACCTACTACCCCGGCGCCGGGCACACCCTGTTCTGTCGCAATAAAAAATGATAGAACGGCACAAACCGCTGCCAAGGCGCGGGGTTTTTCACAATTGTTTGCAATGCCGCGGGGGTAGCCTTCTAGGATGGCCTGGGCTCAAGTCGGTGTGGAAGCTGTTCCGGCGACTCCGAATATGAGCCTGGGCGCGGGTCCGGACCGTACCGGACGGGGCTGATGGTGCAACTACGATGTTCCGGCTGGAACCCGATCACGATGAGAACGGGCCGAACCGGCATTCCACGAAGCGACGGCCCGGCGGTAACAATGGGGCCGGATCCATCACGGGGAAAGGGCAGTCCAGATGGCGATACGAATTGCCTCGGTAGAAGACAACCAGGCGCAATCGGATTTGATCCGCGAAATCCTGGTTTCGTCGGGATACGAATGCGAGAGTTTCAGTAACGGGGATGCCTTCGTCAAGGCGCTGCGGGATCGAACGTTCGACCTGCTGCTGCTTGACTGGCAGTTGCCCGATATCAGCGGCATCCAGCTCGTGAGCTGGGTGCGGCAGACGGTCGGCCCGGCGCTGCCGGTGCTGTTTCTGACCAACCGTTCGCTCGAAGACGACGTGGTGCGCGGGCTGGCCGCTGGCGCCGACGATTACGTCGTCAAGCCGGTGCGCCGCGCCGAGCTTGTGGCGCGCGTCGGTGCGCTGCTGCGTCGTGCCGCGCCGCGCACCAGTGAATCGCTCGAACGCATTCGCGTCGGTCCGTACGCGGTGGACCCAGTCGGTCGCGTGCTGACACTGAATGGCTCGCAGGTCGAGCTGTCCCCGCGCGAGTTCGATCTGGGGCTGTACCTGTTCCGCAATGTCGGCAAGCTGGTGCCGCGCGAGCTGATCGAGCAGGCAGTGTGGGGCCGCAGCATCGGTCCGGATTCGCGCACCCTGGCCACGCATATCTCCAAGCTGCGGCTCAAACTCGATCTCAATCAGAAGAATGGCGTGCGGCTGGTCTCGGTGTATTCGCATGGCTATCGGCTGGAAACCACGCAGGAAGATGGCGAAGCAAGCTGAAGCAATTTGGGGTGGTTTGATTGGGCGCGCCGCGTTTGTCGGCGCGTTCGTTCTTTTTGGCGGCGTTTGGCAGCTGGCGATGGCCCAGCCTTCCGGCGCGGACGGTTCCGATTTCGTCTATCGGGTGCAGCCGGGCGACACGTTGATCAGCCTCGCTGAACGTTACATGGACAGTGTCCAAGGCTGGCGCCTCCTGCAGCAGCGCAACCATGTCGCCGATCCGTATCGGCTTCAGCCCGGCTCGCTCCTCCGGATTCCGTTCGATCGCATTCCGGTCGTGCCAGCGACGGCGCAGGTCGTGTTTGCACGCGATGCAACCACCGGCGGTAAGCCCCTGCAGGCTGGTACGAAGCTCGCAGAAGACGCACAGATCGACACCGGCGACAAAGGCGCCGTGACGCTGGCCTTTGACGACGGCACACGCGTGACGGTGCCACCGGGCAGCCACGTTGCGCTGTCGCGTGTGCGGGCGTTTGCGCGTGCCGGGCTGATCGATGTGCGCGTGCACGTGAAGAAGGGCGAAGCGGAATCCAACGTCGCGCCCAAGAAGAGCGGCGTCGGCCGCTACGAGATTTCCACGCCGGCGCTCGTGACGGGCGTGCGCGGTACGCGTTTCCGCGTGCAGGCCAGCGAAGCGGGTTCGACGAGTTCCGTGCTGGAAGGTGAGGTCGCCACAAGCGCCGGTCGTCAGAAGCAAGCGGTCAAGGCCGGCTTTGGCGTGGTGGCTTCGGCGGGACATCTCAAGCGGACCGCGCTGCCGGCGGCGCCCAGGCTCGACACCATTCCGCAACTTGTGCAGACGCCGTGCCTGCGCGCGACGTGGCAGCCGGTCAAGGGCGCGGTCGGGTATCGCGCCGCCGTGGCGCGGGACGCCGCGCTGACGGAACTCACCGCCTATCAATCCAGCAAGGCCCCGGCGGCAACGCTGTGCGGCGACGAGGACGGCGACTATATACTCGTCGTGCAGAGCGTTGACGCCCTTGGCCTGACGAGTGAATCGGCCACGCGGCCGTTCACGGTGCGGCTCCATCCGGAAGCGCCGTACACGATCCAGCCCGCCAGCGACCGGACCTACCGCAGCGGCGACGTGGCATTCGCGTGGGCGATGGTGTCCGACGCGGGCAGCTACGACCTGGAAGTGAGCGATGCCGAGACCTTTGCGTCGCCCGTCATTCAGCAGCACGGCAAGGACGTGCGCCTGGTCAGGCCGCTGACGGCCGGCACATGGTGGTGGCGGGTGCGCTCGGTGGCCGCGGACGGTAAAACCGGCCCGTGGAGCGATGCCCAGCGTTTCCGCGTGCTCGACATTCCTCTTGATGCCGCGCCGACTGCCGCCGTGGACGCCGGCGATGACGGCAAGCTGCATGCCCATTGGTCTGCGCTGTCGCCCGAGCTTGTGGCGTCGGGCGCGCGCACGCGTGTGCAACTGGCGGGCGACACAAGCTTCGCCAAGCCCATCGTCGACATCGTCAGCGAAGGCAACGAGGCGACCCTTCCGCGGCCGCCCTCCGGCGTGTATTACATCCGCACCGGCGTAGACCTGGGCGATGCCGCGTCGGTGGTCTACGCCAAGCCGCAGCGCATTGACGTCGGCTCCTTCGTTGGCGACTCCGCGCGCAGCCCGGTGCAGAGCGGCGACGGCAATCTCCTTCTCAATGACTGAATCCGCACCCGCCCAATCCGCGGTGCGCAGCCTCGGGGCGCGCGCGCTGGTGGAGTGGGGTGTGCTGGTGGCGCTGGCTGCGCTGCTGACGTTGGGCGCTGTGCGCTGGAGCGTGGTCGCGCGGCTCGACGCGGCGCTGTACGACGCGGTCGTCACGTTGCATGGGCACGCGCCGCGCGACGACATCGTCATCGTTGCCATCGATGACCAGAGCCTTGACGCGGTGGGGCGCTGGCCGTGGCCGCGTAGTCGTCTTGCGGATCTGATCGCGCGCGTCGGGCAGGCCCGGCCGCGCGCCATCGGTGTCGATATTCTGCTGATCGAACCCGATCTCGCGCACCCTGAAGGCGATCGCGCATTGATCGAGGCCATCCGGCAAGCCGGGCATGTCATCCTGCCCGCGCTGCCCGAGCGCACGGAGCAGGGGCGCGTGTATCACTATCCGTTTCTCGGCATCAATGCCGCCGTCGCGCATATCAATGCGGCGCCCGATGCAGACAGCGTGGTGCGCGGCATGTATCTGGCGGAGGGGCCGAGCGCGCATCTGCTGGACCATCTGGCCGTGCAGCTTGCGGGGCAGGCGCTGCGCTCGCCAGCCTCCGTGCCGGCGCTGGCCGATGTGGAGACCGATGCGGCCGGCTGGACGCGGCGTGGGCATATCCGCCTGAATTTTGCCGGGCAGGCCGGTACGTATCGGCACGTGCCCGCGCTGGACGTGCTCAACGGCCACGTGGCGCCCGATGCGCTGGCCGGCAAGCTCGTGCTGATCGGGGCCACGGCATCCGGGGTGTCCGATATTTTTGCGACACCGCCGTCGCGCACGATGAGCGGCGTGGAAGTGCTGGCCAATGCCACGCAGACCGTGCTCGACAGCAGCGCCATCCTGCCGGTGTCGCCCGGCGTGTTTTGGGCGATGACGCTGCTTCCTTTGTTGATGACCGCGTTTGCCGTGCGTTGGCTGACGCCGCGTATGGCGCTTGCCGTGGCGCTGGCGGGGGCGGCTGTCTTGTTGTTGAGTGCCATCGGGGCGCTGGTGTTCGGCAACCGCTGGTTGCCGCCCTTTGCCGCGTTGGTTGGCCCGCTGGTGTTGTATCCGCTGTGGAGCTGGCGCCAGCAGGAAGCCGCGCTGCGTTTTCTGCGCGACGAGATGCAGCGCCTGGCGCGCGAGCCCGGCCTGCTGGCCGAGACCGCTCCGCTGGCACGCCCTGGCCGCACGTTGGGCGCACATATGGATGCCGTAGCCTCTCTTACGGACAAGCTGCGCGGGCTGCGTCGCTTCCTGGCCGATGCGTTGGAGAGCCTGCCCGATGCCACCGTTGTCTGCACGCACGATGGCACGATCCGCCTCGCCAACGGGCGCAGCGCCGACTTGGCCGGCCAGTCGCAGACGCCCGGCCAGAACCGCGCGGCCGCGTTGCGCGACCTGCCCTCGCTGCTGGCGCGGGCGTTTCCCGACCCTTCCGCAGGCGAACACTACTGGGCGCGCTGGCTCACCGATCCCACGGGGCTCGAACCCGTCGAGCTGCAGACGCACGACGGCCGCTCGATGTTGATGCACGCCGCCGCATTGCGGGACGAAGCGGGGCGCCCCGTCGACATCATCGTCAGCTTTGCCGACATCACCCCGGTGCGCCAGGCCGAGCGCCATCGCGAAGAAGCGCTGCGGTTCATCTCGCACGACATGCGTTCGCCGCAGAGTGCCATCCTCGCCCTGATTGAGCTGCAGCGCGATGCGTCGCGCGCGTTGGACCGCGAGGTGCTGCTGTCTCGCATCGAGCAGCTGTCGTCGCGCACGCTGGAGTTGGCCGATGCCTTCATCGACCTGGCGCGCGCCGAATCGCAAACGCTCAAGCTGGTGGACGTGGATCTCGTGGGCCTCGTGCTCGATGCCGCCGATGAGGTCTGGCCGCTGGCGAATCGTCATCAGGTGGAAGTGCGCGTGGTGGCCGACATTGAAGCGGCCGTGCGGGGCGAACCGCGCTTGCTGGTGCGCGCGTTGGTGAATCTGCTCAACAACGCCATCAAGTTCAGTGCGGCCGGTTCCGTAGTGACGGTGACGGTGGAGCAGGACGAAGCCATGTTCTCGGTGGCCGTGGCGGACCAGGGGGCCGGCATTGCCCTTGCCGATCAGCCGCGGCTGTTTCAGCCGTTTCATCGCTTGCATGAAGGCGCGGCCAATGCGCCCGCCGGCAGCGGCTTGGGTCTCGTATTCGTGAAGACGGTGGTCGACCGGCATGGCGGCCGCATTGCTGTGCAGAGCGCACCCGGCCTGGGGTCGACCTTCACGCTGTGGCTGCCGCGCGTCGCGCATCGCCACGACGCCTGAGGCCACGACGGTCTCGTGTGGCCTTTGCCACATTTCCTTTTCAATCATTTGCATTTCGGCACGGCGGCGGCCCTACAGTTCATTGGCCGACCCGCACAGCATGCACCGGTGATACACCGGTCGAGAGACGACGGCACCTTGGAAAAAACCGAGCACAGACACGCCCGAGGCGCCACGTATGTTGAGCCAGATTGCAACCGATGTTTTGACTGAATGCGATTACGAATGCATTCGCGCGCAACTGCATCACGCCCTGCGCGGTAACGGGAACCCGCCGCAGTTCGAAGGCTTCTGGCTGGCTGGTTGGCATGTATCCATGTGGCGCGGCGGCAGTGGCGACGACAGCAATGCACAGCATCATCGTCACGCCGCCGCTTGACCGCGCCGCACGCCGTCCACTACAACCCCGAGCCATGAAAATCGGCCTGATCGACACGCACCTCGCCCGCCAGCAGGCGATCCACACGGCGCTGCGGCCCACGCGCTTTGAATGTGTGCCGCTGTTTCTCTCTCGCCAGGTTTTTGAAGCCATCGACTTGCACGGCATCAACTTGTTGATGGTCGGTGCGCATGCGCACGACATGCCAGGCCTGTCGCTGGTGCGCACGGTTCGCGAACGCGTGGGGCCCGGCATGGCCATCGTCTATCTCGCCGACGGGCAAGCCGATACCGAAACCGCAGACGCGCTCAACCACGGCGCTGACCTTTGCTTTCAAGGCGACATCCGTCCGCCAGAATTGCTGGCGCGGCTCGATGCGTTGATTCGCCGCTTTGCCGTGAGCCGCGCCGTGCGGGCGTCGGAGATTCATCTGGGGCCATACACGCTCGATCGGCAGAACCGCTCCATCCGGCTGCGCGATGCTTCGGTGTCGGTGCATGCGCGTGAGTTTGAGCTGGCGCTGTTGCTGTTCGCGAATGCGGGACGGATTCTCTCGCGCGCCGACATCGAACTGGCCCTTTGGGGCCGGGAGCTGAGCCCGTATTCGCGCACGCTCGATACGCATGTCTCGCGCCTGCGCAAGAAGTTGCTGTTGGGCGCCGAGAACGGCCTGCGCCTGCGCGCCATCTACGGGCAGGGCTTCTGCCTGGAGCGCGTGATCGACGCCGAAGCAACGCACTGACCGCCTCGACCCGCGGAGCCACTGCCATGCAATTGCTCTGTATCACCATCCTCATCGGCTTTCTGGCCGGGCTTGTGGCGCGGTGGTGGGTAACGCCACGCTGCGGCGCAAGCGGCTTCATCCTCACCATCATGGTCGGCATTGCCGGCGCACTGGCAGCGGCTTTTCTCGGTCAGTTGATGCGTTGGTATGAGCCGGGGCAATTGGCTGGGTTTGTCAGCGCGATGGTGGGTGCGATCATCCTGCTGGCCGGCTATCACGTGTTGGCACGCGAACGCTGAGTCGGTCGTTTCAGAGTCAAGCCCCGCAAAGTCGGGGCTTTTTTTTGTTGGTGCAGCGGGGAGGAGACTCGAACGCCCGCCGCCAAAAGAAACGCCCTGACACTCGGGACAGCAGCATCAGGGCCAAGAAGGCCGCGGCTCTCTCTTCCGCGGCCGGAGCGCACCCACGAGGGGTCGGTGCAAGCTCAGGTTACGTGGCGGAGAGCGGGCGAATGCAAATCTTTATCAACAGCGCGGAGATCGGCGGATATGCGACGGCTGCTGCGCCACTAGTAAGACGTCGTACAACCGAGGGTCGTGTTGCCGGGCTCAACTACCTGCCACGGACGTTTGCGTGCCCGCCGCTTCATGCGCACGGCGCAGACGTTCGCGGCTATTTGACAGGTGCATGCGCATTGCGGCGCGAGCGGCTTCGGGATCTTTCCGTGCAATGGCTTCGAAGACGCTGTGGTGCTCGCGGTTGACCGTGGCGCGCAGTTCGGGCGCGTTCAGGTAGCCGACCTGCGCCAGCCCCATTCGCGTACGGGGAATGAGCGTCTTGCCGAGCTGGGCGAGGGCGCCCACGAAATGTTCATTGCCGGTGGCGCGGGCAATGCTCAGATGAAACTGGAGGTCGGACGTGGCGCTGTCGTTGCCCTCCGCCTGGTCCTGCTCAATGGCTTCGAGCGCCAGACGCAGCGCCTCGATCTCGGCCGCGGAGATGCGCTGTGCGGCCAGGCCGGCGCATTCCGTCTCAATGGCGACGCGCAATTCCAGCATGCTCAAGATGTCACGCATCGTCGACGCATCGCCCAGCGGAATGCTGTTGTCGACCCGCGGCGGCAGGACGAAGCTGCCGATGCCGTGACGCGTCTCGATCAGCCCCTTGGCTTGTAAGCGCGAAATCGCCTCACGTACCACCGTGCGGCTCACACCGAGCGCTTCCATCAACGCGGATTCCGTGGGCAGCTTGTCGCCAACCCGCAGGGATTCGCTGGCAATGCGCCCCTTGACGTGGTCCACCACCACGTCCGCCAAGCTTTGGGTGCGGCGCACGAGCGTTGCGGGCGAGCTGACGGTGGGCATGCGGTCTCCGGGAGGGCGGGTTTACCAGGGGTGGTTCGGCGCGAATGTGTCAATTATAGTCGCATCCATGTTGTACGACGACTGATGACATACGTGATGACAATCAATCACCCTGCTACCGAATCCGCAGTTCGCACGCCGCGCGTGACCCGCCTTCAGGTCATTCCCGTGGCGGGCCGCGACAGCATGTTGCTGAATCTCAGTGGCGCGCACGGCCCGTTTTTCACCCGCAATATCGTCCTCCTGGAGGACTCCGAAGGTCATATCGGCGTGGGCGAAGTGCCGGGCGGCGAGTCCATCCGCAAGACCATCGAGGATGCGACGCCGCTGGTTGTCGGACAACCGATCGGTGCGTACAACAACGTCCTGAACAGCGTGCGACGCCAATTTGCCGATCGCGACGCTGCCGGCCGCGGGTTGCAGACCTTCGACCTGCGCACCACCGTGCATGCGGTGACGGCGCTGGAAAGCGCGCTGCTCGACTTGCTCGGCCAGCACCTCGGCGTGCCTGTGGCGGCGCTGCTGGGGCAGGGGCAACAGCGCGACAAGGTGCCGGTGCTCGGCTACCTGTTCTTCGTGGGCGACCGCAAACGCACCGACCTCGATTACGCCGACGGCAGCGATGCCACGGACGACTGGACCCGTGTGCGCCACGAAGAAGCGCTCACGCCGGAGGCGGTCGTGCGCCTCGCCAAGGCGGCCCATGCACGCTATGGCTTCAAGGATTTCAAGCTCAAGGGCGGCGTGTTGAGCGGCGATGACGAAATGGTCGTCACGACGGCACTGGCCGAGGCCTTTCCCGAGGCGCGCGTCACGCTGGACCCGAACGGCGCGTGGTCGCTGGCGGAGGCCATTCGCCTGTGCCGCGACAAGCACGACGTGCTGGCCTACGCAGAAGACCCGTGCGGCGCCGAGGGCGGTTACTCGGGCCGCGAAGTGATGGCGGAATTCCGCCGTGCCACCGGCCTGCCCACGGCCACCAACATGATCGCCACGGACTGGCGCCAGATGGGTCACGCCATTCAGCTGCACTCGGTCGACATTCCGCTGGCCGATCCACATTTCTGGACGATGCAGGGCTCGGTGCGCGTGGCGCAGATGTGCGACGACTGGGGCCTGACCTGGGGTTCGCACTCCAACAATCACTTCGACATTTCGCTGGCGATGTTCACGCACGTGGCCGCGGCCGCGCCGGGCAACATCACGGCCATCGATACGCACTGGATCTGGCAAGACGGACAGCGCCTGACGCGCGAACCGTTCCAGATCGTCGGCGGCGAGATTGCCGTTCCGACCGCCCCGGGCCTGGGCGTCACGGTCGACATGGAGCAACTGGAAAAGGCTCACGCGCTGTACAAGCAGCACGGCTTGGGCGCGCGCGACGACGCGATCGCCATGCGCCAACTCATTCCCAACTGGCAGTTCGACAACAAGCGCCCCTGCATGGTGCGTTGACTGTTGACCGTTGACCGCTACGGCGGAACCCGAGGCGGCGCACGTCGTGGCACGCCGCCTCGTAGATCGGTAACCAATAAAAAAATATCGGAGACAACACCGTGAAGACCATCAAGGGCTTGCGCTGGTGGATCATCGTGCTGGTGTGCCTGGGCACGATCGTCAACTATCTGGCGCGTAACTCGCTGGGCGTGCTGGCGCCCACCCTCAAGAGCGAGCTGGGGATGAGCACCCAGCAATATTCCTACGTGGTGGCGGCCTTCCAGGTCGGCTACACGATCATGCAGCCGGTCTGCGGCTTTATCGTGGACCTGGTCGGTTTGCGTATCGGCTTTGCGCTGTTTGGTGTGTTGTGGTCGTTTGCCGGCGTGCTGCACGCGGGCGCTACCGGCTGGCTGTCGCTGGCAGGTTTTCGTGCCTTGATGGGGCTGACGGAAGCCGCTGCCATTCCGTCGGGCATGAAGGCCGTGGCCGAATGGTTCCCGGACAAGGAAAAATCCGTCGCCGTCGGCTGGTTCAATTCGGGCACCTCGCTGGGTGCGATGTTGGCGCCGCCGCTGGTGGTCTTCCTGCATCTGCGTTACGGCTGGCAGTCGGCGTTTGTGGTGACCGGCGCCATCGGCTTCCTGTGGGCCGCGCTGTGGTTCGCGTTCTACCGTTCGCCGAAAGACCACGCCGCGCTGTCCGCTGCCGAGCGCGAAAAGATCATCGGCGGACAGCTCCGCCCCGTGAGCGCCGAGCGCGGCAAGCGCCCGGTCAAGGACGTCGTGACGTCCCGCCGTTTCTGGGCGATTGCGCTGGCGCGCTTCTTCGCCGAGCCGGCCTGGCAGACGTTCAGCTTCTGGATTCCGCTGTACTTCGTGAACGAACGCCATCTCGATCTGAAAGCGATCGCCATGTTCGCGTGGCTGCCGTTCCTGGCGGCGGACCTGGGCGGCCTGGTGGGCGGTTACCTGTCGCCGTTCCTGATCAAGCGTTTCCGCATTCCGCTGGTGTGGTCGCGTGTGTGCGGCGTTGTGCTGGGTGCGTTCATGATGATCGGTCCGGCGTGCGTCGGGCTCGTGGCGTCTCCTTACACGGCGATTGCGTTGTTCTGCGTGGGCGGCTTTGCGCACCAGATGATCTCCGGCTTGGTCAACACGCTGTCGGCGGACGTCTTCGATCCGGAAGAGGTCGGCACCGCCAGCGGCTTTGCCGGCATGGCGGCGTGGATCGGCGGCCTGGGCTTCTCGCTGTTGGTGGGCGCGCTGGCTGACAAGGTCGGTTATGGTCCGCTGTTCGGCCTGCTCGGCGCGTTCGATCTGATCGGCGCGGCGTTGTTGATTGTTCTGATTCGCGGTCAGTCGCATGAAGAACGTGCCGCGCGTCAGATGCGTCTGTCTGCTTCAAACTGAGTTGAAACCGATGTCCATGTTGAATCCCCCCCGATTCGAAGTCCAGGCGCATGAAGGCAACCGGCTGCGGCTGGCCAGCAGCGCCGGCGCTGCGATTGAACTCTTCGTGCTGGAAGAGGACATCATCCGCGTGCTCGTGCTGCCGCAGGGCTACCTGCGCGGCCCGGCCACGTGGTCGATCGCCCCCGGCGGTGACGACACGCCGCTCGAAGGGCGTGACCGCCGCGACCTGAGCGGCTTCGCGCTGCCCGCATTTGCGTTGCACAGCGATGCCGACACGCTGCGCGTGGAAACCAGCAAGATTCGCCTGAGCGTCGCCCTGGCAGGCGGCTTCTGCACATGGCAGATCCGCGGCGCAGGCGGGTGGCAGACCGTGCTGAACGATCGGCCCACGCAGGCCTACAACTTCGGCTATTGGGACGAGCAGGTCTACCACTACGTGCGCCGCGAACCCGGCGAGATGTACTTCGGCCTGGGCGAGCGCGCCGGCGACATGAATCGTGCGCACCAGCGTTATGAGATGCGCAACATCGACGCGATGGGCTACAGCGCCCGCACGACCGATCCGCTGTACAAGCACATCCCGTTCTACGTGACGTGGCAGCCGGAAAACCGCACCGGCTTCGGGCTGTTCTACGACACGCTGTCCGATTGCAGCTTCGACATGGGCCGCGAGCTGGACAACTATCACGGCCTCTATCGCTACTTTGTCGCGCCGCATGGCGATCTCGACTACTACTTCATCGCCTCGCCCGACACGCCGCTCGACGCCACGCGCCGCTTTACGTGGATGACTGGCCGCCCCGCGTGGATGCCGAAATGGGGCCTCGGTTATTCCGGCTCGACGATGACGTACACCGACGCGCCCAACGCGCAGGAACAGATGGCCGAGTTCATCAAGGGATGTCGTGAGCACGACATCCTCTGCGATTCGTTCCATCTGTCGTCGGGCTATACGTCGATCGGGCCGAAGCGCTACGTCTTCAACTGGAACACCGACAAATTCCCGGATGCGCGCGGCTTCGTCCAGAGCTATCTGGACGCGGGCATTCGCCTGTGCCCGAACATCAAGCCGTGCCTGCTGCGCGATCACCCGAAGTTTGAAGAAGCGAGAGAAGCCGGCTTGCTGATTTGCGACGCAAACGGCGAGCCGGCGTGGGTGCAATTCTGGGATGAAGTTGGCGCGTATCTCGACTTCACCAACCCGAAAACGCTCGACTGGTGGAAGGCCAACGTCAAGAGCGCGCTGCTCGAATACGGCATGGCGTCCACCTGGAACGACAACAACGAGTTCGAAGTCTGGACGCCCGACGCTTTCGCTCACGGGTTCGGCAAGAAGACGCCCATCCGCGAAGCCAAGGTGCTGCACACCATGCTGATGATGCGCGCCTCGCGCGAAGCACAGCTCGAATTTGCACCGCAGCGTCGGCCGTTCCTGGTGTCGCGCTCGGGCGGTGTCGGCATGCAGCGCTATGTGCAGACCTGGTCCGGCGACAACTACACCTCATGGGAAACGCTGCGCTACAACCTGAAGATGGGCTTGGGGCTGGCGCTGTCGGGCGTCTCGAACATCGGGCACGACATCGGCGGGTTTGCCGGCCCGGCGCCGTCGCCCGAGCTGCTGGTGCGCTGGGTGGCCTTTGGCGTGTTCCTGCCGCGCTTCTCCATCCACTCGTGGAACGACGACAAGACCGTCAACGAGCCGTGGATGTATCCGCAGGTCACCTCGCAGATTGCCTCGCTGATCAAGCTCCGCTATCGGCTGATTCCGTATCTGTACGAACTGCTGTGGCAATCCACGCAGGCCTACGAGCCGGTACTGCGCCCGACGTTTGCCGAGTTTCCGCACGACCGCCGGTGCTACGCCGAGTGCGACGACATGATGATCGGCTCGTCGCTGCTGGTGGCGCCGACGGTGGACGAAGGGCAGACCGAGCGCACCGTCTATCTGCCGGCCGGCGCGCGATGGGTCTCGTACTGGAGCGGCGAGGCGTTCGAGGGCGGACAGACCGTCACGCTGCCTTCGCCGTGGGACCAACCCGTCATGCTGATTCGCGAAGGCGGGGTGATCGCGATGAACGTGGCGGAGCAGCATTTCGACCGGCGCGCCGATCAACGCGGCTTCCTTGTCGTGCCCATGCAGGGTGTTGGCGAGACCGCTGGCGGCAGTGTTGAAGACGATGGCGAAACCGAAGCGTGGCGCAACGGCGAGCAGGGCCGCTGGAGCGTGCGTGCGGTGTCAGACGCGCAATCCATCACGCTGCACGTATCGCGCGAAGGCAAGATGCCGACGCCGGCTGACACGGTGGAGATTCACCTGCCCGCCGGTGATGCGCGGCCGGTGCAGACGCCGCATGCCCGCGTGCTGGAAACCGTTGTCGTGGGTGGCTGGCGCCGCCTGACGTTGCAATTGCTGGCCTAGTGCCGCATTTTTGCTGCGCATGACGATCGGGTCCGCAGAGGCACGGTGATGCGCAGTGTTCCCTTGGTGCAGGAGATTTCCGAGATAACAACGATGAAAACCACACGAGCCAAACGTTCCCTTTCGATCCGCCCGGTCTACGCATCGGCAGCGCTGCTCTGCGCGGGCGTGTCGATGCATGCTGCAGCGCAAACGTCGGTCACGCTGTATGGCGTCGTCGATAACGCCTTTGCCTATTCGAGCAATCAAGGCGGGCACTCCAACACCTACATCAACTCGGGTGCCTTGCTGGCCAGCAAGTTCGGCCTGTACGGCACGGAAGATCTGGGTGGTGGCAACACGGCGCTGTTCCGGCTGGAGAGCGGCTTCAATGCCGACACGGGTCAACAAGCCCAAGCCGGGGTCATCTTCAACCGTCAGGCCTACGTCGGCCTGAGCAACACGAACTATGGCCAGGTCACGCTGGGCCGTGCGTACACGCCTTACTTCCAGTACGTCGCATCGCTGGGGCCGACCAACGTGCTGACGGGTGCCACCGGCGCACACCCGGGCGACGTGGACGCGTTGGACACCACGCTGCGCTTCAACAATTCCATCACCTACAGCACGCCGGTGTGGGGCGGTCTGCAGGCGGGCGTGCAGTACGGCTTTGGCGAGCAAGCCGGCAGTGTTTCGAACGGCAGCAGCGTGAGCACCGCGCTGCGCTATGACTACCAGGCCTTCTCGTGGGGCGTCGGCTATACGCGCCTGAAGAACGTGTCGAGCGGCACGACGGCCGGCAACTTTAGCAACGTCGGAACCTTCGCCAACAACTCGCCGGTCAACGCCGGCTATGCCACGGCAGACTCCGCGCAGCTCATCGCCACGGCAGCGCGCTATACGTTCGGCAAGCTGATGGTTGGCCTGAACTACTCGAATGTTCAGTACAAGCCGGGCGCGCTGTCGCTGTTCACGCAATCGGCCACGTTCAATACGGTGGGCGCGATTGCCACCTACGATCTGACGCCGGCATTACGGCTCGCCTTCGGCTACAGCTACACGGCCGAGAAGGCGCGCAACGGCATCAGCTCGCCGGCCAAGTACAACCAGTTCTCGATGGAGCAGCTGTATTCGCTGTCCAAGCGCACCGCGTTCTACGCGATCCAGGCGTATCAGCGCGCCAATGGCCAGACGCTGCGCGCTTCCGGGACGAGCACCTCCATCGTCGATGCGGTGGCGTCGGTGGGCGATTCGCAGAACGGTACGCCGTCGAATGGACGCAGCCAGTTTGTGGGCATGGTCGGCATTCGGCATTCGTTCTGATGCATAGCCAGACCTGGCTTGCGCCCGGCCCAGTGCATACGCTGCAGGCCGGCGCGTTGACGATGGTCGTCGCGCCGGCCGCCGGTGGCCGCATTGCCTCGCTGGCGTCGGCCGGCGAGGGCGGCCAGCGTGTCGACTGGTTGGCGCCGATGTCGGCCGAGTCCCTGCGCGACGGCTTCGAGGGGCTGGCATGGCCCAAGGCCGGGTGCTATCCGCTGCTGCCGTTCTCCAACCGCATCCGCGACGGGCGCTTTGAATGGAGCGGCCGCGCGATCCGTCTCGCGCCGCATCCCGGCCAGGCCCACGCCATGCACGGACTGGCGCATGCGCGTGCCTGGACGGTGGAGCAGGTGACAGCGTCGTCGATCGAACTCGGCTTGCGCTATGTGCCCGAGCCAGACAACTGGCCCTGGCCGTTCACCGCGACGCAAACGCTGGTGCTGACTGAATCCGGACTGGATGCCGTCATGACGCTGCGCAACGATGGCGACAGCAGCATGCCGGCCGGCGGCGGCTTCCATCCATATTTCGTGCGCACGGCCGATACGCGCGTCCAGTTCGATGCTGCGACGATGTGGCCGACCGACGCCGGTGAAGTTGCCGTCCGCCGCGAGCCGATCACGCCGCGGGAAGATTTCCACCAGGCGCGCGCGTTGCCCGATGCGGCGCTCAGCGTCTACTACAGCGAATGGCAGCGACGTGCCGTGGTGTCCCGCGCGGGCGGCGTGCTGACCCTGAGCGCCGATGACCCGCTCGACCACTTCATCCTCCACGCGCCGCACGGGCAGCCGTATTTCTGCCTGGAGCCGATTTCGCACGTGGCCGATGCGATCAATCTGGCGGCGCAGGGGTGGAAAGGCACCGGCCTGCGCGCTCTGGCACCTGGCGAGACGGTGCGCATGCGCATGCAACTGCGCATCGAAACAACGGCCTGAAAATGCCGCGCCGCGTTACCGGCGTGCGTCCGCCCACGCGGCTTCCTTGCCGAACCAGTCCGTCAGGAAGTCGATAAACGCGCTGACCTTGGCCGACAGGTTGGCGCGTTCCGGGTACACCGCAAAGATGTCCGCCACGGGCAGCGCCCAGTCCGCCAGCACCGGCACGAGCCGGCCGGCGCGCACGTGTTCGTGGATGTCCCATTCCGATCGCATCAGGATGCCGTAACCGGCCAGCGCCCAGAGCACGCCGGTTTCGCCGTCGTTCGTGCTGAGCGCGCCGCGCACCTTGATGGTTTCCTGTCGACTGCCGCGCGTGAGGTACCACGTGCCGTAAGCCGCGTCGCTTTCGCGCAGCGCGATGCACTGATGTGACTGCAGATCGCGCGGCACTTGCGGCATGCCGGCACGCTCTAGGTAATCGGGCGAGGCGCACAGCATGCGTTTGTTGTTCACGATCTTGCGCGCGACCATGCGTGAATCCGGCACCGTGCCGAACCAGATGCCAATGTCGAATGCCTTGTCGGTCAGGTTGACGGAGCGGTCGGTCAGTTCAAGCTGCACCTCCACCTCCGGATACCGCCGCGCGAATTCCACAATGGCGGGCGCCACGTGCCGCCGCCCAAAGCCGAACGTGGCGTTGATGCGCAGCAGACCCTTGGGCGTGCCCCGGCTGCTGGAGACCACCTGCTCCAGTTCCTGCAGCTCTTCGAGCAGGCGTGCGCCGGTCGCCAGATAGATTTCGCCTTCGTGGGTGACGCTCAGCCGCCGCGTGGTGCGGTTCAGCAGCCGTACGCCAAGCCGCTTTTCCAACTGCGCCAGGCGCGCGGTGATGGCCGGCGGCGTCACGCCAAGCTCGCGCGCCAGCGCGGCCAGCGAACCCTGCTTGACGAGCTGGGTGAAAAACTCCAGATCCGATACGCGATCCATTATTCAAGTCAGATGAAGAATAGATAAATTTTCGCGCCAATTATAAAACCGTTCTGCATGTCTACACTTCGTCTCGCCAGTGGCCCGGGTCGCCTTCAGTCAGGCGGGTGGGCCGGCCACGCGAATGGGAGGAAGCATGGCGAAGACGCTGTATCAGAAGCTGGTCGAATCGCACACCGTTGCCCAGCTCGATGCGCAGAACGTGCTGCTCTACGCAGACCTGCACATCATGAACGAGTACACCAGCCCGCAAGCCTTCGCCGGCTTGGCGGAAGCGGGCCGCACGGTGGCCGTGCCGGGCCAGCACATGGCCGTGGTGGACCACATCATCCCCACGCACCCGGTGCGCGTGCGGGTCATCCAGGACCCGGCGTCGGCACTGCAGGCGTCCAACTTGGCAAAGAACTGCCGCGAACACGGCATCGTCCTGTTCGACACCAACGATGCGCTGCAGGGCATCGAGCATGTGATTGCGCCCGAGTTGGGGATGATCCGCCCGGGCATGGTGGTGCTTTGCGGAGACAGCCACACAACGACCTACGGCGCGTTCGGTGCGCTCGGCTTTGGCATCGGCACGTCGGAGGTCGAGCATGTGCTGGCCACACAGACGCTGGTCTACCGGCTGGCGCAGGACATGCGCATCCGTGTAGAAGGCGAACTGCCCATCGGCACCACGGCAAAAGACCTGATCCTGCACATCATCAGCCGCATCGGCGCACAGGGCGCGCGCGGCTACGTGGTCGAGTTCACGGGCAGTGCCATTGCCGCGCTTTCGATGGAGGCGCGCATGACTCTGTGCAACATGGCCGTCGAGGCCGGTGCACGCGGCGCACTGATCGCGCCCGACGCCAAGGCCACGCGCTACGTGCTCGAACATGCGCGCGACGTGGCGCATACCCATGTAAGCGCCGCGCTGGCGGATTGGCGGCAGTTGTTCAGCGATGCGGATGCGCATTTCGACGTCGAGCACGCCTTTGACGCGCGCGACGTTGCCCCGTACGTGACATGGGGCACCAGCCCCGATCAGGCGATGCCCATCACTGGCAAGATTCCGCACCCCGAGGCCGTTGAGGACGCCTCGGCCCGGGCATTGCGCTATACGGGCCTGCAGGCCGGCGCCGCCATCGAGGGCGTGCCCGTGCAGCGCGTGTTCATCGGCTCGTGCACGAACGCGCGCATCGAAGACCTGCGCGCCGTGGCCGGCATCGTCAAGGGCCGCAAGGTGGCGCAGGGCGTGCGCGCCATGGTCGTGCCGGGTTCTGGCGCCGTGCGTGTGCAGGCCGAGCAAGAGGGGATTGCCGACATCCTGATCGCCAGCGGCTTTGAATGGCGCCAGCCGGGCTGCTCGATGTGCCTTGCCATGAACGACGACGTTCTCGCTCCTGGCGAGCGCTGCGCCTCGACCACGAATCGGAACTTTGAAGGGCGTCAGGGGCGGGGCGGCATCACGCATCTGATGAGCCCGGCCATGGCGGCGGCCGCTGCCATTACCGGTCGCATCGTCGACGTCCGTCAACTGCAATCGCAACCGGCGCAAGCGGAGGCTGCCCATGTCTGACACCAAACGCATCGAAGGCACGGCCGCACCGCTGCCCACGCCCAACCTCGACACCGATCAGATCATGCCCAAGCAATTCCTGCGCGGCATCGACAAATCGGGGCTCGACAGGGGCCTGCTCTACGACCTGCGCTACGACGCCGATCACCAGTTGCGCAGCGATTGCGTCCTCAACCAGCCGGCGTACCAGGGCACGTCCATCCTCGTCGGCGGCAGCAACTTCGGGTGTGGTTCCAGCCGCGAGCACGCGGTGTGGGGGCTGCAGCAATTCGGCATCCGCGCCGTCATCGCGCCCAGCTTTGGCGAGATCTTCTACAGCAACGCCATGAACAACCGCCTGCTGCTTGTGATGCTCGACGAGGCGACGGTGGAAAGCATCCTGGCCGACGTGTCGGACGCGGCCACGAGCCGCATCGCCATCGACGTGGAATCGATGACCCTGCGCAGCCATAGCGTGGAGGCGTCGTTCACGCTGTCCGAACGCCACCGCCACATGTTCCTGCACGGGCTCGACATGATCGGCGCGACGCTCGCACGCTGGAGCGACATCGACGCCTTCCAGCAGGCGCATTGGAAGACGCGCCCGTGGCTGCGCGACATCGCGGCTACCACTCGCGCACGTCTGGCTGCCATGGCGCCGAGCGGCAGCCTCTGAATTTTCCCAGCACGTTTTCGCAACCTCACACAGCAACGCCGGCGCCAGTCCACCTCGCGTGAAGACGAGGCGCGCCGCGCGGCTGATCAGGAGACATCATGGAAGCATCCATTCGGGCGCAGGAGAACACGCGCGCGAGCCTTTGGCGCACGCTCAGCGGCTACAGGATCGGGCCGTTGCCTCTTCCCGTGTACGCCGCGATTGCCGCCATCACGCTGCTCGCGGCGCTCAACAAGAAGTTGCCCGACGACATGATCGGCGGTTTGGCCGTGCTGATGCTGCTCGGTTTCCTGCTGGGCGAAATCGGTGCGCGGCTGCCGGTGTTCAAGCACATTGGCGGGGCGGCCATTCTTTGTCTGTTCGTGCCGTCCGCGCTGGTCGGCTACAAGGTGATCGACCCCGAGATGTTGAAGGCGCTCACGACGACGATGAAGACGGCCAACCTGCAATATCTGTACATCGCGTGCCTGGTGGCGGGCAGCATCCTGGGGATGAGCCATCGCGTGCTCGTGCAGGGCTTCATGCGGATGTTCATTCCGCTCTTGATCGGCACGCTGGCGGCCATCGTGGCGGGCGTGACGGTCGGGCTGTTCTTCGGCTACGACCCCAAGCACACGTTCTTCTTTATCGTCATCCCGATCGTCGGGGGCGGCATTGGCGAAGGCATCCTGCCGCTGTCGATCGGGTATTCCGAGATTCTCGGCCGGCCGCAGGCGGAGCTGATTGCGATGCTGGTGCCGGCGGCGCTGCTCGGTAACGTTGTCGCCATCCTGTCGAGCGGCGTGCTCAAGTCGGTGGGGGGGAAGCGGCCGCACCTGACCGGCCATGGCGATCTCGTCAAATCCGGCAACGACGCCGATCTGCTGGCCAACGATCGCACCGACGCGCCGCTCAACCTGGGCCTGATGGGCGCCGGCTTGCTGATCAGCTGTGCGTTCTTCATCTTCGGTGCGCTGCTGTCGCACTTCACCGGCATTCCCGGCCCGATTCTCATGATCGTCAGTGCGGCGCTGCTGAAGGTGTCGAAGGTGCTCCCGCAGAACATGGAGCTGGGCGCTTACCAGATGTACAAGTTCGTCTCGACCAATCTGACGTTCGCGATTCTTGTCGGCCTTGGCGCGTTGTTCGTCTCGTGGAAAGAGCTGCTGGCCGCGTTCACGCCCGGCTATTTCGCGATCTGCGCGGCGACGGTGCTGGCGCTGGTGGCGTCAGGCTTCTTCGTCGGCAAATGGCTGGGGATGTATCCGGTGGAGTCGGGCATCGTGACGGCGTGCCACAGCGGGTTGGGCGGCACGGGCGATGTGGCGATTCTGTCGGCGTCGAATCGCATGGGGCTGATGCCGTTTGCGCAGATCTCGACCCGCATCGGCGGGGCTGCGATGGTGGTAGCCGCGACGATCCTGCTCAAGGTGCTGCACTGAGCAAGAAAGGCGAGGGTAAGTCCGAAGAATGAGCGGCCGGCGCGCAGCGTGTCGGCCGTTTTGTTGTCTGCGCACCGCGGCGCGCAAGCGCATCGCAAATTGCGCAAATGAAAAAGGCCCGACAGTTGCCTGTCGGGCCTTCCATATTCTGGTGGGGCGTGAGTGACTCGAACACTCGACCTACGGATTAAGAGTCCGCTGCTCTACCAACTGAGCTAACGCCCCGCGAAGAAACGAGACTATATCAACCTTTTTTGGATCGCGCTAGTCCTTTGCGCGAATTTTTTTCGAATCGGCGCTGTGACTGCGCAGCACGTCGATGAATTGCGTGAGCCCGTGCGTCGGATGCTTGTCCCGGTGGCTCACGATCAGCAGTGGCCGGGCGATGCGCGGCAGGCCGCTGTTCACCTCGACGAGGCGGCCGTCACGCAATGCGTCGGCCACCACGTGGCGCGACAGGCAGCTAATGCCGTAGCCGGCAGCCACCGTGCGCTGGATGGCTTCGGAATGCCCGAGTTCGAGCGCCACGTGCAGCGGCCCGACCACCGAAGCGATGCGGCTGTCGACCAGTTCGCGCGTGCCGGAGCCCGGTTCGCGCATCAGCCAGCCCGCTTCGCGCAGCGCTGCGTGTGAGACAGGTTCCGTCCCTTGAGTGAGCGGGTGCCCCGGCGCCGCCACGATCACCATCTCATCGTCGATCCACGTTTCGATTTCGAGCGCCTCGCCGCGGCACGTGCCTTCGATCAGGCCGATGTCGACCTCGAAACGCTGCACCGCATCGACCACGTCCTGCGTATTGCCGATCAGCACGTCGAGCTGGCTATTGGGCGCAATCTCATGCCGGAAGCCAGCGAGCAGGGCGGGCAGCACATAGTTGCCGATCGTGCTGCTGGCGGCCAGCTTCAGGCGCACGTTCGGCTGGGCGGTCGCGTGTTCCAGCGCATCGGCGTGGTCGAGCAGCGCCTGTGCTTGCGGCAGAAGCTGCCGGCCCAGCGCATTCAGGTGCAGGCGCCGCGCATGCCGGTCAAACAGCGGATGCCCGAGCGTGGATTCCAGCTCGGCCAGCGCCGCGCTGACAGCGGATTGCGACAGACCCAGGACTTCTCCGGCAGCAGTGGTCGTCTCACTCTGGGCAATGGTGGCGAAGACGGCCCACTGCCGCAATGTGACGCGAGGCGCTTTGCTATCCATAAAAGTGGTTGGAATTACGAAAATTACCTGTTTTACATGTTATCACGGTCCGCATATCGTTATGCACATATCGAATAAGCAAGGCGGATGTGATGACGATTGCGCAGAAACAGCTGGCACCCTCGAGTATGGCGGCGGGGTTCGATGGGCGGACGCTTGCCAGCGTGACGGTGTTGTTCGCCTGTGCAGGCGTGGCCGTAGCGCTTGGGGCCATGCCGTGGGCGGCGCATCTGGGGTTGAGCGCGTTGACGCTTGCCATCCTGCTCGGCATGGCCGTGGGCCATGTGCCGGGGCATCAACGTTGGCTGACCCCGGCGGCGATCCAGTTTGCACGCCATACGCTGCTGCGGGCCGGCGTGATTCTCTACGGCGCCCGGCTGACGCTTGCGCAGATCCAGGATCTGGGTACGTCGGGCGTGGTGATTCCTCTGGTGGTATTGGCCTCGACGATGCTCGCCGGTACGTGGATCGGCACGCGCTGGTTTCGCCTCACGCGTTCGCAAGCCGTGCTGGTGGCGGCGGGTAGTGCGGTGTGCGGGGCTGCGGCCGTGCTGGCCGTTGCGCCCGCGGTGAAGGCGTCGCCGCGTGAGACGGCCGTAGCGATCGCCAGCGTCGTCCTGTTCGGCACGGTTGGCATCTTTCTGTATCCGTGGTTGTACGCGCTTGTCGCGCATGCCGGCGGGGCGGTCTCGCCGGAACACTTCGGCGTCTACATCGGTTCGACGGTGCACGAGGTCGCGCAGGTGATTGCCGCTGCGCGTCCGTTGGGCGACGACGCCACCAACGCGGCCGTGGTCAGCAAGATGGTGCGCGTGCTGGCGCTGGCTCCGCTGCTGGTGGTGCTGGCATGCACGACGCCTGCTGAAGCGCCGGCTTCCGGTTCGGCGCCTTCCGAGGGTGCGCTTCGCAAGGCCGCCGGCCATGCCTGGAAGGCGATGCCCTGGTTTGCGGTGGGCCTGCTGATCGTGACGCTGCTGAATTCCGCCGGCGCGATCCCCGCTGCATGGCACGCCCCCATCGACGCCATCGACACCGCCATGCTGGCTTGCGCGATGTTTGCCATCGGCACGCAAACGCATGTGCCGATGCTGCTGAAGTCCGGTGTGCGTCCGCTGCTGTGCGCTGCGGTGTTGTGGATTGGGTTGGTGGGCGGCGGCGCGCTCATCAATGTGGGCGTGCGTTGGCTGGTAGGTTGATCAGGCCCCGAAGCGGTGAGCGGGGGGGGGGGGGGGCGGCAAGTTCGCCTCCATGGCGTGCAAGTCGCATCCGATTGCCGACTTGTGCGCTGCGGCTTTTCATTCGTGCGCGGCCACCTAGTATGAAGTCCTGTGTCTTCGACAAAGGGGCGACCATGCAAGCGCATCCCGTAGTCTCAAGAGATGAATGGCTCATCCAACGCCGGGCGCTGCTGGCCCGCGAGAAAGAGGCCATCCATCTGCGCGACGCCATCAATGCCGAGCGTCAGGCGCTGCCGTGGGTCAAGGTCGATACGGAATACGTGTTCGCGTCGCCGGAAGGTAGGAAGACGCTTGGCGAGCTGTTCGACGGCCGCAGCCTGTTGATGGTCTATCACTTCATGCTCGGTCCCGATTGGGATGCGGGCTGCCCTGGGTGCTCTTTCCTGTCCGATCATGTTGGCGGAATGCTTACGCATCTGAACCACCACGACGTGACGTTCGTTGCGGTCTCGCGTGCGCCGATGGGCAAAATCGCGGCGTACAAGAAACGCATGGGCTGGCGATTCCCGTGGGTGTCGTCGTTCGGCTCGACGTTCAATCACGACTATCGCGTGAGTTTCTCGCAGGACGAACTGGCAAGCGGCTCGGTCGACTACAACTACACGGCCACGCCACGCGAAGAGGCTCACGACGAACTGCCTGGGATGAGCGCGTTCTACAAGGACGAGGCCGGCAACGTCTTCCATACGTACTCGACGTATGCGCGCGGCTTGGAAGACATGGTCGGCACACTGCTGCTGCTTGATCGCGCGCCGCTCGGCCGCAACGAGACCGGCCCGATGTCATGGGTGCGCCGTCATGACGAATATGAAGACGCACCGAAGACGCACGGGTGCTGCGCGACGTAAGGCACTCAAGCGGAAGAGGGAAGAAGCGAAGAGAGGATTTGGTGCCCGAGGCCGGGATCGAACCGGCACGCGCCGATTAGGGCGCAGCGGATTTTAAGTCCGCGGTGTCTACCAATTTCACCACTCGGGCTTGGGGCGGGTGCAAAACAATACACGACACCGATGCCACAAATGAAAACGCCCCGCACGAAGCGAGGCGTTTTGTTATTTTGGCTCCCCGACCTGGGCTCGAACCAGGGACCTACGGATTAACAGTCCGGCGCTCTACCGACTGAGCTATCGGGGAATCGCTGTAGCAGCGAAGAAATGAATTCTAGCTAGTTTCCGATCTGCCCGTCAACACCTTTTTTGCGATGCACGACAAAAAGTGTGTCGGGCAAGTTCGCTCAACGCGTTCAGCCGCGGTCGAGGTACTGCTCCTTGTCTTTCACGTCCTTCCAGTCGTCGGCGTCGGGCAAGGGTTGCTTGGTCTTGGTGATGGACGGCCAGCCGGCTTGCGCCAGCTCTGCATTGATGGCGATCCATTTCTGCTGATCGGCAGGCACGTCTTCTTCGGCGTAGATGGCGTTGACCGGGCACTCGGCCACGCAGACGGCGCAGTCGATGCATTCATCCGGATCAATGGTCAGGAAGTTCGGGCCTTCGCGGAAGCAGTCGACGGGGCAGACGTCCACGCAGTCGGTGTACTTGCAGCGGACACAGCTTTCGGTAACGACGTGAGTCATTTCGCTTGGAAGTTGATGCTAGGAATTCGTGGGGCGCGCGGTCACGGATGCTTGTGCGTCTCCATGCCGGCAATCCCGCATTGTAACGCACCGGCTGTCGCTGACCGCTGTGTCATCCGTGCGCGGTCAGACAGTTTTGGCATGTGTTTATGCGCAGGCGCAAGGTTTGGCCAATCCGCTATTGCGCATGCTCGATCACCATCTGCACGCGCGTGATGCCGTTGAATGTGTTGTTGTCGAGCCGGTAGGCCACATAGGCCGAGGCGCCCAGCGGCTCCGCGTGGTTGAACCAAATGGCGTCGAAATGCTGCTTGCCCCGGCCGAGCTTGAGCTTGAGGTGCTTTTCCTTCAGCACGGCCTGCGACAGCACATCGAACTCGCCGCAGAAGCTCGGCGCCGGAAAACCCTGACCCCAGACCTGGGTTTCGAGCAACTCGACGAACTGCGGCGTGAAGCATTCCGGGTCGGCTTCGCCGTCGGTTTCGAGCACGCGCGAGAGCAGGGCCTCGGTCAGCCATTCGCGGCCGACGGCCTCGAAGGTGGCGACGAATGTCTCGAAGCCGTCTTCGCGCAGCGTGAGCCCCGCCGCCATGGCGTGGCCGCCAAACTTGACGATCAGCCCCGGGCTGCGCTTGTGAACGGCGTCCAGCGCATCGCGCAGGTGGAAGCCGGGAATCGAGCGGCCCGAGCCTTTGATGACACCATCGTCGCCGGGCGCGAAGGTGAAGACGGGGCGGTGAAACTTGTCCTTGATACGCGACGCGACGATGCCGATCACGCCCTGGTGCCACGTCTCGTTGTAGACCGCGATGGTGTGGCGGCCCGCGCCGTCGATGGCGTTCATGCTGTCTAGGATGGCGAGCGCTTCCTGCTGCATGCCGGCTTCGATCTCGCGGCGCTCGCGATTCATGCCGTCGAGTTCGGCGGCGATGGACATGGCGCGGTCGTAGTCGTCGGTGAGCAGGCATTCGATGCCGAGCGACATGTCCGCCAGGCGCCCTGCAGCATTCAGGCGCGGGCCAAGGCCGAAGCCCAGATCGAACGTCGACGCGCGACGCGCCTCGCGGCCGGCCACGCGGAATAACGCGGCGATGCCCGGACACATCCGCCCGGCGCGCATGCGCTTGAGGCCCTGTGCGACCAGCAGGCGGTTGTTGGCGTCGAGCTTGACCACGTCGGCCACGGTGCCGAGCGCCACCAGGTCGAGCAACGCATCAAGGCGCGGCTGATCCTGCGGCGTGAACACACCGCGCTTGCGCAATTCCGCCCGCAGGGCCAGCAGGACGTAGAACATCACGCCAACGCCCGCCAGATTTTTGCTCGGGAAGCCGCAGCCCGGCTGGTTCGGGTTGACGATCACGCGCGCGTCCGGCAATTGCGCGCCGGGCATGTGGTGGTCCGTCACGACCACGTCGATACCCAGCGCGTTGGCGGCCGCCACGCCCGCCACGTCGGCGATGCCGTTGTCGACGGTGACGAGTACGTCTGGCTTCTCGCGCGCGGCGAGTGCCACGATTTCGGGCGACAGGCCGTAGCCGTACTCGAAGCGGCTGGGGACGATGTAGCTGACCTGTGCGCCGAGCATGCGCAAGCCGCGCACGCCCACGGCGCAGGCGGTGGCGCCGTCGCAGTCGTAGTCGGCAATGATCAGCATGCGCTTGTTGGCGGCGATAGCGTCGGCCAGGTAGCGCGCCGCGTCGTCAATGCCCTTGAGTTGCGTGGGCGGGAGCAGGTCGGTCAGCTCGGTCGACAGCTCGTCGGGCCGCGCGACACCGCGGGCGGCGAGGATGCGCGCGAGGACGGGATGGATGCCGTGGCCGGCCAACGTGGTGGCGGCGTCAGGGGAATGCGAACGGACAGCGATGCGGGTCATGCGGAATCGGGCTCAGGCGGGCTCAGGCAGGCTCAAGCGGCCATGGAAAGCGGGGACAGCGCGTCGCGCAAGGTGCGAGGGCGACTCAGTGGATGGCTCAAGCGGCGCACCCAGCCGAACGCGCCACTGGCGAGTTCGCGGCGCATGACGCGGTAGTGGGCGTAATGCGAGTCGCCGGTCAGCACGAGCGAGACGGCGCCGATGCGGCCGTCGGCCAGCGCATCGGCGGCGGGGGAAAACCAGTCGCGATCGTAGGCGCGCAGGGTTTCGATCCAGTCGTACCAGTCGGCGGAAAGATAGGGCTTGCCGGCGTCGCCCAGCAGCGCGGCGGCGCTTGTGTCGTCGAACGGCACCGCGGCCAAGGTTTCGGCACACAGCTCGGTGGCGTTGCCGGCGTGGCACAAGCCGGCGAAGAACGGATCAGCGCCGATCATGCGCTCGGCAATGGGGCGGGCATCGACCAGCGCGCCCTGGCCGAATAGCCAGACCGAGTTGACCGGCAGCAGGCCGCGCGCCTCGCGTGCCTGATTGACGGGGTGGTCATACCACGTCATCTGGATCTCGTTCTGGAACTTGCGCCAGGCGCGCTCCTGCTCGCCCTTGTGCATCCAGATGTCGATGTTGTGGCCGGTGGCGCGCTGCGGCGCGGCGGCAATGAGGTCGCCAAAGGGCGAATCGGCGACGTACCAGCGGGCGGCGTGCGTGGCGTCGAGCGTGATCCCCATCTCCTCGACCAGGGGGGCGATGGCGGCGCGCAGGGCGTCGGCGTCGGCGGCTTCCAGGCGGAGCTGGGCTGGGTCGAGCATCACCAGATGGTCCCGGGCGGCGTGGATGTGGACCGGCTGCAGGCAGGCCCACGTGCGCGTGTCGGCGATGCCGCCGTCCGCCAGGCGCATGTACGGCGCCGAGGGCAACGGGGAAATGGGCAGCCCGGCGTGCTTGGCCAGCCAGCGCTCGTGTGGCAGCGTGGGCAGGTAGGCGTCGTCGTGGCGCTCGCGCTCGGCCTCGCGCGCACGCGCGAGCAACCTTTCCAGGCCCGGCAAGGTCAATTGACGGTAAGCGTCGTCGGCCACCTCGGCAGCGGGCGCGCAAAACGGGACAATCAGGGTGAGTTCAGGAATCATGGCTCCGAGATTGTAAACTTCCGGCTCGTTGGCCAGTGAGCCGGACAAATCACACCCACGGGGAACCCCCTTTGAAACTTCCATACGAATGGCAGATCGGCTGGCGGTATACACGCGCAAGCAAGCGCGCCAGCCGCAACAGCTTCATCTCTTTCATTTCGCTCATTTCCATGCTCGGCATTGCGCTGGGGGTGGCGGCGCTGATCATCGTGCTTTCGGTTATGAACGGCTTCCAGAAGGAAGTGCGGGACCGCATGCTGTCGGTGCTGGCGCATATCGAAGTGATGGCGCCGAACAGTCTGCCGGACTGGCAGCGTACCGCCAATGAGGCGATGCAGAACAAGGAAGTCATCGGCGCGGCGCCCTACGTGGGCGCGCAGGCCATGATCACGCGCGACGAGGCGGTGCGCGGCGTGCTGCTGCGCGGGGTGTCGCCGGCGGACGAGCCGAAGGTGTCGGACATCGCCAAGGACTTTAAGTCGGGCGCGATCGACGATCTGAAACCCGGCGAATTCGGCATCGCCCTGGGCAGTCAGCTCGCCAATGGCCTGGGCGTGCATCAGGGGGACAAGGTCACGCTGGTGGCGCCGCAGGGCACCATCACCCCGGCCGGCGTGTTGCCGCGCCTGAAGCAGTTCACCGTGACGGGCATCTTCGAATCGGGCCACTACGAGTTCGACAGCTCGCTGGCACTCGTAAACATGGAAGACGCCGAACGCCTGTTCCGCCTCGATGGCCCGACCGGCGTGCGCCTGAAGCTGGTCGACATGGACCGCGCCCCGCAGGTCGCCGAAGCCCTGTCGCGCACGCTGTCCGGCGAGCTGTATATCCGCGACTGGTCGCGCCAGAACCGCAACTGGTTTGCCGCCGTGAAGACCGAAAAGAAGATGATGTTCATCATCCTCACGTTGATCATCGCCGTGGCGGCGTTCAACCTGGTGTCGACGCTGGTGATGACGGTGACGGACAAGCAGGCCGACATCGCCATCCTGCGCACCATGGGCGCACAGCCGGCGTCGATCATGAAGATCTTCATCGTGCAGGGCGTGGCGATCGGGTTTATCGGCACGTTGCTGGGCGTGGGTTTCGGCACGCTCGTCGCTTACAACATCGACGTGATCGTGCCGTTCATCGAGCGTCTCTTCCACGTGCAATTCCTGCCGCGTGACATCTATTTCATCAGCGAACTGCCCTCGGACCCCCGCGTGAACGACATTGCGACCATTGGCGTCATTTCCTTCATCCTCGCGTCGGTGGCGACGCTGTATCCAAGTTGGCACGCCTCGCGCGTGAACCCGGCGGAGGCACTGCGCTATGAGTGAGGCCGTCATGACTTCCATGGAAGCGCCGGCCGCGGCGCCGCACGGTGTGGTAGTGCAGGCCGAAGGGCTGTCGAAGTCGTTCCGCCAGGGCGGCCTGAACGTCGATGTGCTCAAGGGTGTGGACATCCGCATCGGCGTAGGCGAGAAAGTCGCCATCGTCGGCGCGTCGGGCTCGGGCAAAAGCACGCTGCTGCATGTGCTGGGCGGGCTGGACGAGCCGACGTCGGGCCGCGTCTCGCTGCTCGGCAAGCCGTTCACGGCCATGAAGGAGCGCGAGCGCAATATGCTGCGCAACCAGGCGCTCGGCTTCGTCTATCAGTTCCACCATCTGCTGCCCGAATTCACGGCGCTGGACAATGTCGCAATGCCGCTGCGCATCCGCGGCGTGGAAGAGGCGCAAGCGCGTCACACCGCTCAGGCGATGCTCGAACGCGTGGGGTTGGGCCCGCGCACGGCACACCGTCCGGGCGAGCTGTCCGGCGGCGAGCGCCAGCGCGTGGCGATTGCGCGCGCGCTGGTCGGGTCTCCGGCTTGCGTGCTGGCTGACGAGCCCACCGGCAATCTCGACGATCACACCGCCGGTGAAGTGTTTGACCTGATGCTGGAACTCACGCGCACGCTGGGCACCAGCTTCGTCATCGTCACGCACGATATCGAGCTGGCCGGCCGTTGCGACCGCATCTTCCGCCTGCGCGACGGCCATCTGCACCAGGAGCGCTGATGGCCGCGCGACGCTGCGCTTCAGCGCACCCGATTGCCGTAGCGGATGGATTGCAACCGGCCCTCGACAAAGCGCAGCGTCGTCATGAACTGGCCTGGTCCGGGGTTGTACGTCCATTCTTCGATGTTGCCGCAGGAACTGTCGTTGCGCGACGCGCTGCAGAACGTGTCGCGCATGACCGGTTCCCCGCAGTTCTGCAGGACGTCGGCCTTGTTGTCGCCGGCTTTGACGATATAGCCGGTGCCACAGCGCAGGGTTTCCGCGTGGGCGGACAGGGTCGCCAGCGCCAGGGCGAGCGCTGCGCAGGTCAAGGGGGCTGTTTTCATCGGGTTGTGCGCGCACGGGCGCCAATATCAGAAATCGCGGATTCTAGGATCACCACCTTTCGGGTACGTTGCGTGCTTTTTCCAGCGCAGAACTGACCATGTGGATCGACACCCATTGCCACCTCGACGCCAGCGACTTTGATGCCGACCGTGACGCGGTCGTCGCGCAGGCGCGTGCGGCGGGCGTCAACCACATCGTCGTGCCGGCGGTGGCACGCTGGAATTTCGACACGGTGCGGGCACTGGCGCATCGGCATGCCGGTTGCAGTTATGCGCTGGGTATCCATCCGATCTACGCCGCGCAGGCCAGTGACGACGATCTGCTCGAACTGCGCCGTCAGGTCGCTGCGTCAATGGACGACCCGCGTTTCGTGGCCGTTGGCGAGATCGGCCTCGATTTCTTCATTCCCAATTACGACGTTGAACGGCAGAGCGCCGTGTTCCGCGCGCAATTGCGTATCGCACGTGAATTCGACCTGCCTGTGCTGATGCACGTGCGCAAGTCGCAGGATCAGGTGTGCAGCGCCGCCGCCAAAGCGGGCGTGCGCGGCATAGCGCATGCATTCAACGGCAGCCCGGAACAGGCGCGTCGCTTTGTCGATTCCGGCTTCAAGCTCGGGTTTGGCGGCGTCTTTACGTTTTCGCGGGCCAATCGCGTGCGTCGGTTGGCGCAGGAAATGCCGATCGAGTCGATCGTGCTCGAAACGGACGCGCCCGACCTGGCCCCCGCCTGGCTTGCCGACGACCAGTTCGGCGAGCAGAGCGCCGTGCGCAATGCGCCCACAGAAGTCGCTCGCATTGCCGACGCGATGGCGCAACTGCGCGGCATCTCCATTGAGGCGCTGGCCGACCAGGCACGCCGCAACAGCATCGACGCCATTCCCCGCCTGGCAGCGCTCCTGCAAGCCTGACGCCCGCACATGCGTCTCGGGTTGATCGGCTTTGTTGCCGGCTGCGTGGCATTGCAGATGCAGGCGACGCTGCCGCCGGTATGGCTGCCGCTTGGCGTGCTGGTGCTCTGTCTGTCGCTCGCGGCTGTCACGCGGCGTCGGCCGATGTTGTTTCCTGTGTTGTTCGTCGCCAGCACCATCGCCGTGGGCTTTGGCTGGAGCGGCTGGCGCGCGCAGCAGCGCTTGGCCGTCGCGCTCAGTCCTGCGTGGGAAGGCAAGGACATCATCGCGACCGGCGTGGTGGCCGAGCTGCCGCAGACCGGTGATGACGCCACGCGTTTTCTCTTCCACATCGAATCCAGCAATGCGGGTGATGCCGTGCCGCCCCGCGTGCGCCTGTCCTGGTATGGCGCACGGACGTGGAGCAACGCGGGCGAGGAAGATGCGAAGCCAGACCGACGTGCCGGCATCCCCGATCTGCAGCCCGGCCAACGCTGGCAACTGACGCTGCGCCTGAAGCGTCCGCACAGCCTGACGAACCCCAGCGGCTTCGATGGCGAATACGCGATGCTCGCCGACAACATCCGCGCCGTCGGCTATGTGCGCACAGGCAAGCGCGCACAGAACATCGCGCTGGATGAGGCGGGCACCGGTTTCGGCATTGGTGTGGAACGCTGGCGGGCCAGCGTGCGACGCCACATCCTCGATGCCTTGCCCGATGCGCGCTACGCGGCGGTGATCGTCGCCTTGGTGGTGGGCGACCAGAGCGGCATCCCCCGCGACGACTGGGACCTGTTCCGCCGCACCGGCATCAGCCACCTCGTCAGCATTTCCGGGCTGCACATCACGATGATCGCCGGGCTGTTTGCAGCGTTGTGGATGGCGCTGTGGCGTCGCTCGTTCGGACTGACGCGCTGGCTGCGTACGCCGTTGCCGCTACGCATGCCGGCACCACGCGCGGGCGCCATCGCGGCGATGCTGGCGGCGTTCGTCTACTGCCTGCTCGCCGGGATGGGCGTGCCGGCGCAGCGCACGCTGCTGATGTTGTCTACCGTCGCCATCGCCCGGCTGACCGATCGCAATGTGCCGGCCAGCCTCTCGCTGTGCTGGGCGGCGGCCGTGGTGGCGGTGGTGGACCCGTGGGCGGTCATGTCGGCGGGCTTCTGGCTGTCGTTCGGCGCGGTGGCGATCATCTTCATCGCCGCACAGATGGCGCTCGATGGTCATCGCAACGACAACGCAGACGGCTGGGTCGAACGCACGCGCCGCACGCTGGCTGGCGGCACGCGGATTCAGTTCGCGGTCACATTCGGGCTGTTGCCCTTGACGTTGCTGCTGTTCCAGCAGACCTCGGTCGTTTCCGCAGCGGCGAATGGGCTGGCGATTCCCGCGGTCAGTTTTGTGACGACGCCGTTGGCGCTGATCGGGGCGGCGCTTCCGGACCCGCTGGCGCAGCCGGTTCTGATGTTGGCCGAAGCGAGCTTCCGGTGGCTGGTCGTCTGGCTTGAATGGCTGGCGGCGCCGCGCTGGTCTGTGTGGGTTGCGCCGGTTGCGCCCATGTGGGCAGTGTTGCTGTCGATGGTTGCGGTGGCGCTATTGCTGCTGCCGGGTGGTCTGCGCGCATGGGCGTGGCGCGCGCAGGGTGCCTTGCTCCTCTTGCCGTTGGCGCTGGTGCGCGTCCCATTGCCATCGCCCGGCGAATTCCGGCTCGTGGCCTTCGACATCGGCCAGGGCGCGGCGGCCTTGGTCGAAACGGCCAACCACCGCCTGCTGTTCGACACCGGTCCCCGCTACGGCGACCATGCGGATGCCGCCGCCCGTGTCATCGCTCCCTACCTGCGAGCACACGGCGTGGAAGCGCTCGACACGCTTGTCGTCAGCCACGAAGACAGCGACCACGCCGGTGGCACCGAAACGGTGATCGGCGCGGTGCCGGTGCGCACCATGTTGGCGTCTTTGCCTCCCGGGCATGCCTTGCGCGGCACGGCCGATGCCAAAGACATCGGTTTTGCCGATTGTTTGGCTGGGCAAGCATGGACGTGGGACGGCGTTGAATTTGAGGTGCTGCACCCGCGCCGCGTGCCGGCTGAAAGCGAGCGCGTGTCCAGCAACGCCCGTAGTTGTGTGCTGCGTATCGCCAATGGCCGCCACGCTGCCTTGCTGACCGGCGATATCGAAGCCGCCCAGGAAAGCGCGCTCATCGCTGGGGAAACGCCTGAGCGACTGATGGCAGACATCTTGCTTGTGCCTCATCACGGCAGCAAGACAAGCTCCAGCGGCGCGTTCTTGGACGCGGTTTCTCCGCAGGTGGCGGTTTTCCAGGTCGGCTACCGCAATCGGTACGGACATCCGCATCCGCAGGTTTGGCAGCGCTACGTGGCGCGCGACATCGACGGTTTGCGCACGGACAAGACCGGTGCCGTCGTCATTCAGACCGACGGCGATGTGCTGGACATCCAGACCGCCCGCGCCATGCGGCCGCGGTACTGGTCTTCCGCACAGGAAGTGGAACCCCTGGCAACGGCCGCCGGCGCCTTCGACGCCCAGCCGTGAAAACTTGGTGGCACAACGGGTTGGCCCCATTGTGGGGGTTAAAACCGCTGTGCTATAAAAACCACGTGCCGCGTACATCGCGCGGCGCCGTCAGGGGAGAAAAGCATGGCAGTCCGGTTCTACGATGAAATGCTCAACTGGCATGACGGGGACCGCAGTCCCCATGCCGCCGAACCGGCCCCGGCAGCGCTCGTCCAGCAGGGCGAGGTTCGCAGCCACTACGGACGTTTCGCCGAATGGCTGGGCGCGCAATCCGCCACAACGCTGCAGAACAAGCGCGCCGAGGCGGACCTGATCTTCCGCCGGGTCGGCATCACCTTCGCGGTGTACGGCGACAAGGACGAATCGAACAGCGGCACCGAGCGCACGATCCCGTTCGACATCATTCCGCGCATCTTCCCCGCAAGCGAGTGGGCCACGCTCGAGCGCGGTCTGCGACAACGCGTTGATGCGCTGAACCGCTTCCTGCACGACATCTACCACGAGCAGAACATCCTGCGCGCGGGCGTCATCCCGCCCGACCAGATCTACAACAACGCCCAATATCGTCCGGACATGCTCGGCGTCAACGTGCCGCGCGACATCTACGCGCACGTGGCCGGCATCGACATCGTGCGCGCCGGCGAGGGCGAGTTCTACGTGCTGGAAGACAACCTGCGCGTGCCTTCCGGTGTGTCCTACATGCTGGAAAACCGCAAGATGATGATGCGGCTGTTTCCAGAGTTGTTCGCACGCAATCGTGTGGCGCCGGTCGCGCATTACCCCGACATGCTGCTCGACATGCTGCGCAGCGTCTCGCCGCAGAACATTGCCGACCCGACGGTAGTGGTGCTCACGCCCGGCATGTACAACTCCGCATATTTCGAACATGCGTTCCTGGCGCAGCAGATGGGCGTCGAGCTGGTGGAGGGGCACGACCTGTTCGTGCAGGACGACCATCTCTACATGCGCACGACGCAGGGCCCGCAGCGCATCGATGTCATCTACCGCCGTGTGGACGACGACTTCCTCGATCCGCTCGTCTTCCGGCCCGATTCCTCGCTGGGCGCAGCCGGCCTGTTGTCAGTCTATCGCGCGGGCAACGTCACCATTTGCAATGCCATCGGCACCGGCGTGGCAGACGACAAGTCGATCTATCCGTATGTGCCGGACATGATCCGCTTCTACCTGGGCGAGGAGCCGATTCTGAACAACGTGCCGACGTACATGTGCCGCCGGCCGGATGACCTGCAATACGTGCTGGACCACATGGGCGAACTCGTCGTCAAGGAGACGCACGGCGCGGGCGGCTACGGCATGCTGGTCGGCCCGGCTGCCACGCAGGAGGAGATCGCCGCTTTCCGCGAGGTGGTGAAGGCCCGCCCCGATCAGTACATCGCGCAGCCTACCTTGGCGCTGTCGACGTGCCCGACGTATGTGGAAGCCGGTATCGCGCCGCGCCACATCGATCTTCGGCCGTTCGTGCTGTCCGGCAAGGACGTGCGCATGGTGCCCGGCGGCCTCACGCGCGTGGCGTTGCGGGCCGGCTCGCTGGTGGTCAACTCATCGCAGGGCGGCGGAACGAAGGACACGTGGGTGCTGGAGCGTTGAACGTTCGCGCAGCGACGCAACCTGGCCATCGATCAATCGATCAGTCGATCCACCGCATATCGAATACGTAGAAGGGAACGCCATGCTCAGCCGCACCGCAGACCACCTTTTCTGGATGGCGCGCTACACCGAACGCGCCGAGAACACCGCCCGCATGCTCGACGTGAACTACCAGACCTCGCTGATGCCGCAATCGGCCGAAGTGGCGGAGCAGGGCTGGTGGGCAATGCTCGATATTTCCGAACTCACCCGGGTTTTTGCCGACCGATACGGCCTGCTTTCGCGCGACGACGTGATCGACTTCATGGTGCGCGACATGACCAACCCGTCGTCGATCATGAGCTGCCTGCGCGGCGCGCGCGAGAACGCCCGAGCCGTTCGCGGCTCCCTCACCACGGAGGTGTGGGAAACCATCAACACCACGTGGCTGGATGTGCAGCGCCTGATTGCCGAAGGCATGCTGCGCGACGATCCATCGCAATTCTTTGAATGGGTGAAGTTCCGCTCGCACCTGTCGCGCGGCGTGCAGGTCGGCACCATGCTGACGGATGACGCGTTCCAATTCATGCGGCTGGGGACTTTCCTGGAGCGCGCGGATAACACGGCCCGGCTGCTCGACGTGAAGTTCCAGTCGACGCCGACGCGCGATGAATCGGCCGCCGAGCAGGGCGACTTCTATCACTGGGCGGCCACGCTGCGTTCCGTGTCCGGCTTCGAGGTGTATCGCAAGATCTATCGCAACGTCATTACGCCGACGCGCGTGGCGGAGCTGCTGATCCTGCGCAGCGATATGCCGCGTTCCCTGCTGGCCAGCATGGACGAGGTGGTCAGCATTCTTTCCACCGTGCGCAACAGTCAATCGGCGGAGACGGAGCGGCGCGCTGGTAAACTGCACGCCGACCTGCGGTACGCCCGCATCGAAGATATCTTTTCGGTCGGCCTGCATGCCTGGCTGACCAACTTCCTGGAGCGGATTGGCGACCTGGGCAACGGCATCAGTCAGGATTTCCTGGTGCCGCTCGAAGTCGCATGACGCTGCAGGGCATTGTGCATACATCGGGGCGCCGCTTTCGGGCCGCGCCCGTGTCATCGTGAAATACCAAATTCGACATACGACGGTCTACCGTTATGCCGAGCCGCTACGCCATAGCGTGCATGAGCTGCGGCTGACGCCTCGCAGTGGCGAGCTGCAGCAGGTGGATAGCTGGCAGATCCACACGCCCGGCAACCTCACGCGCGCCACCGACGGTTTCGGCAACGTCGTCCATCACTTCACCCTCGGCACGCGTACGGGAGACGTCACCATCGAGGCGCGCGGCGTTGTCGAGGCGTTTCCTACGGGCGCCCCCGGCAGTCAACGCTTTGTCGATGCGCCGGGCCAAGGGCGCTATCGCGTTTCGCCGCTGTATTTTCTGACCGCCACGCCGCTGACTTCCGCGCCGCCGGAGATGGTCAACTTTGCGCGCGAGCACGCGCTGGTGCCGGGCGATGCTGAATCGGCGATGCGGCTGGCGCAGGCCATCGCCAAGCGCGTGCGCTACAAGCCGAACACCACGCATGTCGGTACGGCCGCTGCGGAGGCATTTGGTCTGGGCGCCGGCGTGTGCCAGGACCAAGCCCAGGTCATGGTCGCCTGCTGCCGCGCGCTGGGCGTGCCGGCGCGCTACGTGAGCGGCTATTTCCATGCCGTCGGGGAAGAAGACCTGGCCAGCCACGCCTGGGCCGACGTGTGCCTCGACGCCGAATCGCACACCTGGTGCAGCATCGACGTCACTCACCAGTGCTTTACCGATACGCGGCACATCCGCCTGGCGGTCGGGCGCGATTATCAATCGGCTGCGCCGGTGCGCGGCGTGCGGCAGGGCGGCGGTGCGGAGACGCTCGACGTCCGTATTTCCATCGAGCCGCTGCCCGTCGAGGCTGTCGGCGTGAATTGAGCACCTCTTCCAAGCGCGCGGATGGGTTCCGACCGGCGCGCTAGAATGCCCCCAACCCACCGTTTCCGTTTGTCGTTTCGCCCATGACCTATTGCGTCGCCATGCGCCTGGACGCAGGCCTTGTGTTCCTGTCCGACTCCCGCACGAATGCGGGTGTGGATGCCATTTCCACATTCCGCAAGATGACCGTCTTCGAGCGCGAAGGCGATCGCGTCATGGTGCTGCTGACGGCTGGGAATCTGGCGATCAGCCAGGCCGTGCGCCAAGTGTTGACCGAAGCACGCGGCAAGCCGCGCTCGCTGTGGACGGCGCGGGACATGTTCGAGGCCGCCACGATCGTCGGCGAAGCCGTGCGCGATGTCTATGACCGCGACGCCGCGGCGCTGGCCAAGGCCAAGATCGACTTCAATGTCAGCATCATCTTTGGCGGGCAGATCGGCGCAGAGCGGCCGCGCCTGTTCAACGTCTACGCGGCGGGCAACTTCATTGAGGCCACGCCCGAGAACTGCTACTTCCAGATCGGCGAGGCCAAGTACGGCAAGCCGATCATCGACCGCGTGGTCAGCCCGGGGCTGCCGCTGGACGAAGCCGCGAAGTGCGCGCTCATCTCGATGGATTCGACGCTGAAGTCGAATATTTCGGTGGGGTTGCCACTGGATCTGCTGGTCTACGAAACCGACTCGCTGCGGGTGACGCGCTTTGTGGCCATCGACGAAGAGAATCCGTATTTCGCGATGATCCGCGGCACGTGGGGCAAGCGCCTGCGCCAAGTGTTCGCTGAAATCGAGGATCCGGATTGGGAAACCGGCACTTCGCCGTCGCACCCGTTGCGCCGGGAAGGGCATCCCTCCGCGGAGGTTGGGCCCGTGCGCATTGCGCCGCCCGCAGCCGAGGCGCCCGCCACGCCGGACCGCGCGCCCGGCCCCGCGTTGGAGCAGGTGTCGACGATCCAGCGCGTGGCCGGCGGATCCCAGAAGTCACGCTGAACGGCACGGGATCTGCAATGCGCGACGTGATGCTGTTTTCGCATGCCAACGGCTTTCCGGTCGGCACCTATCGCAAGATGCTCGGTGTGCTCGGTGATGAATTCGACATCCGTGCGGTGGAGCGCTTTGGGCACGATCCGCGTTTTCCGGTCACGCGCTCCTGGCCCGGCCTGGTGAAAGAGCTGCTGACAGAAATCGACGCGCAGGCCGAGCCTGTATGGCTGGTCGGCCATTCCTTGGGCGGCTTCCTGAGCCTGATGGCGGCGCTGCGCCGGCCTGAGCGTGTGCGCGGCGTTGTGATGCTCGATTCGCCGATCATCGCGGGATGGCGCGCCAAGCTGCTGCGCGTGGCGCAATGGCTCGACATCGACGAGAGCCAGTCGCCCGCCGCAGCGACTAAGAACCGGCGCCATCTGTGGCCCGACCTCGACGCCGTCTGGAGCCACTTCAAGGCCAAACGCAAGTTCGATCGTTGGGACGAAGACGTGCTGCGCGACTATGTCGAACATGGCACCGAGCCCACCGGCCGTGATCGCGAGCGCACACTGCGCTTCTCCCGCGAAATCGAATACCAGATTTACCGCACCTTGCCGACCAACATGGGGCGAAAGGTCGCGGGCGGCACGGCATTCCCGGTCAGCTTTGTGGCCGGCACCCGTTCGCGCGAGATTCGTCAGGTCGGACTGGGTGCGACGCGGCGCATCGTCGGCAGCAGGCTGCGCTGGATCGAGGGCAGCCACCTCTATCCGATGGAAAAACCGCTGGAAACGGCCGAGTTGATCCGCGAACTGATCGGCGAAATGCGCGCCAACGCAGGCGCCATGCGGCACGCCGCGTAGGCGAGACTGTTCTCGGGCAAATTCCACCGTTCTGTCACGGAGCGGAGGGGGGACCTTTGCTATAATCCGGCTTTCCCCGGCAAGCTAGGTCATGACCAAGTTCGTATTCGTTACCGGTGGCGTAGTGTCCTCACTCGGCAAGGGCATCGCCGCCGCCTCGCTCGCGGCCATTCTTGAGTCGCGCGGCCTCAAAGTCACCCTCCTCAAACTCGATCCTTACATCAACGTCGACCCGGGCACCATGAGCCCGTTCCAGCACGGCGAAGTGTTTGTGACCGAGGACGGCGCAGAAACCGACCTCGACCTTGGCCACTACGAGCGTTTCGTCTCGGCCAAGATGCGCAAGGCGAACAACTTCACCACCGGCCAGATTTACGAATCCGTGATCCGCAAGGAGCGTCGCGGCGAGTATCTCGGCAAGACGGTGCAAGTCATTCCGCATATCACCAACGAAATCCAGGCGTTCATCGAGCGCGGCGCCGCGGCATCGCACGACGGCAAGGCCGATGTGGCGATCGTGGAAATCGGCGGTACGGTCGGCGATATCGAATCGCTGCCGTTCCTGGAGGCCGCCCGCCAGATGAGCCTGCGCCTGGGCCGCAACCAGGTGGCGTTTGCGCACCTGACGCTGGTGCCGTTCATTGCCAGCGCCGGCGAGCTGAAGACCAAGCCGACCCAGCACTCGGTGCAGAAGCTGCGCGAAATTGGCGTGCAGCCGACCGCGTTGCTCTGCCGCGCCGACCGTCCGATTCCCGACGATGAACGCGCGAAGATTTCGCTCTTCGCCAACATGCCGCAGGACGCGGTCATCTCGGTGTGGGATGTCGACACCATCTACAAGATCCCGCAGATGCTCAACGAGCAGGGGCTGGATCGCATCATCTGCGAAGAGCTGCGTATCGAAGCGCCGCCGGCGGATCTGTCCGTGTGGGCACGCATGGTGCATACGCTGGAAAACCCGCAGCACGAGATCACCATCGGCATGGTCGGCAAGTATGTTGACCTGACCGAGTCGTACAAGTCGCTGATCGAGGCACTGCGCCACGCCGGCCTGCACACCTCCACGCGCGTCAATATCGAGTACATCGATTCTGAAGAACTCGAATCGGGTCACACGCAGGTGCTGGACACGCTCGACGCGGTGCTGGTGCCGGGCGGCTTCGGCAAGCGCGGTACGGAAGGCAAGATCCGCGCAATTCAATACGCCCGCGAAAAGGGTGTGCCTTACCTGGGCATCTGCCTGGGTATGCAGCTGGCCGTGATTGAATTTGCCCGCCATCTGGCTGGCATGAAGGACGCCAACAGCACCGAATTCAACGACGAGACCGAACACCCGGTGGTCGCGCTCATTACCGAGTGGCTGGATCGCGATGGCCGCGTCGAAAAGCGCTCGGCCGACTCCGACATGGGCGGCACCATGCGCCTGGGCTCGCAGCGCGTGCCGGTTCAGCCGGGCACCAAGGCGGCGGCGATCTACGGTGCGGAAGTCAACGAGCGCCATCGCCATCGCTACGAGGTGAACAACCACTACGTGCCGCAGCTGGAAAAGGCCGGGATGATCATCTCCGCGCGTACGCCGTCGGAAAACCTGCCGGAAATGATGGAGCTGCCGGCGTCGATGCACCCGTGGTTCGTCGGCGTGCAGTTCCACCCGGAATTCACCTCGACACCGCGTGACGGCCACCCGCTGTTCAAGGCCTACGTGGAAGCCGCGCTGGCGCATCACAACCAGACCGCGCAACGCGCTGTCGCCTAACGCGCTGGCGCACGGGAAATACGATGAAACTCTGCGATTTCGAAGTCGGCCTCGACAAACCGTTCTTCCTGATTGCCGGCACCTGCGTGATCGAATCCGAGCAGATGGCGATCGACACCGCCGGCACGCTCAAGGAAATCACCGGCGCGCTGGGCATTCCGTTCATCTACAAGTCGTCGTTCGATAAGGCGAACCGCTCGTCGGATGCTTCGTTCCGCGGCTTGGGCATGGAAGAGGGCCTGCGCATCCTGGCGGAAGTGCGTCGCCAGGTGGGCGTGCCGGTGCTGACCGACATCCACGCGATCGATGAGATCAAGCCGGTAGCGGAGGTCGTCGACGTCCTGCAGACGCCGGCGTTCCTGTGCCGCCAGACCGATTTCATCCGCGCCTGCGCGCAGAGCGGCAAGCCCGTCAACATCAAGAAGGGCCAGTTCCTCGCGCCGCACGACATGAAGAATGTCATCGACAAGGCGCGTCACGCGGCTCGCGATGCCGGCCTGCCGGAAGACAACTTCATGGCCTGCGAGCGTGGCGCTTCGTTTGGCTACAACAATCTCGTGTCGGACATGCGCTCGCTGGCGATCATGCGCGAGACGGGCGCACCGGTCGTGTTCGACGCGACGCATTCCGTGCAATTGCCGGGCGGCCAGGGCACCAGCTCCGGCGGTCAGCGCGAGTTCGTGCCGGTGCTGGCCCGGGCAGCTATTGCCACGGGCGTTGCGGGTGTCTTCATGGAAACGCACCCTGATCCCGCATGTGCGAAATCAGATGGCCCGAATGCCGTGCCGCTGCGCCGCATGAAAGACTTGCTGTCAGTACTGAAAGAACTGGACGCGCTCACCAAGCGCAGCGGTTTCCTGGAAAATCAGTTCGACTGATTCTTCCGACCATCGGCGGCTCCACCAGCCGCCGCTGTCGTTTTCGGTTCCGCTCAGTTCAGCTTTCGTTTTGGCTTCCGGAGAGAGACACATGGCCGCTGGCTACATCCTCGCGTACGTGGACGTGACAGACCCCGTGCAATACGAGCAATACAAGACGCTGTCGACCAAGGCCATGCAAGCGCATGGCGCCGAGCCGCTGGTGCGCGGCGGCAAGACCGAGCAACTGGAAGGCGAGTGGAACCCCACCCGCATCGTCGTGCTCAAGTTCCCGAGTTACGACGCTGCCAAGGCGTTCTACGACAGCGAGGAATATCTCGCTGCCCGCAATGCGCGCGCCAAGGCTGCCCACATGAACATGATCGTGGTCGAAGGCGTTTAAGCCGCCCGTCGATCTCGTAGCATTACCTGCTTTAAGACACCAAGAGGGATTTTCATGAGTGCCATCGTAGATATCATCGGTCGCGAAGTGCTGGACTCGCGCGGCAACCCCACCGTCGAATGCGACGTGCTGCTGGAATCGGGCGTGATGGGCCGTGCAGCGGTGCCGTCGGGTGCATCCACCGGCTCGCGCGAAGCCATCGAACTGCGTGACGGCGACAAGTCGCGCTACCTGGGCAAGGGCGTGCTCAAGGCCGTCGAGCACATCAACACCGAAATCTCCGAGGCCATCATGGGCCTGGACGCGTCGGAACAGGCGTTCCTGGACCGCACCCTGATCGACCTGGACGGCACCGAGAACAAGAGCCGCCTGGGCGCAAACGCCATGCTGGCTGTGTCGATGGCCGTCGCCAAGGCCGCTGCTGAAGAAGCCGGCCTGCCGCTGTATCGCTACTTCGGCGGTTCGGGCGCGATGCAGATGCCGGTGCCGATGATGAACATCGTCAACGGTGGCGCGCACGCCAACAACAGCCTCGACATCCAGGAATTCATGGTGATGCCGGTCGGCCAGTCGAGCTTCCGTGAAGCCCTGCGCTGCGGCGCCGAGATCTTCCACGCGCTGAAGAAGATCCTGGCTGACAAGGGCATGAGCACGGCCGTGGGCGACGAAGGCGGCTTCGCACCGAACTTCGCCAGCAACGAAGAGTGCCTGAACACCATCCTGTCGGCCATCGAGCAGGCTGGCTACAAGGCCGGCGAAGACGTGCTGCTGGCGCTGGACTGCGCCGCGTCCGAGTTCTACAAGGATGGCAAATACCACCTCGAAGGCGAGGGCCTGCAGCTGTCGTCGGAAGACTTCGCCAACTATCTGGCGAACCTGGCTGACAAGTTCCCGATCGTGTCGATCGAAGACGGCATGCACGAGAGCGACTGGGCGGGCTGGAAGGCCCTGACCGAGAAGCTCGGCAAGAAGGTGCAGCTGGTGGGCGACGACCTGTTCGTCACCAACACCAAGATCCTGAAGGAAGGTATCGAGAAGGGCATCGCCAACTCGATCCTCATCAAGATCAACCAGATCGGCACGCTGACCGAGACGTTTGCCGCCATCGAGATGGCCAAGCGCGCTGGCTACACCGCCGTGATCTCGCACCGCTCGGGCGAAACCGAAGACAGCACGATTGCCGACATCGCTGTTGGCACGAACGCTGGCCAGATCAAGACGGGCTCGCTGTCGCGTTCGGACCGCATGGCCAAGTACAACCAGCTGCTGCGCATCGAAGAAGACCTCGGTGATATCGCCAGCTATCCGGGCAAGTCGGCGTTCTATAACCTGCGATAATCCCTCGCAGTTTTGCTCCGCATGACTGTGCGACCGCCGCTCTGGCGGTCGCATGGTATTTGGAGCCCGAGTACCGCCAACGCTTGTCCCTATGCGCCTGATTACGCTGTTCCTGCTGCTGTTGCTGCTTGCCATCCAGTACCCGCTTTGGCTGGGCAAGGGTGGCTGGCTGCGCGTGTGGGACATGCAGAAGCAGGTGACGGCCCAGAATCAGCGCAATGCTGAACTGAAGCTGCGCAACACCAAGCTTGAAGGCGAAGTGAAGGATCTGAAGGAAGGCACGGGCGCCATTGAAGAGCGCGCGCGCTACGAGCTTGGGATGGTCAAGGACGACGAAGGCTTCGTGCAGTTTGTCGCGCCGGCCCCGAGAACCAGCGAAACCCCGCCACCACCGCCTCCTCCGGCGGGCCAGCAGGCGCATCACTGACGCTGCCATGCCAACGCGCCCGCAGGCGCGCTCGTGTTGAAGGCAACTCCCGGATTTACCAGTAGTACGGATAGCCCCAGACGGGTGCACCGTAGCTGACGCCCCAGCCCCCACGGTGGCGCCATCCGCTGCCGTAATACACCGAATAGCCTCCGTAGTACGGATACGGCGCGTAGTAGGGCGCGGCCGCATAGGCGCGCGCTTGGGCGTCACGCTGGATGGCCTGATCGGATTCGCGCAGCGCCTTGGCATTCAGCGCGTCCAGCTTCTTGCGCTCTTCTGGCGACAGCGGTGCCGGTGCCGCAGCCTGCGTATCGTCCGGCAGCCGGGCGGTGTAGGGTGTGCCGCCCGGGCCACGCGGTACCGCAACGCAGGCTGAGGCCAGTAGCGCCGCCCCGAGCGGCAACGCCAGCGCGGCAGCGCGTGAAAGAATCAACGATCGTAGGGACGAAGTCGTGGGTTCGGACATGGTGCGTTCCGCAGCAGGCGGCAGATGAGGTAACTGGCGACTTAGAGCGTGGGCGGCCCTGATAAGTGCCGCGAGCCACGCGTACTTCATACTATGTCGCCGTGTTCAGTGGCGCTGGTCGGATGCTTCCTGAATACCCTGCGCGACAGTTTCCTGTGCGAAGAGCTGCGCACAATCCACAGCGTCAAAGCTGTAGTGCTGGCCGCAGAATTCGCAGTCGATTTCCACCTTGCCGCGTTCTTCCAGAATGCTGTCGACTTCGGGTTGGCCAAGCGTACGAAGCATGGAGCCCACGCGCAGCCGAGAGCACGAGCAGCGGAAACGCGGGCTCTGCGGCTCGAACATGCGGATGCCGGCCGCTTCCATTTCTTCCCAGTACAGGCGCTTGATCAGCGTGTCGATCGGCTGCTCGAGCAGTTCGTCGCGGCGCAGCGTCTTACCGAGCTGGCAGACGCGTTCCCACGTGTCGAGGTCTTGCTCCTGCACGTCTTTATGCAGCGGCTGACCCGTCTCACCGACCTGCGCGGGCGCATGGCCAGTGCGACCTTCCATGGCCCCGCCATACGAAGGCAAGCGCTGCAGCAGCATGCCCGAGGCGACCTTGTCGTCAGCAGCGAGCCACAGGCGCGTGTCGAGCTGCTCGGAGCTTTGCATGTAGTGCTCAAGCACTTCGGTGATGCTCGCGAGCGGTCCGTTCTCGTCCGACAGCGGCACGATGCCCTGATACGGCTGCTGGCCCGGCAGCTTGTCTTGCGGATCCAGTGTGATGGCGAAGCGTCCATTGCCGTGCACGTTGACCATGGCGGCCAGCGTGGCGTCGTCGGCGATCTCAGCGCCTTCGGCAATCTTGGCGGTGGCGCGCATCGACAGGTCGGAGTTGCACTCGACGACCAGCATGTGCACCGGGCCGTCGCCGTGCAGCTGCATGACGAGCGCGCCATTGAACTTGAGGTTGGCCGACAGCAGCGCGGCGGCGGCCATCATCTCGCCCAGCAGTGTACTGACCGGGGCAGGGTAGCGGCGGCGGCCCAGCACCTCCTGCCACGTCCCTTCCAGGCGCACCAGTTCACCGCGCACGGGCGCGGCGTCGAATACAAATTTCTTCAGCTCGTCAGTCATCCATCGATCCGTTTCAGTTGCTGCTTGTACATCGCCTGTCGCACCGCATACGTTTCGGTGTTCAAGTGCATCTTGGCGATGTCGTCTTCCGTCAGTTTGCGCACGGCCTTCGCGGGCGCGCCCAGAATGAGCGTGCCGTCTTCGAAGACCTTGCCTTCGGTGACGATGGCGCCCGCGCCCACCAGGCAGTTCTTGCCGATCACCGCGCGATTGAGCACCACCGCCTGGATGCCGATCAGCGAGCCTTCGCCGATCGTGCAGCCATGCAGCATGGCCTGGTGGCCGATCGTTACGCGGTCGCCGATGTTCAGCGGGCAGCCCGGATCGGTGTGCAGCACCGAGCCTTCCTGCACGTTGCTGGCCTCGCCCACGGTAATCGGCTCGTTGTCGCCGCGGATGACGGCGCCGGGCCATACGCTCGCGCGCGCTTTCAGCTCCACGCGCCCGATGACGGTCGCTTCGGGGGCCACATAGGCGTTGGCGTCGATGGTCGGTGCAACATCGCCGAGTTGGTAGAGGGCCATGCGATCGGTCTCCAGAATCTGCGTAGGTGGGGGAAAAGGGCGCGTCTTCAAGCCTGCCGGGCAAGGCAGGCAGATGCGTCGAATTAAAATGGCGGAAAGTCCAAATTGTACGCTGATGACCGCTCCGCAACCTCGCCACCCAACGCCCGCTGACACGCTCCGTCATGCTGCCCTTGCCGCGCTGTGTCTCACCGATCCGGCCAGCAAGGTAGACGCCACGCTGCGTCTGGGCGAGTGGGCCAAGAGCGTCGACGCCGCGCGCTGGGGCATTGACGAAGCCATTGCGGCACCGGAAGGCGGTGTGCCGGGGCGGCCCGACGCTCCGGTGCTCGTGCCGCCTGCCGAGGTTCCGCGTCGCCGTGCGATCGATACGCCACGCGGTCGCGGCGCGCTGCTGCACGCGCTCGCGCACATCGAATTCAACGCCATCAATCTTGCGCTCGACGCCGTGTGGCGTTTTGCTGGCATGCCGGTGGCTTTCTACGAAGACTGGACGCGCGTGGCGGCGGAAGAGGCGACGCACTTTTCGCTGCTTTCGGCCCATCTGGCCACGCTCGGTTGCCGCTACGGCGATCACCCCGCCCACGACGGCCTCTGGCAAATGACGGAGAAAACCGCCGCCGATCCACTCGCGCGCATGGCGCTCGTGCCGCGCACGCTGGAGGCGCGGGGGCTCGATGCTTCACCGCCGATCCGGGCCAAGCTCGCGCAGGCTGGCGACATGGCGGCTGCAGGCATCCTCGACATCATCCTGCGGGACGAGATTGGCCACGTCGCGGTCGGCAACCGGTGGTACCGCTGGCTCTGCGAGCGCGCGGGGCTGGACCCCGTGCCGACGTATCGCAAGCTGGCCGAGCAATACGGCGCGCCGCGTCTGCGCGGGCCGTTCAACCTTGAAGCCCGGCGTCAGGCCGGTTTCGACGACGACGAGATTGCCGCGCTGGAAGCCTCGTTCTAAGCGCCACGGGCTTGTCCATCCGCCGCTATAATCGCCGGAAAAAGAACGATCGTTCGATTTATATTCGGTGACGGAAACCATGGACTCCACCACACAGCCTGCCGCACGTCAGGCCTCCCGCTCGACCTATCTGCCCGTGCGCGGCCTGCGCTACCACATCCGCGAATGGGGCGAGCCGGGGGCGCCCATCCTCTTCCTGTTTCATGGGTGGATGGATGTATCGGCATCGTTCCAGTTTCTGGTCGATGCGCTGCGCGAGCGCTGGCATATCGTGGCACCGGATTGGCGGGGCTATGGCCAGTCTGCCCGGCCCACCGATGCCCCCGGCGTCGAGAGCTACTGGTTCGCCGACTACGTGGCCGACCTTGAAGCCATCATCGATCACTATCAGCCGGAAGGGCAGGTGACGCTGGTCGGGCACAGCCTTGGCGCCAACGTGGTGTGCCTGTACGCGGGCATCCGGCCCGAGCGCGTTCGGCGCGTGGTGGATCTGGAAGGCTTCGGTATGTCGGCGTCGAAGGCGTCGCAGGCGCCGCGCCGCTATGCGCGCTGGCTCGATGAACTCAAGGACAAGCCGCGCCTGAACACCTACGCCACCGTTGAAGACGTCGCCGCGCGCCTCCAGAAAACGAATCCGCGTTTGCCGGCCGACAAGGCGGCATTCCTGGCGCAGCACTGGTCGAGCCGGAATGCCGAAGGCCGCTGGGAGATCCTTGGCGACCCGGCGCACAAGATCATCAATCCGCAGCTGTATCGGCTGGATGAGGTGATGGAAATCTGGCGCCGGGTCACCGCGCCCGTGCTGCACGTCGAGGCCGTCGATTCGCCCACGCTAAAAGCCATTGCAGGCGATGTGCCGCTGGCCGAATTCAAGACGCGCTTTGCGGCGTTCCCTGATTTCCGTGAGGTGCTGATTGCGGATGCGGGCCACATGCTGCATCACGACCAGCCGGAGCAGGTGGCCGCGCTGATTGAAGAGTTCTGCATGCAGCGTTGAGCGGAAGCTCAATCGAGAAACCGCCGTGCCGTGCCGGGCGGCGGCAGGATGCAGGTGTCTGACCGGCCAAACCATCGATAGCGGTTGCGCGCGACGCGGCGGTAAACGGCGTCGCGCAATGTCGCGGGGATCAACCAACCGATCCATGCCAACCGCCACGGCCAGCCGAGCACATGCAGGATGCGCAGGACGGCAGCGCTTTCCCGCCACGCCTGGCCGTCACGCACGAACAGGACGGTATCGACGTCATCCGGATTCACGCCGGCCTGCGCGAGCAAGCGTCGGCCGGTCTCGCCTTGCATGGAGGCAAAACGCAGCACGCCTTGTCGATCATGTCGCAGCAGAAACTGGATGGAGCCGCTGCACAGCAGGCAGTGCGCATCGTAGACGACGATCATGCGCGCTCCACCGTCGCCAGATCGAGATAACCTCGATACGCCGCTACCACGCCGAGCAAGGGCACGCTGGCGCGGACGTTGAAGTGGAAGCGGTCACCGTCGCCTGACTCCTCGGCCAATACGGTGGGCCGCAGCCAGGCAGGGCACGGGATGCCGAGAAAGCGCAAGCCTTGCAGGCGCATCTGTAACACGCCTTGATGCGCCTCCAGCGCAAAGAACAGACGCACCGCGCCGAGCCGCTCTGTGAGATGCCCCCGGCGCAGCGACAAGGTCGAGCGCATCGTGTGGCGGGGGAAATGGCGTGTCCAGGTTTCTTTCGTGGCGGCAGCGTTGAGCGAGATGCGGATCGGGCCACGCATCGGTGTTCGCGGCGTGCGAATGCACCATGCAAGCACGCGTGCGAGGCGCGATGCGGGCGGTTCCGTTTCGACCTCGCCGTGCAGGGTCACCGCGCCGGTCATTCGGTGGAATGTCTGCACGGCCGGCGCCAGCTCCGCATATCGCGCGCCGAGCACGGTTTCGTAGAGCGACGCTGCGCGCATGCGAGAACTTATTCCGCCGTGACATGCAGCTTCGTCTGCAGCCCCGCATCGTTGCTCGAATGTGTATGCACGAGCGTTTTGTCGGGGTTCGCGTAGCGATAAGCACGCCGCAGCGCCATCGCCACTTCATGGAAGCCAGACAGAATCAGCTTCTGTTTGTTCGGATACAGCGCGATATCGCCGGCCGCAAACACGCCGGGGCGCGAGGTCTCGTACGCCGTTGTTTCCACCGTGATGCGGCCCGCGCGCATTTCCATGCCCCAGTTGGCAATGGGGCCCGGCTCGGAAACCAGCCCATATAGCGCGATCAGTTCGTCGCAGGGCAGCACGGTTTCGCCGTCGCGCCCGCGGATGGCTGCGCCGGTGAGTGTGCCGTCGGGCGTGCTGTCCAGGCGCGAAAGCATGCCGAGCACAAAGTCCATTTCGCCGGCGGCCACGGCGGCACGCATTTCAGCAACGCTCGCGTCGGCCGCGCGGAAGCCCTCTCGTCGATGGACCAGCGTCACGCGTGCGGCCACCTTGCGCAACGCGAGTGCCCAGTCCAGGGCGGAATCCCCGCCGCCGGCAATGACGACGCGCTTGCCTGCAAAGCGCGCGGTGTCGCGCACAGCGTAATGGAGATGGCGACCTTCCAGCGCGGCGGCTTCAGGCAAGGCCACGCGTTGTGGCGTGAAGGCGCCGTTGCCTGCGGTGATCAGGACGGCGGCGCAGTCGAACACGTCGCCGGCGCTTGTCGTGACGCGAAAGCGCTGGCCGTGTTCGGTTTCGAGCGTTTCGACGGTCTCAGCGCGGCGGTTGCAAAGAATGGGGTAATTGAACGGCGCGCACTGGGCCATCAGCCGATCGACGAGTTCCTGTGCGGTGCACGACACCAGCGCCGGGATGTCGTAGATGGGCTTTTCCGGGTACAGCTCGGTGCATTGACCACCCGGGCGGTCCAATGCATCCACCAGCACACAGGACATGCCGAGCACGCCCGCCTGGAACGCCGCAAACAGGCCGACCGGCCCAGCGCCCACGACAAGCACGTCGATTCGTTGTTCCACGGGCTGGGAGGAATCGGCATTCAGAGTGGCGGCGGAAGTCATGGCAGAGCGCAGGGAACGAAACAATGCGGCCACTATAGCCTGCAGCAAGCGGCGCGCCGCGAACACCGCCACGGGCAGTCGGGTCTTCCGGATGCCGAGCGGTGGCGCGCAGGGCCCCGCGTTGCGCGCCGCAGCAGTAAAATGGCGAAATGCCAAACATCTCTGCCGCCTCCGCCCGAAATGCCGATCTGCACTGCCATTCGACCGTGTCGGACGGCATGCTTGCGCCGCACGAAGTGGCCGCGCGCGCTGCCGCCCACGGCGTGACGCTTTGGGCGTTGACCGACCACGACGAAGTGGGCGGACAGGCCGCTGCACGCGAAGCCGCGACGGCGCTGGGCATGGAATACCTCGCGGGCGTCGAGATTTCGGTGACGTGGGCCGGGCGCACGCTGCACATCGTTGGCCTCGGCATCGATCCTGAAAATGCCGATCTGGTGCAGGGGCTGGAACGCACGCGCTCCGGCCGCTGCGCGCGCGCGGAAGACATCAGCGCGGCGCTTGCCAAACTCGGTATCGAAGGCGCCTACGAAGGTGCGTTGCGCTACGCCGGTAATCCGGACATGGTCTCCCGCACCCACTTCGCGCGCTTCCTCGTCGAGCACGGCCACTGCCGGGATATCCACGAGGTCTTTGACCGCTATCTGGGCGACGGCAAGCCGGGCTACGTGCCGCATCGCTGGTCGCGCCTGGCCGATGCCATCAACTGGATCAAGGGCGCCGGGGGCGTCGCGGTGATGGCGCATCCGGGGCGATACACGCTATCGCTGGTCGAGCACGGCGCGCTGTTCGATGAATTCAAGGCGCTGGGCGGGGAGGGCGTCGAGGTCATCACCGGCAGCCATACGCCCGACCAATACGCGTTGTATGCCGACGTCGCGCGCCGCTACGGACTGCTGGCGTCGCGCGGTTCAGATTTCCACGGCCCGGGTGAGGGCCGCGTCGAACTTGGCACGCTGCCGCCGCTGCCCGACAACCTGACGCCGGTCTGGAGCCGGTGGATGTCCTGAGCGCGCGCCTGCCATGTCCCAGTTCTTCCAGATTCATCCGACCACGCCGCAAGGGCGCTTGATCCGTCAGGCGGCGGAGATCATCCGCGCCGGCGGCCTTGTCGCGCTGCCTACCGATTCCTGCTACGCGCTCGCCTGCCATCTGGACGACAAATCCGCCGTCGAGCGCCTGCGCCGCGTGCGCGGCATCGATGAGAAGCATCACCTCACGCTGATGTGCCGTGACCTTTCCGAGCTGGCCACGTTTGCGCGCGTCGACAACAAGCAATATCGCGTGCTGAAGGCGGCGACGCCCGGGCCGTTCGTCTTCCTGCTGGAAGCGACCAAGGAGGTGCCGCGCCGGCTGTCGCATCCGTCGCGCAAGACGATCGGCCTGCGCGTGCCGGAACACGCGATCCCCCTGGCGCTGATGGCCGAACTGGGTGAGCCGCTGCTTTCCGCCACGCTGCAGCTGCCCGGCGACGACGAGCCGCTCAACGAGGCCGAGACCATTCGCGATCGGCTCGAAAAGCAGCTCGAACTCGTCATCGACGGCGGCCCGGCCCCGGCCGAACCCACCACCGTCATCGACCTGACGAGCGGCGAGCCCGAACTCGTGCGCCAGGGCCGGGGCGATCCTGCCCGCGTGGGGTTGTAGGCGACGCCTTGGCGCGTGCTTCGGTGGCGCCGTGGTGCGGCGCGCGCTTGCTACAATAGCCCGCCTATGGACCCCACACTGATCCAGAACATCGCGGTTTACGCGATTCCCGTCCTGTTTGCCATCACGCTGCACGAGGCGGCGCATGGCTATGTCGCGAAGCATTTCGGCGACGATACCGCCTATGTCATGGGCCGCATCAGCATCAATCCGCTGCGGCACATCGATCCCATCGGCACGATCGCGATGCCGCTGTTGCTGTATTTCGCCACCAAGGGCGCGTTCGTGTTCGGTTATGCCAAACCGGTGCCGGTGCGCTTTGGCCATCTGCGTGATCCGCGCTGGCACGGCATGTGGGTGGCCCTCGCTGGCCCCGCCACGAACTTTGTCCAAGCGATTTTCTGGGGCGTGCTGGCAGTTGTGTTCGCGATGGAGGGCGTGAACGAGCCGTTCCTGATCGGCATGGCGCGCGCCGGCATTCTGGTCAATATGGTGATGGCGGCGTTCAACATGTTTCCGCTGCCGCCGCTCGATGGCGGGCGCGTGCTGGCTGCACTGCTGCCGCCCAGGATGGCGCTGGGGCTGTCACGCATGGAACCGTTCGGCTTCTTCATCGTGATGGCGTTGATCATTTCCAACGTCATTACCAATGTCTGGATGCGCCCGATCATGGCGCTGCTGTTTCAACTGCTGCAGTGGATTCTGAGTCCGCTGCAGATGCTGTTTTCCTGAGTCTTCAACTCCATTTCCCACATGTTTCCTGACCGCGTTCTCTCTGGCATGCGTCCGACCGGTGCACTGCACCTGGGGCATTACCACGGCGTCCTGAAAAACTGGGTCCGGCTGCAAGCCGAATACCCGTGCTTCTTCTTCGTCGCCGACTGGCATGCGCTGACCACGCACTACGAGTCGCCCGAGGTGATCGAGGAATCGGTGTGGGAGATGCTGATCGACTGGCTGGCCGCCGGTGTCGATCCGACCCAGTCCACCCTGTTCATTCAAAGCCGCGTGCCCGAACACGCCGAACTGTTCCTGCTGCTCTCGATGGGTACGCCGCTGGGCTGGCTCGAACGCGTGCCGACGTACAAGGATCAGATCGAGAAGCTGAAGGAAAAGGATCTCTCCACCTACGGCTTCCTCGGCTACCCGCTGCTGCAGGCCGCTGACATCCTCATCTACCGCGCTGGCTTCGTGCCGGTGGGCGAAGACCAGGTGCCGCACGTCGAGATGACCCGTGAAGTGGCCCGCCGCTTCAACTATCTGTACGGCCGCGAACCCGGCTTCGAGGAGAAGGCGCTTGAAGCGGCCAAGAAGCTCGGTGGCAAGCGCGCCAAGCTGTATCTGGAACTGCGCACGGCCTACCAGGAGCGCGGCGAAGACGAAGCCCTTGAGCAGGCGCGCGCACTGCTGGCCGAGTCGCAGAGCCTCTCGATGGGTGACCGCGAACGCCTGTTCGGCTACCTGGAAGGTGCCCGCAAGATCATCCTGCCCGAGCCGCAGGTGCTGCTGACCGAGGCATCGCGCATGCCCGGTCTTGATGGCCAGAAGATGTCCAAGTCGTACGGCAACACGATCCGCATGCGCGAGGACAAGGAAACCGTCGAGAAAAAGGTTCGCACCATGCCGACCGACCCGGCCCGCGTGCGCCGCACCGATCCGGGCGATCCGGACAAGTGCCCGGTCTGGCAGCTGCACCAGGTCTACTCCGATGCCGACACGAAGGTATGGGTGCAGAAGGGCTGCCGCAGCGCAGGCATTGGCTGCCTGGAATGCAAGCAGCCGGTGATCGAAGGCATCCTGCGTGAACAGCAGCCGATGCTCGAGCGCGCTCAGAAATACATGGACGATCCGTCCCTGCTGCGCGCCATCATCGCCGACGGTTGCGACAACGCCCGGAAGGTCACGCAAGAGACCATGCGGGAGGTGCGCGAGGCGATGGGGCTGACCTACAGCTGATAGGCCGTCGATGTCTGCTGCCGCATCGGATCCGCACACGCTTGCTGCGCCGTCGCCCTGGGTGGTGCGCTGGGCGGCTGAGTTGCCGACGGGCGCCTCCGTACTGGACGTGGCCTGCGGCAGCGGCCGCCATGCGCGCCGTCTCGCGGCGCGCGGCCTGCGGGTAACGGGCATCGACCGTGACGCGGCGGCGCTTTCGGGCCTCGCCAGCGTCGCACAAACCATCGTCGCCGACATCGAAGGGAACCCGTGGCCGTTGCCCGCAGGGGCCACGTTCGACGCCGTCGTTGTCACGAATTACCTGCACCGGCCGCTTTGGCCGCGCTTGCTGGCGGCCGTCGCGCCGGGCGGCCGGCTGATCTACGAAACCTTTGCCGTGGGAAACGAAACCGTCGGGAAACCGTCGAACGCGGCATTCCTGCTGGCGCCGGGTGAATTGCTTGACGCGGTGCGAGGCCAGTTGCGGGTGATCGGCTACGAAGACGGTTTTCTCGCATCGCCGCGGGAAGCTTACGTGCAGCGGGTTTGCGCGGTTCGCGAGCCTGCTGGAGCGGTTGCGCCGCGCTACGCACTTTGAAGTTGCTGAGGACGGCGGCTTACCCGTCTCTTGGCGGGTCTCAGATGTGGCGAATCCGTTCTGACGATCCGGTACAATCCGACTGTTTACGTTCACGCTTTTGTCTGCTTTCGAAACCATGATCCAGATTTCCGGCAGTCTCGTCGCCATCGTCACGCCCATGCACGAGGACGGCAGCCTTGATTTCCCGTCCCTGCGCAAGCTCATCGACTGGCACATCGCCGAAGGCACCGACGGCATCGTGATCGTCGGCACCAGCGGTGAATCGCCGACCGTGTCGGTGGAAGAGCACCGTGAGCTGATCCGTGTGGCGGTCGAGCAGGCCAACAAGCGCATCCCCATCATTGCCGGCACCGGCGGCAACTCCACCACCGAAGCGGTGGAGCTGACGGCCTACGCCAAGCAGGTGGGCGCCGATGCCTCGCTGCAGGTCGTGCCGTACTACAACAAGCCGACGCAGGAAGGCATGTATCTGCACTTCCGCAAGGTGGCTGAGTCGGTGGATCTCCCGGTCATTCTGTACAACGTGCCGGGCCGCACCGTGGCCGATATGACGGTCGAGACGATGCTGCGCCTGGCTGAAGTGCCGGGCATCATCGGCGTGAAGGAAGCGACCGGCAACATCGACCGCGCCGCGCAACTCATCAAGGGCGCGCCGGCCTCGTTCAAGATTTACAGCGGGGATGATCCGACCGCCATCGCGCTGATGCTGCTGGGTGGGCACGGCAATATTTCCGTGACGGCCAACGTTGCGCCGCGCGCCATGCACGAACTGTGTGCGGCGGCCATGCGCGGCGACGTGGAAACGGCTCGCCGCATCCATATGCAACTGCTGTCGGTGCACAAGAATCTGTTCGTCGAGTCGAACCCGATTCCCGTCAAGTGGGCTCTCCAGGCCATGGGCAAGATGGAAGGCGGCATCCGCCTGCCGTTGACGCCGCTGGCACCCCAGTATCACGAGGTTGTGCGCGCATCCCTGAAGGATGCCGGGCTGCTCTCCTGATTGTTTCAAGGCGCTTCTCAGGCCCTTAAGCCATCGTTCTCATCTGAAGGATCGCAAGTCAATGAAACTGCACCAAACCCGTCGCGGGGCTGTGGCGACGTCCGCTCAACTGTTGCTGGCCGCGCTGTCGGTTGCCCTGATTTCCGGTTGCGATACCGTCAATGAGGTGATGCAGCCGGACCGCATCGATTACAAATCGCAGGCCAAGAAGGGTCCGACCCTTGAGGTCCCGCCCGACCTGACCGGCATCCAGGCGGATCGCCGCTATGCTGCACCGGACACGGGCACGACCACGCTGTCGGCCTACACGTCGACGGCGCCGAAGGTCACGACGCCGGGCTCGGGCACTGACAACGTGCTGCCCGCCGTGTCCGACATGCGCATCGAGCGTGATGGCAATCAGCGCTGGCTGGTCGTGAAGACCACGCCGGATGCCCTGTGGCCGCAATTGCGCACCTTCTGGCAAGAGCTGGGCTTCCTGTTGGTGATCGACTCGCCCGAGACCGGCATCATGGAAACCGACTGGGCCGAGAACCGCGCGAAGATTCCGCAGGACATCATCCGCCGCACCGTCGGCAAGGTGTTCGATGGTCTGTACTCGACGTCGGAGCGCGACAAGTTCCGCACCCGCATCGAGAAGGGGCCGAATGGCTCGGTCGAGGTCTATATCTCGCACCGCGGCGCGCAGGAGCAATTGGTGGGTTCGTCCAAGGACCAGACCGTGTGGACGCCGCGCCCGGCCGATCCGGAACTCGAGGCTGAATTCCTCTCGCGCCTGATGCAGCGTCTGGGCGCCAGCAAAGAAGCCGCGCAGCAGAAGCTCGCACAAACGCAGGCTGTGCACCCGGTGCAGGACGGCGCGAAGGCCGAGCCCGCTCCGCGCACGGGCCCGTCGCTGCTGACGCAATCGAATGGTCAGCCGGCTCTGCAAGTGCCGGAACCCTTCGACCGCGCCTGGCGTACCGTGGGTCTGGCGCTAGATCGCGTCAACTTCACCGTGGATGATCGCGACCGTTCGCAAGGCGTGTACTTCGTCCGCTACGCTGATACGCGTGCCGAAGCGAATGCACCGGGCTTCTTCTCGCGCCTGTTCTCGGGCACGAAGATCGAAGACCTCAAGCGTGCCAAGCGTTACCGCGTGGTGGTCAAGGATGCCGGCACGTCGTCGACGGTGCTGGTGCAGAACGACGACGGCTCCGCGCAAACCGGTGACATCGGCAAGCGCATCCTGTCGCTGCTCGACGAGCAACTGCGGTAATCGACGTTATGCAGTACGGCTGCCTGGGTGGGCGATGACACTGAGATTCGCCAGCCTTGGCAGCGGCAGTGAAGGGAATGCGCTGCTCGTCGAATCGGCGAGCGGTGCGACATGCACGCGCATTCTGCTGGATTGCGGATTCGGCATCCGCGAGACTGTGCGGCGGCTCGAACGCCTGGGCTGCACGCCGGAATCTCTCAACGCTATCCTTGTCACGCACGAGCATAGCGATCACGTTGGCAGCGCCTATGCGGTTGCCGCCAAATTCAATATCCCGGTCTGGACCAGCCACGGCACCTATCGCGCGACCGAAAGCCTGCGCGGCGCCGACCGCGCTGCCGTGCGTTTCTGCCGCGCCGACGATGTGTTCTCTGTCGGCGATCTGCAAATCTTGCCTTACACCGTGCCGCACGACGCGCGCGAGCCGCTGCAGTTCGTCTTCAACGACGGGGCGCGGCGCCTGGGGGTGCTGACCGATGCCGGCATGTCCACGGAATATCTGTGCACGCATCTGGCAGGGATGCACGCCCTTGTGCTGGAATGCAATCACGACCGCGACATGCTGGCCAATTCAGCGTATCCGTGGTCGTTGAAGCGTCGCATCGGCGGGGATTTCGGCCACTTGGCCAATGACATTGCCGCCGCGATCCTCACGCGTGTGCGCCACGATTCGTTGCACACGGTGGTGGCTGCACATCTGTCCAAGCAGAACAACACGCCGTTGTTGGCTGCCGAAGCGATTGCCGCGCCGTTGGGCGCTTGCGTTGAAGACGTGCCGATCGCCGATCAGGAAGAGGGCCTGCTTTGGCGCACCGTTTGAGGGCGGAGGCCTGTCTTGAGCGGCTTGTAAGATTCAGAAACAACTTTGAATGGCGGATGGGCGCGTCATTGCTGCCACGAACTGAAACTTAGATCGCGCCCATGAAAAAAGCCGACCCGAGGGTCGGCTTTTTGTCTCGCGAGAAACGCGATTATTGCTTAGCAGCCGGAGCCGAAGCGTCAGCAGCCGGAGCCGAGGCGGCAGCGTCGGAAGCAGCCGGGGCAGCCGGAGCGGCAGCAGCGTCCGAAGCAGCCGGAGCCGGAGCAGCAGCGGCGGGAGCCGAAGCTTCCGGAGCAGCGGCCGGAGCAGCAGCTTCTTCTTTCTTACCGCAAGCAGCCAGAGCAACAGCAGCCATCAGCGAGGCGATCAGGAGAGACTTTTTCATTTTTTCGATCCTTAAACTGAATATGGAAAGCGAACAACAGAAAGGGCGATGAATAATTACCGGTAATTATCGCTCAGGTACTACACCTTCTTCTATGCTGGCAGCCAAGCCGCACGAGGGCTGCTCGGCTTGCAAGCTAGCGTCGGATTATAGCGACCTTTACCTACCCTGTGTAGTTGAGTCGGGCCTGACGCACGTACGATTCAAACGCTTTTGTAACGATCTGTTTCAACGCGGAATCATCGCTGCGCAGGGCCAGCCAACCTCAGCCAGCCTTCTTCGTACCATGCGTGCAGCGTGTCCATCAGATCCGGCAGGCCGGCCGCCGCATCCACCGACGCGGCGCTCGCACGACGTGCGTCGGCCAACGCGGATAGCCACGCAAGCAGCGTTCCCGACGGCTCGAACGTGTCGCCGTTGATCCAGAAGCGTTGCGCGTCATACAGCGCCTGCGTTCGCGCGTCCAGGACGATGCCTTCCTTGCGCGCCCGGGCCGTAAAGCGTGCGAGCGGCAAGCGAGGCTGCGTGACGAAGTCGACGTGATCCTTCGGCTCGGACAGGTACGCGCCGAGGAATTCACCAACGAGATCAGGCGTCCAGCGCAATGCGTTGAGCTTCTGCGCAAGCGCCTTGACCATGGCGGCGGGCAGTTCGCCGGGGTGTTCGGTCGGCTTTTGGTCGGGGTCTGCGTAGCGGCCTTCAAAGTTGGGATCGTCTTCCAGCGTTTGTGACAGGAAGCCCAGAAAGTGGCCCGCCAATTCTCGGTACGACGGCGAGCGGAAACCGATCGAGTACGTCATGCAATCGCCCTCGGCTACGCCGTCGTGCGCGTAGTGCGGGGGCAGATAGAGCATGTCGCCGGGTTCGAGCACGAATTCCTCTTCGGGCTGGAAATTGGCGAGGATTTTCAGCGGCAGATCTGGGATGAGCGTGAGGTCATCCTGTGCGGAGATGCGCCAGCGGCGTTTGCCGTGCGCTTGCAGCAGGAACACATCGTACGAATCGAAGTGCGGGCCGACGCCGCCGCCGTCGGTTGCGAAGCTGATCATCACATCATCGAGCCGCGCGTCGGGGATGAACCGGAAACGTTGCATCAGCGCTTCGACCGCCGGCTCGACGAGGTTCGCGCCTTGCACAAGCACCGACCAGTTGCGGGTCTTGCGCGACGGTAGCGGGCGTTCGTCGAAGGGGCCGTGATTGAACGACCAGCGCCCGCGCGATTGCGCGATCAGGCGGGACTCGACATCGGGGCGCGCAGCCAGGGCAAGTACGCGTTCGGGCGAGAGCGGAAAGTGCAGCGCACGCATCTCGTCGGGAGAAAGTGCCTGACGGATCAGCAGAGGCTTTTTCTGCCAGTGCGTGCGCATGAAATCGCGCGGTGACAGACCGCCGAGAAGTTGCGCCGGATGCCCCGCTGGAAGAGCAGGTTGGACGCCGCCATCGGCAGCGTATAATGGGACTTCGTTCATGGAGTGCGCAATTGAAAATCGCGAAGAATACGGTGGTGTCGGTGGCTTACAAACTGTCCGACGCGCAGGGCAACGTCATCGAGGAATCCGATGAGCCGATGGTGTATTTGCACGGCGGCTATGATGGCACGTTCCCCAAGATCGAGGAAGCGCTGGACGGCCACGAGCAAGGCTACGAGACCAAACTGCAGCTCGAGCCGGACGACGCTTTCGGTGACTACGATCAAGAGCTGATCAAGATCGAGCCGCGCGATCGCTTCCCCGAGCCGCTCGAAGTCGGCATGCAGTTCGAGGGCGTGCCCGAAGATGGCGATGAAGAAGATGCCATCGTCTACACCGTCACGGATGTGGCGGAAGACAAGGTTGTGCTGGATGGCAACCACCCGCTGGCCGGCATGGCGCTGCGCTTCGAGCTGAAGGTGACGGAAGTGCGTGAAGCCACCGCGGAAGAAATCGAGCACGGCCACGTGCATGGTGAAACCGGCCTCGAAGTGGTGGACGAGGACGAAGACGACGACAAGCCGCACACGCTGCACTGATCGGCGGTTCATCGAGTTACGAAAACGGGAGCTTCGGCTCCCGTTTTTATTGCGCGGGCGCCGGTGCAATCTCCGGGGCCGGCGCGGGCGTGTTGTCGAGGCGGCGGCTGCGGATATGGAAGAGCGGCGTGCGGCCCGGCGTGACAGACACCTCCAGCCAGCGGTCGAGCACCGGCGAACCATAGGTGCGTGCGCGCATGACGTGCGGATCCGGCCGGCCGTCTTCGTCCTTGAGCGGGCGGTCGAGCATGAACGTCTGGCTGGCACCGTGGATCAGGAGGACGGCACCGTCGTAGTCGCGCGTGAGCGTGCGCAACTGGCGCTTGAGCGACAGATACCCGTCATGCGAACGGCGACGCAATAAACCGTCGAGCAAGGTCGGTGCGCGGCGCCGCTCCCAGCCATCTTCGAAGAGCGGATCGGCTTGCATCATGACGACCACGCCGGCCATCTTGCGCTGGCGCGCGACGGCAAAGGCGCGGGCGAGCCATTGACGATTGGCTTCGAGGCGGTCTTCGTATTCGCCGTTGCGCCCGCCCGCGGTTTTGTAGTTGTTGTTGTCGCCGGGCACGTTGAGGGTGACGAACAACACGTCGTTCATCGTCCAGCGAGTGTTTTCGCGGTAGCTGCGGAACTTGGCCTGATCCGACTGGCGCATGACCGTCATGGTGCGCTGGCCGAGCGTGCTGTCGTCGGGGTAGAACAGCTCGCGCAGGCGCAACAGGCGTTCCACCGGGTCGAAGCTGCCCGCCGCGGGGCGCTGGCAGTCGCTCCAGTCGTGGTCGCCCGGGATATAGATGACGGGCGCGATCAAGCTGTCGAGCAGGTCGTGGCGGGCTTCGAGCAGCGTGTCGGCGCACGATTCATCGCGGCCCTTGAGGTTGCCCAGGTGAACAACGAAGGCCGGATGTTCGGCGTCGATGGCGTCCAGCAGGGTGCGTACAGGCGCGACATCCTCGGGGCGTTCGGGAACGTTGCCGATGACCGTGAAGGTGAAGGCGGACGGCGCGTCATTTGCAGGCTTCGCGCTCTTGGACGCCGCGGGCGCAGCCACCGGCAGCAGCATCGCCAACGCCAAGGCGATGCATGGAAGCCTGCGGGAAATTGCGCCGCGCCGTGTCATCGGAATCAGGCGGACGGGCTCGCCAGCGCCTTGAGCCGGTACAGCACATCGAGCGCTTCACGCGGCGTCATGTCATCGGGATCGATGCCGGCGAGTGCCTCCGTCAGGGCGCTGTCGGGTGCTTCGGCGTCGTCGTCTTCGTCGTCGATGGGCGTATCGGCGGTGAGGGCGAAGAGGTCCAACTGAGGGGTGGCGCCGGTGTCGGCGGAATGCTGCTCCAGCCACGCGAGCCGCTTGCGCGCGGCGCGAATGACCGGCTGCGGCACGCCCGCCAGCTGCGCGACCTGCAGGCCGTAACTCTGGCTGGCCGGGCCCTCCTGCACGGCATGCAGGAAGACGATGCCGTCACCATGTTCGACGGCGGAGAGGTGGACGTTGGCGGCCTGGGCAAACTCCTGCGGCAGTTGCGTCAGCTCGAAATAGTGCGTGGCGAACAGCGTGTGGCTGCGGTTGTGCGACAGCAAGTGACGCGCAATCGCCCAGGCGAGCGCAAGGCCGTCGAACGTGCTCGTGCCGCGGCCGATCTCGTCCATCAGCACGAGGCTGTTGGGCGTTGCACGGTGCAGGATGGCGGCGGCTTCCGTCATTTCGACCATGAAGGTCGAACGACCGCCCGCCAGATCGTCGGCGGCGCCGATGCGCGTGAAGATGCGGTCGATCGGGCCGATGACGGCCGCTTCCGCCGGCACAAATGCGCCCACGTAGGCGAGCAGTACGACCAGCGCGGTTTGCCGCATGAAGGTCGATTTACCGCCCATGTTCGGGCCGGTGATCAGCAACAGCTTGCGCGCCTCCTGCAGCATGCAGTCGTTGGCGACGAACTGTTCGACTTGCTGTTCGACCACGGGATGGCGTGCGCGCGTCAGTTCAATGCCCGGGGCATCGGTCAGCGTGGGGCGCGACCACGACAGCGCATGCGCGCGCTCGGCGAGCGTTGCCAGCACATCGGCCTGCGCCAGCGCGGCAGCGATGCGCTTGAACTCGGCCAGATGCGGCAGCAGTTTCTGCAGCAACTCTTCGTAGAGGACTTTCTCGCGCGACAGGGCACGGTCCTGCGCGGACAACGCTTTGTCTTCGAACGCCTTCAGCTCGGGCGTGATGTAGCGCTCGGCGTTCTTCAGCGTCTGGCGGCGGCGGTAATCGTCCGGCACCTTGGCGGCCTGGCCGTTGGTGACTTCGATGTAGAAGCCGTGCACGCGGTTGTATTCGACGCGCAGATTGGCGATGCCGGTGCGCTCGCGTTCGCGGGCCTCCAGATCGACGAGGAACTGGCCGCAGTTTTCTGAGATGTCGCGCAGCTCGTCGAGGTCGGCATCGTAGCCGCGCGCGATGACGCCGCCGTCGCGCACCATGGCCGCCGGCTCGGCCATTACGGCGCGTTGCAGCAGGGCGTGGGCGTCTTCGGGCAAGCTGAGCGCAGCGTATAGCTCGGTCAGCAGCGGAGCCGCGTCGCTCTGCGGCAGTTCTTCGCGAATCTCGGGCAGGCGCGCCAGCGTGTCACGCAAGGACGACAGATCGCGCGGCCGCGCCGACAGCAGCGCCAGCCGCCCTGTAATGCGCTCCACGTCCGACAGCGTGCGCAGCGTCGCACGCAACGTTTGCCAATCGCTGCCGAGCAGCACTTCAATCGCCTGCTGACGCGCTTGAGGCACGGCGCGATCCCGCAGCGGATGATGCAGCCAGTGGCGCAGGAGGCGGCTGCCCATGCTGGTCGCGCAGGTGTCGAGCAGCGAGAACAGCGTCGGCGATTCCTGCCCGCGCAGCGTCTCGGTCAGCTCCAGGTTGCGGCGCGTGGCGGTGTCCAGGCCGATGAATTCGCTTTCGTGCTCGACGGTCAGGCCGATCACGTGGCGCAGCGATTGGCCTTGCGTGGCCGCTGCGTAGTTCAGCAGCGCGCCGGCAGCCGCCAGTGCGGCCGTCAACGTTTCCGCGCCAAAGGCGACGAGGCTCGCTACGCCGAGTTGCTCACGCAGGCGGCGCGTGCCGGCTTCCACGTCGAAATGCCAATCGGGCAGGCGGGTGCGGGCGACATCCACCAGCAGGGTACTGAGCGTCGCATCGTCGGCCAGCACTTCGGCGGGGCGGATGCGTTCGAGTTCGCGGTCGAGCTGGTCGGGGCTGCATTCCATCACGCGCAATTCGCCGCCGACGAGGTTGAGCCACGCCAGGCCCATCAGCGGCGCCGTGCCGCGCTTGCCGGGCAGGTGCGCGATGGCCAGCAGATGGTTGTTGACCTTGTCGGAGAGCAGCGCGGCGTCCGTCAACGTGCCGGGTGTGACGACGCGCACGACCTTGCGCTCGACCGGTCCCTTGGTCGTCGCAGGGTCTCCGATTTGCTCGCAGATGGCGACGGATTCGCCCAGCTTGACCAGCTTGGCGAGGTATTGCTCCGCGGCGTGGAACGGGATGCCCGCCATGCGGATCGGATGTCCGTTGGAACTGCCGCGTGCGGTGAGGGTGATGTCGAGCAGGCGGGAGGCTTTTTCGGCGTCTTCAAAGAAGAGTTCGTAAAAGTCGCCCATGCGGTAGAAGACGAGCGTGTCCGGATGCCCAGCCTTCAAGCGAAGGTACTGTTGCATCATTGGAGTGTGCTTGTCGAAAGGGCCGTATTTCGGGTCGATCTCCAGAACCGGAGCGGAGTGTTCAGCCATGAGTGCTCAAAGCGCAGCGCGCCGCCCGATGTGATCCGATCAGGCCGCGCGCGAAAGGTGTTGAATCGCGCAATTGTTGCACACCCGTGATGCGGCTTCACCGTCCATCGTCGGTAAGCCGGGCTTCGAGAAAGTCGAGAAAGCACGCGATCCGCGAGGCCAGCTGCGTGTTGCGGTAGTACACCGCGTGAATCGGCTGCAGCACCTCGACCGTGGCATCCGGCAGCACCTGCACGAGATCGCCCGTGCGTCGGTCTTCAGCGCTCATGAAGTCAGCCAGGCAGACGATGCCGACGCCCTGCAGAGCAAGCTGCCGCAGCGTTTCACCACTGGAGGCCTTGAGGGTGGGCTCGATGCGCAACCGGTCGCCATGCGGGCCGCGCAGGGGCCATTGGTTCAGCGATTCCGGCTGCCCGAAACCGAGCAGGACGTGCTTCTGCAAGTCGTCGACGTTGCGTGGCCGGCCGTGCGCTTTCAGATAGGCAGGGCTTGCCAGCACGCGCAGCCGGCGCGTGCCGAGCAGCCGCGCCCGCAGGGTGGAGTCCCGCAGCGGGCCGATGCGGATCGCCACGTCGGTGTCTTCTTCCAGCAGATCGATGATCAGGTCGTCGGTGTTCAGCTCCAGCTCGATCTGCGGATACTGCGCGCGGAAATCCGGCACGAGCGGCGCCACCACATGCAGCATGAACGGCATGGCAGCGTTGATGCGCAGGCGGCCGGCGGGCTGCTGGCGGCGCAGGGCCATCTGCTCTTCGGCCTCGTCGACGGCGGCGAGGATGCTGCGCGCCTGCGCCAGAAACGTCGCGCCCTCGTCGGTGAGCGACAGCCGCCGCGTGGTGCGCGAGAGCAGGGTGGTGTCCAGCTTCTCTTCCAGGCGGCGCAGTGCGCGGCTCACGCCCGATACCGTCTGACCGAGCTGCTCAGCCGCCGCCGTGACAGAGCCTGTGTCGACCACCGTGCGGAAGGCGAGCAGTTCTTCGAGCGTGGTTTTCATCGTCGATTATCGATTTCAGATCAAAAGAATTCTGCCCAATGTGGCGCAATTTGCAAAGATCGCCTGCGGCGTGGCTCGCGGTGGATCGGCGGAAATGGGGCCCGGCCTGCCATTGCTCGGGGTCGTCCCCTCAAGGTTGGCCGCCGGCCTGCCGATAGACCATTCGGACCCCTAAAACCATAGTGGGAACGCGTTTGCGCAAATGGCGCCTCGCGGTTCCGCATCCGGAGACTCTGGAATGAGCAAGCTCAGCTTTCGCCAAAAGCTTTGGCTGCCGTTGGTCATCAGCCTTGTCGCGCTGACGTTGATCTCGGTATTCAACGCGTATCAGGCGCGCGAGATCCGCGTGGAGGAGCGCAAGAACAACCTCGTCAGCGTGACGACCATGGCGATGAACCTGGTCAAGCAGTACGACGACCTGACCAAGAACGGCACGTTAAGCAAAGAGGCCGCGCAGAAGCAGGCGATCGATCGTTTCAAGGCGCTGCGCTACGACAAGGATGGCTACTTCACCATCACGAGTTCCAACAACGTGGTGGTGATGCATCCGATCAAGCCGGAGTTCATCGGCAAGGACCAATCCGGCTTCAAGGATGCGCAAGGCAATGCGGTCTACGCGGGCCTGACGACCGCCGCCAAAGATCCAAAGGGCGGATTCACCAGCTATGTGTGGCCGAAGGTCGGCGGCACGGATCCGGTGCCCAAGACGGCGTTTGCGATGCGCTATGAGCCGTGGGATTGGGTCTTCTCGACCGGCGTCTACATGGACGACATCAACGCCGCGTTCATGACTTCGCTTTACCAGACCGGCGGCCTGCTTGTCCTCGTGGGCGGCTTGCTCGTCCTGCTTGGCGGCGTCGCCAATCGCAGCCTGCAACGCACGCTGGGCGGTGACCCGGCCTACGCGGCTGACGTGGCCAACCGCATCGCCGGCGGCGACCTGACGGTGGAGATTGCCACCCGCGCCGACGACAACCACAGCCTGCTCTACGCCATGAGCCGCATGCGCGGCGCGCTGGTGGACACCATCGGCCGCATCAAGGGCGCGTCGGAAACCATCGGAACGGCCACGCGCGAGATCGCCAGCGGCAACCTCGACCTGTCGTCGCGCACCGAACAGCAGGCCAGCTCGCTCGAAGAAACGGCTTCGGCCATGGAGCAGCTGATGTCGACCGTGCAGCAGAACGCCGACAACGCCCAGCAGGCCAACCAACTGGCTGCGTCTGCCTCGGATGTGGCCGTGCGCGGCGGCGATGTGGTGACGCGCGTGGTGGAAACCATGGGCTCGATCAACGCCTCGTCCCGCAAGATCGTCGACATCATCGGCGTGATTGACGGCATTGCGTTCCAGACGAACATCCTTGCGCTGAATGCAGCGGTGGAAGCCGCCCGTGCGGGCGAACAGGGCCGTGGTTTTGCCGTGGTGGCCGGTGAGGTGCGCAGCCTTGCGCAACGCAGCGCTGCTGCCGCCAAGGAGATCAAGGCGCTCATCGACGATTCCGTCGTCAACGTGGATGCAGGCAGCGCTCTGGTGGAAGAAGCCGGCACGACCATGCGGGAGATCGTCGCGAGCGTGAAGCGCGTGACCGACATCGTCGGCGAGATTTCATCGGCCAGCCAGGAACAGCGCTCGGGCATTGAAGAAGTGAGCCACGCGGTCACGCAGCTTGACGACGCCACGCAGCAGAACGCTGCGCTGGTGGAGCAGGCGGCCGCCGCTGCGCAATCGCTGGAAGAGCAGGCCGTGAGCCTGACGCAGGTGGTGGCGCAGTTCCGCCTTGACGCGCATGCGCTGCGCGCGCCGGCCATGGTGGCGCGGGTTGAACCGGCTGTTGCGCCGGTCAAGCCCGTGGCAGTCGCAACGCCGACGGCACCGGCAGCACCCAAGGACGAAGCGCCGCGGCGCGGGGCCGCCAAGCCGAGCACCGAAGCGGCCAAGCCCAAGCTGACGTCGCGCAAGCCGCCGGTGTTGCGAAAGGCGGCTGCCAAGCCGGTCGAGCGAACCGAAAAGAGCCCGGCTGCACCGGCAGCGATTCCCGCGAGCCTTGCCAAGGCGAAGCCTCTGGTCGCGGCTGGAGACGACGCCGATTGGGAAACGTTCTGATCGGTTGCGAACTCAAGCTTCGAGCGCTGGGCCATCGATGCGTTTGGCCCAGCTTTCCACCTCGCCACGCGCGAGGCGGCCTTCCACCAGCTTGCGCCACGACGGCGTGAGCGGCAGCGTCAGCATGTCGGCCAGCGCTGCACGGTCGAGCATGTTGCGGTAAAGCACATCCAGCACGCGCGACAGCGGCCATTGCGGCCACGGGCGCTCGAGCCATTCCAGCGTATCGCCCGCGCGCAGCGTGCCGCCTTCCAGAACCCGGTAATACCAGCCCGTGCGGCCCGTGTGTTGCACGCGGCGCGCCATGTCGCGCGTGTTGAAGCGGTCGTTGAGCTTCCAGCACGGCTGGCGCAGTTGCGACACTTCCAGCATCACACTGCCCGCGCGCAGACGATCGCCCACGCAGATGTCCGCTTCGGTGATGCCGGTGGTGCTCACGTTCTCGCCAAACGCGCCGGGCTGTGCGAGCACGGGTTGCGCGCCGATATCCGCTTGCCAGGCCGCGTAGTGGTCGAACGGGTAGTGGTGAATCGCCTTGTCAGGGCCGCCGTGCACACGCAAGTCGCCTTGCTCGTCGCCCACGATGCCGTTGATGCCGACTTCCACTGCGTCGCGCACGGGGCGCTTGTCGATGGCGCTGCGTGAGCCTGGGCGCGTGTAGTCGACCGCGCGTCCGGCGAGGAGGGTCTCGATGCGGATGGGGCCGGGCAGCGTCATGCGGCCTCCACGCGGTCCAGCCAGGCAGCGAAGACCTCGCGCGCACGTTGCGACAGGCGTTGCGCCACCGCGGGCACCTGTGCTCGCAACGCGCGCGGGTCGATACCCGCTGTGCCGAGTTCCGCAGCATGCCCGATCAGCCAGGCTTCCAGCTCCTCCAGATTTGCCTCCAGGTGGAATTGCAGCGCGAGTGCGTGGTTGCCGATGGCGAAAGCCTGCTCGGCACAGACTTCCGTGAACGCCAGCCGTCGCGCGCCGGGCGGCAAGTCGTATCGGTCGCCATGCCAGTGCAGCACCGGCGTGCCGTCGGCCAGCGGCGCGAGCGGCGAGTCTGCGCCGTCGGCTGTGAGCGTCACCGGCGCAAAGCCGATCTCCTTCACGCCCATCGGCTTGACTGCCGCACCCAGCGCCCGTGCCATCAGCTGGGCGCCGAGGCAGATGCCCAGCAGCGGCTTGCGGGCGGTCAGCCGCTGCGCAATGGCGGCGGCTTCATCGCGTACGAACGGATACGTCGCATCGTCATAGGCGCCGATGGGCCCGCCCAGCACGATCAACAGATCGGCATCCACCATGTCGTCGGTCGGCACCGGCTGCACGCCCACGTCGACGGTGCGCACCGTGTAGCCGCGCGCTTCCAGCAGCGGCTGCAGGATGCCAAGGTGCTCGAATGGAACGTGGCGCAGGGCGAGGGCGGTCTTCATGGCAGGCGATGGCGTTGAGGGCGGGGCTCATTGTGAATGAGGGACGCGGCACGCAAAACCCGTGCGGTTTGCGGGGGATTGCTGCGGGAGGCGCTCGCTGAGAGCGGGGCGCGCACCGCAGCTGGCGAACGTGCTACCGAACACGCCAGCTAAACGTTGCTTATATCGGTTGTTAGCAACGTGCATTGCGCTCCCCACGAAAAACCCGGTTCGAGGGGATGTCAGTTTCGCGTCATCTCATTAAGATCGCTCCCCACAGAGTGCCGTCTCGGTACCGATAAAGAGATTCTGGAGGGAGTTGTGCAGAAGCCAATGCTGCATTGGGCTGTGGCGTGCATTGCCGCGGCTTGCCTGGGCGCATGCGCGCCGATGGTGTCCACCGCACCGGCCACGCTGGCCATCGACAACGCGACAGGCCCGTCGCGCATCCAATTGAAATCGTCAACCGAGGTACGCCTGGAGACCGGCTATACGCGCACGCTTGCGGCCGGCTCCAGCTGGCAGCGCGTGGGAACGCTGTCGCAAGGCGCTGTCTATCGCCCGGTCGGCACGATCTTCACGATTGAAGGCCGCCAGGTCCACGAGGCCTATCTCGTGATCGCCGGTCAACGCCTGGTCGGGTTCTACCTGCCCGGCGAGCAGGCGTACTCCCCGCTTTCCACCGCTGTATCCATCACAACAGGAGAATCACAATGAAGGGAGTTTTGCGCGCATTGGCTTCGGCCATCGGTGTCACGGTTCTGATGGCGGGTTGCGCGTCGGGCGTGAAGTATTCCGAAATGGCTTCGTCGATTCCGACGGTCAAGCAGGATCAGGGGCGCGTGTACTTCTTCCGCTCGTCGTCGCTGATTGGCGCGGCACTGCAGCCGGACATCAAGCTGAACAGCGAAGTGGTTGGCCAATCCAAACCGGGCGGCTTCTTCTACGTTGACCGTCCGGCCGGCAAGTATGTCGTGTCAACGGCCACCGAGACCGAGAAGACGCTGAGCTTCGCGCTGGACGCCGGCGAGACAAAGTACGTGCGCACGTCGCCGTCGCTGGGTCTGATTGTCGGCCGCGTGGTGCCCGAGCTTGAAACGCCGGAAAAGGCGCAGGCCGAACTGCCCTCGTTGAGCTTCGCGCCCAACGAGCCGCCGGTTGCCAAGAAGTAAGCTCCGAGACGTGAAAAAGCCCGCATAAAGCGGGCTTTTTGTTGGCGGCTACTGGCGCAGCGCCGCAATCAAGCTTCAGCCTTCGACCGCGAGAACGGCGAGGTGATCTTGATCATCTGCACGAAAGCCTTGGGGTTGCCGGCCAGGATTTCGCCTTGGTCCAGATAGCCCGATTCGCCGGTGTAGTTGCCCACCAGGCCACCCGATTCCGTCACGAGCAGCGAGCCGGCGGCCATGTCCCACTTGCTCAGGCCTTGCTCGAAGAAGCCGTCGAGCCGGCCGCAGGCGACGTAGGCGAGGTCAAGCGCGGCAGCGCCCGGGCGACGCAGGCCGGCACAGTTTTCCGTCATGGTCGCAAACAGGCGGGTGTAGTCGTACAGGCCTTCCAGATCGCGGTAGGGAAAGCCCGTGCCGATCAGGCAGTCAGCCAGCTTGTCGCGGCGCGTGACGCGGATGCGGCGGTTGTTCAAAAACGCGCCGGCGCCCTTGGAGGCGGTGAAGAGTTCGTCGCGCGTCGGGTCGTACACCACGGCCTGCGTGACGACGCCACGCTGCATCAGCGCGATCGACACGCCATATTGCGGGAAGCCGTGGATGAAGTTGGTCGTGCCGTCCAGCGGGTCGATCACCCATACGTTTTCGCTGGCGGTTTCGCCGTCGGCCCAGGATTGGCCGGACTCTTCCGCTAGAATCGCGTGATCGGGGTAGGCAGTCTTGATGACTTCGATGATCGCCGCTTCAGCTGCGCGATCGACTTCGGTGACGAAATCGTTGTGTTGTTTGCGCTCGGTGCGCAGGCTATCGACGTCGAAGGACGCGCGGTTGATGACGGTGCCGGCCTTGCGAGCAGCCCGGACGGCGATATTGAGCATCGGATGCATGTGGGATCTCCGCGCCTGGCGCGCCGATTTTTCGGAAGCGGCTGCAGGCGAAACAACACAACGAATTGTAGAAGAACGAGCGGCGGGCCAATCTCGCGATCCTGCCCGCCGTCAAAAGAGTGGCCGTATTGTATATGAACCCCGCCTCCGGCGCCCCGCGAATTGCGCCAATGAGCACCCCGAACACCACCCCCGCCGACCCGGAAACGCTGCGCCAGCGCGCCGCGCGGTGCCGTTTTGTGCTGGTCGAGACCAGCCACCCGGGCAATGTCGGCTCCACGGCACGTGCGCTCAAGACGATGGGATTTGGCGAGCCCGGCAGCTTCGTGCTCGTCCGCCCGCGTGAGGCGGAGGCCCAACGCCTCGCCGATGCCGTTGCCATGGCAAGCGGCGCCGATGACGTGCTGGCCGCCGCCCGCGTGGTTGACGACATTGGCGACGCGCTGGCCGGCGCCTCGCTCACCATTGCGCTGACGGCCCGCCCGCGCGAATTCGGTCCGCGCCGCATCGGCCCGCGTGCTGCGGCAGAAGAAGTGGCCGCATTGCTGGCCACGCCGGACGCCACCGTGGCCTTCGTCTTCGGCAACGAGCGATTCGGCTTGCCCAACGAGGTGGTGGAGCGCTGCCACGTCGTCACGCACATTCCGGCCAACCCGGCGTATGCCTCGCTGAACCTGTCGCAGGCCGTGCAGTTGATTGCGTACGAGGTGCGCATGGCGCTGCTGGCCGACACCGGCACGGGCGATACGCGCATGGAAGGCGTCGGCTTTGTCGGCGAGCCAGCCACCGCCGAGCAGATCGACGGTATGTTCGAACATCTGGAGCAGGGCTTGGTCGAGATCGGCTTTCTCGACCCGGCCCAGCCGAAAAAGCTGATGCCGCGCCTGCGGCGCCTGTTCGCCCGCACGCAGCTGGAGACCGAAGAGGTCAACATCCTGCGCGGGATCGCCAAGCGCATGCTGGGCCGCCGCGCCACAGCCACCACGCCGCCCACCGGCGCTGCCGACGACTGTCGCTGATCGCCCTGAAGCCGCCTCCTGGCTGATCCAGCAGTGCGGCATTTCCTGCATGTCTGGTTAAAACCCTTGCCGCAGCGCGGTAAGGCAATGCCTTACACTGCCCTCAGCGCATCGCGCATATAGATATAACAATCCACACACCTCAAGATGTTCACACGCATTCGCGAAGATATCGGCGCCATCATGGAGCGAGACCCGGCCGCGCGCAGCCGCTGGGAAGTGCTGACCTGCTACCCAGGTCTGCACGCCATCATCGTCCATCGGGTCGCGCATGCGTGTTGGCATGGCGGCTTCCGGTGGCTGGGGCGGTGGTTCTCGCACCTCGGGCGCTTTCTCACCGGCATCGAGATTCATCCCGGCGCGACGGTCGGCCGGCGCGTGTTCATCGACCACGGCATGGGTGTCGTGATTGGCGAGACGGCTGAGATCGGTGACGACTGCACGATCTACCAGGGTGTCACGCTCGGTGGCACGTCGCTCTACAAGGGCGCCAAGCGGCATCCGACGCTCGGCAAGGGCGTGGTGGTCAGTGCGGGTGCCAAGGTGCTCGGCGGCTTTGTCATTGGGGATGGCGCGCGCGTTGGCTCCAACGCGGTCGTGCTCAAACCGGTGCCGCCGGGGGCAACAGCGGTTGGCATTCCGGCGCGCATCATCGAACGCGATGTGGCGACCGAGGCCCAGTCTGCGCTGAAGCAGGAGTTTTCAGCGTATGGCATCACGCCGGATGCGGACGATCCAGTATCGCTGGCGCTCAAGCGGTTGATCGACCACAGCGAGCTTCAGCAGGAGCGCATCGAGTCGATTCTTTCTGCGTTGGATCGCCTGGGCGCGCACCTGGAGAACTCGCCGAACGATCCCTTCGACGCAAGCCAACTGAAGCGGATGCTCAAGTAAGTGGCGGGCGCGTGACGGCAGGTCAAGCCGTCACGGGCTCGACCGTCAGCGCGCCGTCCCGCAGTTTGAGGAAGCTGCCGCGCGGCTGTGCCTGATCGAAATCCCAGTCGGAAAGAACCCAGCGGTCACCGCTCGGCTCGTGATGCAGTTGCGGGCGGTGCGTGTGGCCGTGAATCAGCGTAGACGTGCCCGATGCCTTGAGCAGCGCATCCACCGCTTCGGGTGCGACGTCGCCCATCATCGCGGCAGCACGGGGCTCACCGGCGACATTGGCGGACATGGCGCGGCCGGCTTCGCTTTCCGCGCGCATCTTCTGCGCGATCTTCAGCCGCCAGCGCAGCGGCATCGCCAGGAATATCGACTGCACCCAGCGCTTGCGCGTCCAGTGGCGAAAGCGCATGTACGCCGTGTCGCGCGTGCAGAGGGCGTCGCCGTGCGCAAGGACGATGCGCTGGCCTTCGTCCGTTTCGAGCACGGAGGGGTCGGGCAGCAGCGTGGCGTGCGCAGCCTTCAGAAAACGCTTGCCGAGCAGGAAGTCCCGATTGCCGTGCATGAGCAGCACGCGCGTGCCGGCCGCTGCGAGTTCGGCAAGCAGGTTGGCGATGTGCTGGTGGAACGGATCAGCGAGTTCTTCATCGCCGACCCAGTATTCGAAAAAGTCACCCAGGATGACGAGCGTGCGTGCCTCGCGGGCGCGCGTGCGCAGAAAGCGCTCGAACGCGGCGGCAGTGGCTGGCATGCTGGCCGTGAGGTGCAGATCCGAAATAAAAAACACCGGCCCGGAAACCCGGACCGGTGTCTTCAGCGCGGAGGCCTGTGCGGCGTGCGCTGCGTCGATCATTCGATCACTTCAGCGCTTTCGATGATGACGTCTTCCATCGGCACGTCTTGGTGGAAGCCACGGTTGCCCGTGCGCACCGAGCGGATCTTGTCGACCACGTCCATGCCTTCGGTCACCTTGCCGAACACGGCGTAACCCCAGCCTTGCGGCGTCGGCGACGTGTGGTTCAGGAAGTCGTTGTCGACCGTGTTGATGAAGAACTGGGCCGTGGCCGAGTGCGGATCGTTGGTACGTGCCATGGCAATGGCGCCGCGTTCGTTCTTCAGGCCGTTGTTGGCTTCGTTGTCGATCGGAGCCTTCGTGGGCTTCTGGTTCATCTTCTCGCCCGGCTCGAAGCCGCCGCCCTGGATCATGAAGCCCTTGATGACGCGGTGGAACACCGTGCCGTTGTAGTGGCCATCCTTCACATAGGAGACGAAGTTCGCAACCGACTTCGGTGCCTTCTCGGCGTCCAGGGCCAGGGTGATGTCGCCGTGGTTGGTGTGCAGCTTGACTTGGGTCATGGTGAATTCCTTGGGTAGGGCAAAAAGCGTTACTTGGAGACGACGGTGGCCGATTCAATCAAGATCGGCTTCACGGGCACGTTCTGGTGCGGGAACTTGGTGGTGGTTTCCACCGCCTTGATCTTGTCGATGGTGTCGGTGCCCTCGACGACCTTGCCGAAGACGGTATAGCCGTAACCGTCCTGACCAGGGTAGTTCAGCATGTTGTTGTCGACCACGTTCACATAGAACTGCGCGGTGGCGGAGTTCGGGTCCATGGTGCGCGCCATGGCGATCGTGTACTTGTCGTTCTTCAGGCCGTTCTTCGATTCGATTTCGACCGGCGGGCGCGTGTCTTTCTGTTTCATGTCGGGCGTGAAGCCGCCGCCTTGGATCATGAAGCCGTCCATCACGCGGTGAAAGATCGTGGCCTTGTAGAAACCGTCCTTCACATACTGGAGGAAGTTGGCGACCGTCTTCGGTGCCTTGTCCGGATACACCTCAACGGTGAAGTTGCCCATCGACGTCTTGAACTGCACGCGCGGCGCAGACGCGGTGGCTGCCGTGGCGGCGGTGGCCGTTACGGCCAGTGCACACACGAGTCCGGCAAAGAGAGAGCGAATACGGAGCATGGTCGGGAAGAGAGAACTTGGGGTGGGAAAAGCAGGATCGGCCGCGTCTTTTTACTGACGCTTGGCCGGCTTGGCGCTCACGCCGCTGGCTGCGGGCAGCGTGGTCGTCGCGGGTTTCGACGCAGGGCGTACGCCCGGCAGATCGGGCAGGGCATCCAGGCGTGCACGCGCGGTGGTGTTCTTGGGGTTCAGCTTGATCGCGCTTTGGTACGACTGCGCGGCCAGGCGAACGTAGACATCGCCCAGATTGGATTGCGCCAGCGCATTTTCCGGCGCCACGCGGTTCGCCATGATCAGGCTGTCGCGGGCGCGGAGCAGCTCACCGCGCTCGGCATACAGTGCGGCCAGGTTGATGTAAGGCTCGGGCAGTTCCGGGAAGTCCTGCGTCATCTGGCTGAAGGCGACGATCGCGTCGTCTGCGCGGCCCAGGCCGGCAAGTGCGACACCGCGTTGGAAGCGTGCCTGCGCGTTGCGCGGCTGAGAAGCGACATCCTTGTCCAGCTCGGTCAGCGCCTCGGCGTATTGCTTCTTGGCCAACGCGTCGTCGATGCGCTTCTGGCGTGCCACCTCGGGCGCTTGCTGCGTGCTGGGCATCAAATCGGCCGGCAAGGCAAAGCCGGCGGTCTGGGCGAAGGCCGGTGCCGCGGACATCGCAAGCAGGCTAGCCAGGGTTGCAGCGGTCTGACGCAGCGGTCTGTTCATGAGAATCGGTTCCGTTATACTCCGCCGCATTCTAACAAACCGTCTTTGTGCGCAGCAGCGGCCGTGCGCGCCGGGAAAGGTTCTTGACGGGGAGCATGCCAGGCGCACCGGCAGGCGGCCCCGCCAGCGCAGTTCCGGTAAGATATGCCGCTAGTTTTGCAGGCGCCTCGCCGGCGCCGATTGCCTCCAATTTAGTCCGCCCGCAACGTTGTACCTCGCATGCGCGGCGCGCTGAGTCTCCCGACACCGCTTCATGGAATCACTCAAGATCTACAACACGCTCGCGCGTGAGAAACAGACGTTCGTCCCCATCGAGCCCGGCCGCGTGCGCATGTACGTGTGCGGGATGACGGTGTACGACTACTGTCACGTGGGGCATGCGCGGGTCATGGTGGTGTTCGACATGGTGCAGCGTTGGCTGCGCGCGTCAGGTTACGAGGTGACCTACGTGCGCAACATCACCGACATCGATGACAAGATCATTAAGCGTGCAGTCGAGAACGGCGAGACGATGAGTGCGCTGACGGGCCGCTTCATCGCCGCCATGCACGAAGACGCCGATGCGCTTGGCGTGCAGCGCCCCGACCACGAGCCCCGCGCCACTGAATTCGTGCCGCAGATGCTGAACATGATCGGCAGGCTGCAGACAAACGGTCTCGCCTATCAGGCCACCGACGGCGACGTGAACTACGCGGTCCGCAAGTTCCCCGGTTACGGCAAGCTGTCGGGCAAGTCGCTCGAAGACCTGCGTGCGGGCGAGCGCGTGGCTGCCAACGATGCCAAGCAGGATCCCCTCGACTTCGTGTTGTGGAAATCCGCCAAGGCCGATGAGCCGGCCGAGTCGCGCTGGGCGTCGCCGTGGGGCGAGGGCCGCCCGGGCTGGCATATCGAGTGCTCGGCGATGAGCTGCGAGTTGCTGGGCGAGCATTTCGACCTGCACGGCGGTGGCGCCGATCTGCAGTTCCCGCATCACGAGAACGAAATTGCCCAGTCCGAAGGCGCGACCGGCAAGACCTTCGTCAACACGTGGATGCACAACGGCTTCGTCCGTGTGAATGACGAGAAGATGTCGAAATCGCTCGGCAACTTCTTCACCATCCGCGATGTGCTGAAGGTGTACGACGCAGAGGTCGTGCGTTTCTTCATCCTGCGCTCGCACTACCGCAGTGATCTGAATTACAGCGACACCCATCTCGATGATGCGCGCCATGCGCTCACGCGTTTGTACACGGCGCTCAAGGATGTGCCGGCCGCGGCGGGCGCCAAGCCCGATTGGAACGAGTCGCACGGCAAGCGCTTCCTGGAAGCGATGAACGACGACTTCAACACGCCGGTCGCTGTGTCGGTGCTGTTTGAGCTGGCGAGCGAAGTGAACAAGACGCGCTCGCCGGAGCTGGCCAGCCAGCTGGCTGCGCTGGCCGGCGTGATGGGTCTGCTGGGCCGCGATCCGCACGTTTTCCTGCAGGGCGGTGTGTCGGCCGATGGTGTCGACGCGACAGAAGTCGAGGCGCGTATCGAAGAGCGCCGCGCCGCCAAGGCCGCTCGCGATTTCGCACGTGCCGATGCCATCCGCGCCGATCTGCTGGCCGCGGGCATCGTCCTCGAAGACAAACCGGGTGGCGTGACCGAATGGAGACGCGCATGAACGCGGTGGCCAAGAAAGCCAGCGTAACGCGCAGCACCGCCGCCAAGAAAACTCCGGCGGTAAAGGTGCCGGCTGCGAAGAAAACGGCCGCCAAGAAAGTCGACGGCGTAGCAAGCAAGACGGTCGCCGCCAAGAGCGCCGTCAAGGTGGCCAAGGCTCCCGCCAAGCGCGCGCCTGCGAGCAAGGTGCCGCTGCCCGAAACGCTCGCCGCCAGCGAGACGTTGCCGGTGCCGGCAGAAGTGGTGCTGTCCGGCCCACCGGAGTATTGGCAAGAAGCTTGCGCCGACTTGATGAAGCGCGACCGCATCCTGCGCAAGATCATCCCGACCTACGGGCCGGCGCACTTGGCTTCGCGTGGCGACCCGTTCGTCACCCTGGCACGCTCGATTGTCGGTCAGCAGATTTCGGTCAAGGCCGCGCAATCGGTGTGGGAGCGCGTGGTGGCCGTGTGCCCCAAGTTGGTGCCCGCCCAATTCCTGCGCGCCGGTCAAGAGAAGCTGGCCGGCTGCGGTCTCTCGAAGCGCAAGGCCGAATACATCCTTGATCTGGCCGATCACTTTCGCAACGGCACCGTACACGTCGCCAAGTGGGCCGAGATGGAAGACGAGGATGTGATTGCCGAACTGACGCAGATCCGCGGCATCGGCCGATGGACCGCGGAGATGTTCCTCATGTTCAACCTGATGCGCCCGAATGTGCTGCCGCTGGACGACATCGGGCTCATCAACGCGATTTCACAAAATTATTTCAGTGGCGAACCCGTCACTCGCAGCGAAGCGCGCGAAGTGGCCGCCAACTGGGAACCGTGGCGCACCGTGGCCACTTGGTATATGTGGCGCAGCCTAGACACGGCAACCACCTATTGATCTGTTCATTTCGATGAAACGGAGCGCGTCGCCGGGCGGTCAAAATCCGGTAGAATGCGCGCCTTCAAGAGCCTTTCAGAAGATCCATGAAAACAACCTTCCTGGAGTTCGAGCAGCCGATCGCAGAACTTGAGGCGAAGATCGAAGAACTTCGCTTCGTACAAGACGATTCCGCTGTCGACATTTCTGAAGAAATTTCCCGCCTGGCTTCCAAGAGCCAGCAGCTCACCAAAGATCTGTACGCCAACCTGACGCCATGGCAGGTCGCGCAGATCGCCCGGCACCCGCAGCGTCCGTACACGCTCGATTACGTCCGCGAGATCTTCACCGACTTCCACGAACTGCACGGCGACCGCACGTTTGCGGACGACCTGTCGATCGTGGGCGGTCTGGCGCGCTTCAACGGCCAGGCTTGCATGGTGATCGGTCACCAGAAGGGCCGCGATACGAAGGAGCGCGCGCTGCGCAACTTCGGTATGTCCAAGCCCGAGGGCTACCGCAAGGCCAAGCGCCTGATGGAGCTGGCGGACAAGTTCGGCCTGCCGATCTTCACGTTTGTCGATACGCCGGGCGCATTCCCGGGCATTGATGCGGAAGAGCGCGGCCAATCCGAAGCCATCGGGCACAACCTGTTTGTGATGGCCGGCCTGAAGGTGCCCCTGATCGCCACCATCATCGGTGAAGGCGGTTCGGGCGGTGCACTGGCCATCGCCATGGGTGACTCCGTGATCATGCTGCAGTTCGCCACCTACGCCGTGATCTCGCCGGAAGGCTGCGCATCGATCCTGTGGAAGACCGCAGAAAAGGCGCCCGAAGCCGCAGAGGCACTGGGCCTGACGGCGCATCGTCTGAAGGCGCTCGGCCTGATCGACAAGATCGTCAACGAGCCGCTGGGCGGCGCACACCGTGATCCGAAGGGCATGGCGACAATGCTCAAGCGCGCGCTGGCCGAATCGCTGCGTCAGTTCCAGGGCATGAAGACGTCGGAACTCCAGGCGCGCCGTCACGAGCGCCTGATGGCTTATGGCAAGTTCAAGGAAACCGACGGTCGCTGATTCGTCGGCCGATCTCGTCAACAAGGTCGCACAACGCGTTGCCGCGTGTGCGGCCTTCGTTGTTTCTGGGGGCGCTGAGCCGCCGACTGTGGCAATTGCCCTGTCAGGCGGGCGGGATTCCGCGGCGCTCCTGCATGCGTGTGCTGCGTGGCGTGATGCGGGCGCCCGCGTGCAGCTCGTGGCCCTCCATATTCACCATGGTCTGCATGCCGACGCCGATGTTTGGGAATGCGCGTGTAAGCGCATGGCCGAAGCGGTTGGCGTGGCGTTTCATGCGCGCCGCGTCCATGTAGCGGTCGATGCGGGGAGGGGCGTTGAAGAGGCGGCGCGCGAAGCCCGGTACGCAGCGCTCGAAGCGCTCTGCACGGAGACGGGCGCCTCCATTCTACTGACGGCACATCATCAGGATGACCAAGCGGAAACGGTGCTGCTGCAATTGATGCGCGGTGCAGGTCTCGATGGCCTGGCCGCCATGCCGATGGCGCGGGCGGGTGCGGTCACGTTGCTGCGTCCATGGGTCGATGCACCGCGCAGCGAGATCGAGCTGTACGCACATGCTCACGCGCTCAGCTGGGTCGAAGATCCATCCAACACCGATGCACGCTATGCTCGCAATGCATTGCGTCCACTGCTTGCGGGCATGGCGGATCATTTCCCCGCGTATCGCGAAGCGCTGTCGCGCAGCGCGGCACATCTGGCCGATGCGGCTGCATTGATCGACGAGATTGCGCAGGCGGACTTAACCCAAATCGCGTCGGCGAATGAACTGAATGTGGCGGCGCTGAACGCGCTGTCCCTGCCGCGTCAGCGTGCGGTGCTGCGCGCGTGGTTGGCCAAGGCAGGCATGCGTGCGCTGCCAAGTCGACGTCTGGAGGATCTGCGTACGCAGTTGACCGACGCCCGAGATGACGGTGCCCTGCGCATTGAATTACCGGCTGGGCACGTCAGGCGCTACCGCGGCATTGCATGGATCGATGCCGGCGCCAACGATGCCCCCGAGCTGCGCACTATCGCCATCGGCCCGGCGCTGTTCGAGCCCGCGCACCTGGCTGAGCAGCGCGTGACGTTGGATGCATGGGGCGGGACGCTGTTGTTTGCACCCGTGGCAAGCGATGGGGTTGCTGCCCAAACCTTGCAAGCGCCGCTGTCGCTGGTTCGTCGCCGTGGCGGGGAGCGCATCGTGCTGCGCACCGGCGCACCATCCCGCGCGCTCAAGCAGGCCTACCAGGAGGCGGGCATTCCGGCTTGGGAACGCGAGCGCTTGCCGCTACTTTATGCGGGCGAAATGCTGGTGTTCGCAGCCGGGCTTGGAATGAACCGAGCGGCCGTGCATAGCGGCGCGGGTTGGCAGATCACGTGGTTGGCTGGCGGCCAAGGTGCGCTCTGACACACTTCGTCACCGGTGATTTGCTTGCCGATCGATGCAAATTGCTGTATTTTCAAAAGCTTTTGCACCGCTCCGCCTCCTCTGATCTTTCCAAGATGGCTCTCATCGTTCACAAATACGGTGGCACCTCGATGGGTTCGGTTGAACGCATCAAGAATGTCGCCAAGCGCGTTGCCAAGTGGCACCGTGCAGGTCACCAGATCGTGGTCGTTCCGTCGGCCATGTCCGGCGAAACCAACCGCCTGCTGGGTATGGCCAAAGAGATTTCGGCCCAACCCGACCCGCGTGAACTCGACATGATTGCCTCGACCGGCGAGCAGGTGAGCGTGGGCTTGCTGGCCATCGCGCTGCATGCCGAAGGCATCGACGCCCGCAGCTACACCGGTTGGCAAGTGCCGGTGAAGACCGATTCGGCCTACACCAAGGCGCGCATCCAGTCGATCGACGACGAGCGCGTGCGGGCTGATCTCGACGCGGGCCGGGTGGTCGTCATCACCGGCTTCCAGGGCATCGACAGCGAAGGCCATATCACCACGCTCGGCCGTGGTGGTTCCGATACCTCGGCTGTGGCGGTTGCCGCCGCGCTCGAAGCCGAAGAATGCCTGATCTACACCGACGTCGACGGTGTCTACACCACCGATCCGCGCGTGGTGGACGACGCTCGCCGGCTGGACAAGATCACCTTCGAAGAGATGCTGGAAATGGCCAGCCTTGGCTCGAAGGTGCTGCAGATTCGCTCGGTGGAGTTTGCCGGCAAGTACCGCGTGAAGACGCGCGTGCTGTCGTCGCTGACCGACCCGCTGATGCCGCTCGATGTTGAGATGAACTCGGGCACGCTGATTACTTTTGAGGAAGATTCGAACATGGAAGCCGCCGCCATTTCCGGCATCGCCTTTGCCCGCGACGAAGCCAAGATCACCGTGATCGGTGTGCCGGACAAGCCCGGCATCGCTTATCAGATCCTGGGTCCGGTCGCCGACGCCAACATCGACGTCGACATGATCATCCAGAACCAGTCGGTGGAAGGCAAGACGGACTTCACCTTCACCGTGCCGCGCGGCGAATACCAGCGCGCCCTGGCGATCCTGAACGACAGCGTGAAGGCGCACATCGGCGCAGCCAGCGTGTCGGGCGACCCGAAGGTGTCGAAGGTGTCGGTGGTGGGTGTGGGCATGCGCTCGCACGTGGGCATCGCCAGCAAGATGTTCCGCACGTTGTCGGAAGAGGGCATCAACATCCAGATGATCTCCACCTCGGAAATCAAGATCTCGGTGCTGATCGATGAGAAGTACATGGAGCTGGCCGTGCGCGCGCTCCACAAGGCGTTCGAGCTGGATCAGGCGTAATCGTCTGAACCGGCACCGGATGGCCAGGGTGGCGACCCCGGAGGCCACAGATTCTCACCGCGTGTCATGCAGTTGTCGTTGACCGGGTGGGGTGAAGTGGCTAGAATACGCGCTTCGTTGCACGGGCTCCTTCGTGTGACGCAAGTTTGGGAGACGTGGCCGAGAGGTCGAAGGCACTCCCCTGCTAAGGGAGCATCCGGGCCAAAACCTGGATCGAGGGTTCGAATCCCTCCGTCTCCGCCAGTTTGGCGCTTCTCGCGGGAAGCGCACATAACAGGCGGATGCGAGTCGAGCTGACGTGACGGCTCGCATTGCACTGCACGTCAAAAAGCCCGCATGGTTTGCGCCATGCGGGCTTTTTCTTTGTCTGCTGCTTTGTATGCGTCGCAGTCTGATATGCGCGCCCATCCGAGGATGGCGCGCGCATCCATGCATCAGCCTTGGCCGACGCTCTCGGGCACGCCTGCGGTCACGTTGAAGCCGCAATCGACGTAGGTGATCTCGCCCGTCACGCCGCTGGCCAAGTCCGACAGCAGGAACGCAGCCACGTTGCCGACTTCCTCGATCGTGACGTTACGGCGCAGCGGGGCCACGTCTTCCATGTACTTCAGCAGCTTGCCGAAATCCTTGATGCCGGAGGCCGCGAGCGTCTTGATCGGGCCGGCGGAGATGCCGTTGGCGCGAATGCCCTTCGGCCCGAGCGCGCCGGCCAGGTAGCGCACGCCGGCTTCCAGCGATGCCTTGGCCAGGCCCATCGTGTTGTAGTTCGGGACGATGCGCTCAGCACCCAGGTACGTCAGGGCGAGCAGCGAAGCATTCGGCGACAGCATCGGCAGCGCGGCCTTCGCCAGCGCGGGGAAGCTGTACGCCGAGATGTCGTGCGCGATGCGGAACGATTCGCGGGACAGGCCATCGATGAAGTTGCCGGCGATCGCTTCGCGCGGTGCAAAACCGATGGAATGCACCAGACCGTCGAAGTGGCCCCAGTGCTGGCCGAGGTCTTCGAAGACCTTGGCGATCTGTTCATCGCTGCCGACATCGCAGTCGAACACCAGCTTGCTGTCGAACTCGGTGGCGAATTCAGTGATGCGGTCCTTGAAGCGTTCGCCGACGTAGGTGAAGGCCAGTTCCGCGCCTTCGCGCTTGCAGGCGTTGGCGATGCCGTAGGCGATCGAGCGGTTGGACAGAAGGCCGGTAATCAGAATGCGCTTGCCAGCGAGGAATCCCATGGTTTCTCCGTACAAATGTGGGGCAACGTCGCGCCCGTATGTTGCTGTGGTCACTCGTCACTGCGGCTGCGCAGCGGCGGCATCCGGGGCACGAGGCAATTAGGTGGGCGCGATCATACCGGAAAGCGCGGGGCGCCTGCCCATTTGCGCGGTGCCGCACAATCCCTGCCAGCCTTGTCAATGCGGGACGATCCCGGGCCGGAATTGGTGGGATTGCCGTGGGAGGGCGTTAGAATCGTCGAAAACAGTTTTTCAGACAGCGATCAATCGGATCCACGCATGCAAGGACTTTGGGGGCAAGGGGCGCAATGAGCGTGCGCGTTGTGGCACACAAGCGATTCATGGCGCTGTTCAGCCTGCTGGCGGCGATCTGCGCGACACCCGCCTGGGCGGCACACGGCTACGCCGAATATGGCGACCTCAAGTATCCGGCCGGTTTCTCCAACTTCGGCTATCTGAACCCGAAGGCGCCTATCGGCGGCATGCTGCTGCTCGGCAATCCGGACCGCCGCACGAGCTTCGATAAGTTCAATCCGTTCACGATCAAAGGGACGTCGGCGCCTGGCCTGAATCAACTGGTCTTCGAAAGCCTGCTCATCACGAGCTGGGATGAAACCGCCAGCGGCTATGGCCTGCTTGCGGACGACGTGGCAGTCGCACCTGACGAACTTTCGGTCACGTTCCACATCAACCCGCGTGCGCGCTTCTCCAATGGCGATCGCGTGCGCGCGTCAGACGTCAAGTACTCCTACGACATGCTGATGGGCAAGGGCGCGAGCCCGGCCTATCGCAGCATGACCGCGGATGTGGCCAAGGTGACCGTGGTGGACGCCAGCACCATCCGTTACGACTTCAAGCGCAAGAACAAGGAGCTGCCGCTCATCGTCGGCGGCCTGCCGGTGTTCTCGCCCAAGTGGGGCAAGGGCAGCGGCAAGCCAGACGACCCGGATGGCGGCAAGGATGTCGCGTTCGACAAGCTGACCTTCCAGGATCCCGTTGCCAGCGGGCCGTATGTGGTCGAGCGCTTCGATCCGTCGCGCGGCATCACCTTTCGGCGCAATCCTGACTATTGGGGGCGTGACCTGAACGTGCGCCGGGGCTCGTTCAATTTCGAGCGCATCCAGTACAAGCTCTACAAGGACGAGACCGCGCGCCTGGAGGCCTTCAAGGCCGGCGAGTACGACGCCATGGTGGAATACCGCGCCAAGAACTGGGCCAAGAGCTATGTCGGCGTGAAGTTCCGCAGCGGCGAGTTGATCAAGAGCGAATTCCCGCATCGTAACGGTGCCGGCATGCAGGGCTTTGTGATGAACCTGCGGCGGCCGCTGTTCCAGGATCTTCGCGTGCGCAAGGCGCTGGCATTGGCGCTCGATTTCGAATGGCTCAATCGACAGCTTTTCTACGGTGCATATCGCCGGCTGGACAGCTATTTCGCCAATAGCGAGCTGGCCGCGTCGGATTCGCTCACGGGCACGCCTAGCAAGGGCGAGTTGACGTTGCTCGAGCCGCTGCGCAGCAAGCTCGACCCGGACGTGTTTGGCGTGCTGTCTGCCCCGCCTTCGACGGATCCTCCCAGCTCACTGCGTGACAACCTGCGGCAGGCGCGTCGCCTGCTGGCCCAGGCCGGCTGGACTTACACGGACGGCGCGCTGCGCAACAGCAAGGGCGAGCCGTTCGTCTTCGAGATGCTCGACGACGGCGGCGCCATGAGCCGTGTCATGGCGGCGTATGCGCGCAACCTCGAGAAGCTCGGCATCCAGGTCAACCAGCGTATGACCGATTTCGCGCTTTACCAGAAGCGGTTGGAAGAGTTCGATTTCGACATGATCTCGCTGCGCTTTCCGGATTCGCAAAGCCCCGGCAATGAACTGAAGGACCGCTTCGGCTCTGCGGCGGCTGACGAGGCCGGCTCGGACAATGTGATCGGCCTGAAATCGCCAGCCGTGGACGCGCTGATCGACGATGTGCTGCGCGCCGACAATCGCGACGAGCTGATTACCGCATCGCGCGCGCTCGACCGCGTGCTGATGCAAGGCTGCTATGTGATTCCGCACTGGTATTCGGCCTCGCACCGCGTGGCTTACAACAAGAACCTGATGTACCCGGATCGTTTGCCGTATTACTACTCGGCCGAGGCCTGGGTGCTGACGGCTTGGTGGCGGATGCCGGAATCCGCCCAATCGGCTGCCAAATGACCGCATCGGTGACACCATGTTCGCGTACCTGATCAAACGGTTGCTGCTCCTGATCCCGACGCTGATCGGCGTGATCACGCTCACGTTTGTCGTGATCCAGTTCGTCCCTGGCGGGCCGGTCGAGCAGATGATGATGGAGATGAAGGGGCGGGGCGCGGGCGGCGAGGCCAGCGGTGGCGGCGCCTTTGACTATCGCGGGCGTCGGGGCGTCGACGCCGAGAAGATCAAGGAAATCCGCGCCTTGTATGGCTTCGACAAAAGCCCCGTCGAACGTTACTTCCTGATGCTTGGCCGTTTTGCCCGCTTCGATCTGGGTGAGAGCTACTTCCAGCACCGCAGCGTGTGGGACCTCATCAAGTCGAAACTGCCGGTATCGATTTCGATCGGGTTGTGGACATTCTTTCTCACGTATCTCATAGCGGTGCCGCTCGGCATTGCAAAGGCCGTGCGCGCAGGCAGCCGGTTCGATCTGGTGACCAGCATCATCGTGCTGGTCGGCTATGCCATCCCGGGGTTTGTCCTTGGCGTGCTGCTGCTGGTGCTCTTTGGCGGCGGTACGTTCTTCCAGTGGTTCCCGATCCGCGGCATCACGTCCGACAACTGGGATCAACTCAGCCTGCTCGGCAAGATCACCGATTACCTTTGGCACATCACGCTGCCCGTCATAGCATCGGTGGTCGGCAGCTTTGCCGTCATCACCATGCTGACGAAGAACGCGTTCCTGGAGGAAATCCGCAAGCAGTACGTGCTGACCGCGCGTAGCAAGGGCCTGTCGGAGCGGCGCGTGCTGTGGAAGCACATCTTCCGCAACGCACTGCTGCCACTGGTGACGGGCTTCCCGTCGGCGTTCATTGGCGCATTCTTCACAGGTTCGCTGCTGATCGAGCAACTGTTCTCGCTCGATGGCATGGGCCTGCTGTCGTACGAGGCCGTGATGCGACGCGATTATCCGGTCGTGCTCGGCACGCTGTACTTGTTCACGCTGATTGGCCTGGCGGCGCGGTTGATTTCCGACGTGTGCTACGTGCTGGTCGATCCGCGCATCCACTTTGGCTCGGTTGGGCGATAGGCGGGCCGGCAACCATGACCCAGTATTCGCGCGCTTCCGCGCATGCATCCAACACGGCAGCGCCGCATCCGGTGCGCCATTCGCCGTCGCCGCTCAAGCGCGCGTGGCGTCGCTTCAAGCAGCATCGGCTGGGCTATTGGAGCCTGCTTATCTTCGTGGTGCTGTTTGTGCTCAGCCTGGGTGCCGAGTGCATCTCCAATGACCGGCCGCTGGTGGTCAAGTATCACGGCAACTGGTATTTCCCGATCGTGAAGACGTACCCCGAAACGACCTTCGGCGGGGATTTTCCGACACCGACGGATTACCTCGATCCGTTCATCCGAGACAAGTTCAAGGAGCCGGGCAGCTTTGCGATTTACCCGCCCAATCCGTATTCGTACGAGACGCTGAACTACTTTTCGAAAGAGCCCAATCCGGCACCGCCCTCTGCGGAAAACTGGCTCGGCACGGATGATCGCGGCCGCGATGTGTTTGCGCGGCTGCTGTATGGCTTCCGTGTGTCGGTGCTGTTCGGCCTGGCGCTGACGGTGCTCGGCGTGCTGGTCGGCACGCTCACGGGCGCGCTGATGGGCTTCTTCGGCGGGCGCTTCGACATGGTGTCGCAGCGGCTGATTGAAATCTGGAGTTCGATGCCCGAGCTGTATCTGCTCATCATCTTCGCGTCGATCTTCACGCCAAGCCTCGGGCTGCTGATCATTTTGTTGTCGCTGTTCGGCTGGATGAGCCTGTCGGATTACGTGCGCGCGGAGTTCTTTCGCAACCGCTCGCTCGATTACGTAAAGGCCGCGCGGGCGATGGGCCTGTCGAGCTGGCAGATCATGTGGCGCCACATCATGCCCAACAGCCTGACGCCCGTGATTACCTTCCTGCCGTTCCGAATGAGCGCGGCCATTCTCGCGCTCACAAGCCTGGATTTCCTTGGCCTCGGCGTACCGCCATCGACCCCGAGCCTGGGTGAGCTGCTTGCGCAAGGCAAGGCCAACCTGGATGCGTGGTGGATCTCGCTGTCGACCTTCGTGGTGCTCGTGCTGACCCTCGTGCTGTTGACCTTCATGGGCGACGCGCTGCGCGATGCCTTCGACACGCGCCTGTCATTCGCGCAGCTGCGCACGCGTCAGAAACCGGCGGGGGTGAAATGACCCGCGTCGATCTGCGTTCCTCCACGCCCAAGTACGACGGTCCGCTACTGCGCCTCGATGACCTGTGCGTGCATTTCGAATCCGAGCACGGCGAGGTGACGGAAGCCGTCAAGCATGTCTCGCTCGACCTCCACGCCGGCGAGCGCTTCGCGTTGGTGGGCGAATCGGGCTCCGGCAAGTCCGTAACCGCGCTGTCGATCATGCGATTGCTGGCCGACGCGCAATACAGCGGCCGCATCCTGCTCGAAGGCCGCGATCTGCTGGCCGCCAGCGAGCGCGAAATGCGCGGCCTGCGTGGCGCGGATGTCGCCATGGTGTTCCAGGAGCCGATGACGGCGCTCAACCCGCTGTACACCATCGGCAACCAGATCGTCGAAACGCTGGAATTGCACGAAGGCCTGGACAAGCGCGCCGCCAAGGCACGAGCGATTGCGCTGCTGGAACGCACCGGCATTGCGGAGGCGCCGCGCCGGTTTGACGCCTTCCCGCATCAGCTCTCAGGCGGTCAGCGCCAGCGCGCGATGATTGCCATGGCGTTGGCATGTTCGCCCAAGCTCCTGTTGGCCGACGAGCCGACCACCGCGCTCGACGTGACGGTGCGCATGCAGATCCTGCAATTGCTGCGCGAGCTGCAGGCCGAATTCGGCATGGCCATCATGCTGATCACGCACGACCTGAACATGGTCCGTGCCTTTGCCGAGCGCGTCGGCGTGATGGAGCGTGGCGTCTTGGTCGAAACCGGCAACACGGCCGACGTGTTTGCCGCGCCTCAGCATCCTTACACCGTGCGCCTGCTCGAGAGCCGTCCGCAGCGCGACGTGCTGCCGCTGGTGCCACTGGCGCCCGTGCTGCTCGAAGCCGACAAGCTGACCGTCACCTACGAACGCCATCGCCCCGGGTTTGCCGGCTGGTTCCGGACCGATCCGTTTACTGCCGTCGATGCCGTGTCGCTGCAACTGCGCGAAGGCGAGACGCTCGGCATCGTCGGCGAATCCGGTTCCGGCAAGACGACGCTCGCGCAGACGCTGCTGGGCCTGCAAACGGCAAAGAGCGGCGACCTGCGTTTCCTGGGCAACTCGCTGCTGCGTATTTCGCGCGACGAGCGCCGGGCGGTGCGCGCGCGCATGCAGGTGGTGTTTCAGGATCCGTACGGCTCGCTGTCGCCGCGCATGACGATTGAGGAGATCGTCGGCGAAGGGCTGGCGCTGCACCAACCGCACGTCACCGCCACCGAGCGCCGTCACCGCGTGATCGAGGCGCTGCGCGAAGTGGGCCTCGACCGCACGGCGCTGGGCCGCTATCCGCATGAATTCTCGGGTGGGCAGCGCCAGCGCATCGCCATTGCGCGTGTGCTGATCCTCAAGCCGCAGTTGCTGGTGCTCGATGAGCCGACTTCGGCACTTGATGTGTCGATCCAGCAGCAGGTGCTTTCGCTGCTGTCAGCCCTTCAGAAAAAGTACAACCTGTCGTATTTATTCATCAGCCACGACCTTGCGGTCATTCGTGCGATGTCACATCGCGTGGTGGTGATGAAGGACGGGAAAGTGGTGGAAGAGGGCGACACAGAAGCGGTGTTGGCGTCGCCTTCGCACCCGTACACCTGCAAGCTGATGGCGGCGGCTTCGCTCATCCCCGCCCGGGATAACCCGTAAAATCCACCGTTTTTGCCCCAGGGCAGTGCAGTTTGGATGCGCTGTTTTTGTAAGAATGCGCATCTAAAGTCATGTCTAAGTACATGATTTGCATGTGGATTCCGAGGAATTTGTAACGACCTTTGACAAGTCAAAGTGTCACTTTTATCATCCTGCGAGATTGTTTTAACAAGATTCGGACTGTTCTCATTTGCGGCGGCGTATGTCGGCCGCATCATTACAAGTTTCCGAGGGAGAGCCAATGCAGCATTTCGTACTTCATTCCATGGCGCGCCTGGCGGTAGGGGTTGTGATCGGCTGCGGCGTGATCGTGTCGAATGCAGTGCATGCTGATACGGTCTTCAAGGACACGGAAGTCCGCGCCGACGTCAAGCCCGAAGCCAAGCCCGGCCTCATTTCCAACGTGATGAGCAAGACCGGCGACGTGGTCATGAACGCCCTGGGCATGATCGGCCTGCGCTACCGTTTCGGCGGCAACACGCCGGAATCGGGCCTCGACTGCAGCGGCTTCGTCCGCTACGTTTTCAACGATACGTTCGGTTTCCTGCTGCCGCGCCGCGCCGTGGAAATGAGCCGCGTCGGCACCAGCGTGGACACGGCTGAACTGCGTCCGGGCGACTTGGTGTTCTTCAACACCATGCGCCACACGTTCTCGCACGTCGGTATCTACATCGGCGACAACAAGTTTGTGCACGCACCGTCCACCGGCAGCAAGATCCGCGTGGATGACATGACCGCTTCGTACTGGGTGACGCGCTATAACGGAGCCCGCCGAATCGAAGGCAACTCCGGTGCCGCAATCAAGGACGGCGCCGACAACTTTGTCGAGCAACTCAAGCGCGTCGATCCGAACGCCGCCGGCAAGCCGCTGGCCATGTACGGCGGTTGATTCGCTCCGATTTGCGACCACGCAATAGAAAAAGACCGCCGCGGCGGTCTTTTTTGTTGCCTGCTGACGGCCGCGTCAGTGCGGTGGCAGCGGGGCGCCCACGACGGTCTGCGTCAGATGCAGCTTTTCGCGCAGCAGCGGCATGGCGGCCTGCGCAGCCTGCTCGCCTGCCAGGATCGCCTCGTTGCGCGCGGTAAAGTCGCTGCCCTTCACAAACGGCAGCGACGGCGTGACGACCACATCGGCCTGGGCCAGTTCCGTCTTGCTGATGCTCTGGCCCATGATGGCCGTCGTCTGCAGCAGCATGCTGGCCTGTCCTGACACCGCCTGGTTGGCGGGATCTGCCGAGATGTTCACTGCAATCACGAACGTCGCGCCCATCTGCTTGACGTAGGTAACGGGCACGGGCGCTACCAAGCCGCCGTCCACATATTGGCGACCGCTGATCGTTACCGGCTGGAATACACCTGGGATGCTGCATGACGCGCGAACCGCCTGACCGGTATTGCCGCGACGGAACAGGATCGGCTTGCCGCTCGCCAGGTCCGTCGCGACGATGCCCAGCGGAATGCGCATCTGCTCGATGCTCTTTTGCTTGACCAGCCGGTTGATGTATTTCTCCAGCGCCTCGCCCTTGAGCCAGCCGCCGAAGCGCGTGCCGAACGGCAGTGCCCAGTCAGCGATCATGGCTTCGTCCATCTTGAGCGCCATGCGGTTCATTTCGAGCCCCGACATGCCCGATGCGTAGATCGCCGCCACCACGCTACCCGCGCTCGTGCCGGTGATGAAGTCGATCTGAATGCCCTGGGCTTCCAGCATCTTGATGACGCCGATGTGCGCAAAACCGCGCGCGGCGCCGCCGCCCAGTGCCAATCCGATCCGCACGGGTTGCGTGGCTGGCTGGGCCGTGGGCGGCAGCACGGCCGTGGCGGGGGTGACGGGCGTTTCGGTTTTGCCGGACGAAAAGCCCGTCACGGTGCAGGCGGAGAGCATCGAGGCGCCGGCGGCGCCCAGGAAGAGGCGGCGTTGCATGAGGAGGTTGGGGCGGTTGGGTATGTCGCGCAGTGGGGTTCGGTTGTACCCGAGCGTGCTGCGGCCGGCCGCCATTGTGCCAAAGTTCGGCGACGGATCGGCCAGACAGGCGTAGCTCGGTTGCTATAATTTCGGTTTTGATAGAGGCCGCTCAGGATCCGCGCTCAGGATTCGATCACGCGGCCTTATTCGTTCAGCCATTCCTATGACACAGCGCGTCCGCACTCGTTTCGCCCCCAGCCCCACCGGCTTCATCCACCTCGGCAACATCCGCTCGGCACTTTATCCGTGGGCCTTCGCACGCAAGATGAAAGGCGATTTCATCCTGCGCATCGAAGACACCGACGTGGAGCGCTCCAGCCAGGAAGCCGTCGACGTGATCCTGGAGGCGATGGCGTGGCTGGACATGGATATCGACGAAGGCCCGTTCTATCAGATGCAGCGCATGGACCGTTACCGCGCCGTGGTCGCGCAGATGGTGCAGCAGGAACTGGCTTACCCGTGCTACATGAGCACCGAAGAACTCGACGCCCTGCGCGAAGCGCAACGCGAGCGCGGCGAGAAGCCCCGCTACGACGGCACCTGGCGCCCTATGCCTGGCAAGGTGTTGCCGACGCCGCCGGCCGGCGTGCAGCCTGTGATTCGTTTCAAGAACCCCATTGGCGGGAGCGTCGTGTGGGACGACGCCGTGAAGGGCCGCATCGAAATCTCCAACGATGAACTCGACGACCTGGTGATCGCGCGCCCCGATGGCACGCCCACGTACAACTTCTGCGTGGTCGTCGACGACATGGATATGCAGATCACCCACGTGATCCGCGGCGATGACCACGTCAACAACACCCCTCGCCAGATCAACATCCTGCGCGCGCTCGGCGGTACGCCGCCGGTCTACGCTCACTTGCCGACCGTGCTCAACGAGCAGGGCGAGAAGATGAGCAAGCGCCACGGCGCCATGGCCGTCACGGGCTATCGTGATGCGGGCTATCTGCCCGAGGCGATCGTCAACTACCTTGCGCGCCTGGGCTGGGCCCACGGTGATGCCGAAATCTTCTCGCGCGAACAGTTCATCGAATGGTTCGACCTGGAGCACCTGGGCAAGTCGCCGGCGCAATACAACCCCGAAAAGCTCGCCTGGCTGAACAACCACTACATCAAGCAGGCCGACAACGTGCGCCTGGCCGATCTGGTGAAGCCGTTCATTGAAGAGCTGGGTGGCAAGGTCGATGGCGGCCCTGTGCTGGCCGACGTGATTGCGCTGGTGAAGGATCGCGCCAACACGCTCCGTGAAGTCGCCCAGACGGCGCTGCTTTTCTATCGCACGGATATCACGGTCGAGCCGGAACTGGCCGCGCAGCATCTGACCGACGACGTACGCCCTGGCATTGCCGCGCTGGCAGAGAAGCTTGGCGCGCTGCCTGAGTGGAAACGCGAGGCCATTGGCGCTGCCTTCAAGGAAGTGTTGGCCGCACAGGGCTGGAAGATGCCAAAGCTGGCAATGCCGGTGCGCCTGCTGGTGGCGGGCCAACTGCAAACGCCGTCGATTGATGCCGTGCTGGAACTGTTCGGTCGCGACGTTGTTCTGCGTCGCTTGGCTGCGTGATGAATGCGGCTCAAAAATTTTTGCGAAAGGGTATTGCCAAGCGCTAAACACTTCCCCTATACTCTTGTTTTCGCTGCAACACGAAGCGAAATGCAGTAAGAAGCAAGCAGTAAAAGGCAGTACCTTGGGGCTATAGCTCAGCTGGGAGAGCGCTTGCATGGCATGCAAGAGGTCAGCGGTTCGATCCCGCTTAGCTCCACCAAAATGCCGGAAGATTCGATTCAAAAATAAATTTTGAAAAGAGGCTTCCAAAACGCAAAAAAGTTCGTTATAGTAGCGGACTTCGCAGCGTAAGACAGAAAGCGTTGCAAAACAGTTTCTGTCCCCTTCGTCTAGAGGCCTAGGACATCACCCTTTCACGGTGAGTACAGGGGTTCGAATCCCCTAGGGGACGCCAAAACAAGAGCTTAACCAGAAGCTCATTAGCGAAATCAGTCTCTAGCTGATTTTGCAACCGACACGGAGCGGTAGTTCAGTCGGTTAGAATACCGGCCTGTCACGCCGGGGGTCGCGGGTTCGAGTCCCGTCCGCTCCGCCAAATCAAAACCCGCTGCTTGCAGCGGGTTTTTTCTTTTGCGCTTTCTATTCAATTCCGGTCGATCCGGATTGATGTCGTTTTAAAGCCGCCCCGAATGGCTTGCTTTAATCGGCGGTGCGGCTGACGCGATTGAAATAGCTGAGGAGCAATGCACCGGCCACCATCAAACTGAGCGCATTGGCCGCCCAGAAGCCGGCTGCGCCACGCAGTGCCGTCGCAACATCTCCCAGCAGTCCAAATCCGAGCACATAGCCGCCGCCCAGACCTACGCCCCACAGTGAGAGCGCGTAGATAACGGTTGGGATGAGCGCGATCTTGTATGCGCGCAGGATAAATGCCGTCATGACCTGCACCGCATCGAACATCTGGTAGAAGGCAATGAAAGGCAGCAGCGGCACTGCAAGCGCTAGAACAGCGGCATCGTTCGTATAGAGGCTCACGAGCTCCCGCCGCAGGAACAACACCGCCGCGGCAACGACAACCGCACACACGACCGCCAACCTGATGCCGTTCAACGAGATGCGCCGGGCCGCCACGCGATCGCGCGCGCCGATCAATTGCGCAGCCAGTGTCGATGTCGCGATCGACAGGGACAGCGGCACCATGTAGGCCACCGCGCCAAGGTTGGCGGCAATCTGATGCCCTGCCAAGACCACCGTGCCAAGGCGTGCGATGAAGATCGCCATCAACGTGAACGACGTGATCTCGATCAGGTAGGTGAAGCCCATCGGCACACCCAGGCGTACCAGCGCCCACAGCCGCGCCCGATTGGGCGGCGAGTACTGCGTGAAAATCGCAAACGGCTTGTACGCTGGATTACGCATCAGGATGGCAGCCGCTGCGACAAACCAGAGCCAACTGATGATCATCGAGGCGAGGGCGCATCCCGGGCCGCCCATCGCCGGGATGCTCATGCCGCCATACAGGAACAGCGCGTTCAGCGGAAATTTGAGGACGAGGCCGGCAAGCTGCAGCACCGTCACCATCACAGGCCGCGACAGCGCGTTGTTCAACGCGGAGTAGATCCGGAAGCCGAGCGCGGCAGGCAATGCGAGCGCTTCATACCGCAGGTAGGCGGTGGCTTTCTCGGTGAGTTCCGGCGTGGCGTCCGCCAGCTGCAGGAGTGGGGCAGGGAACCACAGGATCAGCATGCCGATCGCCGCGAGTACCAGTCCGAGCCAAACGGCCTGGCGCACTTCTTCGCCGATCTCGCTGTGCCTTTGCGCGCCGTACAGTTGTCCGGCAATGGGCGAGAGCGCTTGCAGCACGCCCATCAGGCTGATGTAGACCGTCACGTAGATCGACCCGCCGAGCCCGATGGCAGCAAGATCCGCCGCCGAGGCGCGACCGGCCATCGCCGTATCCAATACGCCGAAGGCAATCACAGCCAACTGGCCGATCAGTACCGGCCAAGCCAGTGCGGTAATGCGGCGGACGTCGGCGACAAACATGTGCGTGCTACCGGATGCGTTACGGGCGCAGCTTGCGTCGGCGTGTGGTGGCCGGTGTGGGCGGCGGATGTGTGGCGGCAGCAGCCTCGGTCAGGCGGTACATGCGGAAGTGCTCGTCGCGGTCGGCAGGGCGGCGGCCTTCCCAGATCAGGCGCCACTCGTAGTTCGACACGCTCGTCGGCGCGCCGTAGTCGTACGGGTCATGACGCAGCAGGATGTCGCAGTTGTCCTCGGCGCTGCCAAAACGGATATGGCCGAAGTACGCGAACGACGCGAGCTGCGCATCGCCCATGCGGATCGGCTGCACACACGTGTAGGTGCGCGGCAGCGCCAGGGCGGCTGACTGTGCGACATCGCGGTACGTCTTGGCGTAGTTGATGGTGGGCAGCCACAGCGTCATCATCAGCACCCACATGAGCGTGGTGCCGGCGGCCGAGATCACCACCGCGCGCCAGATGGCCTTGGGCGCGCGTGATGTGCGCCAGACGACGATCAGCACCCACGCCGCGGTCACGAGCAGCGCGCAGACCAGTGCGGTCCAGCTGAACTCGGGCCGATAGCCCGGCACGATGCGGTACACGTTGCGCGCAAGCTGAGGCGGAAAGCCCGTCATCTTGGCAATCCACAGCAGCCACAGGGTGCCACCCAGAATGGTGAAGGCCAGCAGCGCAAACCAGTCGATTGCGCTGATCGCGCCACGCTTGAGCGTGGGCAGCGCGAACGTCGCCATCACGGCCATCGGCGGAATCAGCAAGAGGAAACCATCGTCGCCCGGGTGAGGCTGCATGAGCAGCAACACAAATTGCGGCAGGAAGACAGCCAGCGGCAACGTGATATGCGGAGCGGTGCGCATGCCGCCCCAGCTCTTCCATGCCCATGCGGCCAACGGCCAGACCGGCCAGGCAAACAGCGGCAGGTTACGTGCGACAAAGCCAAGCGAATGGGCGGTCGGGCCCGCGTATTGGTGGCGATCGAAGCGCGCCCATTCGCGGATGTAGGTCACGGCGTCAGTCGGATTATTTGCGAGCAAGTACGCCATCGCCGGCCACGAGCAGCCGAGTACGAGCGACACGGGCAGCGCCACTGTCAGCAGCGGACGCAATGGCACCACGCGCGTAGCGTGTGCGGCGATCAATACGGCCACCGTGATCGCCAATGGCAGGATCGGGCCGCCAGCCAGCGACAGGCAACCGATGCCGATGCCGTAGATGAGGCTGCCGTGCACCGGCTTGTCGAGCGCTCGGATCAAGCCATACACCGCGACCGCCACGAAGCACAGCGCGCCCACCAGCGGTGTCGTCTCGTGGCCGCGCTGCGCAAGGCCCACACAGGCCAGGAAGATCAGCAGCGCACCATCCGCCAGCGTACGGCCGTAGTCACGCGTGTTGGGCTGGCCGCCGAAGACGAATTCAAACGGTTGGACTTCTGCGCGGCGACCCAGCAGATACGCGCCATACCAGATGCACGCGCTGGTGACGAAGAAGAAGAGAGCGGTGGCCAGGCGCGACGCATCTGCCGGGCCCAGCCATTGTCCGAAGAGGCGAATGAACGCACCACCGATCCAGAACACCAGCGGCCCCGATTGCACGATCGGGCGGCCGACGATGTTGGGCATCAGCCAGTCCTGCGCATTGCCCGTGGCCAGCGTCCACATCGCGCCGAAGCCCGCGGCGTCTTCGTTCTTCCACGGGTCGCGCGAGAACAGCCCCGACAGGCCGTAGATAACGCAGATGGCGAGCAGCAGCCAACGCGGCAACTCGCGGGTGGCTGCGGCAGTCAGGCGGATGCGCGAGACGCGGGTGGTGTTCATCGAGTGTCAGACCGGGCGAGCCAGCCGGGGTTGCACAGCGACGTGCGGATCGTAAAGAGAGGCCGAATCAATGGCCTACCATGTGCCGAGAAACAAAAAAGGCAGCCGGAGCTGCCTTTTTCTGACCACTAAGACGGTCTGCACTGAGCGGGTCATGCGCTGAGCCGTCTCCGGCGCCGGTATTACTTGGCAGCCTTGCCGATCTTGCTGCCGAACTTGTTGCGGAACTTTTCGACGCGGCCGGCCGTGTCCAGAACCTTTTGCTGGCCCGTGTAGAACGGGTGCGATTCGGACGAGACTTCGATCTTGGCCAGCGGATATTCCTTGCCGTCCAGCGTGATCACTTCCTTGGTCTGGATGGTCGAGCGGGTGATGAACTTGAAGTCGCTGGACATGTCCTGGAACACGACTTCGCGGTAATTCGGGTGAATGCCTTCTTTCATGATGGGCCCTGGGGTAGAGGTAGCCAATTCGCGGCGCGCTTCAGGTGCTCACAGGGTAGGAGCCACCGTGCGACCAGCCCTCGAATCACTTGCCGGGTGGAGAAACGAGAATTATGCCAGAGAAACAAAGGCTTGAGCAACGCGCTTGCCGCAAAATCCGTCGTGCCCGCACATCGAAAAGTGACTAATCAAGCCTATTTCGATCAAGGCGCGGCCAAGCGTTCGATCGTCAGCACGCCGTGGCCGTCCAGATCCATCGTTTTGGTGTCGCCGATGCGCAACGAGGTGTCCAGATTGCGCGTCCACGTATCGACCCGGGCAGGCGCCTCAGCGTCGGGTGAGGGCTGGAACCGATGCAGCGTTACGCCGATGGACAGCGTCTGGAACTCGCCCGACACGACCATCGGCCGCAGGGTGACGTCGACGCCGGTCTTGGCCCAGCGGTGACGTATGAATTGGCACGTGGTGGTGTCGCAGCCTTGCGGGATCGTGTCGTCGGGCAGGCCGGCGGCGAAACGCGTCTCCCATTCTTTGCGCGGCATCGAACCGCCCACGTCGTACGTATGCGTACGTTCGAGCAAGGCGACGTGCTGCCCCGGGGTGGATGCGTCCGCTGCAAGCGTGACGCGCTTGGTTTCGGATTGCCCATCGAATTGCGCGGTGACGCTGAGGACCGCGGGCACGGTGGGTTGTGCCAACCCCGTACCGGCAGCGAGCCAGCTACCGAGCAGCGTTGCACGAAGCGCTTGGCGAATCGTCATGGCAGGAAGCCCTCCTGGCGTTGTTCAGATTCCAGCACGCGCCGTGCCGGATCCTGCAGGTAGAAGGCCTGCAGGAGCGCGTACAACGACGGCAGCGTCTGGAGCATGGCCGCCGGTTCGACGAAGAACACCTCCGACGCGACCGCAAAGAACTCAGCCGGATGCTCTGCGCCATAAGGGTCGAGCAACGACAGGATCGGATCGTCGCTCCACCGGTGCTCCGGAATCTGCTCGCAACGATGGGCAAAGGCGTCGTACTCGGCGTGGAGGTCATCGGCCCATTGCTCGCGGTCGACGCTGCCATGCAGGCGCGATGAAAACGCCGGGATGCCGTCCGACTCGCCGTTGAGCATGTCCAGCTTGTGCGCGAACTCATGCATGACCACGTTGTACGGCTGCGCGCCGGGCTCGGCCAGTGCGCCTCCAAGCTCGATGTCCTGCCACGACAGGATGACCGGGCCGTGCTCCCATGCTTCGCCGGCGGCTTCTTCACGCACGTTGTGCACAACGCCGTCTTCGTCCATGACTTCCTTGCGGATGATGAACTCGCCGGGGTAGATCACCACGCCGTGCCATCCGCTGTACCACGAGATGCCCAACTCCAGGATCGGCACACTGGCCTGCACGGCAATGCTGATCACCATGTCGTCGGTGAGCGGCAAATCGTGCGCGGTGGTGAATTCCTTTTCGGCGATGAACAGCGTGGCCGTTTCACGAAGGCGTGCGAGGTCGGCGTCGGACCAGTCGAGCAGAAAGGGCAGGCCATCGAGCGCGCGTGACCACAGCGCGTCGGAGATGGCGTAACGCGCCAGGCGCCGCGTACGTGCGCGGCCTGAGAACCAGCGGAAAACGGACGAAAGCATGCGGCCAGTATATCGGCCGTCGCGTGCGAGTTTGCTGCGCGCGCTTTCGTCTGGGGATGGAATCAGGCGACCGAGAGCAGGCGCGCGCCGCGCTGATTGGCGACGTACACCGCCTCGGTACGGCTGCGGACCTTCAGGCGCCGATACAGCGTGCTGATATGCGCCTTTGCTGTTGCTTCGGAGATATTCAGCATGCGGCTGATGGTCTTGACCGGATGCCCGCGCGAGAGCAGCACCAGAATCTCGTACTGCCGCGGCGTAATCCCGAGCAGTTTCGGATCGGTCTGCGGATCGCCCGCCAGCGCCGGGTTAGGCGCGCCATCCAGGCGCGACTCCGGCAGCAGGGCGCTGGCGGGAATGTACTGTCCGCCCACCAGCACGAGTTCAAGAGAGGCCGCGATGACTTCGCCGGGCGAATGCTTGAGCGTGTAGCCGGACAAGCCCATCTGCATGAGCGTGCGAATGATGTCGGGCGATTCGGATTCGGCCAGCACGACCACGTGGCGCGCGTGCGGCCGGTGCATGATTTCGCCGATGGCTGACAGCTCATCGAGATGCGGCAGCGGCAGGCCGATGACAAGAAGGCCCGCGTCGGCATTGGTTTCGATGGCGTCGAACATCCCTTCGTCTGGCTCGACGACAGTGACGCCAGTGACGCCCTTGAGCGTCCGTAGCAGGTGCGCAATGCCTGTACGCACCAACGGATGGGCTTCGATCAAAACAGTGTTCATCGTTGTTCTCGACCTGTTACCGATCTTGCGAACATCCTTGTCGCCCAGGCGAGATACAGGCCGGAGCAGACCCCCGTTCCGAATCATTTTAGTGGCGGAAGTCAAAAATGACAGCCGCCACGGCCATGCCTCGGGACCTTCGTTGGCGAGTCCTGGCTACTGTAGCCCACCGTTTGCCAGGGTGCGCAATTCGACCACCTGAGAGCCTGCACCCGTCGTCTGCGGCAGTTTTATCGCGCCAGCTGTTTCAATCGCGACACGAAAATCGCCTGCAATGCCGGGTTGCTTGGTTCTCTGCGTGGAAAATATCCCGTTAAAACAAGGCGTTAGCCGTCATGGCACGGATGTCGCTCTACACCCATCGGGAGGAGCGAGCCATGCCGATATTCGCGCAGCGCTGTGCTCGACGTTTGCCGTTTGGGTGGACGGTCGAGAAGACCGGAGTGGCCGCGAATCGCACGGCCATGGTCGTCATGAGGCCGGCGTCCGGAGTAGACGGCGATTTCATCATGCAGCGTGTAATCACGCTGCTGATCGCCCTTCGAAGTGTTCTCGCCGATACGTTGCCGGCGCGACTCGCCTTCGGTGTCATTCCCACCCGCGCATTCGATCCATCCACCGATTCTGTCATGTCCGCGCTCACGGACGGCGAACTGAGTACGTCGCATGCGTGGCTTAACAATCCAACGGCGACGGGGCTTGCGCAATCCCCTCGGAAGCGGGTTTGCGTCCATATAGGCCCGCTGCCATGCCGGATTCCACACGCCGCGACCGTCTTTGGCCGGTCTCGTTACGCGTTGCGCGACGCCGCACGTACCAGAATGTGGCGCTTTCGCAACGTGCGGCGAACGCCCTGTCGCTACAGCTGTTCAACGGTTTCGTGCTCCGTCCCCCGGCGGGCACTCTTTTCTCTGCCGCTATCCTCGAGTGGGGTCACGATGCAAGCCAATCTCACGGCGTTCGCCGCGCTGGCGCCGCCGCTTTATTGGCGTCCGCAGTTCAATCCGGTGCATTGAACCAGGGCATGGATGGATCGGATGAGGGAAGGAGCGCGTCCTGATCGAGCGTTCCTGCCGCATCCAAGCACGCGAGAGGGCGCAGCCTCAAGCCGCGCCCTCCTGAGAGGAATCGCTCCGATGCGACGACGCCTAAGCCGGATGCAGCGGATGCTCCGCCCGAATGCCGTGCTTCTGCATCAACCGATACAGCGTGACCCGCGACACCGCCAGTTCGCGTGCCGTCATGCCCATATGAAAGCCGTTGCGGGCGATGGCCGTGCGGATGGCATCCGACTCCGCACCTTCACGTGCTTCCTCCAGCGTCTGGCCCGACACGGATGCGTAGCCTTCGAGGTGCAGATCGGCGGCGGAGATCTTGCGGTTGTCGGTCATCACCAGTGCGCGGCGCACGCGGTTGATGAGTTCGCGTACGTTGCCCGGCCACGGGTAATGCATCATCGCGTGCAACGCGCAGGGCGTGAAGCCGCGGATGCGGTGCGAGGCTTCGCTCGCGTGCTGCGCCAGAATGTGTTCGGCCAGCAGCACGATGTCGCTGCCGCGCTCGCGAAGCGGCGGCACGGACAAGGTCAGCACGCACAGTCGGTGAAACAGGTCGGTGCGAAATCCGCCGTGGTGCTGGGCCGCTTCCAGATCCACGTGCGTGGCCGAAATGATGCGGATGTCCAGCGGAATCGCCTGGTGCCCGCCAAGCCGCGTAATCGTGCCTTGCTGCAGGAAGCGCAGCAGGCTGACCTGGCTCTCGAGCGGCAGGTCGCCGATTTCATCGAGGAACAGCGTGCCGCCGTTGGCGTGCTCGACCCAACCGATATGACGCTGGTGCGCGCCGGTAAAGGCGCCTTTTTCGTAGCCGAACAATTCTGACTGGATCAGATGCGGCGGAATCGCCCCGCAATTGATGGCGATGAACGGGCCGCCTGCGCGCGAGGACGCCTCGTGAATGGCCTGCGCGGTCAGCTCCTTGCCGGTGCCCGACTCGCCCGCGATGAACGCGGGTGCGCTGTTTTGGGCGACCTTGCGAATGGCGCGAAACAGACCGTGCATGGCGGGGCACTCGCCCAGCATGCGCGCATGATTGGCCTTCGGTGCTGGCGTGACTTCCTGCGCGAGTGACGCCATGCCCCAGGCGTGACGCAGCGAATACGCGGTCTCGTCCGTACGCAGCGGCATCTGCACGTAGTCCACGCAGTAATCGCGCACGAGCTGGCGTACGCGTTCGTGATTCAGCATGGCCGGCGGCAGGGCGGCCACCCAACCCACATGCGGCACCTGCATGCAGCGCTCGAGCAAATCCAGCTCCGCAGCCGAGAACGCGCTGCCGAAATCGACCAACCCCGCCTTGGGAACGCCGTCACGAATGGCACAGCCGAGCTCACGCATCGACGTCACGCGTCGCACGTGCCAGTCCGCACCCAGAATCGTCTCGTCGATCTCCCCCATCCCCGCACGTGACGCCACTACGACGGTTCGGCACGCAGCAGTACATTCCAGCGACTCTTCGCGCATGGTTTCCCCCGTTCGATTTTTGGTGTGGTTCCTTCTTGCCGAGGCGGCTCAGCCAGAGCAGGCTTGCAGTATGGTTGGCGGGTTTCTGTTTTGCGATGAAGTTTAAGGACGATGGTGGCAAACGCTTGCGCCCGGCACGTGTAATGCAAATGAACTAGCGAATTTCACAACATTGACGACAAAATCCGCTTGGAAAACAGGCAGTTGACCGGGCAATAAAAAAGCGCACCACAACGGGTGCGCTTTTCGCTATGCAGGCAGGAGACTTAGCCGCCGCGTCGCATCATGTCGAAGAACTCGGCGTTGTTCTTCGTCGTCTTGAGTTTGTCGAGCAGGAATTCCATCGCCTCGACTTCATCCATGTCGTGGATGAACTTACGCAGAATCCACACCTTCTGCAGGATGTCCGGCTTGATCAGCAGCTCTTCGCGGCGCGTGCCCGACTTGTTCAGGTTGATGGCCGGGTAGACGCGTTTCTCGGCCAAGCGGCGTTCCAGGTGCACTTCCATGTTGCCGGTGCCCTTGAATTCTTCGTAGATCACGTCGTCCATGCGGCTGCCGGTTTCGATCAGCGCCGTGCCGATGATGGTGAGCGAACCGCCTTCTTCCAGGTTACGTGCGGCACCGAAGAAACGCTTCGGGCGCTGCAGCGCGTTGGCGTCGACACCGCCGGTCAGCACCTTGCCCGAGGTCGGCACCACGGTGTTGTAGGCACGGGCCAGACGCGTGATCGAGTCCAGCACGATCACCACGTCTTTCTTCAGCTCGACCAGGCGCTTGGCTTTTTCGATGACCATTTCAGCCACTTGCACGTGACGCACGGCGGGCTCATCGAACGTCGATGCCACCACTTCGCCGCGCACAGTGCGCTGCATTTCGGTCACTTCTTCCGGGCGCTCGTCGATCAGCAGCACGAAGAGCTCGGCTTCCGGATGGTTCGTCGCGATGGCGTGCGCAATGTGCTGCAGCATCACGGTCTTGCCGGACTTCGGACTTGCCACCAGCAGCGCGCGTTGGCCGCGGCCGATCGGGGCAATCATGTCGATGATGCGGCCGGTGATGTTCTCTTCGGCCTTGATGTCGCGTTCGAGCGTGAGCGGCTTGTTGGGGTGCAGCGGCGTCAGGTTCTCGAACATGATGCGGTTCTTGACCGCCTCAGGAGGCTGCGCGTTGACCTTGTCGACCTTCACCAGCGCGAAGTAGCGTTCGCCGTCCTTCGGCGTGCGGACTTCGCCTTCGATCGTGTCACCGGTGTGCAGATTGAATCGGCGGATCTGCGACGGGCTGATGTAGATATCGTCGGTGCTGGCCAGATACGAAGTCTCGGGCGAGCGCAGAAAACCGAAGCCGTCGGGCAGCACTTCAAGCGTGCCATCACCGAAAATCGTTTCGCCCTGTTTCGCCTTCTTTTTCAGGATGGCAAACATCAATTCCTGTTTGCGCATGCGCTGCGCGTTATCGATCTCCAGCTGCCCCGCCATTTCCAGCAATTGGGACACGTGCAAGGATTTCAGTTCTGTCAGATGCATAGACGAAAGATGAGGGAAGGGCCCGAACGGGCGGCGAAACGAGAAACGGGGGAGGGGGGAAAGGTCGAGCGAACGCTCGGGGAAACAGATTGGCTGCCATCTTAGCACAACGCTGGCGAGCTTCCAGGCGGAAGTGCGCCAGCGTGTGTGTGGGGCAACGCGAAGGGTCGCCCGCAGCCGAAAACGGCTTACAGGTGGCTGTCCAGGAATGCGGTCAGTTGCGACTTGGACAGCGCGCCGACCTTCTGGGCCGCCACAGCGCCATTCTTGAACAGAATCAGCGTCGGGATGCCGCGAATGCCGAACTTCGCCGGCACGCCCTGGTTCTCATCGACGTTGATCTTGGCGATCTGCACTTTCTCGCCGTAGTCCTTGGAAACTTCGTCCAGGATCGGGGCGATCATTTTGCAGGGACCGCACCATTCGGCCCAGAAATCGACCAGCACGGGTTTGTCGGACTTGAGCACGTCTGCCTCGAAGGACGCGTCGCTCACATACTTGATCTGTTCGCTCATGGCGGGAACCTCTGTTATTTCGTAAAAGCTGGCGACGTGCGCCGAACCCATACATTACACGATTACACGAACCGGCGTGTATTGGGACCACTGTCGGCGCGGGTGCTGCTGATATAGTACCGAGGCCCCCGTTTTCAACCGATTTGACCGTTGATTGTGGCTATCGCGCCGATAGCTGCAGGTCTTCGCTTCCCGGTATATCGCCCTATTCCACGCATGCAGACGCTTGCCTTCGCGCCTGGCCCAGCATTCCTTTTCCGTGCCGCCGACGCTGCATGGCGCTTTCTGGATGCGCATGCGCAAAACTCTGGTAGCGCCACGATCGTCGTGCCGACCGCCGCCCAGATTCCGGGCGTGCGCAGTGCCCTGCATGCCAGCGCGCAGGCGGCCGGCACGCCGCGTTTGCTGCCGCGCATTCTGACCCTGGGACATTGGCTGCTCGATTTGCCGCCGGAAGCAGGTTTGCCCGCCGCGCGCACGCCGCTGTCGCGATTGCTTGCGGTGCAGCAGGCCCTCAAGACGCAGGCTTGGCTGCGTGAAGCGCTCGGCGCGCAGGACGATGCCGCACTCTGGGGCGTCGCGCAGGTGCTCGTGACGGTGTCCGATGAACTGTCGCAACGCTGGTTGACGCTGGACGCTGCGCATAGCGGCGCAGATGGGCGGCCCGATGAGTTGGAGTCGGCATTGGCCGAGGCGTTGGAACGCACCTACGCGCAATTGTCCGAACGCTTTCTTGGTACCGAATCGCGCATTGTGCTGACATTCTGGCGCTTGCTGTCAGGCGCGACGGACCCGATTCCCATGCGCCTGCGTGCCATGCGGCGTCTGCTGGACGAACTGCATGGGCCGATCGTGTGGATGAGCCCGACGGACGCCGAAGCGGTGGATCTGGATTTCCTGCAGCGCGCCGCCGAGCGCGTGCCGGTGCTGAGCATCGGCTACGACTGGAATGCGCCCGAGACCGGCACATCTGCGGCGCCTTCCACGCATGCGGATTTTCGCGACCTGCTGCTGCACGCCTGGCCCGAGTGTGCGACAGCCGCACAGGCTGCGGACGATGGCGACGATGCGCAGATGCCGGCGCCAATCCTGCGCATTGCCGGCGCCGCGCGCTTTGAGGACGAAGCGGCCTTCGCTGCGCATACGCTGGTCGATTGGCTGAACGCCGGGCGCCGCTCGTTGGCGTTGGTGGCGCAGGATCGCATCGTGGCGCGGCGTGTTCGCGCGTTGCTGGCGCGCGTGAACGTGCCGGTGCGGGATGAGACCGGCTGGAAGCTTTCGACGACGCGCGCCGCGGCAGCGCTCATGCGCTGGGTCGACGTGGTGCAGGGCGACGGCGATACCGCGGCGCTGCTGGATCTCGTCAAAAGCCCATTCTGTTTGCGTGACGCCGATGCCGGCACTGCGACGCCCGCATGGGTCGCAGAGCTGGAGCGCCGGGTGCGCCGGCATAACGTTTCGGGCGGTTGGGGACGGTTGCGCCGACTGGTGGCCGACCGCTCCGCCAATGAAGCCGATGGCGAAGCAAAGGTCAGCCGCCTGGCCGATCGCCTCGGCGTGTTGGCCGACGAAGCGGCGTTGTGGCGCCGGGCAGGCAGCGCGACGCTTGACGCGTGGGTAACGCTGCTGGCCGGTACGCTCGATCGCCTGCATATGCGCACCGGCTTGCAGAACGACGATGCAGGCCGCCAGCTGCTGGATTGGATTGACCGTCTGCGCACATCGATACACGGCAGCACCGATGCGGGCGCGCGGTTCTCGCTCACCGAGTGGCGGGCGTTGCTGTCGATGCTGCTCGAATCTGCGGTCTTCAGCGAGCCTTCACCGCCGGCGGACCGGCGCGTTGTCATCCTGCCGCTGAATGGCGCGCGCATGCGGCGCTTTGATGGCGTGGTGGTGGTCGGCTGCGACGATGCGCAGCTGCCGTCCGCACAGCCGGAGTGGCTGTTTTTCTCCAACGACGTGCGCCGAGAATTGGGCCTGCCCGACCGCGCCCAGCGCTTTGCGCAGCAGGCGCGGGACTTGGCCGAAGTGCTGCTCAATCAGCCCGAGGTGGTGTTGTCCTGGCAACGCCACGGCGGACGCGGCGAGCCGCATCGCCTTTCCGGCTGGCTCGAACGCCTGCAACGCCGGTTGGCAGTGAGCGGCGTGCGTATCGATACGTCCGTCACGTTGCCCAGCTTGCAGACCACCAGCCAGCCGACCGACATGCCGGCACCCTCCGCCCCGATGCTAGTGCCGTCCACGCTGAGTGCGGCTGCTTACAACAGCCTGCGCCGCTGTCCTTACCAGTTTTTCGTCGGCCGCATGCTGCGCTTGGGCGAGCTGGAAGAGGTGTCCGACGAGCTGGAGAAACGCGACATCGGCGAGATTTTGCACGCGATCCTGCATCGCTTTCACCGGCAGTTGCTGGAAGCGCCGATGCACGATCCGGCGGATCGCCAGGCACTGCTGCAGGCGATCAGCGACGAGCAGTTCGGCCCGCTCCTGGCCGAGGACGGCAATGCACTGCGCTTCTATCGGCGCTGGCTTGGCGTGATGCCCTCGTACCTGGCATGGCAGGCCGCGCGCGAGGCCGACGGCTGGCGCTTTGAGGCGGGCGAAGTCGATGTCGATACGTCCATCACGTTGCCGGACGAGCGCCCGCTGCGCCTGCGCGGTCGCATCGACCGCATCGACGTGCACGACGAACACGGTGTGGCCGTCCTCGACTACAAGACGCAATCGCAAATGGTGCTCGTGCGTCGCGCCAAGACGCCGTTTGAGGATTGCCAGCTGCCGTTTTACGGCGTGCTCGACGCGCGTGCGGACTCCGGCGGCTGGGTTTCGCTGGACGGCGAGGCGCGCGGGGACAAGCGCGATGTTGCATTGCCCGACTTCACGCAAGTCGTCGAGTGGTTGATCGAACAGATGCAAAAGGACATGACGGCCCTCGCCGCCGGGGCGCCGCTGCCGGCATTCGGTGATGAATCGGCGTGCCGCTATTGCGCGGCGCGTGGCCTGTGCCGCAAGGGGTATTGGACCGACGGCGCGCCCCGCGAACCGGAGGACGCGGCATGAGCGATCACGCTTACGAACGCGACGGCGCGGCCGTCTCGCCCGAGGCTTTTTCGCGCGCGGCGTGCGATCCGCAGCGCTCGGTGGTCGTGGAAGCATGCGCGGGAAGCGGCAAGACGTGGCTGCTGGTCACGCGCATGTTGCGTTTGCTGCTGGCAGGCGCTGCGCCGGCGGACATTCTCGCCATCACGTTCACGCGCAAGGCGGCCGAAGAGATGCGGCAGCGTCTGCTCGACATCCTCGCGCAACTGGCCAGCGCTGACGATGAAGGCGTCGTGCGCGAACTCATCGCCCGCACGGTGGATGAACGCGATGCGCCGGCGCTGATCGAAACCGCGCGCGGGCTGTATGCGCGCGTGCTGGAATCGCCGTCGCGCATGGCGATCGATACGTTTCACGGCTGGTTTGGTTCGCTGCTGCGCGGGGCGCCATTGTCGTCTGGCGTGCAGCAGGGCGCGTCGTTGCGTGAAGACGCCGGGCGGCTGCGGCGTGAAGCGTGGGCGCCGTTCTGGCGCGGCTTGCTGGCCGAGGATCACGCGGAATTGCGCACCGCGTATGAAACGCTTGCCGATCTGGTCGGCGATTTCCAGGCCGGTCGCCTGCTCGACGCCATGTTCCATCAGCGCAGCGATTGGTGGGCGTACAAGACCCAGGCGGGCGGTCGTCCGCTGGATGCGCTGGACGCACTGCTCGGCGACGATGCGACGGTCGATCCGCTGATCGAAGCGCTGCAGGATGCAGCGTTGCTCGCCGACATGCTGCGCGTCTCCGGCTGGCTCGGGCAAGGCGGTGCGGCCGAGGGCAAGCGTGCGGTGGCCATTGAATCTGCGGTTACCGCCGCGCGCGGAATGGACCTGTCGGATGAGGCGGCCCGCGCGCAAGCCTTCGAGGCGCTGTTTGCCGCATTCCACACGCAGGCCGGCAAGGCGCGCGCGTGCAAGCCGACCAAGGCGCTTATCAAAGCCGTCGGCGATGAGCACGCGCAAACGCTGGTGACCTTGCACACGACGCTCTGCGAAGCGCTGACCACCATCCAGGCCCGCCGGCAGGAAGCCCGCGTGCGCGCCGTCAACGCAGCGTTGTTTGCGCTGGGCGACGCACTCATCGACCGCTATCAGGCGTATAAGCGCCAGGCGCGGGCGATGGACTTCACCGATCTCGAATGGGAAGCGGCGCGCCTGATGCAGCAAGACGATACCGCCGCCTACCTTCAGGTGCGGCTCGACGCGCGCTACAAGCATCTGCTGCTCGACGAATTTCAGGATACGAACCCGATGCAGTGGCGCATCCTGCAAGGCTGGCTGGCCGGCTATGCGGGCACCGGCACGCAGCCGAGCGTGTTTCTGGTGGGCGATCCGAAGCAATCGATTTACCGTTTCCGCCGCGCCGATGCGCGATTGTTCGATGCTGCGCGGGAAATGCTGGTCGCTGAATTCAACGCGACCGTGCTGCGCACCAACCGCACGCGCCGCAATGCGCCGGCCGTGCTGGAGTGGGTCAATGCCGTGTTCCTGCAGGCGCGGGCGCGCGGCGACTATCCCATCTACGCTGAGCAAAGCACCGCCGTGGATGCGCCTGTGGGCCAAGCGTTGCTGTTGCCGCTGGTGCCCGTGCCTGAAGTGGAGCAGGCCGACGAAGCTGCACCCCGCGACACGCTCACCGAACCGCGCGAAGAGGCCGGCGATTCGCAGCGATATGCAGAAGGCCGCCAAGTGGCCACGTGCCTGCATGCATTGCACGCGAATGAGCGCATTCGCGAAGGCGGTGTCGAGCGCCCTGTGCGCTGGAGCGATTTCCAGCTGCTCGTCCGCCGCAAGCGCTATCTCGCCGATTACGAACGCGCGTTGCGCGACGCGGGTGTGCCTTATCTGAGTCCGCGCCGCGGCGGTCTGCTCGCAACGCTCGAAGCGCTCGATTTGTGCGCGCTGCTCGATTTCCTCATGACGCCGCAAGCCGATTTGTCGCTTGCACATGTGCTGCGCAGCCCGGTTTTTGCCGCCTCGGACAACGACCTCATCGCGCTGGCCCAGTTTGGCGAAGGCGCGGTCGCGCTGACATGGTGGGAGCGGCTGACCGCGTTGGCGGGCCAGGCTGACGCATCGGCGACTTTCCGTTACGCGCACCGCATGCTGTCGCGTTGGCTGGCGGTTGCGCCCACACTGCCGGTGCACGATCTGCTGGATCACATCGCCTACACCGGCGAACTCAAGCGCCGCTACGCAGAACGCGCGCCCGCCGCCAATCGCGACCAGGTACTCGCCAATCTGGATGCGTTTTTGAAGCTCGCGCTCGATCTGGACGGCGGCCGGTATCCGAGCCTGCCGAAATTCATGGCGGAGCTGCGCGCCATCCGCCAAGGCGACGAGGACGAAAGCCCCGACGAAGGCATGCAGGGCGACACGGAAGCGCCGGATGCCATCGACGCCGAAGTCGCCAGCGAAGGGCTCGACGCTGTGCAGATCCTGACCGTGCATGCGTCGAAGGGGCTCGAAGCGCCGTTCGTCGTTTTGCTCGACAGCCACCACAGCGACGCGCGCGTCGACACCGCCGGGATCCTGATCGACTGGCCGCCCGGCGCGCCGGCACCCGCGCATTTCTTGGCGTTTGGCAAGACATCCGAGCGGGGCTTGGCGCGCGAGCCTCTCTTCAAGCAGGAAAACGAGCTTGCGGAGCGCGAGAACTGGAACCTGCTCTACGTGGCGATGACGCGCGCGCGGCAAGCGCTGATCGTTTCCGGCGTCGCAAACAAGCGTGATGCCACGGCGGCCCAATCTGTCGATGAGGGCGATGCGCCCGAAGTTGACGGCACGGCCAGCTGGTACACGTTGCTCGCCACGGCGGGCGTCGCATCACCCGCGCCGATGCTTGATGGCGCAACCGATTCGGCCGTCAACGCGGCCGCGGCGGAGGCTGTTTCTTACCACGACTTCCGCGTGCCGCTGACGGTGACGGTTCGTGTCGGTGCGGCTGGCGCATCCGCCGAGGGGCCCGCCGATATCGTCTTCGACCAAGGCGCCGTGGCGCAGGGCGAACTGCTGCATGCGGTGCTCGAGCGCCTGACGCGCCGCGGCTTGCCCGAACAGGCGCCCGACGCCGAGACGATCGCGCGCTGGTTCGGCGCGACCGGCGTCACGCAAGCCGATGCCACACGCGCCGCCGATGCCGTGCGCCGGATGCTTTCCGCCCCAGCGCTGGCGCATGTCTTCGACCCCGCGCACTTCGACGCCGCGCATAACGAGGTGGAACTGTTCGGCCCCGACGGCGCGCTGTTGCGCATCGATCGCCTGATCGAACGCGGCAACGACATCCTCGTGGTCGACTACAAGCTGCGCCTGCTGCCCGTCGAACGCGCCGCCTATGCGGACCAGCTGCGCGGCTATGTGGCCGCCGTTGCGCCGATGTATCCCGGGCGCAGCGTGCGCGCGGGCGTGGCGACTGCGCAGGCGGAGTGGATCGACCTGGATGCGCTGCCCAAGCCGGTACAGGCGTCACACGACGACAGCCAAGGCGCGTTGTTCTGACGCGGGCGGCACAGACGAAAAGGGGAAGGGTGATGCGGAAGGCAAAAGAGAAGGGGGACGAGCCTGACCCTCGGCACTGGCGGAAAACGGCTGTGGCTGCTTCGTTCCCGACCTGACCAGGTTGACCGCGCCACCATGCGAGGAGGCCCGTCCGACCGCCATTGTAACCGACTCGCACGTCCCCACTTGAATATCCTTGCAATTCGCTCGGCGCGCATGGCGGTTGACCCCTCCAAAACCGCGTCGGAAATCCACCTCGCTTTGCTACAATCCGCCGCATGAGTTATCAAGTGCTCGCCCGCAAGTGGCGCCCTCGCGATTTCACCACGCTGGTCGGTCAGGAACACGTGGTGAAAGCGCTCACGCATGCGCTCGAACAGCAGCGCCTGCACCACGCATACCTGTTCACGGGTACGCGCGGTGTCGGCAAGACGACGCTGTCGCGCATCCTTGCCAAATCGCTCAATTGCGTCGGCGCGGACGGGCAGGGCGGCATCACTGCGCAGCCGTGCGGCGTGTGCCGCGCCTGTACCGAGATCGATGCCGGGCGCTTTGTCGATTACATCGAGATGGACGCCGCGTCCAACCGCGGCGTCGATGAGATGGCGCAGCTGCTGGACCGCGCGGTCTACGCGCCCACAAGCGGTCGCTTCAAGGTCTACATGATCGACGAAGTGCACATGCTGACCAACCACGCCTTTAACGCGATGTTGAAGACGCTGGAAGAGCCGCCCGAGCACGTCAAGTTCATCCTCGCCACCACCGATCCGCAGAAGATTCCGGTGACGGTGCTGTCGCGGTGCTTGCAGTTCAACCTCAAGCAGATGCCGCCGGGACACATCGTGTCTCACCTCGACCGCATCCTCGGGGAAGAGGGCATCGCCCACGAGCCGAACGCTCTGCGTCTGCTCGCGGCGGCCGCACAAGGTTCGATGCGCGACGCGCTTTCGCTCACCGACCAGGCCATCGCGTACAGCGCGGGCGAGGTCAGCGAAGCCGCCGTGCGCGGCATGCTCGGCGCGATTGATCAAAGCTACCTCGTGCGGCTGCTCGACGCGCTGGCGGATGAGAACGGCGCCGCGCTTGTCGAGATTGCGGACGAGATGGCCGGGCGCAGCCTGAGTTTTTCGGGTGCGCTGCAGGATCTTGCATCGCTGCTGCAGAAGATTGCGCTGGCGCAGGTTGTGCCCGCCGCTGTGCAAGACGACTGGCCCGAGGCCGACGATGTACGTCGGCTTGCCGAGCGGTTCGATGCGCAGTCGGTGCAACTGTTCTACCAGTTTGCCAATCTTGGCCGCAACGAATTGGCGCTGGCGCCGGACGAGTACGCCGGCTTTACGATGACGCTGCTGCGCATGCTGGCGTTCCAGCCCGGGCAGTCGGGTGGGGGCGCAGCGCCGCCTTCGGGTGGCGGCGGCGGGAAGCGCGCGATGCCGCTGGCGGCAACACCGGCCACATCGACGCGTCCTGCCGTCACAGCGACTGCGCCGCTCACCGCACCGGTCACCCAGGCCGCGCCAGTGGCGACGCGTGCGGAGCCGATGGTTGAGGCGCCGCGTGCGACTTATCAAGCGACCCCGCCTGCGCCCGCGCCGGTACCCGTTGCAGCCGCTGTGCAGGCGCCGGCTGCGGCGCCCGCGCGTCGCTCGCCGGCCATGGAGGCATTGGCCGCTGCGCGCCAAGCGTCGAGCCGTGGTCGGGGCGGAGCTTCTGCACCTGCCGCCACGCCGGTAGCTGCGCCGGCGCCTGTCGCGCGTCCTGCTCCCGTGGCAGGCCCGCGCCCGAATCCTGCTGTGCCGGCATCAGCATCATCGCCGCAGCGGCGTGAACCATCGGTTGCGGCTGCTGCGCCTTCCGACGACGGCCCGCCGCCTTGGGATGAAATGCCAGGCGAATTGGCTTCGCCGTCGCTTGAAGAGATGGATGCGGCGTTTGCCGGATGGGATTCCGCTTCGAGCGTGCGCCCTGGAGCGTCTGAGCCGGCAGCACGTCCGGCACAGATCGAGGCGCCGGTAGCCGCATCGGCACCGGCACCGACAAAGGCAGTCCCCCCAGAGCCGGTAGCCGCAGCTACGCCGCCTGACCTGAGCGCCAGCGGCCTCACCACCTTCGATGGCAACTGGCCGGCGTTGGCCGCCAGCCTGCCGATACGCGGTCTGGCCCAGCAACTGGCTTACCAGAGTGAGCTGGCAGCCGTGGAAGGCGCCACGATGCGCCTGCGTGTGCCGTTGCCTCCGCTGACCGACGCCAACGTCGTCGAGCGCCTGGAAGCCGCATTGACGGAACACTTCGGCACGCCCGTTCGTGTGGCGTGCGATATCGGACCGGCACGCGCCACCGCCGCAGCCGCCGACGCCGAGCAGCGCGCCGAGCGCCAACGCAATGCCGAAGACGCCATCGCCGCCAACCCGTTTGTGCAGGCGCTGGTGCGGGACTTCGCGGCGCAGGTCGTCCCCGGTTCAATCCAACCGCACGCGCACTGAACCGCATTCCAAGACTGAACATTGAACATCGGCGCGCCCATCAGAGCGGCGCGCCTTGCATGACCCATTTCAAGGAGCAACGACCATGATGAAAGGCCAGATCGCCGGGCTGATGAAGCAGGCCCAGCAGATGCAGGAAAACATGAAAAAGGCGCAGGAGCAGCTCGCCCTGATCGAGGTGGAAGGCGTGTCCGGCGCGGGCCTCGTGAAGGTGGTGATGACCTGCAAGAACGACGTGAAGCGTGTGTCGATCGACCCGAGCCTGCTCGCCGAAGGCGAAGACAAGGATCTGCTGGAAGACCTGATCGCCGCAGCGTTCAACGACGCCGTGCGCAAGGCCGAGACCACTACGCAAGAGAAGATGGGCTCGCTCACTTCCGGCCTGGGTGGCATGGCGAGCATGCTGCCGCCCGGCTTCAAGCTGCCGTTCTGAACAAAGCCCGCCGGGATCGCGCCATGGTGCTGGAATCCGCGCTGCTGCACGTCAGGCCCGGCCAGGAGGCTGCCTTCGAGGCGGCCTTCGGCGAGGCGCGTCACCTCATCGGTGCGATGCGGGGTTTCGTTTCGCTGTCGTTGTCGCGCTGCATGGAGCGGGCGAGCGACTATCTGCTGCTCGTGCAGTGGCAGACGCTGGAAGACCACACCATCGGCTTCCGGCAGTCGCCCGAGTACCAGCGCTGGCGTGCGCTGCTGCACCACTTTTACGACCCGATGCCGGAAGTGCTGCACCACACGACTGTTCTGGAGCACGCGTGATGCGTAACGCTCCAGGTACGCCGTCGGCGCTGCAGATGCTGGTCGAGGCCTTGCGCGTGCTGCCGGGGGTCGGCCCCAAGTCTGCCCAGCGGATGGCCTATCACCTCATGCAGCATGATCGCGAGGGCGCGGCGCAACTGGCCCAGGCGCTGTCTGACGCGACGGAATCCATCCAGCATTGCAGCCGCTGCAATACCTTTACCGAGCAGGAAGTTTGCGAGACCTGCCTGGACACGCGCCGCGATGCATCGGTCCTGTGCGTGGTGGAAACGCCCGCTGATCAGATGATGATCGAGCAGACGCTGACCTATCGCGGCCAATACTTCGTGCTGATGGGGCGGCTCTCGCCGCTGGACAACATCGGCCCGAAAGAGATTCACCTCGAACGCTTGCTGGCCCGTGCGACCGATCCTGCGCTGGGCGGGCCGTGCACCGAGGTCATCCTCGCCACCAACTTCACTAGCGAAGGCGAGGCGACGGCGCACTACATCGGCGAGATGTTGAAGGCCCGCGGCATCAAGGCAACGCGTCTGGCGCGTGGCGTGCCGGTGGGCGGCGAGCTGGAATACGTGGACGCGGGCACCATCGCCCGCGCGGTGCTGGATCGGCGCCAGCTCTGATCTTTCGCAACTGCTTAAAATTCGGCGTGGATGCGCGCCCCGACGATCGACACCGGGCCGCGATCCCGGTTGTACGCCGGATGGACCACGTATTGATAGTTCAGGCCGAGCGTAAGGTGCTTGATGGCGGCCCAGTTGTAATACAGCTCGGCGATGCGTTCGGTGCCGTAGTTGAGGGCGCCATCGCCAATCAGCACGCCCATACCCCCGGCCGCGAAGTACTGGCGTGCTGCACGCGACAAACCGTTCACCACCACGGCAGCACCGAAAGTGTCGTTCGGGCGCCCCCATCGATTGCCCTTTAGCGAGAACCCAGCCGACACCGACCGGTTGATGTCGGTGAACTCGTATGTTTCCTTGCTGCCGTCGTTCATGCTGGCCCGTGCGAAGACGCCCAGGTCGGAGGTGACCTCCTGCTCCAGGTTCAGGGCAATGCCGGGGCGCCAAGCGAGGCGCCGCACGAGGCCCGTGTCGGGCGTACTGCTCGTCTGTTGGGCGAGGCTGACGGCGTAACCATAGCCGCCCATCCGGCCTCGCGTTGCAAAGGCCAGCAGCTTGAGCTTGCCCGGGCGGCCGAACCAATCGTGGCGTGCTTCAAATTCGCCCACCCATTGGTATTGCTTCCAAGTGGTGTCGATCGTGACGCTGTTGGGTACCACCGACAGCGCGAAGAGCCCTCCGCGCAGCGTCCACCACGATTGCGTCCATTCCACCGCCAGGCCATGGGTGTAGCCCCACGCGTCGGCTGCATAGTCGAATGCGCCGGAATCGATGACCGCCCAGTTCAGGAAATCGCCGCGGGGGTCGTGCGCGTACGTGTTCGTGTCGAAGATGTCCACCACCGAGAATTTGCCGACGGTGATAGTGACATTGTCTGCCGAGCGGCTGCCGGCAAGCTGGTTGGGGCCCGACTCTACTGCCTGTTGCTCGCCGCCGAGATTGATGACCTGTCGCAGGAACAGGCGGGGCAGCTTGCGGTAGGGAGCATTGTTGCCGATCTTGTAGGCCTCACCGCTTGAGAAGCCGGCCAGGCCGACTGTATTGCTCAGCCCGAAACCTTGGTCGATTTCCGGGTTGGCGTACAGTTCGGCGCCCTGCCACAGGCGCAGGCCGAGATAGAGCGTGACGTCGACCGTTTCCTTGTTGGTATTTTCGGGCGTGAGGCTATTGGTGCCGCTGTACGGCGAGCGGAACGACGGGTGCCACTGCGTCACATTAGTGAACTGTCCATGCACGTTCCATCGCTCAGGCTCAGGGATGTCCGCAGCGGGCGCTTCGGTGCCAGCCGCCAGCGCCGCGCCTTGCAGGCTCAATGCGAGCATAAAGGCCGCCATCGCTTGTTGCGCAGCGCCCATCAGAGGAAATGGACGGCGAGGGGTGACGTGAAGAGGCAGCGAGGGCATGAGTTACGACGAATAGGGCAACCGCTAGAATCCGGGCTGGTGCAGCCGGAATGGTGCAAAAAACCCGGCCATCCTAAGCGCTATGTCATGACTTGCCGATGAAAACTGTAACGATTCGCATTGACCTGTCGCGTTTGTCCAACTCCGCCGGATTATCCGCATCATGAATCTCGCCCGCTTCGATCTCGTCACCCTTGGCCTGTTTGTGGCGGTGGCCCGGCTGGGCAGCATCTCGGCTGGGGCCCGCCAATCGCACTTGGCCGTGGCCGCGGCGAGCAAGCGGATTTCCGATCTCGAAGCGGCCGTAGGCGCGCCGCTGCTGTATCGCCATGCCGCAGGCGTGGAGCTGACCGAGGCCGGCCAGGCGTGCTTCCGCCACGCTGTCGGCATCCTGCAGGACGTCGAGCGCATGGCGGGTGCGCTGTCGGACTTTGCCGCCGGCACGCGGGGGCTGGTGCGCGTGTGGGCCAACACCTCGTCGATTACGCAATTCCTGGCTGATGACCTGGCGGCGTTCATGCTGGCCAATCCGGCCATCCGTATCGCGCTGGAGGAGCAGGACAGCGGCGATATCGTTGCCGCGCTGCGCGAGAACCGGGCGGATCTGGGCATCTTCGCGGCCGGTACGCCGTGCGATGGGCTGCAATCGTTCGACTACCGCGAAGACGATCTCGCCTTGGTCACGCCGCGCGGGCATCCGTTGGCCGGGCGCAAGCAGGTCCATTTCGCGGACGCCGTGGATTTCGATTTCGTCAGCCTGCCGCCGGGCACGTCGCTGGCGGCGCAACTCGTCGACGAAAGCCTTCGGCTCGGCAAGCCGCTGCGCCTGCGCATCCAGGTACGCAGCTTCGAAGCCGTCTGCCGGATGGTGGCCTCTGGCCTGGGCGTGGGCGTGTTGCCGCGCATCGCCGCGCAAGGACATGTATCGAGCCTGCCGGGCGCCGGTCTGGCGCTCGTGGCGCTCCAAGACGAATGGGCGCATCGCCGCCTGCTGGTGGGCGTGCGCGACCCCGATGCGCTGACCAGTTCCGCGCGCCTGTTGATGACGCATCTGCTCGGCAATCCCGCCGCACTCTGAATTCAACGCTTTCCATACGACCATGCCGACACAGGTTTTGCAGGACATCCGTGTGCTCGAACTCGGGCAACTGATTGCCGGGCCGTTTGCTGCCAAGACGCTCGCCGACTTCGGCGCACACGTCATCAAGATCGAGCCACCGGGGCAGGGCGATCCGCTGCGCAAATGGCGGATGCTGCATGAGGGCACGTCAGTCTGGTGGGAGGCGCAATCGCGCAACAAGCAGTCGGTCTGCGTCGACTTGCGTGTCCCGGAAGGGCAGGAAGTCGTTCGCAAGCTGGCTGCTGAAGCCGATGTGCTGATCGAGAACTTCCGCCCGGGGACGATGGAGAAGTGGGGGCTGTCGTACGAGGCGCTTTCCGCCATCAATCCGAAACTGATCATGTTGCGTGTGTCTGGCTATGGCCAGACGGGCCCCAAACGGGATGAGCCGGGCTTTGCGGCCATTGCCGAAGCCATGGCCGGCCTGCGCTATTTGACCGGTGAGCCGGGGCGCCCGCCTGCCCGGGCGGGGCTGTCGCTCGGCGACACCATCGCCGGTTTGCATGGCGCGTTGGGCGTGCTGCTGGCGCTGTACGAACGCGACGCGCGCGGCGGCAAGGGGCAGGTGATCGACGTGGCGCTGTATGAATCCGTGTTCAACCTGACGGAGAGCCTGCTGCCGGAGTATTCGGTGTTTGGCGCGATCCGCCAGCCGGCGGGCGGGGCGCTGCCGGGTATCGCACCGTCGAACGCCTATCGCTGCGCCGGTGGCGAATACGTTCTGATCGCCGCCAACGGTGACAACATCTTCCGCCGCCTGATGCAACACATGGGCCGTCAAGATCTGGCCGACGATCCGGGCCTGGCCCGCAACGACGGCCGCGCCGCGCGTGCCGAGGAAATCGACGCAGCCATCAACGCGTGGACGAGCACGTTGCCCATCGCAGATGTCCTGGCCGCGCTGCATGCGGCCGAAGTGCCCAGCGGCCCGATCTACACCATCGCGGACATTGCCGCCGACCCGCACTACCGCGCACGCGGCGTGATCGAAACCGTGCGCGCGCAGTCGGGCATCGAGGTCGAGATGCCGGGCGTGGTGCCCAAGCTTTCCGCCACGCCGGGCGCTGTGCAGGCGAGCGCGCCGCGCCTGGGCCAGCACACGCGCGATGTCCTGCGCGGCCACGGCCTGACGGATGCGCAGATCGACGCGCTCGTTTCGCAGGGCATCGTTGCCGAAGCCAAAAGCTAAGCAGCTAGGACGATCCCGCATGTTGTGTTGCAAATCGTTGCGGTAATATCGCCGCCAAGGCAGTGAAGGCCACAGAACAGGAGTCAGGCATGGGGACACGAGTCATTGGGCGCTGGGCAAAGTGGGTGGGCGCAGCGCTGTGCGCGACGAGCCTGCTGGTTGCCAGCCCCGCCGTTCTGGCACAGGGCAAACCTGAAAAAAGCAAGGTCACCATCGCGGTGGGCGGCAAGGCGCTGTTCTACTACCTGCCGCTGACGATTGCCGAGCGTCTGGGTTACTTCAAGGACGAAGGCCTGGACGTTGAAATCGTCGACTTTGCCGGCGGTGCAAAAGCGCTGCAGGCTGTGGTGGGAGGTAGCGCCGATGTCGTGAGCGGTGCCTACGAGCACACGCTGGTGCTGCAGGCCAAGGGCCAGATGTATCAGGAGTTCGTGCTGCAAGGGCGCGCACCGCAGATCGTGTTGGCGGTCAACAATAAGACGATGCCCAACTTCAAGTCGATTGCCGATTTGAAGGGCAAGAAGATCGGCGTGACGGCGCCGGGTTCGTCGACCAACATCATGGTCAACTACGTGCTGGCGCGCGCCGGCATCAAGCCGAACGAAGTGTCGATCATCGGCGTGGGCCCGAGCAGCGGGGCGATTGCGGCCGTGCGTGCGGGCCAGATCGACGCCCTGGCCAACCTGGACCCGGTGATGTCGATGCTCACGCAGAAGAATGAAGTCCGCGTCGTCTCCGATACCCGCACGCTGGCCGATACCAAGGCGGTGTTTGGCGGCAACATGCCGGCCGGCTGCCTGTACGCGTCCACCGCGTTCATCCAGAAGAATCCGAACACGACGCAGGCGATGACCAACGCCATGGTGCGCGCGCTCAAGTGGCTGCAGAAGGCGGGCCCCTCGGACATCGTCAAGACGGTGCCCGAAGCCTATCTGCTGGGCGACCGTGCGCTGTATTTGGCGGCGTGGGAGAAGGTGCGTGAGGCGATCTCGCCGGACGGCACGATGCCCGCCGACGGCCCGACCACGGCGCTGCGCACGCTGTCGGAGTTTGATGCGGAAGTGAAGGGCAAGCAGATCAAGCTCGACCAGACCTTCACCAATACCTTCGTGCAGAAGGCCAACGCGAAATACAAGTAAGTTCCACAGGCTTTCAGCAACGCGCCCGGTTTCGCCCGGGCGCATTGCTTTTGGATCGCAGACCATGTCCCATCCCGCGCTTTCTTTCGATCAGATCACCTGCACGTTCATCTCGCCCGACACGCCGGGCCAGCGTCACACCGCCGTGCAAAACACGTCGCTGGAGGTGCAGGCTGGCGAGTTCGTCTCGGTGGTCGGCCCCACCGGCTGCGGCAAATCAACATTGCTGAATCTGGCGGCGGGGCTGTTGCAGCCGTCTTCGGGGCAGGTCCGGGTGTTTGGCGAACCGCTGGTCGGCATCAATCGTCGTGCCGGTTACATGTTCCAGGCAGAGGCGCTGATGCCGTGGCGCAGCGCGCTCGACAACGTGATGGCTGGGCTGGAGTTTCGGGGCATGCCCGACCAGGAAGCGCGCGACCTGGCCATGTCGTGGCTCGCGCGCGTCGGGCTGGCTGGCTTTGAAGACCGCTATCCACATCAGCTTTCGGGCGGCATGCGCAAACGCGTGAGCCTGGCGCAAACGCTGGTGCTCGACCCCGACATCATCCTCATGGACGAGCCGTTTTCCGCGCTCGACATCCAGACGCGCCAGCTGATGGAAAACGAGGTGCTCGACCTCTGGGCCGCCAAGCGCAAGGCGGTGCTGTTCATCACGCACGATCTGGACGAAGCGATTGCCATGAGCGACCGCGTGGTCGTTCTGGCCGCCGGCCCCGGCACGCACCCAATCGGCGAATTCACCATCGACCTGCCGCGCCCGCGCGATGTGGCCGAGATTCGTGACCAGGCCGGCTTTGTCGACCTGCATTCGCGCATCTGGGACGTCCTGCGCGAGGAAGTCCTCAAGGGCTATGCGCAGCACCGCCGCGTGGCTTGACCTGAATCTGATCGATTGCATCCATGGCTAACCGTCCGCTTTCTCCATTCGCGCTGCGCACCTGGCAGCTTGGCCTGCTGGTCGTCACGTTGGGCGTGTGGCACTTCGCCACGCGCTCGCAGGAAGTTGCGTTCTTCTTCGGAGAACCGCTCATCGTTGCCCAGCGCATCTGGGCGTGGTTCGTTTCTGAAGGCGATATCTATCAACACCTTGGCGTGACGTTGGCCGAGACAGTGCTGGCCTTTGCCATCGGCACCGCTACTGGCCTGGGCGCCGGCTTGTGGCTGGCGCTGAGCCCGGCGGCTTCGGCAGTGCTGGATCCGTACATCAAGGCGGCCAATTCGATGCCGCGCGTGATCCTGGCGCCGATCTTCGGCGTGTGGTTCGGGCTGGGGATCTGGTCAAAGGTCGCGTTGGCGGTGACGCTGGTGTTCTTCATCGTCTTCTTCAACGTCTACCAGGGCGTGAAGGAAGTGAGCCCGGTCGTGCTGGCCAATGCGCGCATGCTGGGCGCATCGCAGCGGCAACTACTGCGCTTCGTCTATCTGCCGAGCGCGACGAGCTGGGTGTTCTCGTCGCTGCATACGTCGGTGGGCCTGGCGTTCGTCGGGGCGGTGGTGGGGGAGTATCTCGGCTCCGCACGCGGTGTCGGCTACCTGATCCTCCAGGCAGAGGGCACGTTCGACATCAACACCGTGTTTGCGGGCATCGTCGTGCTGACGGTCTTTGCGCTGGTCCTGGATTGGCTCGTCGGCTTGATGGAAAAGCGCCTGATGCGCTGGCAGCCGAAGAGCGGCGAGACGGAAAAGCTCTGAGCGAGCGCGCGGACGACGCAAACGTCACATCGACCCTGTCGCAAGCAGGGTTATGCAACTAGACGGTCGGTCTACTACAATGCGACCCATCATGAGCAAGCACCCCGAACCCGTCACCGCTGAAGGCGCCGAAGCCCGGCACGACACCCGCGACCGCATCCTCGACGCCGGTGCCGAGCTGATCCTCGGGCGCGGTTTTTCGGCCGTCGGATTGGCGGAAATCCTGGGCCGCGCGCAGGTGCCGAAGGGCTCGTTCTATTACTACTTCGGGTCCAAGGAAGACTTTGGCGTTGCCATGCTGGAGCGCTATTTCCAGGACTACGACGCGGGCGTTGTCAGCCTCTTCAACGACACGCGCATCTCCGCCCGTGAACGGCTGCTGCGCTATTTCATGGCCTGGATTGATCTGCATGAGCGCAGCGCATGCGAAGTCACGTGCCTCGCGGTCAAGCTGTCAGGAGAGGTGTCCGATTTGTCCGAGCCGATGCGCAAGGTGTTGTCGGCAGGGATGACGCGGATGGTCGAGCGCATCGCCACCGCAATCGAGGCCGGTGTCGCCGACGGTTCGTTGGCGCCTGTGCAGGACGCGCACGAACTGGCCGAAGGCCTGTACGCCATGTGGATGGGCGGTGCACTGCTGGCCAAGGCGCACCGCACGGTCGACGCGTTCAAGAGCTGTGTCGCGCAAACCGAAATGCTGCTGGCCAAGCCCAAACACTGACGTCGAATGCAACCCATTGCCGGCGAGGCACGTTCCTCGCTTTTTCTTTGATTCCGGTTCTAGATGACCGGTCGAATAGTGCCTTTCAGGAGCTGATATGACTCAACAACTGCTGTCCCCGGTTCAGACCGGCCGTACGACCCTCGCCAATCGTGTCGTCATGGCGCCGCTTACGCGCTCGCGCGCCGGCCAGCCGGGTGACGTGCCGACCGAACTGAACGTGACCTACTACGCCCAGCGTGCCACTGCTGGCCTCATCGTCACAGAAGCGACGCAAATTTCCCGCCAGGGGCAGGGCTACGCCTGGACGCCGGGCATGTACACCGACGCACAGGAAGCCGGCTGGAAGGCGGTGGTGGATGCCGTGCACGCCAAGGGCGGCCGCATCTCGCAACAGCTGTGGCACGTGGGCCGTATTTCGAACACGCTGCTGCAGGAAAACGGCCAGGCTCCCGTCGCGCCGTCAGCCATCGTCGCCAAGGGTGCGCAGAGCTTTGTCGTGCAGCCGGACGGCACGCCCGCCAATGTGCCGACCAGCGAGCCGCGCGCCCTGGCCACGGAAGAAATCCCCGGTGTGATTGCGCAATACCGCCAGGCCGTGCTGCGTGCACGCCGCGCCGGCTTCGATTTCGTTGAAATCCACGCCGCCAACGGTTACCTGCTGCACCAATTCCTGTCGACCAACAGCAACCAGCGCACCGACCAGTACGGCGGCTCCCTGGAAAACCGCGCCCGACTGATTCTCGAAGTCGTTGACACCGCCATCGCCGAGATTGGCGCAGACCGCGTCGGCATCCGCCTCTCGCCGCACTTCGTCGCGCACGACATTGCCGACGAACAAGCTGAAGAAAGCGCGCTGTACCTTGCGCGCGAGCTGACCAAGCGTGGCATCGCCTACCTGCACATCGCCGAACCGGATTGGGCCGGCGGCCCCGAGCTGAGCAACGATTTCCGTCGCCAACTGCGCGATGCCTTCAAGGGCACGCTCATCGTGTGCGGCCAATACACGGCGGAAGAGGGCGAACAGATGATTGCCTCCGGTCTGGCGGATGCCGTTGCGTTCGGTCGTCCGTTCATCGCCAATCCCGATCTGGTGGCGCGCTTCCGTGCCGGCGCATCGCTCAACAAGCCGGATCGCGCAACCTTCTACGGCGGCCAGGAAAAGGGCTACACCGACTATCCGACGCTGGAAGAAGCAGCCTGATAAACCGTTGCACCAAAGAGAAAAGCCGCGCAGGCGATCAACCTGCGCGGCTTTTTTTGTTCAGCGGTGACGTTTTTACGGCTGGATCACGACCTTGCCCGTCACCTTGCGCGCCGCCATGTCCAGCAGCGCCTGCGTCGTCTGCTCCAGCGGATAGCGCGCAGAGATATGCGGCCGGATCTTGCCTTCCTGCATCCAGCCGAGCATCTGCATCATGTTCGCCAGATTCGCCTTCGGTTCCCGGCGCGCGAATTCGCCCCAGAACACGCCCACCAGCGACGCGCCTTTCAGCAACGCCAAATTCAGCGGCATCTTGGGGATCTCTCCGTTGGCAAATCCGACCACGAGGTAGCGGCCCCGCCAAGCGATCGAGCGGAACGCCGGTTCCGCGTAGATGCCCCCGACCGGGTCATAGATCACGTCAGGGCCCTTGCCGTCGGTCAATTCCTTGATGCGCTCGCGCAGGTCTTCGGTCGAATAGTTGATGAGGGCGTCGGCGCCGTGGTCCTTGCAGACTGCGAGTTTCTCGTCGCTCGATGCCGCAGCGATGACGCGCGCACCGATCGCCTTGCCGATCTCGATAGCCGCCAGTCCGACACCGCCTGCCGCGCCGAGCACGAGCATCGTTTCGCCGGCCTTCAGTTGGCCGCGATCGACCACCGCGTGGTGCGACGTGCCATAGGTGAGCGTGAACGCGGCGGCGGTGTCGAACGCCATGCCTGGCGGCATCGGCATGACCACCTTGGCCGATGCCTTGACCTGTGAGGCAAACGCGCCCTGGCCAAGAAACGCGATCACGTGGTCGCCGGCCTTCAGGTGCGACACGCCTTCGCCGACCGCATTGACCACGCCCGCGACTTCCGAGCCGGGCGTAAACGGCAACTCCGGCTTGAACTGGTACTTGTTCTGGATAATCAGCACGTCAGGAAAATTCACCCCCGCGGCCTTTACGTCGATCACGACTTCACCGGCGCCGGGCGAGAGGTCCGGCAGCGTTTCGATCACCAGCGATTCGGGCGGGCCCCAGGTCTTGCAGACGACGGCTTTCATCATGTGTCTCCTCAACAGTCTTGCGTTGGATTGTTCGCCATCTCGCATGCATTGCACGCGATCTCGTCCGGCAGTGTAACCGAATAAAAGCACGATCGTTCGATTTGGCTGGGCGCGATGGATCCCGCGGCTTGTCGATGCATTTTTTGTAAGCGCGTAGAACGTGTGCAGGAGCACGATTCGCGAACGTTGCTCGGTTACAATCCGCGCCATGCATATTCTCATTGCCAACGACGACGGATACCTCGCCCCTGGGCTCGCGGCGCTGCATCGTGCGCTGAGCCCGCTGGGCCGCGTGACGGTGGTCGCGCCGGAGCAGAACCACAGCGGCGCCTCCAACTCGCTTACGCTTCAACGTCCGCTTTCGGTGTTTGAAGCGACCGACGGTGCCCAGAAGGGCTTCCGCTTCGTCAACGGCACACCGACGGACTGCGTGCACATCGCGCTGACCGGCATGATCGAAGAGAAGCCCGACTTGGTCGTCTCCGGTATCAACCAGGGCCAGAACATGGGTGAAGACGTGCTGTACTCCGGCACGGTCGCCGCCGCCATCGAAGGCTATCTGTTCGGTATTCCGTCGATTGCGTTTTCGCAAGTTGACAAGGGCTGGACGCACCTCGACGCCGCCGAGCGCGTGGCCCGCGAGGTGGTCGAGCGCTATCTGTCCGATCCGCTGGACGGGCCGGTCCTGCTGAACGTCAATATCCCGAATCTGCCGTACGCCGAGCTCGCGGGCTGGCGTGCGACGCGTCTGGGCAAGCGGCACCAGTCGCAGCCGGTGATCCGTCAGGCCAATCCGCGCGGCGAGCCGATCTTCTGGGTCGGTGCCGCCGGCGATGCAAAGGATGCGAGCGAAGGCACCGATTTCCACGCCGTTGCGCACGGCTTCGTCTCGCTGACGCCGCTGCAGCTGGATCTGACCGATACGGCCCAACTGCGCACCGTGCGCCGCTGGCAGACGCCATGATCGGCATGGTGGCTCATGTCTGAACGTCCGCGCGACCGGCGTTTTCCGTTGACGCTCGATGCAGTCGTCGAGCGCAAGCCCGTGGAACGCCAGCGTGAAACGCGCATCTCGTCCGGGGTGAGCGCGGTGTCACGCCCTACACCGGCGCGTGCGGCATCGGTCGAACGCGCGTCACCGGCTTCTGCCCCGGCACCTGCACCGCAGCGCGTGGCGGGTGTCGACCCTGCGGTTGGCGCCGTTGCTGCGAGCGCCGTGCAGGCCCGCACCGCGGCAGCGCATGCGGCGGCTGGCGGTATGGCCTCGGATCGTGCGCGTCAGGCATTGGTCGGTCGGGTGCAGGCCGGCGGCGTGAGCGACAAGCGCGTGCTGGCAGCGATCGGCACCGTGCCACGCCATTTGTTCGTCGATGCCGGCCTGGCCTCGCAAGCCTACGAAGATTCCGCGTTGCCCATCGGCCATCAGCAAACGATCTCGAAGCCGTCGGTGGTCGGACGGATGATTGAGTTGTTATTGAGTGGGCGGCCCAGTCGCACCGGCCTGCCGCTCGCGCGCGTGCTGGAAATCGGTACCGGCTGCGGCTACCAGGCTGCCGTTCTGGCGCAACTCGCCGACGAGGTGTACTCGATCGAGCGCGTTCGCCCGCTGCACGAAAAAGCCAAAGCGAACTTGCGGCCACTCCGGGTGCCAAACATCCGTCTGCACTATGGCGACGGCATGCTCGGGCTGCCGAAGGCCGGGCCGTTCGACGCCATCATCCTGGCGGCGGCGGGGCTGGAGGTGCCGCAGGCGCTGCTCGACCAGCTCACCGTTGGCGGCCGGCTGATTGCGCCTGTGGCCACCGACCGCAGCAACGGCCCGGCGCAGCAGCTCGTTCTCATCGAGCGCCGCAGCCGCTTCCAGTTTCACAGTACCGCGCTTGAAGGCGTTTTCTTTGTCCCGTTAAAATCAGGAACTGTTTAGCATGTTCATTTCCCGGAGCTCCATGAACCGTCCAAGCCCCGCACGCGCAGGCCGGCTCGCCGTGGCGATGGTGTCGGCCGCACTATTGGCGGCTTGCGCATCCTCCGGCAATCAGGCCCCCGTTCTCGACCGCACCTCGCGCGCCGGTAGCACCGGGGCCACGTCGCAAGAGCCGCCGCCCCCCGGCTACTATCGGGTCAAGCGCGGCGATACCTTGTACAGCATCGCCCTGCGTAACGGCCAGGCGCCGCGAGACCTGGTGGCGTGGAACAACATCGCCAATCCGAACCAGATCGAAGTCGATCAGCTATTACGCGTTGTTCCGCCAAACGCCGATGTCAGCAGCACCGGGGCCGTGGTCACACCGGTTCGCCCGCCTAACACGACTACGCAACCGGTCGATTCGACGCCCGCCACGCCGCCGTCCGCAGCATCGTCCAGCGCTCCTGCCGGGGCAAGCGACAGCGCAATCTCGCTGGCCTGGCCGGCACGCGGCTCGCTCATCAACCGTTTCGATGACAAGAGCAACAAGGGCATCGACATTGGCGGCAAACGTGGCGATGCCGTGGTCGCCGCCGACGACGGAAAAGTGATCCACGTTGGACCCTTGCGTGGGTACGGGAATCTTGTCATCATCAAACACAACGACACGTTCCTGACCGCCTACGGCAACAACGACAAGGTTCTGGTCACCGAGCAATCCACGGTCAAGAAAGGGCAGAAGATCGCTGAAATGGGCAGTACTGATGCGGATCGCGTGAAGCTTCATTTTGAAGTGCGCCGCAACGGTAAGCCGGTCGATCCGATGCGCTACTTGCCGCCTCAATAGAGGAATGCATGCCGCGCCAGAAAGCTGCCACGCCCGCCACCCCCGCCGATGACAACATCGACGCTGCTGTAGAGGGCCAGCGCACCCCAAATGGGCGCGCGGGGCGGCGTGCGCGTGGCGCGGCACAGTCTCCTGCTGAAGAGATCGAAGTCGTCGACGCGCTGGTCGACGATCTGCCCGCCTCCGATTCTGCTGATCTCAACGACACGTCGGACAGTGCCGACGAGCCGGATGAAGAAGAGGAGGAGGGTGAAGAGGCCGAGGAGGCCGCACCCGAGGAAGATTTCCGCAAGGTGCTGCAGGCTGAACTGGCCGCCGACACGGTTCAGCACTATCTCAATCGCATCAGCATCAAGCCGCTTCTGACGCCAGCGGAAGAACTGCATTTCTCGACGCTGGCCAAGGCGGGTGAATTTGCCGCGCGCCAGGTCATGATCGAGCGCAACCTCCGCTTGGTCGTGAGCATTGCAAAAGGCTATCTGAACCGCGGTGTGCCGCTGCTCGATCTGATCGAGGAGGGCAACCTGGGGCTGATGCACGCGATCGAAAAATTCGATCCGGAGCGCGGGTTCCGCTTCTCGACGTATGCAACGTGGTGGATCCGCCAGAGCATCGAGCGCGCGATCATGAACCAGGCGCGTACGGTTCGTCTGCCGGTGCACGTGATTCGCGAACTCAACCAGGTGCTGCGTGCCAAGCGTCATCTGGAAAAGAGCGGCGTGGATGGCCGGGACGCGAGCCTTGAAGACATCGCTCACTTGCTCGGCAAGACCACGGAGGAAGTGCAGGACGTGCTCTCGCTCAACGAGCACACGACTTCGCTGGATACACCGTTCGATCTTGATCCGGGCACGAGCCTGCTCGATTTCCTCTCGGATGAGCATGGCGCGTCGCCGGACCAGGAAGTGGCACATCGGGAGCTTTCACTGCTGATGAAGTCGTGGCTTGCGCGCTTGTCGGACAAGCACCGTTATGTGGTGGAGCGCCGCTTCGGCCTCAACTACATCGAGCCTGCGACGCTGGAAGAGCTGGCCGCCGAGATGGGCCTGACGCGCGAACGCGTTCGCCAGATTCAGCAGGAAGCGCTGGTCAAGCTCAAGCGCCATTTCGCTTCGCAGGGCGTGCGTAAGGATGCGGTGCTGTAAGGCGCTGCTGCCTCTCTTCTTTCTTCTCCAGTTTCATTCAGTCGTTCCGCAGCTCCAGCAGCATCGGTTGGTGATCCGACGCTTGCGTGGTGCTGTTGACTTCCATCCGCAGCACGCGCGGTCTCAATGGATCGCTGATCAGCATGAAATCGCACGCGTAGGCCGGTTCGGTCCAGCCGGTGCGGTCGTGCACGCCGAACGTCGGCGGTTGCGGCGTTGTGCCGTGAGCAATTTCCCACGCGTCGTGCAAAGCGGGTTCCTGAGTGAACGGCACGGTCGCTAGGTGTTTAGGCGTGGAGTCCGGCTTGCAGTTGAAATCGCCACAGACAATGGTTGACGTCGTCTGTGCAAGCGGGCGGAAGGGACCGGCCTCGGACTCTGTGCCAAGCACCGATCCTTGATTTGCACGCACACACCCTTCCGAGTGGATGCCGCGCAATGCGTCGATTTGCGCCAGCCGTTGAAGCGCCGAGTAGTACTCCAGATGCGTTGTGATGATGCGCAACAAGCCGAACGGCGCCTGCACGATCGCCTCGATGGCCATGCGCGGCATATACGGTGTGGCATCCGCCGGACAAGGCAAAGCGTGGCGCCGGATGTGATGCACGGGTAGGCGTGTGGCAATCGCGTTGCCGAAGCGCTGCACATGCATGCCGTTGTGGCGCTCCAGCGCGAAGCCAGCGATCACGGTGTAGTCGGGGCCAAGCGCGTCGGCCAGTTCGCTCCATTGATCGATGCCTGGTTGGCCCGGCAGATCGCTGAAACCGGACGTGACTTCCTGGAGGCACAGCACATCGAACTCGACCATCTCACGTGCTTGCGTCAGTTGGCGCGTCAGGCTGACGTGCCCGTCGGCGCCACGGCCCCACTGGATATTCCACGTCAGGATGACGGTGCCCATGCTGGTCCTCCGGTGTCTTACAATGCCGCCCTTGTCCTCATTTTGCCCAGGCTCGCTCGTGTCTCAAGCTGCACCTAACGTCACGCCTTCCTCTCCTGATTCAGCAATCGCCGCTCCGGACGCGCCGCCCGCTAAGCCCCGTGGGCGCCGTAAGCCCGAGATGCCCGTGGCTGGCCCCCTGGAAATCGTTTCGCTCGACGGTGAAGCACGCGGTATCGGTCGTCTGGCCAACGAGGATGGCACGCCGGGCAAGGTGGTCTTCGTGGAAGGCGCATTGCCTGGTGAGCGCGTGATGTATCGGAGTCACCGCGTGAAGCCGTCGTACGAGCAGGCGAGTGTGGTGAACATTCTGCGCCAGTCCGCTTCCCGCGTGACGCCGCAGTGCAAGTTCTTTGGGGTATGCGGTGGCTGCTCGATGCAGCATCTGGATTCGCGTGCACAGGTCGCGATCAAGCAGCGCGTGCTGGAAGATGACCTGTGGCATTTGGCCAAGCTGCGTCCGGACGTCGTGTTCCGACCGATTGCCGGCCCCGACTGGGGCTACCGCTACCGCGCCCGCTTGACCGTGCGCCATGTTGCGGCCAAAGGTGGTGTGCTGGTGGGCTTCCACGAGCGCAAGAGCAGCTACGTGGCCGACATGACGTCGTGCGAGGTGCTGCCGCCGCACGTATCCGCGCTGCTGGTGCCGTTGCGCGAGTTGGTGGGGCGCCTGTCGATCGTGCAACGTATGCCGCAGATCGAACTGGCGGTCGGGCAGGACGTGACCGCGCTGGTTTTGCGCAATCTGGAGCCCATCACCGCCGAGGATGAGGCCGAGCTGCGCACTTTTGCCGATCAGCACAACGTCCAGTTTTGGCTGCAGCCCAAGGGGCCGGACACCGTTTATCCGTTCCATCCCCTTGACCGCACGCTGACGTACACGCTGCCGGAGTTCGGCATCACGATGCCGTTCAAGCCGACGGATTTCACGCAGGTCAATCACCAGATCAACCGGGTGCTGATGTCGCGGGCGCTGAAGCTGCTCGACGCTCAGCCCAGCGATCGGCTCCTTGACCTGTTTTGCGGTATCGGCAACTTCACGCTGCCAATGGCTACACGGGCACGCGAAGTCATGGGCATCGAAGGCAGCGAGGCGCTGACAACCCGGGCGCTCGCCAACGCTCAGCACAACGGTTTGGATGCGAAAACGACATTCGCTTGCCGCAATCTCTTCGAAGTGTCGGCCGATGATATTGCCGCGCTGGGCAAGTTCGATCGCTGGCTGATCGACCCGCCGCGCGAAGGGGCGTTGGCCGTGTCCAAGGCGCTCGCCGAGTTGTCTCAGCGAGGCGGCGAGGCGGCTGATCTGCTGCCGAAGCGCATCGTCTACGTGTCATGCAATCCGGCGACGCTGGCGCGCGATGCGGGTTTGCTCGTGCATGAAGCGGGTTATCGTTTGGCCGGCGCGGGCGTGGTCAACATGTTCCCGCACACGTCGCACGTGGAGTCGATGGCGGTATTCGAGCGCGACTGACCGTTCGTCGGGCGTCTCGCAGACAAAGAAAAACCGGCGCCTGGTGCGCCGGTTTTTTTCGCCATCGCTGGCGCTTGTGAGGCTGAATTTGGCTCAGTTCCGATTTCCGCCAAAGATCCCCAGGATCGCCAGCAGGTTCGTGAAGATGTTGTAGACGTCCAGGTAGATGGCCAGGGTAGCCGTCACGTAGTTGGTCTCGCCGCCGTTCACGATGCGCTGCACGTCGAACAGGATGTATGCCGAGAAGATCGCGATGGCCAGCACCGAGATCGTCAGCATCATCGCGGGCAATTGCAGCCAGATGTTGGCCACCGAGCCAACGATCAGCACCAGCACGCCCATGAACAGCCACTTGCCCAGGCCCGAGAAATCGCGCTTGCTGACCGTGGCCACCGTCGCCATCACGCCGAAGATGACCGCGGTGCCGCCGAACGCCGTCATGATGAGTGACGCGCCATTCGAGAAGCCCAGAATCATGCCAATCAGCCGCGACAGCATCAGCCCCATGAAGAACGTGAAGCCGAGCAGCAATGCCACGCCGACGCCGCTGTTCTTGAAACGCTCAATGGCGTAGAAGAAGCCAAAAGCCACCGCCATGAAGATGACGAAACCCATCAGCGGGTTGCGCCCCATCAGGTTGAAGCCGGTGGCGACACCGATCCAGGCGCCGAGGATGGTGGGGATCATGGAAAGCGCGAGCAGCCAATAAGTATTGCGCAGCACGCGGTTACGGACGGCCAACGCGCCGGCGGTGCCGGAAGCGCCAAAACCGTACGTGTTGAGTTGGTTGTCCATGCGAACTCCTTGGGTGAATGACATTGCAGACAATGCGACGACACAGCGAATGTGGCATCCGAGGCGGGCTTTTGCAAGCCACATCTCCTTACTTGGAGAGTCAGGATGCCACGCGGTTCCGGCTCCTGGTCGGTGTTTGCGGCGGAAGGTGCCTTTGGTGAGTGACTTTTTGTGCTCCCCATAAGGGGATGCTAAGGCGGGTTCGTCAAGCCGACGAGGCCTGCAAAGACAAGTGACGATATCGCCTCCTTGTGCTCCCGGCGTACGCGGCATCCGGTTGCACCGCTTGACATCCATCCCGTTCCCGCCCGTGTTAGAATCTAACGTTTATCTTTCACGTAACACCTTCATTTTTTGGAGTTTTTGATGGCGCTCGAACGCACTTTGTCGATTATCAAACCGGATGCCGTGGCCAAGAATGTCATCGGCCAGATCTACGCCCGCTTCGAAGGCGCCGGCCTGAAGATCGTCGCAGCCAAGATGATCCACCTGTCGCGCGCAGAAGCCGAGCAGTTCTACGCCGTGCACAAGGAGCGCCCGTTCTTCAAGGATCTGGTGGACTTCATGATCTCGGGCCCGGTGATGGTCCAGGCGCTGGAAGGCGAAAACGCAATCGCCAAGAACCGTGATCTGATGGGTGCAACCGACCCGAAGAAGGCCGAGAAGGGCACGATCCGCGCCGACTTCGCTGACAGCATCGACGCCAACGCCGTGCACGGCTCGGACGCTGCAGAAACGGCCGCCGTGGAAGTCGCATTCTTCTTCCCGGGCCTGAACATTTACAGCCGCTAAGCGTCAACACTAGACTGGGATTGTGGTTTCGGGTTGCAAGTCATGAGCGATGTGGTGAATCTCCTCGATTTCGACGCACAGGGCCTTCTCGCGTACTGCGAGAGCCTGGGTGAGAAGTCGTTTCGCGCCAAGCAGTTGCAGCGCTGGATTCACCAGTCGGGGGCGTCCGATTTTGGCGAGATGACCGATCTCGCCAAGTCGCTGCGCGAAAAGCTTGCGACCCGCGCCAACATCCAGGCGCCGGCGGTCATTACCGATCACCTTTCGTCGGACGGCACGCGCAAGTGGCTGGTCGACGTAGGGCAGGGCAATGCCGTCGAGACGGTCTACATCCCCGAAGAGACGCGCGGCACGTTGTGCGTGTCGTCTCAGGCGGGATGTGCCGTCAACTGCCGGTTCTGCTCGACCGGCAAGCAGGGCTTCTCGCGCAACCTCAGTACTGGCGAGATCATCGGCCAACTGTGGATGGCGGAGTTCGCCATGCGCAAGCAGCTCGGTCGCGGCCCCAAGGACGACCGCGTCATCACCAACGTTGTGATGATGGGCATGGGCGAGCCGCTCCTGAATTACGACGCCGTGGTGCCTGCTCTGTCGCTGATGCTGGACGACAACGCGTATGGCCTTTCGCGCCGTCGCGTAACGGTATCCACCTCGGGCGTGGTGCCGATGATGGACCGCCTCGCGCGCGATGTGCCCGTGGCGCTCGCTGTGTCGCTGCACGCGTCCAACGATGCGCTGCGCGACGTGCTCGTGCCGCTCAACAAGAAGTATCCGCTGGCCGAATTGATGGCTGCCTGCCGTCGCTATCTGGAGTTCGCGCCGCGCGATTTCATCACCTTTGAATACTGCATGCTGGATGGTGTCAACGATACCGTCGAGCATGCCCGTGAACTGCTGCGCGTCGTGGCCGACGTGCCGTGCAAGTTCAACCTGATCCCGTTCAACCCGTTCCCGGAATCGGGGTTGAAGCGCTCGAACAATGAGCAGATCCGCCGCTTCTCGCAAGTGCTGCTGGATGCAGGCATTGTCACCACCATCCGCAAGACGCGAGGCGACGACATCGATGCGGCTTGCGGGCAGCTCGCCGGCGAGGTCAAGGACCGAACACGCCTGGCCGAGCGCGGCAAGTTTGGCAAGATCGTCGAGATCCCCGTGGTCGGGGCCGACTCCACTCACCGCATGGGTACCGCATGAAGCGTTGGTCGACTGCTGTCAGTCTGGTCTTCACGCTGGCAGCCGCCGGGTGCGCATTGTCGCCGCCGGTCCAGACACAGACACGAGAAGTCACGACCGCCCCCGATCAAAAGGCTGACGCCGGTCGCCGGGCTGCAATCCGATTACAACTCGCGACGCAATACTTGGAAGCCGGCCAGAATGCGACAGCGCTTGAGGAAATCAAGAACGCCATCGCAATCGATCCGAATGTGCCGAACGCGTATCACATCCGCGCGTTGGCTTACATGAACCTCGGCCAGCGCGAGCAGGCTGATGAGAGCTTCCGCAGCGCTCTGGCTACGACGCCCCAAGATGGCGACTTGCTGAACAACTACGGCTGGTTCCTGTGCTCGCAAGGCGGCAAGCCCGATCAAGGCATGGCGATGCTGCGCCAGGCCATCGAGGCGCCGGCCGCCGGCAGCCCCGCGAAACCATGGACGAATCTGGGTGTCTGCCAGATGCGTCAGGGCGATCTGGATGGCGCGGAGAAGAGCCTCACCCGCGCCACCTATATCGACGCAAACAATCCGCTGACCAACTTGACGTTGGCGCAGCTGTACTACAAACGACGCGAATATTCACGTGCCATGCCGTTTATCGAACGTGTGAATGGCCGCGGGAATCCGACGGCAGAAAGCCTGTGGCTGGGCGCTCGCATCGCACGCCGCCTCGGCGACACTTCACAGCAGAACGCATGGAGCGCGCAATTGCAGCGCCGCTTCGCCAATGCGCCCGAAGAGGCGGCATTCGAACGAGGAGCCTGGGATGACTGACCGCGACGTGGCAAGCGCAGCCGACTTCTCTCACGGCGCGACGCCTGCCTCGAATCCGCCTGCCGCTGCTTCGCCGGACCGCGACGATGCGCTGCGCGAGATCGCCGAACGCCTGCGTGCCGGCCGAGAACGGCAGCGGCTGACGGTCGACGATCTGGCGGGGCGCCTGAAGGTCGCACCTGGCAAGTTGTCGGCGGTGGAATCGGCAGATGTCAGTGCATTGCCTGACATGACCTTTACCAAAGGGCTCATCCGCGCCTACGCACGCGCTTTGCAGGTGGATGTCGATGACCAGCTTGCGCGTTTGAATGCCCGTGCGCCGGTCACTAACATCGGCTTGCGCCCCGAAGGCGGGTTGGGTGAATCGTTCTCCGACAAGCCGAGCTTTGCGAAGCGTCGCAGTGGCGGTGGCCGCTGGCTGATTGGTGTGGTCGTTGCGGTGGTCGTAGCAGGCGGTGCGTTGGCTGGTATGGACCGTCTGAAGCAGTGGTTTGCCTCGCAAACGGCAGCCACGCAAAACACCGAATCCACCGCGAAGGAAGTGCCGGCGGCCGGGCAAACTGTACCCGCGCAAGCGGCTCCGGCAGCTGAGCAGGCTCCGGCTGAAACACCAGCCGCTTCCATGCCGACACCGTTGACCCCGGTTGCCCCGGCGGCCCCGGCCTCGGGCGTGGTAACTGCGCCGCTGGCCCCACCGGCAACGCTGCCGCGTTCAGACAGCGGTGCTGCTGTTCCGGCGGCAGCCGTAGGCGTTGCAGGTGTCAAGGCCGCTGTGGTCAACGTCGATGCTCCAGTTGCTGCTCAGCCGACGGAAACCGTCAAACCGGCTGAATCGGCGAGTCGCAGCGGCACGGTGTCGGTGCGCTTCTCCGGTTCCTCCTGGTATGAAATCAAGGACAAAACCGGCAAGACGCTCGCCAGCGGCATCTCCAAGGAAGGTGACGCACGCGATCTGACCGGCACGCCGCCGTTCAAGGTCGTTTTCGGCAATGCAGAAGCGGTTGAATCGCTGGCTGTGGGCGGTGCGTCCGTCGATCTTCAGAAGTACGCCCGCAACCGCGTGGCACGGGCCACGTTGCCCTGAACCGTTTTGTAAATGGCGCGGTGCCTGTGGCGGCGCGCCTTGTCTGATCATGGAAATCTCCACGCCTCTCGATTGCGCTCCAGCCTTGGTGGGTCCGCTGCCGCGCCGGAACTCGCGCGCCGCGCAAATCCGCTGGGGTGACCGTGTCGTGCACGTTGGCGGCGACGCGCCAGTCTGTGTGCAGTCGATGACGAATACCGACACGTCGGACGCCATCGGCACCGCGATCCAGGTGAAGGAATTGGCGCGGGCGGGCTCCGAGTTGGTGCGTATCACAGTGGACACGCCCGCCGCTGCGGCCGCGGTGCCCGCCATCCGCGAGCAGCTCGACCGAATGGGCGTCGATGTGCCGCTGGTCGGCGATTTTCATTACAACGGCCACAAGCTGCTGCAGGACTATCCGGAGTGCGCGCAGGCGCTGTCCAAGTACCGCATCAATCCGGGCAACGTCGGGCAGGGCGCCAAGCGTGATACGCAGTTCGCGCAGATGATCGAGATCGCCTGCCGCTACGAGAAGCCGGTGCGTATCGGCGTGAACTGGGGCAGCCTCGATCAGGATCTGCTTGCGCGGATCATGGATGAGAACGCGCAACGCGCAACGCCGTGGGATGCCCGCGCGGTGATGGTCGAGGCGCTGATCACTTCAGCGATCCAGTCGGCGCAAAAGGCGGAAGAACTGGGCTTGCCGGGCAGCCAGATCATCCTGTCGTGCAAAGTCTCTGCGGTACAGGATCTGATTGCTGTGTATCGCGAACTGGCGCGTCGCTGTAACTATGCGCTGCACCTCGGCCTGACGGAGGCCGGCATGGGCAGCAAAGGTATCGTGGCTTCCACGGCGGCGTTGTCGGTGCTTCTGCAAGAAGGCATCGGCGACACGATCCGCATTTCTCTCACGCCCGAGCCCGGCGCGCCGCGCGAGAAGGAAGTCATCGTCGCGCAGGAGATTCTGCAGACCATGGGTCTGCGCAATTTCACGCCGATGGTCATTGCATGCCCTGGTTGCGGACGCACGACCAGCACGGTGTTTCAGGAACTGGCTGCGCGCATCCAGTCGTACTTGCGCGAGCAGATGCCGAAGTGGAAAACGCAGTACCCAGGTGTCGAAGAGATGAATGTGGCCGTGATGGGCTGCATCGTCAACGGGCCTGGGGAGAGCAAGCACGCCAACATTGGCATCTCGCTCCCGGGCACGGGTGAGTCGCCGGCGGCGCCGGTGTTCGTTGACGGCGTGAAAGTGAAAACGCTGCGCGGCGAACGCATTACAGAAGAATTCCAGACGATCGTCGACGAATACGTGCGGACGCATTACGGCGCACAGGCCTCGGCGACAGTCTAAAAACGGCATCAGGCTTCGGGACTCGAAGTCGAAGCAGGAAACGACCGGCCGGCCCCGCATGGAGCCAAATGTGAGAGGCCGGTTTTTTACGTGACATCATGAGCGATACACAAAAACAACGCGTGCAGAAAATCGCCGGCGTCAAAGGCATGAACGACTTGTTGCCCAGCGACGCCCCGCTGTGGGAGCACTTTGACAACGCCGTGCGCAGCATGCTGCGCGCCTATGGCTACCAGCAGATCCGTACGCCGATCGTTGAGCAGACGCAATTGTTTGTGCGTGGCATCGGCGAGGTGACGGACATCGTCGAGAAGGAGATGTACACCTTCACCGATGCGTTGAACGGCGAACAATTGACCATGCGCCCCGAAGGCACCGCTGCCGCCGTGCGCGCCGTGATCGAGCACAACCTGCTGTACGACGGCCCTAAGCGCCTGTGGTACACCGGCCCGATGTTCCGCCACGAGCGTCCGCAGCGTGGACGCTATCGCCAGTTCCATCAGGTGGGCGTGGAAGCGCTGGGCTTTGCTGGCCCCGACATCGACGCAGAAGTCATCCTGATGTGTCAGCGACTGTGGGATGACCTCGGCCTTGTCGGCCTAAAGCTCGAGTTGAACTCGCTCGGTCAGGCCGAAGAGCGCGCTGCGCACCGTGCCGATCTCATCAAATATCTGGAAGGTTTCCAGGACATTCTGGATGAGGACGGCAAGCGCCGCCTCTACACCAACCCGCTGCGCGTGCTCGACACCAAGAACCCGGCGCTGCAGGACATGGCCGCCGGCGCGCCGAAGCTCATCGACTACCTGGGCGACGAATCGCGCGCGCACTTTGAGGGCGTGCAAAAGCTGCTCAAGGCGAACAACATTCCGTTCACGATCAACCCGCGTCTGGTGCGCGGCCTGGATTACTACAACCTCACCGTCTTCGAGTGGACGACCGACAAGCTGGGCGCCCAAGGCACCGTGGCCGGCGGCGGCCGCTACGACCCGCTCATCGAACAGATCGGCGGCAAGCCGGCCCCCGCATGCGGCTGGGCGATGGGTGTCGAGCGCATCATCGAACTGCTGCGCGAAGAAAAGCTTGAGCCAGAAGCGCAGGGCTGCGACGTCTACATCGTCCATCAGGGCGATGAGGCGCAGGTGCAGGCGCTGATCGCCGCAGAGCGACTGCGCGACGCCGGCCTCGACGTCATCCTTCACGCATCGCCGGAAGGGCGCAACGGTAGCTTCAAGTCGCAGTTCAAGCGCGCTGACGCAAGCGGCGCATCCTATGCGGTTATCATTGGCGACGATGAAGTCACCCAAGGTGTTGCGCAGATCAAGCCGCTGCGTGGTGATCCGACCGCGGATGCCCAGCAGACCGTGCCGTCGGACCAGTTGGTCGACCGCCTGATCGATGCCATGGTGGCCAACAACGACTAACCGCGGCAGTACCGCTCGCCAGCGAACGACCGCGATTCACCTCCAATATTCAAGCTCTGCAAAGCATGGCCTACGATCTCGAAGAACAGGAACAGATAGAGAGTCTCAAGCACTGGTGGCGTGACAACGGCAACGTGATCACGTGGATCGCCATCGTGGTGCTGCTGGCCGTGGCCGGTTGGTTCGGCTGGAAGAACTGGCAGCGTAAGCAGGCCGGTGAAGCGTCCGTGCTGTACGAGCAGGTACAGAAGGCGGTTGATGGCAAGGACGCTGAAAAGATCAAGCGTGCCGCCACTGACATGGAAGGCAAGTTTGGCGGCACGGCCTATGCGCAGATGACTGCTTTGGCCACGGCCAAGGCGCTGTACGAAGCCAACGATGCGGCGGGCGCCAAGGCGCAGCTGCAATGGGCGGTCGATCACGCGCGCGACGATGAGTACAAGGCGCTCGCCAAGCTGCGCCTGGCTGGGCTTCTGCTCGACGAGAAAGCCTACGATCAGGGCATCGCGCTAGTCTCCGGCGACGTTGCTCCGGCCTTTGCCGGCTTGTACGCCGATCGTCGCGGCGATCTGCTGGCCGCGCAGAACAAGAACGAAGACGCCCGCGCGGCTTACAAGCTGGCGTTGGAGAAGTTCGGTCCGGCTGATGCTTCGGCTCGCCAGATCGTGCAGTTCAAGCTGGATGCCCTGGGTGGTGCCTGATTGGCGTAACCCGAGCAATTCAACGCATAACAAAAGGATCCCGATTTCATGATTCACGCACTTGAGCAGGGTGGTGTCGCGCGCGGTGTTGCCAAGGCGGCACGCGTGGCAGTGCTGGCACTGGCAGCGACGGCTGTCCTTGGCGGTTGCTCGCTGTTCAGCAGCAAGAACAAGCATGAGCCGGCCAAGCTGAAGGATGTTCAGCAAGTGCTGGCCGTGCGGCAGGTGTGGAGCGTGAGCGTCGGGAAGAGCGGTCGCTACGTGATGCAGCCGGCTGTGGCAGGCAACAACGTTTACGTGTCGGCTGCCGGCGGTACTGTGACCGCCCTGGACGGCGCTACCGGCCGCACCATCTGGCAAGGCAAGGCGGATGTGGACCTGACGTCCGGCCCCGGCAGCGATGGCACGCTGACGGCGGTGGCGGGTGAGAAGGGCGCGGTCGTCGCGTTCGACGAGAAGGGTGCGCAGAAGTGGAAGGTCGCCGTCAACGGTGAAGTCCTCACAGCGCCGCTGGTGGGTCAGGGGCTGGTGATCGTTCGCACGACGGACGGCCGCGTCCTGGGTCTGGACCCCGCCAATGGCGAACGCAAGTGGATCTATCAGCGTTCTCCCTCGGCGCTGAACCTCCGCAGCAGCCTGCCGATGGTTTTTGCCGGCGATAACGTCATCCTCGGTTTTGCGGGTGGCAAGCTGGGTGCGCTTTCGGCCAGCAACGGCGCGCTTCGCTGGGAAGCCGCCGTGTCGTATCCGCGCGGCGTGTCGGAGATCGAGCGTCTGAACGATGTGACCGGCGCACCGTCGATCAGCGGTTCGCAAGTCTGCGCAGCCAGCTTCCAGGGGCGCGTGGCGTGTTTCGATACGAGCACCGGCGCACCGCGCTGGGGACGAGATTTCTCGTCGCCGAGCGGTGTGACGCAAGATGATGACGGGCTGTTCGCTGCTGACGAGAAGTCGGTCGTCTACGGCTTTAACGCACAGAATGGCGCCGACCTGTGGAAGAACGACGCCCTGCTGTGGCGCTACCTCGGCACGCCGCTGGCCTTCGGCCGCGCGGTCATCGTCGGCGATTCCGAAGGCTGGCTGCATTTCCTGTCGCGTGACGACGGCAAGTTCGTGGCCCGCGTGAAGACCGACAGCAGCGCCATTGGCGCAGCGCCGGTGGTGGTCGGCCAGACGCTGGTCGTTCAGACCCGCGGTGGTGGCGTCTACGGCTATCTGCCAAAGTAACATTGCCCGCTTTGGCCCGAGGGGGGGCTGGGGCGGCACACGCATCACCTCAGGGTGGCAGCGCCGCCTTGAACTTGCGCCCGCGTACTCCGCGGGCGTCTTGCATCTGTGTCATCAGGCATTCAGCCGTGCAGATGCCAACCGCAGTTGCAATAATCAGAATTTGCCGTGGCGCCATTCGCGTGCGGCACACAAGCATGAAACCAGTCATTGCCCTCGTGGGGCGGCCGAATGTCGGCAAATCGACCCTCTTCAACCGTCTGACGCGCTCGCGTGACGCGTTGGTGGCGGATATTCCGGGCCTGACGCGCGATCGCCACTACGGTGAAGGCCGCGTGGGCGACCGTCCATTCATCGCCATCGATACCGGCGGCTTCGAACCCGTCGCCAAGGAAGGCATCGTTGCGGAGATGGCCAAGCAGACACGTCAGGCCGTGGTCGAAGCCGATGTCGTCATCTTCATCGTCGATGGCCGGCTGGGGCTGGCCCCGCAGGATCGCGTGATCGCTGACTACCTGCGCAAAACCGGACGCCGCATCCTCCTGGCTGTCAACAAGGCCGAGGGCATGCGCTACACCGCGGTTGCCAGCGATTTCTATGAGCTTGGTCTTGGCGACCCGGCCGCAATCTCGGCTGCGCACGGCGATGGCGTCAACGACCTTGTGGCCGAGGCGCTGGATCTGGCCTTTGCCGAGCGCCCTGAGCTTGCCGAGGCAGCCGATGCGCATGACCACGGCACCCGCATTGCCATCGTCGGCCGTCCGAACGTAGGCAAGTCGACGCTCGTGAATGCGCTGATCGGCGAAGAGCGCGTGATCGCGTTCGATATGCCGGGCACCACACGCGATGCCATCTACGTGGATTTCGAGCGAAACGGCAAGCCGTACACACTCATCGATACGGCCGGTCTGCGCAAGCGGGGCAAGGTGTTCGAGGCGATCGAAAAGTTCTCGGTCGTGAAGACCCTGCAGTCGATTGCCGACGCCAACGTGGTCGTGCTGATTCTTGACGCGCAGCAGGACATTTCCGACCAGGACGCGCATATCGCCGGCTTCATCGTCGAATCCGGCCGTGCGCTCGTGATCGGCGTAAACAAGTGGGACGGTCTCACCGGACATGCTCGCGATCGCATCAAGCACGATATGGAGCGCAAGCTGCAGTTCCTGTCCTTCGCCAACGTGCATTACATCTCCGCCAAGGAGCGCACTGGCATTGGCGCGCTGATGAAGTCCGTGGACGCCGCCTATGCTGCCGCCATGGTCAAGCTGCCGACGCCGAAGCTCACGCGCGTGCTGATGGAGGCGGTCGAGTACCAGCAGCCGCGACGCGCAGGCGTCTCTCGTCCGAAGCTGCGCTACGCGCACCAGGGCGGTTCCAACCCGCCGATCGTGGTGATTCACGGCAACGCGCTGTCGAATATTCCCGAGACCTATCGCCGCTATTTGGAGGGGCGCTTCCGCGAAGCCTTCCAACTGAAGGGCACACCGCTGCGGATCGAATTTCGTACGAACAAAAATCCGTACGCCCAATCCAACGAGTGAGCGCCGCGCGGGCGGTGCTCGACGGCGGGAGCGTGTGATGCGGGGCATTCGAACGGAGGATGACCAAAAAGGCCGAGCCATTTCATATGGCGGGGTCTTCGGTTTTCCGTTTGCTTTCCCTCATTTCTAAGGCTAAATTCTCGAGACATGGCGCTTGGTGTCGACAAATCCAGGCGCCATTGGCGTCATTTGGACGCGTCTGGCCGACTCTTTTGACGAACTTTTTTTGCGTCGCCTGCTTGAACCCGGGCTTCCTAGCCCCATAACCCACCACTAAACCTATAAATCTGGAGTGTGCCATGAGCAACAAAGGGCAATTGCTACAAGACCCGTTTCTGAATGCGCTGCGTAAGGAGCATGTGCCGGTGTCGATCTACCTCGTCAACGGTATCAAGCTGCAAGGCAACATCGAGTCGTTCGACCAATACGTCGTGCTCCTGCGTAACACCGTGACGCAGATGGTGTACAAGCATGCAATTTCCACCGTGGTGCCGGCCCGTGCCGTGAATTTCCGCGTGGACGACGCGCCTGACGCCTGATTCTGCCTCGCTCCCGCCGCCCTCCGCGCGGCGGGACGCACCCACCCCGTTTCTCCCTTCCTTATTTCCCCGTTTGGCATCCCATCCCACCTCCAGCTCGGAGCCGACTCGCGCCATTTTGGTCGCCGTCGATTTCGGCAAACACGATTTTCAGGAAAGTTTGAGCGAACTGGCGCTGCTGGCCTCAACGGCCGGTTCTGAACCGGTGCGCGCCGTCACGGGCAAGCGCTCCAGGCCCGACGCCGCGCTGTTCATCGGCGCCGGCAAGGCGGAAGAGGTGAAGATCGCTGCCGACGAGGAAGACGCAGAGATCGTCATCTTCAACCACGCGCTGAGCCCGGCTCAGCAGCGCAACCTCGAGCGCTTTTTCGGTCGCCACGTGGTGGACCGGACCGGCCTTATCCTCGACATCTTCAGCCAGCGCGCGCAAAGCCACGTGGGCAAGGTGCAGGTCGAACTGGCGCGCGTGCGTTACCAGGCAGCCCGGTTGGTCCGGGCGTGGAGTCACTTGGAGCGTCAGAAGGGCGGTGTCGGCCTGCGCGGCGGCCCGGGTGAACGTCAGCTCGAGTTGGATCGCCGGATGCTCGATGAGCGCGCCAAGCGTCTGTCGTCCGAGTTGGACAAACTCCAGCGTCAGCATGACACGCAGCGCCGTTCGCGCAGCCGCAACGACGCTTTTTCCGTCTCGTTGGTCGGTTATACCAACGCCGGCAAATCGACATTGTTCAATGCGCTGACGAAGGCGCGCGCGTACGCTGCCAACCAGCTGTTTGCCACGCTGGACACCACCTCCCGCCGGCTGTACCTCGAGGGGCTGGGCAATGTGGTGCTGTCGGATACGGTGGGTTTTATCCGCGATTTGCCGACGCAGCTGGTGGCCGCCTTCCGCGCCACGTTGGAAGAAACGGTGCACGCCGACGTGCTGCTGCACGTGGTGGACGCCGCCAGCACCGTCAAGCACGAGCAGATGGAGCAGGTCGATCGCGTGCTGGATGAAATCAACGCGAGCGGCATCCCTCAGATTCTGGTGATGAACAAGATCGACGCGGCGGAGGAGCTGCGCGTCGCTGGCCCGCGTATCGAGCGCGACGAGACCGGCGCCGTGCGGCGCGTGTTCGTTTCCGCCATCGAAGGGACCGGGCTCGATCTGTTGCGCGAAGCGCTGGTCGAGACCGCGATCCGCCTGCGTGAGAATCCCGCGTCGCATGGCGGCGATTTCGATCCGCGCTTCGACACGCGCCGCGATTTGCTGCCGGAGCACCGTGACGAACTGTCGCAAAGCTTGCCGAGCAGCGGCTCTTCCGCCAAAGGTGACGAAGAGGGCTGATAGAATGCCCCGTTACTTCTTCGCAGTCAGACAATCAGGACAAGCCCGACCGCTCATGCCCGAGATTTCGACCCAGTCTTCTTCCATGGCCTCGCCGCGTTCGGCGCGAGGTTTGTGGCACTGCTTGCGCGTGCTGCTTTCGCTGAATGATCCCCGGTGGGGTCGCGGCGATGACAACAACGCCGAGCGCGAAGACAAAGATGAGCCGAAGCGCCAAAGCAAGCCGCCCCAGGATGGCCCGCCCGACCTTGACGAGCTGTGGCGCGACTTCAATCGCCGTCTGAACAACCTGTTCGGCCGCAAGGATAGCGGTAACGGTAACGACGGTCCCACGCCGCTGCGTCCCGGTAGCAGCCGAGGTGGCTCGGGGCTGGGCGTCGGCGTGCTGCTGGCGGTGCTGGTTGGCCTGTGGCTGGCCAGCGGTTTCTTTATCGTGCAGGAAGGCCAGACAGGCGTGATCCTGCAGTTCGGTCGTTTCAAGTATCTGGCAACGCCGGGTATCAATTGGCGTCTGCCGTATCCGATCGAATCGCACGAAATCGTGAACCTGTCAGGCGTGCGCACGCTTGAAATCGGTCGGACTACCCAGATCAAAGATACGAACCTGAAAGACTCCTCGATGCTCACGCAGGACGAGAACATCGTCGACGTGCGCTTCTCGGTTCAGTACAACATTGCCAACCCGGTCGATTACCTGTTCTACAACCGTACGGACCGCGGCGGCGATGAAGAATTGGTGACACAGGCGGCAGAGACTTCGGTACGCGAGATCGTCGGCCGCAACAAGATGGACGCGGTGCTGTACGAAGGTCGCGATGCCGTTGGGCGCAATCTTGCCGAGTCGATTCAACGCATTTTGTCGGCTTACAAGACCGGCATCCGCATCCTCAGTGTCAACGTGCAGAGCGTGCAGCCGCCGGAGCAGGTGCAGGCCGCATTCGATGATGTGACCAAGGCGGGCCAGGATCGCGAGCGTGCCATCTCGGAAGGTCAGGCTTACGCCAATGACGTGGTGCCGCGTGCCAAGGGTACGGCCGCCCGTCTGGGTGAAGAGGCGCAAGGTTACAAGGCACGTGTTATTGCACGGGCGGAGGGTGATGCGGCCCGCTTTGCCTCGGTGCAACGCGAATATGCGAAGGCGCCGCAGGTTACGCGCGACCGCATTTATCTGGAAACCATGCAGGACATTTACGCCAACTCGACCAAGGTCATGGTCGACCAGAGCAATGGCAGCCTGTTGTATTTGCCGCTGGACAAGCTGATCGCGCAAACGCAAGGCGACACGTCGCGTCCGGCCGCTGCGCCTGGCGCCTCAGCGCAGGACAGCGGTTCTGCGCAGGGCGTACCGACTCCCTCCAATCCGTCACCGGCCAATGACGCAGACTCGCGCTCGCGCGAAGCACTGCGCAACCGTGACCGTGATTCGCGCTAACAGGAGGGCACTATGAATCGTCTGATTTCTGCCTTCGTGGCGCTGGTCATTGCCCTGGCGGTGTTTTCGTCGGTGGTGTTCGTGGTGGATCAACGGCAGTACGCCGTGGTGTTTGCCTTTGGTGAGATCAAGCAGGTCATCAAGGAGCCGGGGCTGCACTTCAAGCTTCCGCCGCCGCTGCAGAACGTGGTGTTCATGGATAAGCGCTTGCAGACTATCGATGTGGCCGGCGCCGATCGTTTCATCACGGCGGAGAAGAAGAACCTGCTGGTCGACTGGTTTGTGAAGTGGCGCGTGTCCGATCCGCGTCTCTTCTACGTCAGCTTCAAAGGCGACAACCGCCTCGCGCAGGACAGCATGACGCAGAAGATCAACTCCATCGCGCGCGATGAGTTTGCACGCCGCACGGTGTCCGATGTGGTCTCGACAGATCGTGAAGCCGTGATGCAGAGCATTCTCAAAGGCGTGCAGGAGTATGGCAAGTCCGTCGGCGTAGACATCATCGACGTGCGCCTGAAGCGTGTCGATCTGCTGGCCAGCGTGACAGAGTCCGTCTATCGCCGCATGGAGGCCGAGCGTAAGCGTGTGGCCAACGAGCTGCGATCAACGGGTGCCGCCGAGGGTGAAAAGATCCGCGCCGATGCCGATCGTCAGCGCGAAGTCGTCCTCGCCGATGCCTACCGCGACGCGCAGAAGATCAAGGGTGAGGGCGATGCCCGCGCCGCTGACATTTATGCCGATGCGTTTGGCCGCGATCCGCAGTTCGCCGCATTCTGGCGCTCCATGGAAGCGTATCGTGCGTCCTTCCGCGATCGGAAGGACGTGATGGTGCTGCAGCCGAACAACGATTTCTTCAAATACATGCGCAGCCCGAACGGCGGCAACTCCGCGGCAGCACCGGCTGCCCAGACGGGGCGCCATCGCTAGTACAATGCGTCGCTGATCATTTGAGGCGGACAGACCCCGGCTTGCCGGGGTTTTGTTCGTTCGCCAACCGCATCCCATGGAAGAGTCACTCCCCAACGTTTTGCTGGCAGCGTGCGCGCTGGTGCTCGTATTCGAGGGCATTCTGCCGTTCGTGGCGCCGCAAGCCTGGCGACGCGCGTTCCAGACGCTGACCGATCTGCCCGACGAAAAGCTGCGCGTGATCGGCCTGGTGTCGATGGCGATTGGGCTGATCCTCCTGCGGTTGCTGCATCGCTAGCGCACTTCCTGTTTTTACCGAATTTCTGCCGTACCAGACTCCCGAGCGAGACCGCCATGCCGACCAATTGGCTGCTGCCTGAATCCATTGCTGATGTGCTGCCTTCCGAGGCGCGCAAGATCGAAGAGTTGCGCCGCTGCATGCTCGACCTGTTCCGCACTTACGGCTACGAACTCGTCATGCCGCCGATGCTGGAATACATCGAGTCGCTGCTCTCCGGCACTGGGCATGACCTGGATTTGAAGACATTCAAGCTGGTGGACCAACTTTCCGGCCGCACCATCGGCCTGCGCGCCGACATCACACCGCAAGTGGCCCGCATCGACGCCCACTTGCTGAACCGCGCCGGCGTCACGCGCTTGTGCTACGCCGGGTCGGTATTGCACACGCGTCCGAGTGGATTCCACGTCACCCGTGAGCCGCTGCAGATTGGTGCGGAAATCTATGGCCACGCTGGGCTGGAAGCCGATCTGGAAATCCAGGAGCTGATGCTCGCCGCGCTGTCGGCCGCGGGTCTGGCCGATGTGCGTCTGGATCTCTGTCACGTCGGCGTGGTGGCCGCGTTGCTGGAGCAGTCGCCGATTGCCGCACGCATTCAGGACGATCTTTTCACGGCGCTGGCCGCCAAGGACGTGCCCGCCTTGCGTGCTATCACGGCCGATCTTCCGGCGGCCCAGCGCGACGCCATCAATCTGTTGCCGGCGCTGTACGGCGGCGTCGACGTGCTCGAGCTTGCGCGCAAGCAGTTGCCGGCGTTGCCTTCCATCGGCCGCGCGCTGGACGACTTGGCCACGCTGGCCGAGCGTGCAGGCGGAGCGACCGTCAACATCGATCTGGCCGATCTGCGCGGCTACCACTACCACAGCGGTGTGATGTTCGCTGCCTATGTGGCCGGTGTGCCGAATGCCGTGGCGCGCGGTGGCCGGTATGACAAGGTCGGCGAGGCGTTCGGCCGCGCCCGCCCGGCGACAGGCTTTTCACTGGACCTGCGCGAAGTGGCGGGTATCTCGCCGGTGGAGGCACGCGCCGCTGCCATCCATGCGCCTTGGTCGGGTGATGCCAAGCTGCGCGAGGCGATTGCCGCGTTGCGCGCCGCAGGCGAAATCGTGATCCAGTCGCTGCCGGGCCACCCCGAAGATCTGGAGGAATTCGCCTACGACCGGCAGCTCGTCGAAGAGGGCGGTCGCTGGATCGTCAAGCCCCGCAACGCTTCCATCTGAAGCTGTTGCATAACGTTGTGTAAATACCCCGTAATTTCAGGGAAGCCCCTGGCAACAAGGGTAGAATACGTTTTTAACCCATCTGCAAATTCAACATGTCCGCACCAGCAGTGAGCCAAGGACGCAATGTCGTCGTCATCGGCACCCAATGGGGTGACGAAGGTAAAGGGAAAATCGTCGATTGGCTGACCGATCATGCGCAAGGCGTGGTTCGTTTCCAGGGCGGACATAACGCAGGCCATACCCTCATCATCGGCGGCAAGAAGACGATCCTGCGTCTGATCCCGTCGGGCATCATGCGCGATGGCGTCGCGTGCTACATCGGCAACGGTGTCGTGCTGTCGCCCGAGGCATTGTTCAAGGAAATCGACGAGCTGGAATCGGCCGGCGTGCAGGTGCAGAACCGACTGCGCATTTCGGAAGCGACCAACCTGATCCTGCCGTACCACGTCGCCATCGACAAGGCGCGCGAAGCCAAGCGTGGCGCCGCCAAGATCGGCACTACCGGCCGCGGTATCGGCCCGGCGTACGAAGACAAGGTAGCCCGCCGCGCGCTGCGCGTACAGGACCTCTTCGACCCGGCTTACTTTGCCGAGCGTCTGCGCGAAAACCTGGATTTCCATAATTTCGTTCTGACGCAGTACCTGAATCACCCGGCGCTGGATTTCCAGCAGACGCTCGACGAGATGCTGTCGTATGCAGACCGCCTCGCCCCGATGGTGACGGACGTATCGGCCGAGTTGTTTGCCGCCAACGCTGCCGGCAAGAACCTGATGTTCGAAGGCGCGCAAGGCACGCTGCTCGATATCGACCACGGCACGTATCCGTTCGTTACGTCGAGCAACTGCGTCGCGGGTAATGCCGCCGCGGGTGCAGGCGTCGGCCCGGGCCAGCTGCATTACATCCTCGGTATTACCAAGGCGTATTGCACGCGCGTGGGCTCTGGCCCGTTCCCGAGCGAGCTGTACGATGCGGATAACCCGGCGCGCCAGGATCCGATCGGCGTGCGTCTGGCCAATGTCGGCAAGGAATTCGGTTCGGTCACGGGCCGTCCGCGCCGCACGGGCTGGCTGGATGCCGCTGCGCTGCGTCGCGCGATCCAGATCAACGGTGTCTCGGGCCTGTGCATGACCAAGCTCGATGTGCTGGATGGCCTGGAAACGCTCAAGCTGTGCGTCGGCTACACGCTCGACGGCAAGGAAATCGACATCCTCCCGCGCGGCTCCGATGCCGTGGCGCGTTGCCAGCCGATCTACGAAGAATTCCCGGGCTGGAACACTTCCACCTTCGGCCTGAAGGAATGGGATGCGCTGCCCGAAACCGCTCAGGCTTACCTGAAGCGTGTCGAAGAAGTGGCCGGTATTCCGATCGCCATGATCTCGACCGGCCCCGACCGCGACGAAACCATCCTGCTGCGTCATCCCTACAAGGACTGACGCGTTGCTCCCAGATTCGCCCGGTGATTCGCCGGGCGAATTTGCATGGAGCGCCGTTTTTCATAGAACACGATAGCGGCAACTCACGCCGCATTCACGATACGAAGAGGTACACCATGAACCAGCCGATCAACGACGACTCGCACCTGTGGGTGTCTTGGGATGACTACCATGGCCTGATCGAGCGTCTGGCGCTCATCGTGCACGAGTCGGGCTGGAAGTTCGACAAGATCCTGTGCCTGGCGCGTGGCGGCTTGCGTGTTGGCGATCAGCTTTCGCGCATCTACGACCTGCCGTTGGCCATCCTGGCGACCAGCAGCTATCGCGAAGCCGCCGGCACACAGCAGGGCGATCTCGACATCGCGCAATACATCACGATGACGCGTGGCGAGCTGTCGGGCCGCGTGTTGCTGGTGGACGATCTGGTGGATTCGGGCGTCACGCTGGAGCGCGTCGGGCGTCACCTGAAAGAGCGCTATCCGGCCGTGACCGACGTGCGCACCGCTGTGCTGTGGCACAAGGCATGCTCGAAGATCAAACCGGATTACGCCGTGCAGTTTCTTGCGACCAATCCGTGGATCCATCAGCCGTTCGAGGAGTACGACACGCTGCGCCCCCACAACCTGGCGGCGTGGATCAAGCGCGGCAAGTCGCGTTCGGCCGGTAACGGCGAAGCATCGGCGGCTTGAGCGTTGGTCGATTGCGTCGAGTGTGAATGGAGTGGCGTGTGCGGCTTGCGTCGTGCGTGCCACTTCGGTAACCTGACGTCACGGGCCGCAACATTGGCCCGAAACCCGCGTACGGATTGGCTTTGCAGGACATGCCAATACGAGCAGCGCGGTTGATCGAAGCGTGGTGCATCGATGTCGATGTGCCAGGCTTTGAACCCACCCAGCGTCTAGGGCAGGTGAGGCCGGTGATCCTGGCTCGGCCCTGGCGTGATAGCCAAGACACAATGCACGTCGTCCTTCGCGGAATGTCGCGTCAGCTACTGAATAACGATAATCCGGTCGCGGAAAAGAAAAACGGCGCAACTTGCGTTGCGCCGTTCCTAAACTCTGGTGCCCAGGAGAGGACTCGAACCTCCACGGAGTTACCCGCTAGTACCTGAAACTAGTGCGTCTACCAATTCCGCCACCTGGGCAGGTGTGCGTGTACCGAAGCTGTAATTATTACGGGATCCAGCGATCCTGTCAACACTCTAGAAGAAAAAATTGAATCAACCGACTTATCCGATCCCGAGCCGCGAGGAAATCCTCGGTGTGCTGCGCACGTCGGGGTCTCCGCTGTCTGCCACCGACATTGCCAAGGCGCTGTCGGTCACGCGCAAGGAGCATGACGGCTTTATCAAGCGTCTGACCGCCATGGAGCGGGATGGTCAGATCGAACTCAACCGCAAGGGGCGCTACGAACTGGCGCACCAGCCCAATTTCATCGAAGGCCGCGTCATTGGCCATCGCGATGGCTTCGGCTTTTTCGTCCGCGATGACGGCGAGCCCGATATCTTCCTGCCAGAGCGAGAGATGCAGAAGGCCATGCACGGCGACCGCGCTCTGGTGCGCGCCGTCGGCTACGATCGCCGCGGGCGTTCGGAGGGGCAGATCGTTGAGATCCTGCAGCGCGCCAACAAGCGCGTTATCGGCCGGTTGCTCTCGGAAAGCGGCACGCTGGTCGTGGCGCCCGAAGACAAGCGTCTGGGCCGCGACATCCTGATCGCACCGAAGGGGCAGGGCAAGGCCAAGGTCGGCCAGGTGGTGAGCGTGGAGATCCTGGAATATCCGGACCGCTACGTGCAGCCGATCGGCCGCGTGGTCGAGGTGCTGGGTGAGATTGACGACCCCGGCATGGAGATCGAAATCGCGGTGCGCAAGTACGGCGTGCCGCATGAGTTTTCGGAGCCGACACAACGCGAGGCAGAGGCGCTGCCGGACGTGGTGCGCGACGCCGATCTGGCCGGCCGCATCGACTTGCGCGACGTGCCGCTGGTCACCATCGACGGCGAAGACGCACGCGATTTTGACGACGCCGTCTACGCGGAGCCCGTCAAGATTGGCCGCAGCAAGGGCTGGCGTCTGATTGTGGCGATTGCCGACGTGTCGCATTACGTGCGGCCTGGGCATCCGCTGGATGCAGACGCCATTGACCGCGCGACTTCGGTCTACTTCCCGCGCCGCGTGATTCCGATGCTGCCCGAGAAGCTTTCCAACGGTTTGTGCTCTCTGAACCCCGAAGTGGACCGCCTGTGCATGGTCTGCGACGCGGTGATCACGGCCAAGGGTGAGATCAAGGCTTATCAGTTCTATCCGGCGGTGATGCACTCTAAGGCGCGCCTGACCTACAACGAGGTCTGGGCGATCCTGTCGAACGTGAAGGGCCCGGAAGCGGCCAAGCGGGCGCCGCTGGTGCCGCATCTGCAGGACCTGTACGAGCTGTATCAGACGCTGCTCAAGGCGCGCCGCGAGCGTGGCGCGATCGACTTCGACACCACCGAGACGTACATCGTCTGCAACGCGCAGGGCAAGATCGAGCAGATCCTGCCGCGCACCCGCAACGACGCACACCGGCTGATCGAGGAGTGCATGCTGACGGCCAACGTCTGTGCGGCCGAGATGCTCGACAAATACAAGCACCCGGCGCTGTACCGCGTTCACGCAGGCCCGACCGAAGAAAAGCTGCAGGCGCTGCGCGCGTTCCTGAAAACCAGCGGCTTGACGCTGGGCGGCGGTGACAAGCCGCAGGCCGCCGATTACGCCGAACTGATGGAAAAGGTGGCCGCCCGCCCCGATGCACCGATGCTGCAGACCATGCTGCTGCGCTCGATGCAGCAGGCGGTCTATAGCCCCGACAACATCGGCCACTTTGGGCTGGCGTATCCGGCGTATGCGCACTTCACCAGCCCGATCCGCCGCTACCCTGACTTGCTGGTGCATCGCTCCATCAAGGCGATCCTGAATCGCACGCGTTATGTGCCGGCGTTGGCGCCGGGCGTGCAGTTGAACAGTGCGCTATCGCCCAAGGCGCGTCGTCTGCAGGCCGAAGCTGAGAAGGGCGTGCCGGCTGCGGTCGTCAACAAGGCCAAGGTCGAAGCGATCTGGCATGAGCTTGGGGTGCATTGCTCCGCCAACGAACGCCGCGCCGACGAAGCCTCGCGCGACGTCGAGGCCTGGCTCAAGTGCTACTTCATGCGCGACAAGCTCGGCAACGAGTTCTCGGGCACCGTCAGCGCCGTCACTTCATTCGGCATCTTCGTGCAGCTTGACGAGCTGTATGTGGAAGGCCTTGTGCACGTGACCGAGCTGGGCAGCGATTACTTCCAATACGACGAAGCACGCAACGAGTTGCGCGGGGAGCGCACGGGCATCCGTTATCGGTTGACCGACCGCGTGCGTGTGCAGTTGCTGCGCGTCGATCTGGATGCCCGGAAGATGGATTTCCGCCTGATCCAGGAGCCCTCGACCAAGGCGCTGCGCCCGGCCAAGGTGACCGGTGCACCGGAAGCCGCGGCCGCGCGGCAAGCTGCAGTGGCGACGCCGGCACCGCCAGTTGGCCGCAAGAAACCGCGCCAGTTGGCAGCATTGCTGGGCGGTACGGCCAAGCCGGAGGAGTCGTTCGACGAGACGTTGGATCGCGTCATCGAAGAGCAGCCGGTCTTCGAGCCGGGCGGCCGGGCACTGCCCCCGGGCCATCCCCACGCCAAACCTGCGCGTAAGAAGCAGGCGGCGCGCGGCACGAAGCCCAAGGGTGGCGTCAAAACCGCTGCGCCACGCAAGGTGGCAGGCAAGGCCCCGCGCAAGACCAAGGGGCGTTAAAGCGGTTAAAGCGGCCGAGGAGCGAGGGCACACGGGTACAATCGCGCCATGTCTAAATCCAAGCTCCTCATCGGCTTTCATGCCGTGACCGCCCGACTGCGCCACGGCGCCAAGTCGATCGACGAAATCTACTTCGAGGCCAACCGCCGCGACCGCCGCATGCAGGATTTCCTGAAAGCGGCGGAAGCAGCGGGCGTGCGCCTCATTCCTGCTGACGCAGACCGCCTGCGCGGCATTGCCGGGACCGACCGCCACCAGGGCGTGGTTGCCAAGGCAGAGTCGCTGTCGCTGGCGCTCAATCTCGATGAACTGCTCGACGGCATCGAAGGCACGCCGCTGTTGTTGGTGCTCGACGGTGTGACCGATCCGCATAACCTTGGTGCTTGCCTGCGCGTGGCGGATGCTGCCGGCGCGCATGCCGTGATCGCGCCCAAGGATCGCAGCGTTGGGATCAACACGACGGTCGCCAAGGTCGCGAGCGGTGCAGCCGAAACCGTTCCGTACATCACCGTGACCAACCTGGCGCGCACGCTGCGCGAGTTGCAGGAGCGCGGCGTATGGGTGATTGGCACGGCCGACGAAGCCGAACAGGATCTCTACCAGGCGGATTTCAAGGGCCCCATCGCCATCGTGATGGGCGCCGAAGGCGAGGGCATGCGCCGCCTCACGCGTGAGACGTGCGACGCGCTGGTCAGCATTCCGATGGCGGGAAGCGTAGAAAGCCTGAATGTGTCGGTGGCGAGCGGCGTATGCCTGTTTGAAGCGGTACGCCAACGCGCGGCGGCACCTGCCAAGAAGTAATGAGCATCGAACCCACAGCCGTATCCGATGCGGCTGCATTGGCCCAGGCCCACGCCTGGGTCGAGGCCGCCCAGCGCATCATGGTGCTGACCGGTGCGGGCGTCTCGGCTGAATCCGGTGTGCCGACGTTCCGTGATGCGCTGACCGGCCTGTGGTCGCGATTCAACCCGGAAGACATGGCCACCGAGGCCGCGTATCGCAAGCACCCGCGCATGGTGTGGGACTGGTATCAGGAGCGCCGCGAGCGCGTGCTGCAGGCGCAGCCGAACCCCGCTCATCTTGCGATTGCCGCGCTGGCCAAGCGCAAGACGGTGACGCTCGTCACGCAAAACGTCGATGGTTTGCATCAGCGCGCCGGCAGCGAAGGGGTGATCGAGCTGCACGGCAACCTGTTTGCGGACAAGTGGCTGAGCGGCTGCGGCAAATGCGATATCGCCACCGCCGAGCCGGGACGCCCACCGCGTTGTGCGACGTGTGGCGCGATGCTGCGCCCGGGCGTGGTGTGGTTTGGCGAACAACTGCCGCTGGTAGCGAACTACCGCGCTGAAGAGGCGGCCAATACGTGCGACCTTTGTCTGGTGGTCGGCACATCCGGCATGGTGTATCCGGCCGCCGGCTTGCCGGGGTTGGCGAAGGACCATGGCGCCAAGGTGATCGTCGTGAATCCGGAACCGAGCGCCCTGGATGCAACGGCCGACTTGGTGATCCACCAGCCGGCGGGGGTGTGCCTGCCCGCCATGCTGGGATAAGGCCCGGCTTTCTTCTTACGCCGCTGCGCGCAGCGGCTCAATCAACGCTTCCAACTTGATCGCGTCCGCCGCAAACAGGCGGATGCCTTCAGCAAGTTTTTCGGTGGCCATTGCGTCCGCATTCATGTGCCAGCGGAACGATTTCTCGTCGGCGGGCAGGCGCACGATATTGGCCGCGTTGGCGTTGTCCGGAGACAGCTTGCGCTCGACCGGCGCATCGGATTGCTGCAGCTGGGCGAGCAGATCCGGGCTGATGGTCAGGAGGTCGCAGCCAGCCAGTTCGACGATCTGCGAGACATTGCGGAAGCTCGCGCCCATGACCTCGGTGGGATAGTCGAACTTCTTGTAGTAGTTGTAGATGCGCAGGACGGACTGCACGCCGGGGTCGTTCGCGCCGCCTTGGGCGACCGGATCCCAGTTGGCGCCGGCATCCTTTTTGTACCAGTCGTAGATGCGCCCGACGAACGGCGAGATGAGTTGCACGCCCGCTTCCGCGCACGCCACGGCCTGGGCCAGCGAGAACAGCAGCGTCATGTTGCAGCGGATGCCTTCGGCGCGGAGTTGATCCGCCGCGCGGATGCCTTCCCACGTCGACGCAATCTTGATCAGCACGCGCTCGCGCGCCACGCCTCGCGCTTCGTACAGCGCAATCAAATGCTTGGCCTTGGCGACCGTCGCTTCGGTATCGAACGACAGGCGCGCATCGACTTCGGTCGACACGCGGCCCGGGATGATCGACAGGATCTCGCAGCCGAACGCCACGAGGACGGCATCGATGATGTCCTCGACGCTGTCGCTGCGGGCGTCACGCACGGCTTGCTCCAGCAGCGGGCGGTATTCGGCTTTCTGCACGGCCTTGAGGATCAGCGACGGGTTGGTCGTGGCATCGTGCGGCGCGTAGGCACGCATGGCCTGGAAGTCGCCCGTGTCGGCGACGACGGTGGTGAACTGCTTGAGTTGATCGAGCTGAGTCATGAAGCAAGTCCGTAGTGCGTTCCAGCGTTGCGCTGGAGGTGAAAGGATGAATCGATTGTACTCCGCAGGTTTGGCTCAGCGAGCCGGCCGGGGGCGATCGTATTGATCCGGTACACTACCGGGTTTTCCGATCCGACCGGGTTTTTGCGATGACGCAGGATGAACTGAAGGCGCTGGTGGCACAGGCCGCCGCAGACTACGTATTGGCCAACGTGCCCGAGGGCGCCGTGCTGGGTGTCGGCACCGGCTCGACGGCCAACCTGTTCATCGACGCGATGGCGCCGCACAAGGCACGCTTTGCCGGCGCGGTGTCCAGCTCAGAAGCGTCGACGCGCCGCCTGCAGGGCCACGGCTTTACGGTGCTCGATTTGAACGAGGTCGACGCCATCCCCGTCTACGTGGATGGTGCCGACGAGATTGACGCCTCGGGCGCCATGATCAAGGGCGGCGGCGGTGCGCTCACGCGCGAGAAGATCGTCGCCTCGGTTGCCAGCGTGTTTGTCTGCATCGCCGACGGCAGCAAGCTCGTCGAGACGATGGGCGCCTTCCCGTTGCCGGTGGAAGTGGTGCCCATGGCACGTGCAGCCGTGGCGCGCCAACTCGCTGCGCTGGGCGGTCAGCCGCGCCTGCGCATGACCAAGGAAGGCCAGATCTACAAGACCGATAACGGCAATGTGATTCTCGACGTGACGGGCCTGCGCATTGCCGATCCGAAGGGCCTGGAATCGGTGGTCAACGATATTCCGGGCGTGGTGACGGTCGGCCTGTTTGCCAAGCGCGGTGCCAATGTGCTGCTGCTAGGTACCGAAGCGGGGGTGCAGCGTCGCGATTTCTGATCGCCGTGCGTGCCTCATCGAAAAGCTGCTCATGCAAGTGGGCGGCTTTTTTTATGCCTGTTGCGCCACTTTGAAGCGACCGCAGCGACATGTGCTGTCTGCGCGCACGTTTGCGCTAAGCAAGTGATTGAAATCAGCCTTAAGTGAGACGTGAGTCGGCCGATAAGACGGATACGTGGCAGCGGCGCTGCCCACTGTAGTCGGATGTCGTCTTACCCGGAACACCATGAAACTCTCGATCAAACTTCCCCTGGCATTTGCAGCGGCTTTGCTGTTGATGTTTGCCGGGGCGATTTACGGCATCGCATCGCTCAATCATTCCATCGTTGAATACAACACCACCGTGCAGGCCCGCGTTGCAGATGAGCGTGCGGTGACGGCCATGCTGGTCATGTTCAAGACGCAGGTGCAGGAGTGGAAAGACACGCTGCTGCGCGGCAAGGACCCAGCGAAACTCGACAAATACTGGAGCGCCTTCAGCAAGCGCGAGCAAGCGGTTGCCGACCAGGCCAAGGCGCTGCAGATTTCCCTTCCACCCGGCAAGAGCCGAGACCTGATTGCGGAGTTTGCGACGGCGCATATGGCCATGGGGCAGGGCTACCGCAAGGGCTACAACGCGTATGTGGCGGCCGGGTTTGATGCCAGCGTTGGCGATCAGGTCGTGGCGGGTGTCGACCGCGAGCCCTCGCGGCTGCTCGATGAAGCTGCCAAGGAGATTGCCACGGAAAGCGCCGCTGTATCAGCCAAGACGGCCGAGACGGCGCATACCGCATTGGTCGTCAGCGTGGTGCTGATGCTGGCGGCATTTGGACTGGGCCTGGGCGGCGCGTTCTTGTTCAGCCGGTCGATCACGCGGCCGCTGTCGCGGGCGGTGGAGGTGGCACGCACGGTGTCACAGGGTGATTTGGCGGGCGCCTTTGACGTGCGCGGCAGCGATGAGATCGCGCAACTCCTCGTCGCACTGAAAGACATGCAGCGCAGCTTGGCGAGGGTGGTCAGCGAAGTGCGGCGCAATGCCGAGGGCGTGGCTTCGGCCAGCTCGCAGATCGCATCGGGCAACTTGAGCTTGTCGTCGCGCACGGAAGAGCAGGCCGCATCGCTGCAGGAGACCGCGGCCAACATGGACGAGATCACGTCGACGGTGCGGCGCAACTCTGAGAACGCAGTGCAGGCGTCTACGCTGGCGGATCATGCCTCGGATACGGCGTCGCGCGGCGGGAAGGTGATGAGCGATGTCGTGCAGACCATGCAGGGCATCTCGGAGAGTTCCGCCAAGGTGGGCGAGATCATCGGCGTGATCGACAGCATTGCCTTCCAGACCAACATCCTGGCGTTGAATGCCGCAGTCGAGGCCGCCCGCGCCGGCGAGCAAGGCCGTGGCTTTGCGGTGGTGGCCGGCGAGGTGCGCACGCTTGCACAACGCAGCGCGACGGCGGCCAAGGAAATCAAGGGGCTGATCGCACAATCGACCGAACGCGTGGAAGCCGGCGCGCGCCTCGTGCAGGATGCGGGTGGCATCATCGACGAGATTGTTGCCTCGGTGCAGCGCGTGACGATGATCGTGTCCGAAATTTCGTCCGCATCGGCCGAGCAGAGCACCGGCATCGAGCAGGTGAATATCGCTGTCGGCCAAATCGAAGAGGTGACGCAGCAGAATGCCGCGCTGGTGGAAGAAGCGTCAGCGGCTGCCCAGGCCATGGCCAATCAGGCCGATGCGCTGCGACGTGCCGTGGCAATCTTCAAGGTCGACGGTGCGGCCTCGCTCGCATAGGCTTTCGCATCAGCGTCAAGGCATTGCCCAAACAAAAAGCCGTTCAGTTTTGCGCTGAACGGCTTTTTTATGGGTAACGGCAGATCAGGCCGAGGGCGGCGGCACGTAGCCGGCGGCCTCGTCTGCGCCATCGCCAAAGAAGTACTTCTCGGTCTGCTTGAGCAAGTACTGGCGTGCGCGCGAATCGGCCATGTTCAGGCGGTTTTCGTTGATCAGCATGGTCTGGTGCTTGAGCCAGCCAGCCCAGGCTTCTTTCGAGACGCTTTGCCAGAGTTTCTTGCCCAGTTCGCCGGGCAGGGGCGGGAAGTCGAGACCTTCGGCTTCCTTGTTGAGCTTGACGCAGTGGACCATGCGGGCCATGGGGATTCCTCTTGTGTGGCGGGAGCGCCGCTCAAGCGCGACGCAGGTGCCGCTATTGTAAAGGCCGCGCGCCGCCGGGCTTGGATTCCACGACGCGCGCCAAGGGTTTAGAGCTTCTTCATCAGCACCATCGAGCGCCGCTGCCAGTTGTACAGCTTGCGGCGGTCTTCCGGCAGATCGTCCACGCTGGCGCGCACGAAGCCGCGCTTGAGGAACCAATGCTCCGTCCGCGTGGTGAGCACGAACAGGCGTTTGAGGCCCAGCGCACGGGCGCGCACTTCGGTGTGCTTGAGCAGGCGTTCGCCGTCGCCGGTGCCCTGGCTGTCGGGGGAGACGATCAGGCACGCCATTTCGGCCATGCCGTCCTTCGGGTACGGATACAGCGCCACACAGCCAAAGATGATGCCGTCGTGCTCGATGACCGAGAAGTTGGCGATGTCACGCTCCAGCAGCCGGCGCTCGCGCGGCACCAGCGTGCCGTCCGCCTCGAGCGGTTCGATGAGCGAGACGATGCCGCCCACGTCGTCCAGCGTGGCGTCGCGCAGGTATTCCAGATCGGTGTGCGACACCATGGTGCCCACGCCGTCGTGGAGGAACAGTTCCAGCAGGATGCTGCCGTCCAGCGCAAACGGGATGACGTGTGCCCGGCGCACGCCGCCGCGCATCGCCTTGACGATGTGCTGCAGGTAATAGGCGGTGTCGTGCGACAGACTGCCGTCGCGCAGGCGCTCGATGGCCGTTTCCATCGACAGATCCTGCTGCAGCTTGCCCACGCGGTCCATGATGCCCGGCAGCTCCGTGATGAAGATGAGCTTGTCGGCTTTCAGCGCCGTGGCGGTATTGGCGGCCACGTCTTCCATCGACAGGTTGAACGCCTGGCCCGTAGGCGAGAAGCCCAGCGGCGAGAGCAGCACGATCTTGCGGTTGGACAGCGAGTGCTGGATAGACTCCGCATCGATCTTGCGCACCAGCCCCGTGTGCTGGAAATCCACGCCGTTGACGATGCCCACCGGCCGCGCCGTCACGAAGTTGCCCGACACCACGGACATGCGCGCGCCGGCCATCGGCGTGTTCGGCAGGCCTTGACTGAAGGCGGCTTCGATATCCAGGCGCAGTTCGCCGGAAGCCTCCTTGGCGGATTCCAGCGCTGCGCCGTCCGTCACGCGCACGCCATCCACGAACTGCGTTTGCACGTTGCGAAGGGCGAGCTGTTCTTCCACCTGCGGACGCGAACCATGCACCAGCACGATGCGCATACCCATGGCGTGCAACAGGGCGACGTCGTTGACCAGCGCGCCCAGCATGTCGGCCTTGACCAATTCGCCGCCAAAGCCGATCACGAAGGTCTTGTCGCGGAAAGCGTGAATGTAGGGCGCCACCTCGCGCAGCCAGTGCACGAACTGTTGCTGTTCCGGGGTGGGAGGAATCGGGGCGACGTCGACGGGGGCGGGCGTGTGCGCCGCCAGCGAAACGCCGGAGGCGGGGGCGGGGGAACGAGCGGTCACGGGCGGAGGAGGAAAAGCGGCACGGGGCGCGGGCCGGCATAGGAAAGATGCGCGGATTATAATCCCGCCCGATGTCAGATTCCCACGCCCAGCCGCCCCGGCCACGCCCGGCGGCGCCCTCCCAGAAATCGCCGAAAGACACGCCGCCGCCCGAGCGCAAGCCCGGCGGTAATGGTCGTCCGCAGCGCCGCCCGAAGCCCACGCCGGAAGAACTCGCCGCGGCGCTGGAGGCGCGCCGCGCAGGTGCGAACCGCGTCCCGCCGATCACCTTTCCCGAAGCGCTGCCCGTATCGGCCCGGCGCGACGAAATCGCCCAGGCCATCGCCGCCAACCAGGTGGTGATCGTCTCGGGCGAAACCGGCTCGGGCAAGACCACGCAGTTGCCGAAGATCTGCCTCTCGATCGGGCGGGGCATTGGCGCGGGCGGTACCGGGCTGATCGGCCATACGCAGCCGCGCCGGATTGCCGCGACGTCTACCGCCAAGCGCATCGCCCAGGAAATCGGTACGCCGGTGGGCGAGCACGTGGGCTTCCAGGTGCGCTTCAACGACACGCTGTCTGCAGGTGCGTCGGTCAAGCTGATGACCGACGGCATCTTGCTGGCCGAGACGCAGAACGATCCGCTGCTGCGCGCCTACGACACGATCATCATCGACGAGGCGCACGAACGCAGCCTCAATATCGATTTCCTGATCGGCTATCTCAAGCAGCTTCTGCCGCGCCGGCCCGATCTCAAGGTGATCATCACCTCGGCGACCATCGACGCGCAGCGGTTTGCCGAGCACTTTGCTGGCCCGAAGGGGCCGGCGCCGGTTATTGAAGTCAGCGGACGGCTGTATCCGGTCGAGGTGCGCTACCGCCCGATCCAGCGCGACGAGAAGGACAAGGAGCGCGATCTTTACGAAGCGCTCGTCGATGCGGTGGACGAACTCGCCCGCGAGGGCCCGGGCGACGTGCTGATCTTCCTGCCCGGCGAGCGCGAGATTCGCGAGGCGGCCGAGGCGCTGCGCAAGCACCATCCGGCACATACCGAGATCCTGCCGCTGTTTGCGCGCTTGTCCGTGCAGGAGCAGGAACGTGTGTTCCGGCCGTCCAACGCGCGGCGCATCGTGCTGGCGACCAACGTGGCCGAGACGTCGCTGACGGTCCCGGGCATTCGCTACGTGGTCGATACGGGGCTGGCGCGCGTGAAGCGTTATTCGTATCGCAACAAGGTCGAGCAACTGCAGATCGAGCCGGTATCGCAGGCTGCGGCCAACCAGCGCGCCGGTCGTTGCGGCCGGGTCGCCGACGGCGTCTGCATTCGCCTGTATGACGAGGCGGATTTCATTGCGCGGCCGCGTTTTACCGATCCGGAAATCCTGCGTTCGTCGCTGGCGGCGGTCATCCTGCGCATGAAGGCGCTGCGGCTGACGGATGTCGAGCAGTTCCCTTTCATCGAGCCGCCGCTGGGCCGTGCCATTGCCGACGGCTATCAGCTGTTGCAGGAACTCGGCGCCGTCGACGATGAAAATGCGTTGACTCCGCTGGGCAAGCAGGTCGCCCGCCTGCCGCTGGACCCGCGCGTGGCGAGGATGATCCTGGCTGGCCGCGATCATCAATGCCTGCGCGAGATGCTGATCATCGCGAGTGCCTTGTCGGTGCAAGACCCGCGCGAGCGCCCGCAGGAACTGCAACAGCAGGCCGATCAGGCGCACCGGCAGTTCGCCGACGAAAAATCGGAATTCCTCGGCTGGGTGAAGCTGTGGAAGTGGTTTGAAGAGGCCATCGCGCACAAGAAGTCGAACAAACAATTGCAGGATCAGTGCCGCTCGCACTTCCTGTCGCATGTGCGGCTGCGCGAATGGCGCGATGTGCATTCGCAGTTGCATACCACGGTGGCGGAGCAGGGCTGGAAGCTCAACGAATCCGATCCGACGTATGAGCAGTTGCATCTCGCATTGCTGACGGGCTTGCTTGGCAACATCGGTGTGCGCATCGAAGAGGCCGACGGTAAGGGTCGCGAGTACCTCGGTGCGCGCGGCATCAAGTTCTTCCTGTGGCCAGGTTCGGTCATCGCTCGCAAGGCGGGCAAGTGGGTCGTGGCAGGCGAATTGGTCGATACCAGCCGTCTGTTCGGCCGTACGCTGGCCCGCATCGAGCCGGAATGGGTGGAGAAGGTCGGCGCGCACCTGCTGAAGGTGTCGTGGAGCGATCCGCATTGGGAAAAGAAGGCCGGCCAGGTGATGGCCTTCGAGCGCGGCACGCTGTACGGTCTGCCGATCTATCAGCAGCGCCGCGTGCACTTTGGGCCGATGCAGCCGAAGGAGGCGCGCGAGATATTCATCCGCCGCGCGCTGGTCGACGGCGAGTTCGAAACGCGCCTGCCGTTCTTCACGCACAACCAGCGCCTGGTGCGCGAGATCGAAAACCTCGAACACAAGTCACGCCGGCAAGACGTGCTGGTGGACGACGAGCTGATCTACGCGTTCTACGACAGCCAGATCCCGGCCGACATCTACAACACCGTGTCGTTCAAACGCTGGTATGCCGAAGCCGCCAGCGCGGGTGGCAAGGGCGGCCAGAAGCTGCTGTACCTGAATCGCGATGACCTCATGCGACATGAGGCGGCTGGCATCACGACCGACCTGTTCCCGAAGGTGCTGCCGATTGCCGGCATCGACATGGGCCTGACGTATCACTTCGAGCCCGGCAGCCCGCGCGATGGCGTGACGCTCACCGTGCCGCTGTATGCGCTCAACCAGGTGCCCGCGCAACGCACCGAATGGCTGGTGCCGGGCATGCTCAAGGAGAAGGTGCATCTGCTGCTGAAGAGCCTGCCGCAGAAGCTGCGCCGCCATTGCGTGCCGCTGCCCGACTACGCCGCCGGATTCGTCTCGCGTGTGCGGTTGGGCGAGGGCGACCTGCTCGACCGCTTGATCGCAGACGTGCGCGAGCAGACCGGCATCGCGCTCAAGCGCGCCGACTTCAAGCTCGAAACGCTGCCCGCGCATCACTTCATGAATTTCAAGGTGATTGACGAGCACGGTCGCCAGCTCGACATGGGGCGCAATCTGGCCCAGCTGCGGGCAGAACTCGGCGGCCGCGCGCAGCAGACCTTCCAGTCGATCGCCGCGCAGGATGCCGCCGTGGCCGGCGCTCAGAACGACGGCGCCAAGCCCGGCAAGGCAGGCAAGAGCAGCAAGTCGGAAGCGCCGGCCAACGCCGCGCTGTACTCGGGCCTGACGACGTGGAACTTTGGCGAGTTGCCGGAACTGCTGGAAGTCCGCAAGGGCAACCAGACGCTGTTCGGCTATCCGGCGCTCGTCGATGCCGGCGACCACTGCGATGTGGAAGTCTTCGATGACCCGGCGGAAGCTGCGCGCATCCACCGGCTGGGCTTGCGACGGCTGTTTGCGATCCAGCTGCGCGAGCCGTTGAAATACCTGGAAAAGAACATCCCGGGCTTGTCGCAGATGGCGATCCAGTTCATGAACCTCGGCACGCAGGATGAGTTGCGCGACCAGATTCTGGATGCCACATTGGAGCGCGCCTGCCTGCAAGACCCGCTGCCGACCGATGACGCCAGCTTCGGTGCCCGCAAGGACGAAAGCCGGGCACGCCTGACGTTGCTGGCACAGGAGATTGCGCGGCTGGTCGGCGCCATCCTTGCCGAATACGCGCAACTGCCGCGCAAGCTGCAGATCGCCAAGCCGTTTGCCGCGGCCACCGCCGATATCGACGCACAGCTCAAGACGCTGATGCACAAGCGCTTCATCGAGGCGACGCCGTATGCGCAGTTGACGCACTTCCCGCGTTACCTGAAGGGCATCGCGCTGCGCATCGACAAGCTCAAGGCGGACCCCGCCCGCGACACGCAGCGCATGCAGGAAATGGCGCCGCTCATCCAGCAATATCAACGCGCGGAAAAGGCGCTGCGCGTGCAAGGGCAGGGCGGCAGCGACCCGCGCATGGAGGAATTCCGCTGGATGCTCGAGGAGTTGCGCATCGCCCTGTTTGCACAGGAACTGCGCACGCCGGTGCCGATGTCGGTCAAGCGGCTGCAGAAGGTGTGGGAATCGATGCAGCGATAGCTGTCTATGCGTTATCGGGCGCGGAGAAAGTTCCCGCTTTCTTTTTTTGATTTGTGTCAGCGACGGCCTAAACGGCAGCGTTAAAATGGCTGGCTAAGTTGCTGAATCTTCTCGTTATGTCTGCCTCGCGCGCCTCGTTTGCCCCCCGTTGGTTCTCCACGCTGGTCCTGTCGGCCGCTGCAATCCTGGCAGCGCATACGGCGCGTGCCGAAGTCGTCACCGTGCTCAATTCGGGCGACGCAAGCGTCTCTTTGATCGACAAGGACACCCGCAAGGTGCTCGAGACGTTCCCGATCGGCAAGGAGCCGCATCACCTGATCGCCACGCCAGACGAAAAGTCGTTGATCGTCGCGAATGCCGTCGGCAACGATCTGGTGTTCCTCGACCCCGTCACGGGCAAGATTCAGCAGCGCGTACCGCGCATCGACGATCCATACCAGATCGGCTTCTCGCCCGACCAGAAGTGGTTTCTGACCACGGGCAACCGTCTGGACCGCATTGATATTTACCGCTGGGACGGCCATGCGCTGACCATCGCCAAACAGATTCCAGCGGCCAAGACGCCCAGCCACATTGCGTTTACCGCCGACAGCAAGATCGCGTTCGTCACCGTGCAGGATTCCAACGAGGTGATGGCCATCGATCTGCCCACGCAGAACGTGATGTGGCGCATGACCATTGGTTCCGCGCCGGCCGGCGTGTGGGTCACGACTGACCAGAAATACCTGCTGGTCGGCATGACCGGCGCCGATTACGTCGAAGTGATCGACTGGCACACCCGCACCAGCGTCAAACGCATCCCGACCGGCAAGGGCGCGCACAACTTCCGCGCGCTGGGCGACAAGCGCCACCTGTTCCTGTCGAACCGCGTGTCGGGCACGATCAGCATCATCGACCAGCAAACGCTGACCAAGGTGGGCGACATCACCGGCCTGCCGCCCGGCCCCGACGACATGGAATTGACCGCCGACGGCAAGCAACTGTGGGTGACCTGCCGCTGGGCCAAGCGCGTGGCGATTGTCGACGTGGCAAGCCGCAAGGTGGTGGAAGAGATCAAGGTTGGGCGCTCGCCGCACGGTATTTACTTCCGCACGCGCGCTCCGCTGATTTGAGCGTCACGAGACGACGATGAAATCCCGCCTGTCGATGTTGCGCGCTGCGGCTGCCACGGCTGCGCTGGCGCTGTGCGCATTGGCCACGGCTGCGCCCGGTGGGGTGAATGCCGGTGCGTGCAAGGGCACCGTCTACCTGACGTTCGACACCGGCAGCATGAGCCAGGCGCAGTTGATTGCCGATACGCTACGTCGCCATCGCATCCGCGCCACGTTCTTCCTCGCCAACGAAAAAACCATCCACGGCGACAGCACGCTGGATGAAGGCTGGGCACCGTATTGGAAATCGCTCGCCGCAGACGGCCACGCCTTCGGCACACACACGTTCGATCACGTCTACTACAAGGGCGAGGCGGGCGCCGGCAAGGTCCGCTTCCGCCCGCAGTTTGGCGAGCAGGGCGGACGCAATGTCGTGTGGGGCGAACCTGAATTCTGTGCAGAGCTGAAACGCAGCGCCGAGCGCTTCAAGACCATGACCGGTCAGCCGATGGACCCGCTGTGGCGGGCGCCCGGAGGTCATCTTTCGGTCACGACCGAAGCTTGGGCCAAGCAATGCGGGTTTGCCCACGTGGCCTGGGCGCCCGCCGGTTTCCTGGGCGATGAGTTGCCGTCGGAGCGTTATCCCAACGATGCGCTGTTGCAGAAGGCGCTGTCCAGCCTGCGCGATGGCGACATCACCATGGCGCATCTGGGCATCTGGTCGCGCAAGGATCCTTGGGCGCCAGCCGACTTGGAGCCGCTGATCGCCGGTCTGGAGCGCAAGGGCTTCTGCTTCGCCACACTGCGCGATCATCCGCACTACCAGGCCTGGTTTGCTGCCCACCCGGCACACACAGCGGCTCGCTGACATGTTCGACTGGATCGCCGACACCTTCACGCAAGCGCAGGATGTGCTCTTCCAGCACGTCGTGATGCCGATCACCTATGCCGTCGGCCTGGGCGGTTACGTCGAAGATGCCTACCCCGGCACCGAATGGCTGCTGATGGGGTTGGTGCAGATCGCGGTGTTGCTGCTGATTTTCCGCCCGCTGGAGCGCTGGCGCCCGGTCGAACCGCTGCAAGACCGCAACGCCGTGCGCGCCGACATCTTCTACACGCTCTTTCATCGCCTGGGTTTCTTCCCGCTGCTGATGTTTTTCACGCTGCAGCCGCTGATCGACGACCTCGATGGGAAGCTGCGTTTCTGGGGCTGGGCGCATCTGAACGTCGAAGACTGGTGGCCGGGTGTCACGTCCGTCGCTGTCGTCAGCTTTCTGATCTATCTGGTGTTGTTCGACCTGCTAGACTACTGGTATCACCGCCTGTCACACAAGTTCCACTGGTGGTGGAACCTGCATGCGTTGCATCACAGTCAGCAACAGATGACGCTGTGGTCCGATGACCGCAACCACATCCTCGACGATGTACTGCGTGGTGCGGTGTTTGCCATCGCGGCGCTCGTCATCGGGCTTGAGCCTTCGCAGTACGTTCTGTTGGTTGCCATTTCGCAATTGCTGCAGAGCCTTCAGCACGCCAACGTGCGGTTGCATTTCGGGTGGCTCGGCGACCGGCTGCTGATCTCGCCACGCTTCCATCGCTTGCATCACGCAATTGGGCTGGGGCATGAGGTGCCGGGCAAGCCTGGTGTGCTGGGCGGCTGCAACTTTGGCGTGCTGTTCCCGTGGTGGGACATGCTGTTCGGCACCGCCATCTTCTCGACCGAGTACCACGCCACCGGTATCCGCGACCAACTTCCAGCGCCGCACGGGCGCTCGCGCGACTACGGGCGCGGCGTGCTGCGTCAGCAGTGGCTCGGCGTCAAGCGCCTGTTCGGTCGGGCGTAAAGCCCGGGCGGGGCAGCGCCTGCGTCATGTCCGCACGCTGTGCTAGGCTGTTCGCTCCCTGATTTCCCGATTCCTGCATGAACGACCTGATTCGCTCATTTGGCCGCGCGCTGCTTTCGCAACTGCATCCGCGCATGCTGTTCCTGACCGTCATGCCGTTCGTCGTGGCTGTGGTTGTCTGGGGCGGGGTGCTGTATTTCGGCTGGGATGCCATGAACGGCATGGCCCGCAACGCCGTGGAAGGCTGGGCCTTCATGGGCTGGATCAAGAGCGGCCTCAACGCCATCGGCATGGCGGGGTTGTGGTCGGCCATCGCGCCGCTGCTGGTGATCACCTTGCTGGTGCCGGTGATTGTCGTGTCGATTCTCGTGCTGGTGAGCGTGGCCTCGGTGCCGGTGGTCATGCGTTTTCTTGATCGCAGCTATCCGCAGCTCGAGCGTCGCAAGGGCGGCTCGGTGCTGGGCAGCCTGACGCATGCGCTGCTATGCACGCTGGTGGTCATTCTCGTGGCCATCGTTACGCTGCCGTTGTGGCTGATCCCGCCGTTCTTTGCGCTGATCCCGCCGCTGCTGTGGGGGTGGCTTACATACCGTTTGATGACGTACGACGCCCTCGCTGATCACGCCACCGCAGAAGAGCGCCGCGCGATCATGCAGCGCTATCGGCTGCCGCTCCTCGGCATCGGCGTGGCCGTCGGCATGCTGGGCTCGGCGCCGACGCTGCTGTGGGTTTCGTCGGTGGTGACGATTGTGCTGTTCCCGATCATCGCCATCGCCGTCATCTGGCTGTATGTGCTGATCTTTGTTTTCTCGGCGCTGTGGTTCGGCCATTTCTGCTTGCGTGCGCTGACGCGCCTGCGAGCCGAAGCGCCGCCTGCGCGCATGGTCGAGGCCAGCGTCATCGAGGTCACGACCATCGAACTGCCTCGCGAATAATCAGAAATCATCGGAACTGACATGGCTTTCGGCATGATCATCATCGGCGACGAGATCCTCTCCGGCCGCCGCGAAGACAAACACCTGCGCAAGCTGATCGAAGTGCTCGGCGAGCGCGGCCTGACGTTGGAGTGGGGGGAGTACGTCGGCGACCAGCCCGCGCGCATCACGAGCGTACTCAAGCGGACGTTCGCCAGCGATGACGTGGTGTTCTGCACCGGCGGCATTGGCGCCACGCCCGATGACCACACACGCCAATGCGCCGCGGCTGCGCTGGGCGTGCCGTTGGCGCTGCATCCGGAGGCGCGCGAGCAGATCACGCTGCGCATCATCGAGTCCGCCAACGGTGACCCGGTCAAGGCGGATGTCTCAACGCCCGAAAACCAGCACCGCTTCAAGATGGGCGAGTTTCCGCAGGGCGCGCGCATCATCCCCAACAGCTATAACCGCATCCCCGGTTTCTCGGTCGCGCATCACCATTTCATGCCGGGTTTCCCGGTGATGGCGTGGCCGATGATGGAGTGGGTGCTCGACACCTATTACGCCGATCAATTCCACCGCGCGCCGCGCGAGGAGCGCTCGTTCCTGGTGTTCGGCCTGCCGGAGTCGCGGCTCACACCGCTGATGGAGCGCATCGAAGCAGAGTTCGATGGTGTGAAGGTCTTCAGCCTGCCCAGCGTGGGCGACGCGGCGCGCGGCGAGCGCTATGCCCGCTCGCACATCGACCTGGGCGTGAAGGGTTCACCGGAAGCCGTGGCGCGCGCCTATGTGATGCTGCGCGAGGGCGCGTTGGCGCTGGGCGGAGAAATCTTCGAGGCGGGCGTCCCCGCCGATTCCTGAGGCTGCTTTCGTCAGGCGCCGTGCCAGGGCAGACCCCGGAAGCACCAGCCTTCCACGGTCTTGCGGTGGCCTTCGGTGTCTTTAGCGCCCTCAAAACCTTCCAGCACATCCATCGCGACCGCGTAGCCGGCTTGCGCGGCAGCCGCCGCAGCGTGCTTGGAGCGCGCCGCGCTGCGGCACAGGAACAGCACGGGAGCATCCTTCGGTACGGCGGCCTCCAGCGCGCTGAGGAAGTTGGCATTGCGCACACCGCCCGGATACTGATTCCACTCCACATGCACGAACTGGCCGGGCGAAACGTCGGGCGTGCCTACCCAGTCGAGTTCTGCGCGCGTGCGCACATCCACGAGGCGCGCTTGCGGGTCCGCGGCCAACAAGGCAGCGGCTTCTTGTGGCGACAGCGCGCCGAAGTACGGCAGCTGATCAGCCTCGCGGCGAGCGGCGGCGGCTTCCAGCAGGGACTCGCGGGTGAGCGTGGTGGCGGTCATGGCGATCTGGGGAAATGGGAAACAAACATTCTAGCGCCGCCGTCACAGGGTACGGGTGGAAATCCCCGGTTTGGTGCGGTTGTGCCGCTAATGCACGTATTCGGTGCTCAACGGGTTTTGCTGCACTTATTCGGTGCGTTGACTATTCTGCAAGGACAGCTTCAGCCCTTCTCGGGCCAGTCGTGGGCGGCGCCAGTCCGGCGGTCGGGGAGGCCTGCGCACCGTGTCAGACATGGGTTGGCGCAGCCCTGCACTGTTTGCGGGAGCGCATGCCCCTTGCCGATCGGGGATTGGCATAGTTTCTGCTAAGATTCCCGCGGTCTTTTTCGGGGGCGTCCGTTTGTGTCGGACGGTCTTGCTGGAAAGAAGATGTTTCGGAGTGAGGGCGGTCGCAGCGATCCGTCACACAACCGGCTCACAATGATTTGCGTTAATGCGCTACCAGGAGAATGGCATGTCCCAAAGCATTGCAGACGTGATGAAGCTCGTGAAGGAAAACGACGTCAAGTTCGTCGATTTCCGCTTCACCGATACCAAGGGTAAGGAGCAACACGTCTCGGTCCCCGTTTCGCACTTCGACGAAGACAAGTTCGAAAGCGGCCACGCATTCGACGGTTCGTCGATCGCCGGCTGGAAAGGCATCGAAGCGTCGGACATGCTGCTGGTGCCGGATGCAAACACCGCTCACATCGACCCGTTCTACGAAGAACCGACCCTGGTGCTGACCTGCGACGTGGTCGAGCCGTCGGACGGCAAGGGCTACGACCGCGACCCGCGCTCGATCGCCAAGCGCGCTGAAGCTTACCTGAAGAGCACCGGCCTGGGCGACACCGCCTACTTCGGTCCGGAGCCCGAATTCTTCATCTTCGACGGCGTGACCTGGAACATCGACATGCAGGGTTGCTTCGTGAAGATCCATTCCGAAGAAGCTCCGTGGTCGTCGGGCAAGGACTTCGAACACGGCAACTCGGGCCACCGTCCGGGCAAGAAGGGCGGCTACTTCCCGGTCGCCCCGATCGACACGTTCCAAGACATGCGCTCGGAAATGTGCCTGATTCTGGAATCGCTGGGCATTCCGGTTGAAGTGCACCACCACGAAGTGGCAGGCCAAGGCCAGAACGAAATCGGCACGAAGTTCAGCACGCTGGTGCAACGCGCCGACTGGACGCAACTGCAAAAGTACGTGATCCAGAACGTTGCGCACACGTACGGCAAGACCGCCACGTTCATGCCGAAGCCGGTCGTGGGCGACAACGGTTCGGGCATGCACGTTCACCAGTCGGTGTGGAAGGACGGCCAGAACCTGTTCGCAGGCAACGGCTACGCCGGTCTGTCGGAATTCGCGCTGTACTACATCGGCGGCATCATCAAGCACGCCCGCGCGCTGAACGCCCTCACCAACCCGGGTACGAACTCGTACAAGCGCCTGGTGCCGGGCTTCGAAGCTCCGGTCAAGCTGGCTTACTCGGCACGTAACCGTTCGGCTTCGATCCGTATTCCGTACGTTGCGAACCCGAAGGGCCGTCGTATCGAAACCCGCTTCCCGGATCCGCTGATGAACCCGTACCTGGGCTTCTCGGCACTGCTGATGGCCGGTCTGGATGGCGTGCAGAACAAGATCCACCCGGGCGAAGCTGCCGACAAGAACCTGTACGACCTGCCGCCGGAAGAAGACGCAAAGATCCCGACCGTGTGCTCGAGCCTGGATCAGGCCCTCGAGTACCTGGACAAGGACCGCGAATTCCTGACCCGTGGTGGCGTGTTCTCCAACGCCATGCTCGACGCCTACATCGAGCTGAAGATGGAAGAAGTCACGCGCTTCCGCATGACGACGCACCCGCTCGAGTTCGAGATGTACTACTCGCTGTAATCTGCGAGCGCCCCGCGCGATGTGTCGGGGCGAAGAGACGGTTGTGAGAAGAGGGGCGGCGCAGGTCGCCCTTCCTTTTTATGAAGCGGGGTTTTGTGGCTAGAATGATCGTCCGCCGGACTCCGGCGCCCGATCGACGTATCCGCCAGGTTCCATTCATGTTCCGTCCTTCCCCACGCATCGCATCCGGACTGCTTGCCGCCGCTGCGGCGGTGTTTGCCACGCTGTCCGTGCAGGCGCCCGCGTATGCCGATGACGTCTATCTGTGCACCGGCCCGAACGGCGTGCCGGAGTACCGCAACAGCGGCAACGTGAAAGGCTGCAAGAAGCTGACACTGCCCGATGTGGTGACCGTGCCTGGCACGCGCAGCCCGCGCAGCGCTGGAGCGGCACCGGCACCGGCGCAAAACAATGCAGGCGGTGGCTTCCCCCGCGTGGACAACGCCACGCAGAAGGCGCGTGACGGCGAACGCCGCCAGGTGCTGGAGGCCGAGCTGGCAGACGAGGAGCGCAAGCTCCAGGCGTTGAAGACCGAATACAACAACGGTCAGCCCGAGCGCCAGGGCAACGAACGTAACTATCAGAAGTATCTGGACCGCACCGCGCAGTTGAAGGGCGACATCGAACGCAGTCAAGCCAATGTCGATTCCATCCGCCGGGAGCTGGGCAATCTCAAGGAGTAGGTAAACGATGCGTCGACTGATCCGCAAAGCGGCACGCCGCGATGAACAGGAACAGACGACGCCATCTGCGCCGTCAGCCTCCGCCGCTACGCGTGAGGCGTTCGGAAGCGAGCCCATCGAGGGGCCGCCGCCCATTCCGTTTTCACATGGTGCACCGCCATCGTTTCCTGGGCTCGATGCGGTGCCCAATCCCATCCTCTTCGTCCGCCACCCGGCGCTGACGATCTTCTACGCCAACCCCGCCGCTGAAGCCGCCCTGGCCGTGTCCCGCCGCCAGCTGGTGGAGATGTCGCTGTTCGAGCTGTTTGCCGATCCGTCCGAGCTGGGCGAGATGATCGCCACCGTGGCGGTTCGCCAGTTCGATGCCAAGCGGCGTGATGTCTCGCTCGAGCGCGTGGGCCACGAGCCGCTGCATGCGCATGCCGTTGTGGGCGCACTCGACTTTGCGCCGGGATCGGTGCTGCTCGAGCTGCTGCCTAACGAACAGAAGATCCGCAGCGAGCGCGAGGAGCGCTTGCTGGACCTGACCTCCGCCAACAAAGAGCTGATCCGCAATCTGGCGCACGAGATCAAGAATCCGTTGGGCGGCATCCGTGGCGCCGCGCAGTTGCTGGAGTTCGAGCTGCCGGAACGTTCGCTGCGCGAGTACACGCAAGTCATCATCAAGGAATCCGACCGCCTGCAGACGCTGGTCGATCGCCTGCTCGAACCGCACCGGCATCCGCATATCGTTGGCGATGTGAACATCCACGAGGTGCTGGAGCGCGTGCGCTCGGTGGTGCTGGCGGAGTTCCCGCAGGGCTTGCATATCGTGCGGGACTACGACGCGAGCCTGCCGGAGTTTCGCGGTGACAAGGAGCAGCTCATCCAGGCGGTGCTCAACATCGTCCACAACGCGGCGCATGCGCTGGGTGCCCGGATTGCGCAGGGCGACGGCGAAATCATTCTGCGCACGCGCGTGGCACGCAAAGTTACGATTGCAAAACGTCTTTACAAGCTGGCATTGGACTTGCATGTAGTGGACAACGGTCCTGGTATCCCGGACGACATCCGCGAGCGAATCTTCTTCCCGCTGGTGTCAGGAAGGGAGGGGGGAAGTGGGCTGGGCCTGACACTCGCGCAGACGTTCGTGCAGCAGCACGATGGTCTGATCGAATGCGAGAGCAGGCCAGGTCAGACGGATTTCCGCATTCTCGTGCCGCTGCACTGAAGCCTCGCTTCAACGACGCAGCGCGAGCAGGCCCAGGCGAGACGAAGTCAAGCAGACGAACCAACACATGAAGCCAATCTGGATAGTCGACGACGATCAATCCATCCGCTGGGTCCTCGAGAAGGCACTGGCACGTGAGAGCCTGCTTTCGCGCAGCTTTACCAACGTGCGCGACGCGCTCAACGCGCTCGATGAAGAAACACCGCAAGTCCTGATTTCCGACGTCCGCATGCCGGGCGGCTCGGGGCTGGATCTGCTGCAGGCCATCAAGGCCAAGCACCCCGGCCTGCCGGTCATCATCATGACCGCGTATTCGGACCTGGACAGCGCCGTGGCGGCGTTCCAGGGCGGCGCGTTCGAATATCTCGCCAAGCCTTTCGACGTGGATCGTGCGGTTGAACTGATCCGCCGCGCGCTGGAAGAGAGCCTGCGCGAGGAGGAAATCGACGATCGCCTGAGCGATGCGCCCGAGATTCTGGGCCAGGCGCCGGCCATGCAGGACGTGTTCCGCGCGATCGGGCGGCTGTCGCAGTCGAACGTGACCGTGCTGATCACCGGTGAATCCGGCACGGGTAAGGAGCTGGTGGCCCGGGCGCTGCATAAGCACAGCCCGCGCGCGAGCGGCCCCTTCATCGCGCTGAATACGGCCGCGATTCCGAAAGACTTGCTCGAATCCGAGCTGTTCGGCCACGAGCGCGGCGCGTTCACGGGCGCGCAGACCATGCGCCGCGGGCGCTTCGAACAAGCCGAGGGCGGCACGCTGTTCCTTGATGAAATCGGAGACATGCCGTTCGATCTGCAGACGCGGTTGCTGCGCGTGCTGTCGGATGGGCATTTCTATCGCGTGGGCGGTCACAACCCGCTCAAGGCCAACGTGCGCGTCATTGCGGCTACGCACCAGAATCTTGAAACCCGGGTCAAGGACGGCCTGTTCCGCGAGGACTTGTTCCACCGCCTGAACGTGATCCGGCTGCGCTTGCCCGCGCTGCGCGAGCGCCCGGAAGACATCACGCTGCTGGCGCGCCATTTCCTGCAGAAGAGTGCCAAGGAGCTGGGCGTGGAGCCCAAGCGCATGTCGGACGATGCGCTTGCACATATCGCCACGCTGCCGTTCCCCGGCAACGTGCGGCAACTCGAAAACCTCTGCAACTGGCTGACCGTGATGGCGCCGGCGCAGACCATCGAAGCCAAGGACTTGCCCGCCGACCTGGTGCGCGGCAATGCGCAGATGCTGCCGACCATGGGAGACACCGCAGCGCGCCCGGCCTTTGTCGGCGAGCCTTCGCTGGGTGGCGAACCTTATGGTGTTGCACCATCGGTCGACACGCTGCTCTCCACGACTTCCGTGGGCGCGTCGATTGCGGCCGGCTGGGAGCGGGCGCTTGCCGGCGAGGCCAAGGCCATGCTGGAAGCGGGGCAGCCTGACGTCATGGACGCGCTCACGCGCCGTTTTGAGAAGGCGATCCTCGAGGCTGCGCTTGGTGTCACGCGCGGTCGACGTGTTGAGGCTGCAACGCGGCTGGGCATCGGCCGCAACACCATCACGCGCAAATTGCAGGAGCTGGGCTTCGACTGACGCAGCGTCAGCAAGGCCAGTCCACCGAATATCGTCGAGCTTGGCGATTGGGATTGGGCGGATTTCCGATACGGGAGTCCGCCCCTTTTTTTGTGCGCCGCGGACGCTTGTCGCGCTTAATGCAGCTTGTGCTTGAGCTGGGACAGCTCTTCGTGGGCGCGCATCACGGCAGATTCCACGGAATGGTCTACCTTGCCCGTGGCATTCTGGCAGGCCATCTTCGCGCGGTCGGAATATGCCTCGAGCTTGTCGATGGCCTCGATGAAGGTCTGCTGATCTTCAGCACCTTCGAGGCGCGAGTGGCACTGGCGGGCCTGGTCGTCCAACTGCTGGATCGATTGCTTCAGCGAATCGGGCACATCCTGGTGCGAGGCGCAGGTCCGGGCCAGTTCCGCGATGGTGCTTTCCGCATGTTCAAAACGCTGGCGCAGTTTCTCTGTTTGCATAGAGGGCTCCTGTCGGTTGCGTGAAAAGACGTTGGCGCCGCATGCACCGTTATGAGGCGGTCACATGGTGCAAGGCGGTGCAACGCCCAATTTCGGCGCAAGCGACGTGCCGCGTGCGGCAAGCGGCGCGGGAGCGGTGGTTCTATCGTGCTGTGAGGGTGCCCTGTCAGCTGCGCGGGGCAGGCAGCGCCAAGGAGCGCGCCTCAAGGATGCGCTCGGCGACTTCGGCAAAGCCGCCGCCGCCTTCGGCCTCCGTGAGGTACGCCGGTGGCATGGGCAGCGTATCGATCACGTCCAGTACATTGGCCACGCCCACCGAAAGTGGGAAGAACTCGAACATTGCCGCATCGTTGGCGGAGTCGCCTACGAACACCCAACGGTCGCGCTCGGCGTGCAGGTCCAGGCCGAATGCGCGGCGTGCGAGCGACACGCTGGCGCTCAGCTTGTCGTGCTTGCCGAACCAGCCGTTGACGTGGATCGAACTGACGGTGGCATGCATCCCGTGCGTGCGCATGATGTCGACGATGTGCTGTACGGCGTGCTGGGGCAGCGGCGGGACCTGTTCGGCATGATCGACAGCCAGATCCGCAGCGTGCCACGCCTGGTCCGTCGCCAAGGCTGAGCCCGGCACTGCGCGCCGGATCTCCGCACCCACTTCACGAATGCGCTCCAGATTGCGTGCGCGTGTTTGGGCGTCGTCGACAAAATCGGTCGCCAGATGCCCGCGCGAATCGACGCGCATGGCAAACGCGCCGTTTTCGCCGATCACGGCATCGACGGGCCACAGCCGCGCAATGACTTCGCACCAGGCAATTGACCGGCCCGTGACCGGCACGACCTTGATGCCGGCGCGATGCAGGCGCTCCAGCGCGGAGTACGTCTGCGCGGGAAGCTTCCCCCGCGTGGTGAGGGTTCCATCCACGTCGGTGAAGACGCCGGTGATATTGCGCAGTGCATCATCCGGGAGTTGATGCAGGGGCAGTGGAACACGTCGTTCGGCGATGACCGGCGTGGTTTCAGGCGAGTCCGGAGCGGCAGGAGTGGCGGGTGGGGCGAGCATGCTGCGGGTGCAATAGAGAGTGTCTTCAATCCATTCTAACGGCCGTTGCAAGCCAAACCTTGGAGGGATTTCCCGATTTCTTTGTGACAGAAAGGCAAGTAACATCCCGCTGTCATAAAAATGACCGACCGTGCATTTACAGTCGGCGCGCCGTGGGCGGAGCGAGGGAGCCCGCCGGGTCGAAACAAGGAGAAATGATGTCGATCAAGAAGATTGCGGGGGCCGCAGCAGTCCTGGCCGCGTGTACGTTTGCGCAGGGCGCGTACGCAGTGACGGAAATCCAGTGGTGGCATTCGATGGAAGGCGCCTTGAACGACAAGGTGAACGAGATCGCCACCAAGTTCAACGCCAGCCAGTCCGACTACAAGATCGTGCCGGTCTACAAGGGCCAGTACGATGAATCACTGGCTGCGGGCATCGCGGCCTTCCGCGCCGGCAATGCACCGGCCATCCTGCAGGTGTTCGAGGTCGGTACCGCGACGATGATGAACGCCAAGGGCGCCATCGTGCCGGTCGCCAAGATCATGAAGGACGCCGGCGAGAAGTTTGACCCGAAGGCCTACGTGCCGGCCGTGGCGGGTTATTACACGTCGAACAAGGGCGAGATGCTGTCGTTCCCGTTCAACAGCTCGACGACGATCATGTATTACAACAAGGACGCCTTCAAGAAGGCCGGCCTTGACCCGAACAAGCCGCCCGCAACGTGGCAGGAAGTGGCTGTCGACGCGGCCAAGCTGAAGGCGGCGGGCGTGGCCTGCGGCTACACGACCGACTGGCAGTCGTGGGTGCATCTGGAGAGCTTCTCGGCGTGGCACAACGTGTCGTTCGCTACCGAGAACAACGGCTTTGGCGGTGCCAAGGCTCGCCTGAACTTCAACGGTCCGGTGCAGATCAAGCACATCGAGAATCTGCTCGACATGCAGAAGAAGGGCTACTTCACCTACGCCGGCCGCAAGGACGAGCCGAAGGCGAAGTTCATCGCCGGCGAGTGCGCCATGCACACGGGTTCGTCGGCAGCGCTGGCGAACATCCGCAAGAACGCCAAGTTCAGTTTCAGCCCCGCGCCGCTGCCGTACGAAGCCGGTGTGGCGGGTGCCCCGCAGAACACGATCATCGGCGGCGCTTCGCTGTGGGTGATGGGCGGTCACAAGGCTGAGGAATACAAGGGCGTAGCGAAGTTCTTTACGTTCCTGTCCCGTCCGGAAGTGCAGGCCGACTGGCACCAGTCGACGGGTTATCTGCCCGTGACGCTGGAAGCGTATGAGCTGACGAAGAAGTCCGGTTTCTATGAGAAGAACCCGGGCGCCGACGTGGCCGTCAAGCAGATGATCGTCAAGACGACCGACAAGTCGCGCGGCATCCGTCTGGGCAACTTCCCGCAGATTCGCCAGGTGATCGACGAAGAGCTGGAATCCGTCTGGGCCGGCAAGAAGGCGCCGAAGGAAGCGCTGGACACGGCTGTGTCACGCGGCAACGAGCTGCTCGTCCGCTTCGAAAAGACCGTCAAGGAATAAGCGCCGATTCAGCGCTCGTCTAAACCGCCGGCCTCGTGCGCTTGCACCGGCCGGCGGTGCGTTTTTGGAATGTCGCATGGAAAAACGCGTCGTTTTCCGATCGCGCTGGCTGCCGTATGTGCTGGTGGCCCCGCAGATCGTCATCACTCTGGTGTTCTTCTTCTGGCCGGCGGGGCAGGCGCTGTATCAGTCGCTGCTGCGCCAGGATGCTTTCGGCATCAACCTCGAATTCGTGGGTCTGGAGAACTTTCACGACCTCTTTGCCGATCCGACCTATCTCGGCTCGTTCAAGACCACCGCGGTATTCGCCATTGGCGTCGCCTTGGTTGGCCTCGGCACTTCGTTGGCGCTGGCGTACTTTGCCGATCGCGCGCTGCGTGGCGCCACGTTCTACAAGACCCTGCTGATCTGGCCGTACGCCATTGCGCCGGCCGTGGCAGGCGTGCTGTGGAGCTTCCTCTTCAACCCCTCGCTGGGCATCGTCTCGTTCGTGATCCGCAAGTTGGGCGTGGACTGGAACTTCGTGCTCAACGGCGGGCAGGCGCTGACGCTGGTGGTCATCATCGCGGCCTGGAAACAGATCAGCTACAACTTCCTCTTCTTCCTCGCGGGGCTGCAAAGCATTCCGAAGTCGCTGATCGAAGCGGCGGCCATTGACGGCGCCGGGCCGTGGAAGCGCTTCTGGTCGATCGTGTTCCCGCTGCTGTCGCCCACCACGTTTTTCCTGATGGTGGTGAACGTCGTGTACGCGTTCTTCGATACCTTCGCCATCATCGATTCGGTCACGCAGGGCGGGCCGTTCAAAGCGACGGAGACGCTCGTGTTCAAGGTCTACCAAGACGGCGTGCGCGGTCTCGATATCGGTGGATCGGCGGCGCAGTCGGTGATCCTCATGGGCCTGGTGATCGTGCTGACGATCATTCAGTTCCGCTACGTCGAACGCAAAGTCCAATACTGAAAGGAGGGCAGACGCACCATGATTGAACGCCGTCCGTTCCTGGACTTCCTCACCCACGTCGTGCTGATTCTCGGTGTGATCGTCGTGGCGTTTCCGGTGTACGTCGTGTTCGTCGCGTCGTCGTTGACGGCCGAAGACGTGCTGCAGGCGCCCATGACGCTGATCCCCGGTCCGCACCTCATCGAAAACTACCGCACGGTGCTCACGTCGGGCATGGGCAACTCGGCCACGCCTGTCGGCACCATGCTCATGAACAGCCTGATCATGGCGCTGGGCATCTCGCTCGGGAAGATCGCGATCTCCATCATCTCGGCCTTCGCGATCGTCTATTTCAAGTTCCCGCTGCGCAAGACGTTCTTCTGGCTCATCTTCGTCACGCTGATGCTGCCGGTGGAAGTGCGGATCCTGCCCACGTACAAGGTCGTGTCGGATCTTGGCATGCTGAACAGCTATGCGGGCCTGACGATTCCGATCATCGCGTCGGCCACGGCAACGTTCCTGTTCCGGCAGTTCTTCCTGACGATTCCCGATGAACTGGCGGAAGCAGCGCGCATCGATGGCGCGGGGCCGCTCAAGTTCTTCTGGGATGTGGTGCTGCCGCTTTCGCGCACCAGCATCGCGGCACTGTTCGTGATCCAGTTCATCTATGGTTGGAACCAGTACCTCTGGCCGTTGCTGATCACGACGGAAAAGAACATGACCCCCATCGTGCTGGGCGTGACGCAAATGATCTCGCGCTCCGGCGATTCCGCCACCGACTGGAACCTGCTGATGGCCACCGTGATGCTGGCCATGCTGCCGCCCGCGGCAATCGTGATCGGCATGCAGCGGTGGTTCGTGAAGGGCCTCGTCGAAACCGAAAAGTAAAAGAAGCAAGATGGCAAAACTTTCGCTACGCAACGTCCAGAAGCACTACGCCCACCTCCAGGTCGTGCACGGCATCGACATGGAAATCGGCGACGGGGAGTTCATCGTCATCGTCGGCCCCTCGGGCTGCGGCAAGTCCACGCTGCTGCGCATGGTGGCGGGCCTCGAGCCCATCACCGGCGGCGAAGTCTGGATTGGCGACCGCGTCGTCAACGACCTCGAACCGGCCGAGCGCGATATCGCGATGGTGTTCCAGAACTACGCGCTGTATCCGCACATGAGCGTGTTCGACAACATGGCCTACGGCCTGAAGATTCGCGGTTTGCGCAAGGCCGATATTCAAGCGCGTGTGGAGCAGGCCGCGGGCATTCTCGAACTCGGCAAGCTGCTGGATCGCAAGCCGCGCCAGCTGTCGGGCGGGCAACGCCAGCGTGTGGCCATGGGCCGCGCGATCGTGCGTGAGCCGGCCGTGTTCCTGTTCGACGAACCGCTCTCCAACCTTGACGCCAAGCTGCGCGTGCAGATGCGCCTGGAGTTGAAGGATCTGCATCGCCGTTTGCGCACGACCAGCCTGTATGTCACGCACGATCAGGTCGAGGCGATGACGCTGGCCGATCGCATGATGGTGCTCAACGGTGGCCGGGTCGAGCAGATCGGCACACCGCTTGAGGTGTACTCGCGTCCGGCCAGCACGTTCGTGGCCGGTTTCATCGGCTCGCCGCCGATGAACCTCGTGCCCGTGTCGCGCAACGCCGGTGGCGACACGCAGATCCGGGTGGATGGCGCGAAGCAGGGCGATGCGGCCGCCACGCTCGGCCACTTGCCGATGGGGCTGCACCTGCCTGAGCGCGCGCTGATGGGTTTGCGCCCCGAACACATCGAACCATGCTCGGCCGATCAGGCCATCGCCTTGATCGACGTACGCGTGGTCGAAGCACTCGGCGCGGACGCGTTTGCGTACGGCACGCTGGCCGGTCATCCGGTCGTGGTTCGTCTTGAGCCGCACGCCAGCGTCAAGGCTGGTGACAAGCTGCCGATCACCGCCTCGGCGGAGCACCTGCACTGGTTCGATCCGCAAACCACGCGCCGCATCGAGGCCCTGGCATGACCGGCGTGTGCGCCTTGCCGGCCTGGCCGTATCCGCGTGCCATCGCGCACCGCGGCGCGGGCAAGCTGGCGCCCGAGAACACGCTCGCGGCGTTCCGCCATGGCGCGTCCTTCGGCTACCGCATGTTCGAGTTCGACGTGAAGCTGTCCGGTGACGGTGCATCGGTCCTGTTGCACGACGCCACGCTGGATCGCACCACGAACGGCGTCGGCCGTCTCGATGCGCTCGCGCTCGGTCAGATCGCGCAACTCGATGCGGGCAGCTGGCACAGCCCGGCCTACGCCGGCGAGCCCGTGCCCACGCTGGCGGCCATCGCGCGCTACCTGCGCGCCAACGGTTTCCTCGCCAATATCGAGATCAAACCGGTGCCGGGCGCGGAGTGGCGCACCGGCGCGGCGGTCGCGCTGGACGCCCGCACGCTGTGGGCCGGCGCCGACGTGCCGCCGCTGCTGTCGTCATTTTCCGAAGATGCGCTGGCTGCGGCGCGCGAAGCTGTACCGGAATTGCCACGCGCGCTGCTGCTCGACAAGTTGCCGGCCGATTGGCTCGACCGCCTGCGCGCATTGGATTGTGTTGCGCTCGACGCCAACCATCGCGAACTGACGCCCGAAATCATTGACGAGGCACACGCTGCCGGCTTTCGCGTCTGCTGCTATACCGTCAACGATCTCGATCGCGCGCACCTGCTCTGGAATGCGGGGCTGGACGGCCTCATCACCGATTGGGTGGACCGTATCTCGCCCGCCTGAATGTGATGAAAGCATGGCTTTGACGTGGCATAACAAGGGTCGTTTGTCACGTCAAAGAATCAGAATATTGCTTATAAACATGCTATGCTTCCCCTCCGTGAAGACTTAGGTCCTTCCCGCACAACTTGTCTGTAAAAGCTGTCTCGGTACCTCCTTTCTGCCATGCGCGATCCGGTCCGACCAGGTGATTTCAGGCGATTTAGTTTGCGATCCGCTAACCGGTCAAGCCGTGTCGCGGAAGGTTGATGAACCCGCTGAACTCCGGCAGACCCGGAGAAAAGTGAGCGCCCCATGACAGAGCTGTATAAGCAGTACCTGGACACTTCGTACCTGTCCGGCGGTAACGCCGCCTACGTTGAAGATCAGTACGAAGCGTATCTTCAAGATCCCACGTCCGTTAGCGAGGCACTGCGCGCGTACTTCGATGCGCTGCAGAACGTCCCCGCCGTCGACGGTTCCAACGCCCGGGATATCCCCCACGCCCCCATCGTCACCTCGTTCGCCGAGCGCGCCAAGCATGGCCCGATCCGCACGATCGTCGCGTCTGCCGATTCCGATATGGGTCGCAAGCGCGTGGCGGCGACGCAGCTGGTGGCTGCCTACCGCAATGTGGGCCTGCGTTGGGCCGATCTTGACCCGCTCAAGCGTCAGGAGCGCCCGCCGGTTCCGGATCTGGACCCGGCTTTCTACGGTTTCACCGAAGCCGATCAGGACATCGTTTTCAACGCCAGCAATACGTATTTCGGCAAGGAATCGATGAGCCTGCGCGAGCTGCTCAACAACCTGCGCGAAACGTACTGCGGTTCGATCGGCGCGGAATTCATGTACATCAGCGACCAGGCACAAAAGCGCTGGTGGCAAGAGCGCCTGGAAACCATTCGTTCCAAGCCGACGTTCTCGGCTGAAAAGAAGAAGCACATCCTCGAACGCCTGACGGCCGCTGAAGGCCTCGAGCGTTTCCTGCATACGAAGTACGTCGGTCAGAAGCGTTTCTCGCTGGAAGGCGGCGAAAGCTTCATCGCGGCGATGGACGAACTGATCCAGCACGCCGGCGCCAAGGGCGTGCAGGAAATCGTGATCGGCATGGCGCACCGCGGCCGTCTGAACGTGCTGGTGAACACGCTGGGCAAGATGCCGGCTGACCTGTTTGCTGAATTCGAAGGCAAGCACGTGGACGACCTGCCGGCAGGCGACGTGAAGTACCACAAGGGCTTCTCGAGCGACGTGACGACCCCGGGCGGCCCCGTCCACCTGTCGCTGGCGTTCAACCCGTCGCACCTGGAAATCGTCAACCCGGTCGTGGAAGGCTCGGTCAAGGCACGTCAGGAACGTCGCGGCGACAAGCACGGCGCGCAGGTGCTGGCTGTGCAGGTGCACGGCGATGCGGCCTTCGCAGGCCAGGGCGTCGTGATGGAAACGCTGAACCTTGCGCAAACGCGTGGTTACGGCACGGGCGGCACGATCCACATCGTCATCAACAACCAGATCGGTTTCACGACATCGGACCCGCGCGACTCGCGCTCGACGCTGTACTGTACCGACGTGGTCAAGATGATCGAAGCGCCGGTCCTGCACGTGAACGGCGACGATCCGGAAGCCGTCGTGCTGGCCATGCAACTGGCCGTGGACTTCCGTACCGAGTTCCAGAAGGACATCGCGGTCGACATCATCTGCTTCCGTAAGCTCGGCCACAACGAGCAAGACACGCCGGCGATGACGCAGCCGCTGATGTACAAGAAGATCGGCACGCACCCCGGCACGCGCAAGCTCTACGCCGACAAGCTGGTCACGCAAAACACGCTGAAGGCCGAAGAGCCGGACGCCCTGGTGCAGGAATTCCGCGCCGCGATGGACGCGGGCAAGCACACGGTCGACCCGGTGCTGTCGAACTTCAAGAACAAGTTTGCGGTGGATTGGCTGCCGTTCCTGAACCGCAAGTGGACGGATTCGGCCGACACGGCCGTGCCGATGGCCGAACTGAAGCGTCTGGCCGAGCGCATCACCGCCATCCCCGATCACTTCAAGCTGCACCCGCTGGTTGAGAACGTCGTCAACAACCGCGCCAAGATGGGCAAGGGCGAGCTGCCGCTGGACTGGGGCATGGGCGAGCACCTGGCCTTCGCATCGCTGGTGGCATCGGGTTACCCGGTGCGCATTACCGGCCAGGACGCAGGCCGCGGTACGTTCACGCACCGCCACGCCGTGCTGCACGACCAGAACCGCGAGCGTTGGGATGCCGGCAGCTACGTCCCGCTGCAGAACGTGTCGGAAAGCCAAGCGCCCTTCACGGTGATCGACTCGGTGCTGTCGGAAGAAGCCGTGATGGGCTTTGAGTACGGCTACTCGTCGGCTGAGCCGAACACCCTGGTGATCTGGGAAGCCCAGTTCGGCGACTTTGCCAACGGTGCGCAGGTCGTGATCGACCAGTTCATCTCTTCGGGCGAAGTGAAGTGGGGCCGCGCCTCGGGTCTCACGCTGATGCTGCCGCACGGCTACGAAGGCCAAGGTCCGGAGCACAGCTCGGCCCGCCTGGAGCGCTACCTGCAGCTCTGCGCAGACCACAATATGCAAGTGGTGCAGCCGACCACGCCGGCGCAGATCTTCCACCTGCTGCGTCGCCAGATGATCCGGATGTTCCGCAAGCCGCTGATCATCCTGACGCCGAAGTCGCTGCTGCGCAGCAAGGACGCTGTGTCGCCGCTGTCGGATCTGGCCAAGGGCCATTTCGAGACCGTGATCGCCGATACGGCCGAAGATCTGAACGCCGCGAAGGTCAAGCGCGTCGTGGCCTGCTCGGGCAAGGTCTACTACGACCTGGTCAACGCTCGCAAGGAACGCGGCCTGACCGACACGGCCATCATCCGCGTGGAACAGCTCTATCCGTTCCCGCACAAGGCGTTCGCAGCCGAGCTGAAGAAGTATCCGAACCTCGCTGAAGTGGTGTGGTGCCAGGACGAGCCGCAGAACCAGGGCGCCTGGTTCTTCGTGCAGCACTACATCCTGGAGAACATGACCGAGGGTCAGAAGCTGGGCTACGCAGGCCGCCCGGCATCGGCATCGCCGGCCGTGGGCTACTACGCGAAGCACAACGAGCAGCAGAAGGCGCTGATCGATGCCGCGTTTGGCAAGCTCAAGGGCTTCGTGCTGAACAAGTAAGCGACCTCTGCACCAGGGCGGCAGCTTCGGCTGTCGCCTTGACGCATCTCCGCTACCGAATTCCACCGTATATCGAATTAGCGCGGCTCCCGCACAAGAGGAGCACGCGCACATGAATCCAAGGAAGCACCGAAATGGCTATCGTTGAAGTCAAGGTCCCGCAGTTTTCCGAGTCCGTTGAAGAAGGCACGCTGATCTCCTGGAAGAAGAAGCCGGGTGAAGCCGTGGCCCAGGATGAAATCCTGATCGAAGTCGAGACCGACAAGGTCGTGCTGGAAGTGCCGGCCCCGTCGGCTGGCGTGCTGGCTGAAGTGCTGGTGGCGGACGGCGCAACCGTGACGTCGGAACAGCTGCTGGCCAAGATCGACACCGAAGGCAAGGCAGGCGCCGCTGCTCCGGCAGCTGCTGCGCCGGCTCCCGCAGCTGCTGCTCCGGCGCCGGCACTGGCTGCTGCCGCTCCGGCCGCCGCTGCAGCAGGTGGCGTGGCGATGCCGTCGGCCGCCAAGCTGATGGCTGAGAACAACCTGTCGGCTGGCCAAGTGGCCGGCACGGGCCGCGATGGTCGCATCACCAAGGGCGACGTGCTGGGTGCCGTGGCTGGTGGCGCCAAGCCGGCTGCTGCTGCCGCTCCGCAAGCCGCACGTCCTGCGCTGCAGCAAGTGGCTGCACCGGTGGACTTCGCCGCCCTGGGCGACCGTCCGGAAGAGCGCGTGCCGATGAGCCGCCTGCGTGCCCGTATCGCCGAGCGCCTGGTGCAGTCGCAATCGACGAACGCCATCCTCACCACCTTCAACGAAGTCAACATGAAGCCGGTGATGGACTTGCGCGCCAAGTTCAAGGACCAGTTCGAGAAGACCCACGGCGTGAAGCTGGGCTTCATGTCGTTCTTCGTGAAGGCGGCTGTCCACGCGCTGAAGAAGTACCCGGTCATCAACGCGTCGGTTGACGGCAACGACATCGTCTACCACGGCTACTTCGACATCGGTATCGCTGTCGGCTCGCCGCGCGGCCTGGTGGTGCCCATCCTGCGCAATGCCGACCAGATGAGCCTGGCCGATATCGAGAAGAAGATTGCTGAATTCGGCCAAAAGGCCAAGGACGGCAAGCTGACGCTGGACGACCTGACCGGCGGCACGTTCTCGATCTCGAACGGCGGCACGTTCGGCTCGATGCTGTCGACCCCGATCATCAACCCGCCGCAATCGGCCATCCTGGGCGTGCACGCTACCAAGGATCGCGCCGTGGTGGAAAACGGCCAAGTCGTGGTTCGCCCGATGAACTACCTGGCCATGTCTTACGACCACCGCATCATCGACGGCCGCGAAGCCGTGCTGGGCCTGGTGGCGATGAAGGAAGCGCTGGAAGACCCGGCCCGCCTGCTGCTGGATCTGTAAACCTGCCGACGGTCCTGCTGCGCGCTCCGGTCTTGGCCTTGCGATGTTGGCCGTACCCATGTACGGCTGCCGATTCTGGCAAATTCGTCAGGCCAACTTCGGGCCGCTCGCTACGGACCGTGAACAGGTTTAAACCGACTGTTGTCGTTCCTGCCTGAGCGGGAACGACGGACTAAAGGATTTCTCCATGAGCAAAGAATTTGACGTGCTGGTGATCGGCGCCGGCCCCGGCGGTTACATCGCCGCCATCCGCGCTGGTCAGCTGGGCCTGAACGTGGCCTGCTGCGAAGACAACCCCTACGACGATCCGAAGGGCGAGCCCCGCCTGGGCGGTACCTGCCTGAACGTCGGCTGCATTCCGTCGAAGGCGCTGCTGGCTTCGTCGGAAGAGTTCGAGAACGTGAACCACCACCTGGCCGACCACGGCATCACGGTGGATGGCGTCAAGGTCGACGTGGCCAAGATGCTCAAGCGCAAGGACGACATCGTCGGCAAGATGACGAAGGGCATCGAGTTCCTGTTCCGCAAGAACAAGGTGACGCTGCTCAAGGGCCACGGCAAGTTCGTCGGCAAGACCGACGCCGGCTATCAGGTCGAGATCGCAGGCAAGGCCGGCACGGAAGTCGTGACCGCCAAGCACGTGATCATCGCCACGGGCTCGAAGGCTCGCCATCTGCCGGGCGTGAAGGTCGACAACGTGACCATTGCTGACAACGAAGGCGCACTGAAGTTTGCCGAAGTGCCGAAGAAGCTGGGCGTGATCGGCGCTGGCGTGATCGGCCTGGAGCTGGGTTCGGTGTGGCGCCGTCTGGGTGCAGAAGTGACGATCCTCGAAGCGCTGCCGAGCTTCCTCGGTGCGGCTGACGAATCGGTTGCCAAGGAAGCCAACAAGCTGCTGACCAAGCAGGGCCTGAAGATCAACGTCGGCGTGAAGGTCGGCGAGATCGAATCGTCTGCCAAGGGCGTGAAGGTCAACTACACCGATGCTGCCGGCGCTGCGCAAGTGCTGGAGTGCGACAAGCTGATCGTGTCGATCGGCCGCGTGCCGAACACCGACAACCTGGGCCTGGAAGCGATCGGCCTGGCGGCGGATCAGCGTGGCTTTATCGAAGTGGACGAGCACTGCGCGACCAAGCTGCCGAACCTGTGGGCGATCGGTGACGTGGTGCGCGGCCCGATGCTGGCGCACAAGGCAGAAGACGAAGGCGTGGCCGTGGCCGAGCGCATCGTCGGCCAGAAGCCGCACATCGACTACAACTGCATTCCGTGGGTCATTTACACCTATCCGGAAATCGCATGGGTGGGCAAGACGGAGCAGCAACTCAAGGCTGAAGGCCGCGAGATCAAGGCTGGCCAGTTCCCGTTCCTGGCCAACGGCCGTGCGCTGGGCATGGGTGCATCCGACGGTTTCGTGAAGGTCATCGCCGATGCGAAGACCGATGAAATCCTGGGCGTGCACATCGTCGCAGCCAACGCCTCGGACCTGGTTGCCGAAGCCGTGGTGGCGATGGAGTTCAAGGCTGCAGCCGAAGACATCGGCCGTATCTGCCACCCGCACCCGTCGATGTCGGAAGTGATGCGCGAAGCTGCGTTGGCCGTCGACAAGCGTCAGCTCAATATGTAAATCGCAAGCCGCAAGGCAAGCACGATGCCCGGTGAATCCACAAGATTGCCGGGCATTGGTCCATTTGGGCCCGCAAACGGTGCCCCAAGCACATCAAGCAGATGAACGTCCAGGAAACCTACCTACAGGAACTGAAGGCGCGTGGCTATCAGCCTGACGAAGCGCAGCAACGCGCCGTCGACCGCCTGCAGCGATGCTACGACGAATGGGTCACCTACAAGGCCCGTCGTTCGAATGCACTTCGCAAGATGCTCGTGCGCCCCGATTTGCCGCGTGGCGTCTACATGTGGGGCGGGGTGGGGCGCGGCAAGTCGTTCTTGATGGATGCGTTCTATAGCTGCGTGCCGCTGGTGCGCAAGACGCGTCTGCACTTTCACGAGTTCATGCGCGAAGTGCATCGCCAGTTGGAAGAGCTGCGCGGGCGTGCCGATCCGCTGGACGAACTGGCCCGACGCATCGCCAAGCGCTACCGCCTGATCTGCTTTGACGAATTCCACGTCAGCGATGTTGCCGACGCAATGATCCTGCACCGCTTGCTCGATCAGCTCTTTGCCAACGGCGTGCAGTTTGTGATGACGTCCAACTATCGGCCCGACTTGCTGTATCCGGACGGCTTGCACCGCGAGCGCGTGCTGCCGGCCATTGCGCTGCTGCAGGAGAAGCTCGACGTCCTCAACGTCGACGCGGGCGTCGATTACCGCAAGCGTGCGATGGAGCAGGTGCAGGCCTACTACACGCCGCTGGGCGCGAAGGCCAACTCGGCGTTGCGCGATGCATTTACGGCGGTGGCCGGCGTGCCGGACGAGTCGCCGGTGCTGCGCATCGAGCATCGTGAGATTCGGGCAGCCCGTAAGGCCGGCGGTGTGGTGTGGTTTGACTTTGCCACGCTGTGCGGGGGGCCGCGCTCACAGAACGATTACCTGGAAATCGCCTCGCGCTTTCACACCGTCATCCTGGCCGATGTGCCGAAGATGACGCCGCGCATGGCGTCCGAAGCGCGCCGCTTCACATGGCTGATCGACGTGTTCTACGACCACAAGGTCAAGCTGCTGATGTCGGCGGAGGTGCCGGCAGACGAGCTGTACACCGAAGGCCAGATGGCCAACGAATTCCAGCGCACCGTGTCCCGCATCGTCGAGATGCAGTCGCGCGAGTACCTCGAGGCACCTCGCCGCGAGGTGGATACGTCGCTGACCTGATTTCGCCCGGCGCCGCGCCTCCGGGGCTCAGTGTGACGTCGGCGGCGGGTTGCGGTGCGACGGCGGTGCCTGCGATGTCCGCAGGGTTGCGCCAAAGAAGTCCTGCGGCAAGCGCTCGGTCTTGCGGTTGACGTTGCGGAACGCGCCTTCCACCAGCATGGGCGCGACATTGCTTACATCGGTTTGCGACGCCAGGGTCACGTCTTCGCTGAAGCCGCGTTCGCACAGCTCGCGGCCCGACACAGAATCGAGCAGCCACGCTTTCATCATGCCGGTCTGCGACGCCTCTCGATAGATCGCTCGGGCAGCGAGTGCTTCGGGCGACAGGGCTTGCGGCAGGAACCCCGCCACGGTTTCCGACAGGTGATGCACGATCGCGCCGGCCGCGAGCCAGTCTTCCAGTGCCGGGCGCAGGCTGCCGTCGGCCCAGCGTTCTCCTGAGGCCACCACGGCCACGCGCCGGCCCAGCCGCGAAGCGGCTTCTGCGACGGCGCGCGCGTTGCGCAGGCAACCCGCAAAGGTCGGTGTCGATCCGGTGGCCAGTGCCAGCGTTGCGCCATTCGGCGACGGCAGGACGAGGCTGCTGCCCATCGGCAATTCCCGCAGCGATGCCGGCGAGAGCGTATAGCCTGCCTGGCCGCGGTTGCAGCCCGCCAGCATGGCGCCGGCGCGGCGTGCGAAGGTCTCGGCGCTGGCGTCGCGCCATGGGTACGGATAGATACGTGCCCCGCGCGCTACGGCCACATCCACACAGGTGCAGAAAGAGAGCACGTCCACCACGATGACGGCGTCGCAATGCGGTGCCAGCGCGGACGCCCCGTGCTCGCCCCATTCGCAGTGGATGTTGTACAGGCTGAATTCGGTTGCCATGTCGCGCCCTCCTGTTGGCTGGTGCAGCTCTTCACTATAGGCGGCCTGTGTTTTTATGGGAAAGGCAGGCTGCTGCGAGTGCGCTGAGGGTCGCATGTCGCGTGTGTTCTTATTGCCGGTCGCTTGACGCGGGTCAAGGGCGGGCGATGGGATGCTGGCTAGCATCGTCCTCATAATGACGACGACATTCGCCCCCATCCACCCAGCCGCGCATCCAACTGCGCCGGTTGCCGGCTCAGGCTCGCCTATTGGCCCGAGCGGGGCAGGCGCGTCGCACGCCACCTGCTATCACTGCGCATCGCCGCTCGATGGCGCCACCGCCGTCTACGCGGATATTGGCGGCATATCCCGAGAATTTTGCTGTGCCGGCTGCCAGGCAGTCGCGCAAACGCTGCACGCCTCCGGCATGGGTCACGTCTATGACGGCCCAATCGCCTTTGCCAAACCCATCGAAGGGGACCGCCGCACCGAAGCTGAAGCGGTTTGGGCGACCTACGACTTACCCGTCATGCGCGAGCGCTTCGTACGCAAGCGTGCTGACGGCGCAGAAGAACTCTCGCTTGCCATCAGCGGCATGCGTTGCGCTGCGTGCGTGTGGCTGATCGAGCGCGCGCTTTCGCAAGTGCCCGGCATCCGCGAGGCCACCGTCAATTACGCCACGGAGCGCGCGCGCATCGTCGCAGATGCGGGAGCGATGCGGCTGTCCGCGGTATTTGCCGCCATTGCCGACGTCGGATATGAAGCCTGGCCCGATCAGCCGTCCGCCCGCCGCACTGCCGAGGCGCGGGAACGGCGCAGCCTGCTGATCCGCCTGGGATTGGCCATGCTCGGCATGATGCAAGTGATGATGTACGCATGGCCGGTGTACCTGCACGGCGGCGACATCCCCGTGAGCCAGACGCGCCTGATGCAATGGGCGAGCCTGTTGCTGACGGTGCCGGTGGTGTTGATCTCTGCACGGCCCATTTTCATCAACGCGTGGCGGCAGGTACGGCATGCGCACGTCGGCATGGACGTGCCCGTGGCGCTGGGCATTGGCGCAGCATTCGTTGCGAGCGTAGTCGCCACCGTGCGCGGTCATGGTGAAACATATTTCGATTCGGTGACGATGTTCGTCGCTTTCCTGCTGGCGGCGCGCTATCTGGAGCTGCGTGCGCGGCAAAGCGCAGCGTCGGGCGCCGAGGCGTTGGTGCGTCAGTTGCCGGCCACCTGCCGGCGCATCGATGCCGAAAGCGGTGCGCTGGAAACCATCCCTGTCGCGACCTTGCGGCCAGGCGATTGCGTGGAGGTGCGCGCCGGTGAAGTCCTGCCTGCAGACGGCATCATCGAACACGGCACCACCGAGATCGACGAATCGCTTCTCTCCGGCGAAAGCGTGCCGCGTCCGCGCGACGTGGGCGCGATCGTGCTCGCAGGCAGTTACAACGTTGTCAGCGCCATTCGCGTGCGTGTGAACCGCGTGGGCACCCAGACGCGCCTTGCCGCCATCGTCGATCTGCTTGAACGCGCCTTGACCGACAAGCCGCGCATGGCGGAACTCGCCGATCGTGTGGCCGGGCGATTCGTGGCTGTGCTGCTTGGCTGGGCCTTGCTGACTGCGATTGCGTGGTGGTGGATCGACCCGACACGCATGTTTGCCGTCACGGTGGCGGTGCTGGTGGTGAGTTGTCCATGCGCGCTGTCGCTGGCCACGCCGTCTGCGCTGGCTGCTGCCAGTGGCGCGCTGGCACGGCGCGGTGTGCTGGTCACGCGCGGTCACGCCATCGAGAGCCTGGCGGCCGCTACGGACGTGCTGCTCGACAAGACCGGCACGCTCACGGAGGGGCGCTTGCGCTTGCTGAGCATTGAGACCTTCTCCGACCTCGATGCAGAGGACTGCCTCGCATTGGCTTGCGCGATGGAGCAATCCGAGAACCATCCGATCGCCCAGTCGCTGCGCGCCGCCGCATCAGATGCAATGCCGTTGCCCGTCTTGGAGTTGGTGACCAACGTACCGGGGCAGGGCGTGTATGCCATGACCGGTCACCAATTGATGCGGTTGGGCACGCAGTCGTTCGCGGCGAGGCAATACGCCAATCACGCGGTCACTTCCATCCGCTACACCACGGAAACGCCAATGGAGGAGGTGCCGCCCGCGGCTGCATGCACCTCGGTCTGGCTCGGGCGCAATGGCGAGCCGCTCGCGCGCTTCACGCTGGCCGATACGCCGCGTGCCGATGCGCCCGCCTGCCTGAGTGCACTTCGTGCACAGGGCTTGTGCTTGCATCTCGTTTCCGGTGATGCGCCTGAGACCGTGCATTGGTGGGCCAACCGACTCGGCATCGACCACGCCGTCGGCGGCGCAAGCCCGGAAGACAAACGCGCCTACGTGCGCAAGCTCCAGGCAAACGGCGCCCGCGTGCTGGCAGTGGGTGACGGCATCAACGACGCGCCGCTGCTTGCGCAGGCGCAGGTCTCCATCGCCATCGGATCCGGTGCGCCACTGGCCCAGGCCGGCGCGGACGCCATTCTCACAGAGCCCCGGCTGCTCGCCATCAGCGAAGCCGTGTCGATTGGTCACCGCGCATTGCGGGTGGTGCGCCAGAACCTCGGCTGGGCCTTCGCTTACAACGCGATCAGCATTCCGCTGGCCACGCTCGGGTGGCTGTCTCCGTTGGCGGCGGGCATCGGTATGTCGGTGTCATCGCTGCTGGTGGCGCTCAACGCATGGCGCCTTTCGCGCGCGACTTAGAAGGAGAGGCCATGGAAACGCTGTTTCTGCTGATTCCACTGTCGCTGATGCTCGTGGTGGCGATCGTGGGCGCGCTCTGGTGGGCCGTCGGCTCCGGGCAGTACGACGATCTCAAGGCGCCCGCCGAATCGATTCTGTTGGACCCCGATACCCCCACACGCGACGCAGTGTCGCACAACGGAACTGCTTAACCACATTGGCCGGGTTGCCTTGATGCACGTCAAGGCCCTCCAGCGGCCTGGTTCTTAACATGACCACATCACACCAACTATCTTGGGGAGCAAGCATGCAATCGTCCAGCGCGTTGCAGCCCACCCAGACCTTCAACTACCGCGTTGTCCGCCAGTTCTCGATCATGACGATCGTCTGGGGCATCGTCGGTATGGCGGTCGGTGCGCTGATCGCGGCCCAGTTGATCTGGCCGCAATTGAATTTCGGGGTGCCGTGGTTGACCTACGGCCGGCTGCGTCCTCTGCACACGAACGCCGTCATCTTTGCGTTCGGCGGCAGCGCGCTGTTTGCGACGTCTTACTACATCGTTCAGCGCACGTGCCAGGTGCGTCTGCTTTCCGACACGCTGGCTGCATTCACTTTTTGGGGCTGGCAGGCCGTGATTGTGGCGGCTGCCATCACGCTGCCGCTGGGCTACACAAGTTCGAAGGAATACGCCGAGCTGGAATGGCCGATCGACATCCTGATCACCGTGGTGTGGGTGGTTTATGCGATCGTGTTTTTCGGCACCATCATCAAGCGCAAGACCCGGCACATCTACGTGGCCAACTGGTTCTTCGGCGCTTACATCATCACCATCGCGCTGCTGCATATCGTCAACAACGCCGAGCTGCCGGTGTCGCTGTGGAAGTCGTACTCGGCTTATGCCGGCGTGCAAGACGCGATGGTGCAATGGTGGTACGGCCACAACGCGGTGGGCTTCTTCCTGACCACCAGCTTCCTGGGCATGATGTACTACTTCGTGCCCAAGCAGGCAGAGCGTCCGATCTATTCGTACCGCCTGTCGATCGTGCACTTCTGGGCGCTGAATTTCACCTACATGTGGGCGGGTCCGCACCACCTGCAATACACCGCGTTGCCGGACTGGGCGCAGTCGCTTGGCATGGTGTTTTCGCTGATCCTGCTGGCGCCGTCGTGGGGCGGCATGATCAACGGGATCATGACCCTCTCGGGTGCCTGGCACAAGCTGCGCACGGATCCGATCCTGAAGTTCCTCGTGGTGGCGCTGTCGTTCTACGGCATGGCGACGTTCGAGGGCTCGATGATGTCCATCAAGACCGTCAACGCGCTGTCGCACTACACCGATTGGACGATCGGCCACGTGCACTCCGGCGCCCTGGGCTGGGTCGCGATGATCACCATCGGCTCGATGTACTACATGATCCCGCGCCTGTTCGGCCAGCAGAAGATGTACAGCACACGCCTGATCGAAGTGCACTTCTGGGTGGCGACCATCGGCGTGGTGCTCTACATCGCCGCGATGTGGGTGGCCGGCGTGATGCAAGGCCTGATGTGGCGTGCCACCGAGGCCGACGGCACGCTCACCTACAGCTTTGTCGAGGCCGTCAAGGCAACGTACCCGTTCTACCTGATTCGGTTGCTGGGCGGCCTGTGCTTCCTGGGCGGCATGCTGCTGATGGCGTTCAACGTGTTCAAGACCATCCAGGGCAGCAAGGCAATCGATGCGCCGATTCCTCAACCCGCCCAGACCCCGATGGTCGCGGCACAGTGAGGAGGGGAACATGAGCAACCAATCCAACAAGTTTTTCTCGCACGAGACGCTCGAAAAGAACATCGGCTTCCTGATCGTGCTGACGCTGGTGGTGGTCAGCATTGCCGGGCTGGTGCAGATCGTGCCGCTGTTCTTCCAGCATTCGACCACTGAGCCGGTCAAGGGCATCGCACCGTATTCGCCGCTGCGGCTGGCTGGGCGCGACATCTACATTCGCGAAGGCTGCGTTGGCTGCCACTCGCAGCAGGTGCGTACGCTGCGCGCTGAAACCGAACGCTACGGCCACTATTCGCTGGCGGGCGAATCGGTCTTCGATCATCCGTTCCTGTGGGGTTCCAAGCGCACGGGTCCGGACTTGGCGCGCGTGGGCCAACGCTACTCGGATGACTGGCACCGCATTCACCTGCGCGATCCGCGTGAGGTGGTGCCCGAGTCGAACATGCCGTCGTATGCGTGGCTGTCGAAGACGCCGCTGGACAACAGCGACATCGAAAAGAAGATGCACGTCCTGCGCCAGCTTGGTGTGCCGTACACGGATGCGCAGATTGCCGGGGCGCGCGAGCAACTGGTCGGCAAGACGGAAGAAGACGCCGTGGTCGCCTATCTGCAAGGGCTGGGCATTGAACTGCGCAACGTCCGTGATGTGGCTGCCGCGCCGGCTGCTGCACCCGCCACCGTTGCCGCCAAGGAGTAAGCCATGGCCATGCTGAGTGCAATTGCGACTGCCGTCTTCCTCGTGCTGTTCGTCGGCATCACGTGGTGGGCATTCTCCGCGCATCGTCGCGCCGCCAATGCGGAATCGGCCATGCTGCCGTTCCTGCTGCCCGATGAGGCCGAGGTCGCCGGTGCGCGCGCAGACGCGTCGCGCCCGCATCAATAAGGACACAGAATCATGAGCGACTTCATTTCGGAGTTCTGGGGGTATTACATCGCAGCGATCGCCCTGGTCGGCATCGTGTGGTGCATCTGGCTGCTGTTCTCCCAGCGGCGTATTCAAGTGGCACCCGGGCAGAGCGCCGGTGAAGATACCGGCCACGTTTGGGATGGCGATCTGCGCGAACTGAACAATCCGCTGCCGCGCTGGTGGATGTGGATGTTCTTGCTGTCGTGCATCTTTGCGCTGGGATACCTGATCCTGTACCCGGGCTTGGGCGCATATGGCGGTGTGCTGGGTTTCTCCACACGCGGCGAGCTGGCCTCGCAGCGTGCGGCCGCCGACGCGCAGGTGCGACCGCTCTACGAGCGCTATGCCGGCATGGACATCAAGCAGATCGCCGCCGACCCGCAGGCCCATGAGATTGGCCAGCGCCTGTTTCTGAACAACTGTGCGCAGTGCCATGGCTCGGATGCTGGCGGCTCGAAGGGCTTTCCGAATCTGACCGACGGCGATTGGCTGTACGGCGGCGAGCCCGACACCATCCTGACCACGATCACCAAGGGCCGTCACGGTGTCATGCCGTCGCTGGCCGCGGTGGTGGACGGCAACCAGGCGGTCAACGTGGCGAACTACGTGCGCTCGCTGTCGGGCCTGTCGTATGACCCGATCAAGGCAGCGCGGGGCGAGCCGACGTTCAAGTCGGTCTGCGCGGCATGCCACATGGCAACGGGCAAGGGCAATCAGGCGCTCGGCGCTCCCAACCTGACCGACCGCGTCTGGCTGTACGGCAGTTCGGAAGCGACCATCGTCGAGGCCATCCTCAAGGGCCGCGACAACACGATGCCGGCACACGAAAACCTGCTCTCGCCGGAGAAGATCCGCATGCTGGCGGCCTATGTCTGGGGCCTCTCCAATAGCAACACGAGCCACGCGCAATGAGCGACAAAGAACCAGCCTGGCGCCCCATGACGCCCGCCGTTGCGGCGGCGGGCGCCGATGATGCACCGACCGAGCAAATGCTTTATGAGGTCCGGCGCAAGATTTATCCGCGTGCCGTGACCGGGGCGTTTGCGCGTTGGCGCGTCTGGCTGGTGCTGGCCACTCAGGCCATCTTCTATGGCTTGCCGTGGCTGCAGTGGAATGGTCGACAAGCCGTGCTGTTTGACCTGGGCGCACGCAAGTTCTACCTGTTTGGCCTCGTGTTATGGCCGCAGGACGTGATTTACCTGACGGTGCTGTTGGTGCTGTCGGCGTTGGGGCTGTTCCTGTTCACTGCGGTGGCAGGGCGGCTCTTTTGCGGTTATGCCTGCCCACAGACGGTCTACACCGAGATCTTCATGTGGATCGAGCGGCATGTCGAAGGTGACCGCTTTGCCCGCATCCGCCTCGACGGTGAGCGTTGGAGCCTGCGCAAGTTTCGCCTGAAGGCCGCAAAGCATTCTGCGTGGATTCTTATCGCGCTATGGACGGGCTTCACCTTCGTCGGCTTCTTCACGCCGATCCGCGATCTCGGCATGGAGACGTGGACGCTTTCTCTCGGCCCGTGGCAAACGTTCTGGATGTTGTTCTACGCCTTCGCCACATGGGGCAACGCCGGCTTCATGCGCGAGCAGGTGTGTCGCTACATGTGCCCGTACGCGCGTTTCCAGAGCGTGATGGTCGACCCCGATACCTATGTCGTCACGTACGACACGCAGCGGGGCGAACCGCGTGGCAGCCGCTCCCGCAACGCCGACTTTGAAGCGCAGGGCCTGGGCTCGTGCGTCGACTGCAGCATCTGCGTGCAGGTGTGCCCAACCGGCATAGACATCCGGCAGGGGTTGCAGTACGAATGCATCGGCTGCGGCGCATGCATCGACGCCTGCGATCAGGTCATGGACAAGATGCGCTACCCGCGCGGCCTCATCCGCTATACATCGGAGCGGGCCATGCACGATCGGCTCAGCCCGAAAGAGGCGCGCCGGCATCTGTTGCGCCCGCGCGTGCTGATCTACAGCGCGATCATGCTCGCGCTCATCATTGGCTTCATCGTGGCCCTGATGATGCGTCAGCCGCTCAAGGTGGATGTGATCCGCGATCGTGGTGCCCTTGCGCGCGAAGTGGATGGCGGCAAGATCGAGAACGTTTACCGCCTGCAGTTGATGAACGCCTCCGAGCAACCCTTGCGCGTGACCATCACCGCAGAAGGCATGCCGGAACTGGACGTGGAAGGCGGTCGAGGCGAATCGACCACGCTGGAATTGCCGCCTGCCGCCAATCGTCTGGTGCCGGTGCGCGTGCGTCGACCCGCTGACGACGCAACGCCTGGTTCGCACAAGATCCATTTCGTCATTCAGGCAGATCACGGCAATGGCAGCCTCGTGCTGCGCGAGCCGTCAAGCTTCATTGTGCCGCGCTAGCGTGGCACGAGCGGCATCTCCAACAGGAGGCAACGATGCACGCAACGCAAACTTCAGCACCCGCACGCCCCTGGTGGCGTGAGCCCTGGCCGTGGCTCCTGATGGCCGGACCGTTCGTCGCCATCATCGGCTGTGGCGTGACGATCTGGCTGGCGGCTTCGCATCCGGATGCCGTCATTCACGATAACGTTGTGCGGCGCGGTTTGGTCGTCGAGAAGCCGGCTGCGGCGCCCGCGCATGCCATGCCCGCGGAGGCCCGATGAAGCGTCGACTGCTGATGTGGATTCTGTGGCCGGCATTTCTGTCGGCCGCGCTGGCTGAGCTTGTGGTCTTCGCTGTGGTAGACCCTGCCGATCTGCGTTTTTTCGGCGAGCAGATCACGGTGTCGGCCCAGGCGGTCTACACCGTGTCGTTCTTTGTGTTCTGGTTGCTGTGCGGATTGTCGAGCGCGCTGACGCTCTATGTATCGCCAGGTATCGGCAAACTGGAAGCGCACGAACACCCGCTCGTGTGAGCGGGCGCCATGGACGGTAACTCAGGCGGCCTGACCGCTCATCACCTGGCGCAGGCCGGCCAGGTCGATGAGCTTGACGTGGCGTTGGCGGATCTGAATGAGGCCCGCTTCGGCAAAGCGCGAAAACAGGCGGCTGACCGTTTCGAGTTTCAGACCCAGATAGCTGCCCAGTTCTTCGCGGCTCATGCGCAGTACGAATTCGGTCGAGGAATATCCGCGCTGCGCCGAACGCTTGGAAAGATTGAGCAGGAAAGCCGCGAGACGTTCTTCTGCGCGCATGGACCCGAGCGTGAGCAGCATCAGGTGATCCTGCGAGATTTCCTTGCTCATGATGCGCAGGAACTGATGCTGCAGCGAAGGCAGTCGGCGCGAAAGCTGTTGCAGCTCGTCGTAACGCACCACGCAGACTTCGGTATCTTCCAGCGCAGTCGCGTCCGACACATGGCGCATGTCGCCAATGCCATCGAGCCCGACGATTTCACCCGGCAGGTGGAATCCCGTGATCTGGTGACGGCCGTCTTCAAGCGTCAGATGGGTTTTGAGCGTGCCGAAACGAATGCCGTACACGGCTTCAAGCGGCTCGCCCAAAGCATAGAGCGATTGCCCCTTCTTAATACGGATGCGCTCGCCGACCAAATCGTCCATCTTGCGCACGTCGTCGGAATTCATCCCCACCGGAAGGCAGATTTGCCCGAGTACACAGGTGGAGCAGCGCGAGGCTTGGTCAGTAAGTGCGATTCGAGTGAGCACGGGCGGGGCGACTGGATTTCCAGAAAGTGAAATGAGTAATTCTTGTGGTGCAACTCAACTTATTATAGCGGCGACCTTCTTGCCGTCGGACATTTCCGATGCGGCAAAACGCGTCAATTACGCTGAGTTCGCCACAGCAAAACGAAAACCTTAGCCCATATCAAAAGAGCGTCAAAAAGATGAGTGCCGCGGCGCTTCTGAGTGTTTTTCTAATTGCACTGCTTGGTGGTGTGCATTGTCTGGCGATGTGCAGCGGTATCGCGCTGGCGGCGGAACGCGGGACCGTGCCGGTGCGAATTGTGTCGCGTCGCCGGCTGTGGTTCGAGCAGGTCGTCATGCATGCGGGGCGACTGACCACGTATGCGTTGCTCGGCGCCATCATGGGAGCGATGGGCGCGACCATCTGGCGCCAGCAGTGGCTACCGATCCAGCGCGGCTTGTTTGCCTTTGCCAGCGCTTTGTTACTTGCCTACGGGGTTCTGCTGCTCGTGCGTTCCGCCTCCGATACGTGGCGCAGCGTGTGGATTGAGCGGCTGCTTGGTCGCGTCGCCGGCGCGCTGTCTCGGGTGGCGGCCACGCTAGGCGGCGGGCTGCAACGTCGGCCGCCGTTGCTGCGCCGGTATATCACCGGATTGGCCTGGGGCCTGGTGCCGTGCGGCATGGTCTACGGCGCATTGGCCGTGGCGTTGTTGGCAGGCAACGGCCCCTCCGGGGCGGTCGTCATGCTCGCCTTTGGTGCCGGTACGCTGCCCAATCTATTGATGATGTCCGGTCTGGCCGGCTGGCTGCGCGGCCTGTCGCGACAGCGGTGGGCACGCGGCGCGGCGGGCGTCGCTATCGCCGTGTTCGGGATCTGGGGCCTGGTGCACGCGATCTGGCTGCCGGAGATGCTCAACGCACACGGCTTCTGTCTCGTACTGTAGGCGTTTAAAGCACGCGAAAATCGCCATCCTGCCTGGGACGGGCGGCTAGGACATCTTCCCGGTTGCGGCGCCGCGGGAAATTGCCCTACAATCGACAACAATTCGATTCGCCACCCGCGCACATTAACAATCCCAAGCGCGGCGCCAAGCGATGCCATCCAGCGGTAAAGTCACCCTGGACAGTCGATTCGGGCGGGCTGCCATTCTTCGTTGACAGTCGTCCGGCGCAGTATCCGTCCCCATGGCGGCGGAAGAAATTGCCCTTGTGGTGCCTGACCGGCACCGGATCAACTCGCTCCTCCGGCCCTACTTTGCGGGCATAGCCACTGCGTTTCGGTGCAAGGCCCAATTGAATAATTGGCCTTCGCGCGCCAGGCCCGGGTGGGCAACAGCATTCAGAAATGCCGCGTGCTTCGCGGTGGGACGACAAACCTCAAGCGTGACGGCGACTTGCCGCGCGCGAGCAATGACGAGCCGCTCAACCCGATGAATACCCAAGAGGCGAAGATCGTCCTCGAGACCGCGCTGATCTGCGCGCAGGACCCGTTGCGAGTCAATGACTTGCGCAAGCTGTTCGACGAAGATGTTTCCGCAGACACCATCCGTGTGCTGCTCGAAGAGCTGCGCCAGGACTGGCTCAATCGCGGTGTCGAACTGGTTGCGCTGGCCTCCGGCTGGCGTTTGCAGAGCCGCCCCGAGATGCGTGTGTATCTCGACCGCCTGCATCCGGAAAAGCCGCCCAAGTACTCGCGCGCCGTGATGGAAACGCTGGCGATCATCGCCTATCGCCAACCGGTGACGCGCGGCGATATCGAAGACATTCGCGGCGTGACGGTCAACACGCAGGTCATCAAGCAGATTGAAGACCGCGGCTGGATCGAGGTCATCGGTCATCGTGACGTGCCGGGCCGTCCGGCGCTGTATGCGACGACCAAGCAGTTTCTCGACGACCTTGGCCTGCGCTCGCTCGACGAGCTGCCGCCGCTGGAAGATGCCCGCGCCCAGGCGCAGGCAAGCCTGCTCGAGCAGGGCGCCATCGAATTCGAGGGCGGCGCAATTGCAGTGGAAGAGTTGACGGCGATGGTCAACGACGCGCCGGAAGGTGCCGAAAGCGCAGACGTCTCGGTGGCGGAAACCGCGGAATTGCCGGTGGCCGAGGCACCTGCCGAGGTGGTTGTGGAAACGCCGGTGCAGTCTGAAGTGGTCGCGGGCCAGGAACCGGCCCTGGAGGCCGAAGCGCAGGCGGTGAGTGCGACCGAGGTCGCGTCCGAAGACGAGCACAAAACACCGGCTGAGCCACCCGTGGCTCCTGCCAATGAACATTCGTAACACCATGTTCGCCGCGCAGTCGGCGCATGGTTTGAACCCCTAGATTTGAAAGACGTTGTGAGCACTCAGCCAGATTCCATGGATACACGTATGCCGGCCGACGCCGACGCTCAGCCGCCGCGACAAGATGGCGGTGATGGGACTGAGGCCGCGCCTCGTCGCAAGGGATTGCGCCGCGGCTTGCGCAACCTCGTGGCTTCTCGCCGCCAGCAGCAGGATGGTCGCCCCGAAGGCGAAGTCGCTGACGCGGGTGCCGCAGACGCTGGCCAGGCTGCGCAACCGCGCAAGAGCCGCGCCCCCCGGGCACGCAAGCCGAAAGAGGCAGCCGGCGAGCCGGCGGCCGCTGCCGCAGAAGGCGCAGCTCCTACGGAACAGGCGCCCGCCGAAGGGCAGGGCGAGCGACGTGGCCCGCGCGGCCGTTTCGGCAAGAACCGCCGTCGCCAGGGCGAAGGCCAGCCGGCAGAACGCGCGGAGCGCAGCGAGCGTACGGAAGGTGCAGCTGGCAAGAGCGCGGGTGGTCGTGGCAAGCAGCAGAACCGCAACGGCAAACCGCAAGGCAAGGCGGGCGGCCAGAATCAGAATCGCGGCGGCAAGGGGCCAAAGGGCGGCAAGGGCTCCGAAGACGTCTTCCAATATGTGATTTCCGGCGCGTATGACTCGGAAGCCGACACCGGCGGCGCATCGCAGCCTCCCAAGATGCGCGAACTGACTTCCGATGATGACGCGCCCAAGCTGCACAAGATCCTGGCTGATGCTGGGCTGGGTTCGCGCCGTGACATGGAGGATCTGATCCTGCAGGGTCGTGTCTCCGTGAATGGTCTGCCGGCCCACATCGGCCAACGCATTCTCGCGACCGACCAGGTCCGCGTGAATGGCAAGCTCATCCAGCGCAAGCTGCCGAACAAACCGCCGCGCGTGCTGCTGTATCACAAGCCGGCCGGTGAAATTGTCAGCCAGTCCGATCCGGAAGGCCGTCCGACCGTGTTCGATGCATTGCCGCGCATGAAGACTGGCAAGTGGGTCGCCGTGGGGCGTCTCGACTTCAACACCGAAGGCCTGCTGATCTTCACGACCTCCGGCGACATCGCCAACCGTTTCATGCACCCGCGCTATGGCGTCGAACGTGAATATGCGGTGCGTACGCTCGGCGAATTGGCGGAGACCGACCGCCAGAAGCTGCTGCATGGGATCCCGCTCCAGGACGGCGAAGCGAACTTCCTGCGCTGCGTCGACGGCGGCGGCGAGGGTGTCAACCACTGGTACCACGTGGCCCTGACCGAAGGCCGGAACCGTGAAGTCCGACGTATGTTCGAGGCGGTGAACCTCACCGTGTCACGCCTGATTCGTACGCGCTATGGCAGCTTCGTGCTGCCGCGCGGCCTCAAGCGCGGCCGCTGGCAGGAGGTGTCGGCAGAGGATGTGCGTACGCTGATGGGCACGCTGGGCATGAAGGTGCCGACGGCGAGTTCTGGCGGTGGGCAAGATCGCCAGGGCAACCGTCGCCGTGGGCCCGCGCCGGTGCTGATGGGGCCGATGTCGTCCGGTTTTGCCGGGGAAGCGAACTTCCAGTCACGCGGTATGGGCATCGAGAACGGGAATCGCGCGCAACCCGCGCAGCGCCGTCCGTCCAGCCCGCGCCAGCCCGATCCGATGCAAACCTCCATGGGCTACATCAATGTGGGTGGCCCGACCACGCTGACGGCGCGCACGCGCATGGGCGAGCGTCCGAATGGCCGTGGGGGCGCTGCCGGCGGTGGGATGCGAGACGGCAATCGCACGCCGGGTAACAAACGCCCTGGCAAGGGCGGCGGTGGCATGCCGAATGGCAATAAGGCGCCGCGCGGCGGTGGCAAGCGAGGCGGTAAGCGCTAAGAAATGTGGGCGTTGTGTGCGGCATCCGTCGCAGCGCCCCATTTTGTGGCGGCTTCTGGGCAATTTTTGCGTTTTGCCCCGAGACGTATTACAATGTGAGTCTAATCAAAAGTCATCCTGTAGAAGATGGGCGAATGATATGGGCGTTGCGCCCATTTTTTTTTGCTTCGGCAGGTTGGCCATACCGGGAAATTCTTCAGGAAAAACGTGCATCTGACTGATCTGATTGAGAAAACCCTCGCCGCCATGGGTTACGAGCTGGTGGAAGTGGAGCGCGCGCCCGCCGGGCTGCTGCGCGTGTATATCGATCAGGCAGAAAACGGCATCGTCATTGAAGATTGCGAAAAAGTGAGTCATCAGCTCACGCGCGTGTTCGAAGTTGAAAACGTCAACTACGAACGGCTGGAAGTGTCGTCGCCGGGGCTGGACCGCCCGCTGCGCACGCTGGCCGATTTCACCCGCTTCGCCGGCCTTGAGGCCAAGGTGACGCTGCGCTTGCCAGTGGGCGGGCAAAAGAATTTCACGGGAATCATTCAGGCTCCGACGGGCGAGCCAGGCCAGGAACGAATCGGCCTTGAGTTTGAGGGCCAGGAAGGCCCCGCGCTGCTGGAATTCACGCTGTCGGAACTTGACCGCGCCCGGCTGGTGCCCGTGCTGGACTTCAAAGGAAATCGAAACAAAGGGAACAAGCAATGAGCCGCGAAGTTCTGTTGCTCGTCGATGCGCTTGCGCGCGAAAAAAACGTCGACAAGGATGTGGTGTTCGGGGCGCTGGAAGCTGCACTGGCTTCGGCGACCAAGAAGCGCTTTGAAGAAGACGTGGATGTGCGCGTGGCGATCGACCGTGAGTCGGGCGAACACGAAACCTTCCGTCGCTGGCTCGTCGTTCCCGACGATGCAGGCCTGCAGGAGCCGGACAAGCAGATTCTGCTGTTCGAAGCCAAGGAGCAGAACCCTGACCTCGACGTCGACGATTTCGTCGAAGAGCAGATCGAATCGGTCGAGTTCGGCCGTATCGGGGCGCAGGCTGCCAAGCAGGTGATCCTGCAGCGTATCCGCGATGCCGAGCGCGAGCAGATCCTGAACGACTACCTGGATCGTGGCGAAAAGGTCATGACCGGCACGATCAAGCGCGCCGACAAGAAGGGCCTGATCGTTGAAACCGGCCGCGTCGAAGCGCTGCTGGCCCGCGACCAGATGATCCCGAAGGAAAACCTGCGCACGGGCGACCGCGTCCGCGCATATATCCTGAATGTCGACCGCACCGCACGCGGCCCGCAGATCGAGCTGTCCCGCACGTGCCCCGAGTTCCTGATCAAGCTCTTCGAAAACGAAGTGCCGGAAATGGAACAGGGCCTGTTGGAGATCAAGGCCGCCGCGCGCGATCCGGGCGTGCGTGCGAAAATCGCGGTCGTTGCACACGACAAGCGCATTGATCCGATCGGTACCTGCGTCGGTGTGCGCGGCACGCGTGTGACCGCCGTGCGTAACGAAGTCGGCGGCGAAGCTGTGGACATCGTGCTGTGGTCGGAAGATCCGGCGCAGTTCGTGATCGGCGCGCTGGCGCCGGCGCAAGTGCAGTCCATCGTCGTGGACGAGGAAAAGCACAGCATGGACGTGGTGGTCGACGAGGAGAACCTCGCCGTGGCCATCGGCCGTAGCGGCCAGAACGTTCGCCTGGCGTCGGAACTGACCGGCTGGCAGATCAACATCATGACGCCGGCTGAATCTGCGCAGAAGCAGGCTGAAGAAAGCTCCGTCGTTCGTCAGTTGTTCATGGCGAAACTCGACGTGGACGAAGAGGTTGCCGACATCCTGATCGAAGAGGGCTTCAGCTCGCTCGAGGAAGTGGCCTACGTGCCGCTGCAGGAAATGCTGGAAATCGAAGCGTTCGACGAAGACACCGTCAACGAGCTGCGCAACCGCGCTCGCGACGTGCTGTTGACGATGGAGCTGGCGAAGGAAGAAAAGGTCGAGAAGGTGTCGCAAGACCTGCGCGACCTCGAGGGGCTGACCCCGGAGCTGATCGGCAAGCTGGCCGAGGGGAACATCCAGACGCGTGACGACTTGGCCGAGCTGGCCGTGGACGAATTGGTCGAAATGACCGGCGTCGACGAAGAACAGGCCAAGGCGCTGATCATGAAGGCGCGTGAACACTGGTTTTCGTGAGTCGCATAAGCGTTGATCGTTTATCGCAATCCTCACTGAAACCAAGCATCGAAAGGGTTTGAATGGCAAGCACAACAGTTGCCCAACTCGCTGGCGAATTGAACCGTAGCGCATCGGCGCTGCTGGAACAATTGCAGGCCGCGGGCGTGCAAAAGGCGACGCCGGAAGACGTCATCACCGAATCGGACAAGACCCGTCTGCTCGACTATCTCAAGCGAGCACACGGCAGCGCCGAGGATGGCGCGCGCAAGAAGATCACGATCACCAAGCGCGAAACCAGTGAAATCCGCCAGGCGGACGCCACCGGCAAGACGCGCACCGTGCAAGTGGAAGTCAAAAAGAAGCGCGTGCTGGTCAAGCGTGATGAGCCGAACGCCGCACAGGCTGAATCGGAAGCCGCAGAGGCCGCACCGGTGGTCGATGCCGAGGAAATCGCGCGTCGCGAGGAAGAACAACGCCGCCAGGCCGAATTGCTGGCCCGTCAGGAAGCCGAGCTGAAGGCGCGCCAGGAAGCGATGGAGCGCGAGGAAGCCGAACGCCGCGCCCGCCAGGAAGCCGCCGAAGCCGAGCAGAAGCGTCAGGCTGAACTCGCTGCCAAGAAGGCGGAAGAGGAAGCCGTTGCCGCCCGCGCAGCCGCTGAAGCGTCGGACGAAGCCCCGCGCCGCAAGGCCGAGGAGGACGCCGCGCGTCTGGCAAGCGAGCGTGAGGCCGCACAGAAGGCCGCTGACGAAGCGCGCGTTGCTGCGGACAAGATCAAGGCTGAGGAAGACGCTGCACGTAAGCGCCGCGAAGCTGCCGAAGCCGAAGCCCGCGCTATCCGCGAGATGATGAGCGCCCCGGCCCGCGTGTTGAAGACGCCGGCCGAGCGTAAGGCTGAAGAGGTCAAGAAGGCCGAGCAATCGGGCACGCTGCACAAGCCGGTCAAGCCGGCTGGCGAAGCACGCCCGGCTGCGGCTGCCAAGAAGCCGGCTGCCCCGGCACCTGCTGCGGCTGCACCTAGCTCGCCGTCGGGTGACAAGAAGGGCGGTCGTGGCAAATCGGGTTGGCAAGACGACAACCGTACTGGCAAGCGTGGCGGCCTGAAGACGCGCGGCGACACCGGCGGTGGTGCCGATGGCTGGCGCTCTGGCTCCAAGGGCGGGCGTAACCGTCATGGCGACGACAACCGCAATGCATTCCAGGCACCGACCGAGCCGGTCGTGCGTGAAGTGCACGTGCCGGAAACCATCTCCGTTGCCGATCTGGCGCACAAGATGTCGGTCAAGGCCGCTGAAGTCATCAAGCAGATGATGAAGCTCGGCCAGATGGTCACGATCAACCAGGTGCTGGACCAAGAGACCGCGATGATCGTGGTCGAAGAAATGGGCCACCAGGCGGTCGCGGCCAAGCTGGACGATCCGGAAGCGCTGCTGATTGGCGGGGTGGAAGAGCCGACCAATGCCGAAGCTGAAACGCGTCCTCCGGTCGTGACCGTGATGGGTCACGTCGACCACGGCAAGACCTCGCTGCTGGATTACATCCGTCGTGCGAAGGTCGCGGCGGGCGAAGCCGGCGGCATCACGCAGCACATCGGCGCGTATCACGTCGAAACCGATCGCGGCGTCATCACGTTCCTGGACACCCCGGGTCACGAGGCCTTCACGGCCATGCGTGCACGCGGTGCCAAGGCCACTGACATCGTGATTCTGGTGGTGGCGGCCGACGACGGTGTCATGCCGCAGACGAAGGAAGCCATCGCGCACGCCAAGGCGGCCGAGGTGCCCATCGTGGTAGCGATCACCAAGGTCGACAAGCCGGAAGCCAACCCCGACCGCGTCAAGCAGGAACTGGTGGCAGAGAGCGTGATTCCGGAAGAGTACGGCGGCGATGTGCCCTTCGTGCCGGTGTCCGCCAAGACTGGCGAAGGCATCGACAGCCTGCTCGAAAACGTGCTGCTGCAAGCCGAAGTGCTGGAACTGAAGGCGCCGGTCAACGCGCCCGCCAAGGGTCTGGTGGTGGAAGCGCAGCTGGACAAGGGCAAGGGCCCGATCGCTACGGTGCTGGTGCAGAGCGGTACGCTCAAGCGCGGCGACGTGGTGCTCGCGGGCACGGCTTACGGCCGCGTGCGCGCCATGCTGGACGAAAACGGCAAGCCGGCGAAGGAAGCCGGTCCGTCGATCCCGGTGGAAATCCAGGGTCTGTCGGAAGTGCCGGGCGCTGGTGAAGAAGTGCTGGTGCTGCCGGACGAGCGCAAGGCGCGCGAAATCGCGCTGTTCCGCCAAGGCAAGTTCCGCGATGTGAAGCTGGCGCGCCAACAGGCTGCGAAGCTGGAAAACATGCTGGAGCAGATGAGCGAAGGCGACGTGAAGTCGCTGCCGCTGATCATCAAGGCAGACGTGCAGGGTTCGCAGGAAGCACTGGTGCACTCGCTGCAGAAGCTGTCGACCGACGAAGTGCGTGTGCAGGTCGTGCACGCCGCCGTGGGTGGTATCACCGAGTCGGACGTCAACCTGGCAACCGCGTCGAAGGCCGTCATCATCGGCTTCAACACGCGGGCCGATGCGGGCGCACGCAAGCTGGCCGAGCATCAGGGCATCGACATTCGCTACTACAACATCATCTATGACGCTGTGGATGAGGTGAAGGCGGCAATGTCCGGCATGCTGTCGCCGGAAAAGCGCGAAGAGACGACGGGTCTGGTCGAGGTGCGTCAGGTCTTCCACGTGCCGAAGGTTGGCGCGGTGGCCGGCTGTATGGTGCTGGACGGCTTCGTCAAGCGCAATTCGCTGGTGCGGGTGCTGCGTGCGAACGTGGTCATCTTCTCGGGCGAACTCGATTCGCTCAAGCGCTTCAAGGACGATGTGAAGGAAGTGAAGCAAGGCTTCGAATGCGGCCTGTCGATCAAGAACTTCAACGACGTTCAGGAAGGCGACCAACTCGAGATCTACGAGATCACCGAGGTGGCGCGTACGCTGTAATACGTTGGCCGGACGCTGCGGTGTCCGGCTCGACTTTGCGACGGTGGCCCGGGCGCGTCCCGCGCCACCGTTTTGTCTTTTTGGGCTGCGTCGGCGTGTGCTGGCGGCGGCCACGTGAGGAAACACACTATGCCGAAGAAATCGGGATCGGCCGCTGGCCGCAATGTGCGCATCGCCGATCAGATCCAGCGTGATCTGGCCGAATTGATCCAGCGCGAAATCAAGAACCCGGCCATGGGTCTGGTGACGCTGCAATCCGTCACGCTCACGCCTGACTACGCGCACGCCAAGATCTACTTCACGGTGCTGGGTGCGGAGCCGGAAGTGGCTGGCGCCATCCTGAACGAGAAAGCGGGCTACCTGCATTCGCTGTTGTTCAAGCGCCTGCACATCCACACGGTGCCGACATTGCATTTCCACTTTGACGGTTCGGTCGAGCGCGGTATCGAGATGTCGCGACTGATCGACGAGGCCAACGCCACGCGCGCCAAAGACGACTGAAGATGGCTGAGCAACATGCGCCCAAGCCACAGAAGCCGCCGCGTCGGGAGGTGCACGGTGTGTTGCTGCTGGACAAGCCGATCGGCTGGTCGAGCAACGATGCGCTGATCCGCGCCAAGCGCCTGCTGTGGGCCAAGAAGGCGGGGCATACCGGTACGCTGGATCCGCTTGCCACGGGATTGCTGCCGCTGTGCTTTGGTGAGGCGACCAAGTTTTCCCAGGACTTGCTTGATGCGGACAAGACGTACGAGACCATCGTGCGCCTTGGTATCAAGACGAGTACTGCGGATGCGGAAGGCGAGGTGCTGAGTGAGCGGCCGGTATCCGTCACGCCGGAGCAACTGCAGGCCGTCATCGCGCGCTTTGTCGGCGAAATCGATCAGGTGCCGCCGATGCATTCCGCGTTGAAGAAGGACGGCAAACCGTTGTACGAATACGCGCGCGCGGGGCAGACCGTGGAACGCGCCGCGCGGCGGGTCACGATCCACGCGATTGACGTCCTAGCGACAGATCTGGAGTCGGCCGAGCCGACGATTACGCTGCGTGTGTCCTGCAGCAAGGGGACCTACATCCGCACATTGGGTGAAGACATTGGCGAGGCGCTGGGCTGCGGCGCACATCTGGTTGCGCTGCGTCGCACGCAGGTGGGCAACCTGACGCTGAGCGGTGCTGTCACGCTCGAAGCGTTGGACGCTGCCGCCGAAGATGCCCGCACCGAATTGCTGGCGCCGGTCGATGCGCTGCTGCAGACGCTGCCGCGCGTGGAGCTGGATGCGGAAGAGAGCCGTCGCTTCCTGCATGGTCAGCGCCTGCCATTGCGATTGGCGTTGCCGAATGCGGACCAAGTGCGCGTCTACGGCGTGCGCGATGCGGTCGCGCCGGATGCTACTGCGTCGCTGCTCGGGGTGGCTGCCTGGCAAGGCGGTGTGCTGCGGCCGGAGCGGCTGGTGCATCTTTGAGCCGATCGACCTGCAACAAAAAAGCCACGCAGCGACGCGTGGCTTTTTTGTTTGCGGGATGTCCGCTCAGTGTGCCCCGGCAGCCGCTTCCGCACCGCCTGCCGACTTCGCTGGTTTGGTCAACCAGATGAAAACGATCAGCACGATAAACAGCACCGCCGAAATCCAGAAGATATCGTTGGCCCCCAGCATGGCGGCTTGCTGCGAGATCACACGCTCGATCGCGCCGTTGGCTTGCAGGTTAGGCATGCCAAGTTGCGTGTACTGGTTGATCGACGACGTGTAGGCGGGGTTGTACGCGTTTGCGTGCTCGACCAGTTGGGCGTGGTGCAGGGCAGAGCGGTTGTCCCAGATCGTGGTCGAGATCGATGCGCCGATACCACCAAACATGATCCGCACGAAGTTCGACAGGCCCGAGGCCGCCGGAATCCGCTCGGGCGCCAGACCCGACAGGATGATCGACGTGAGCGGGATGAAGAACATCGCCATCGCTGCGCCCTGAATGAGCGTCGGGATCAGCAGTGTCCACGTATCGATCTGCGTGGTGAAGTGCGAGCGCATCCAGAACACCAGCGCGAACGTCATGAACGCCGTTGTGGCCACCCAGCGCGCGTCCATCTTCGGCAGGTTCTTGCCGATGACGGGCGACAGGATGATGGCGAAGATGCCCACCGGCGCCATGATCAGGCCAGCATCGGTGGCGGTGTAGCCGACGATGGTCTGCAGCCACAGCGGCAGGATCACCAGGTTGCCGAAGAACAGCCCGTACGCCACCGAGATGGCGACCACCCCGGCGCTGAAGTTGCGGCCCTTGAACAAGGTCAAATCCACCACCGGGTGGTCTTCGGTTAGCTCCCAGATCAGGAAGAAGGCGAAGCCCACGACGGCGACGACGGTCAGCACAATGATCTCGGTCGAATTGAACCAGTCGAGTTCTTTGCCGCGATCCAGCATCAACTGCAGCGAGCCCACCCAGATGACCAGCAGCGCCAGCCCGATCTTGTCGATCGGCAGCGAACGTGTTTGCGATTCACGGTCTTTGTAGATGACCCACGTCGCATACGCCGCCAGAATGCCCACCGGGATGTTGATGTAGAAGATCCACGGCCACGTCATGTTGTCCGAGATCCAGCCACCCAGAATCGGCCCCATCACCGGCGCCACCAGCGTCGTCATCCCCCATAGCGCGAGCGCCATCGAACTCTTGGCTGGCGGATACGTCGAGAGCAGCAGCGATTGCGACAGCGGGATCATCGGGCCCGCGACCGCACCCTGGATGATCCGCGCGGTGATCAACGTGCCCATGTTGGGCGCCAGGCCGCACGCCCACGATGCCAGCACGAACAGGATGATGGAGGTCACGAACAGGCGCACCTGCCCGAAACGCTGCGTCAGCCACCCCGTGAGCGGCACCGAAATGGCATTGGCCACCGCAAACGAGGTGATGACCCACGTGCCCTGGTTCGGGGCCACGCCCAGGTCGCCCGAAATTGCCGGGATCGACACGTTGGCGATGGACGAATCCAGCACGTTCATGAAGGTGGCCAGCGACAGCGCCACTGTGCCGATCGCCAGTTTGGCGCCGGTCAGTGGCGGTAGCGGCTTGGGCGCGGCGGTTGCCATGCGTCAGACCTTGGGTGCGGGTTGCGAAGTGCGCGGAGCCGATACGGCCGGCACGTTGGAAGCGGCCGGCGCGGTTGCACCGCCGCGGCCAGCGTTGGCGCTGATGATGCTCGCGATGACCTGATCGGCTTCCTTGCCGGCCTGGTCGTAGACGGTCGTTTGCAACGGCGATGCAACCGGTGTAGTCGCCAGGCTCTGGCCGCCTTCATCATGGATGTCGACCTTCGCTTCCATCGACAGACCCACGCGCAGCGGATGGTCCTTCAGCTCCTTCGGGTCGAGCGACACGCGCACCGGCAGACGTTGCACCACCTTGATCCAGTTGCCGGTAGCGTTCTGTGCCGGCAGCAGCGAAAACGCCGAGCCCGTACCCGCCGAGAAACCGACCACCTTGCCGTGGTACGTCACGCTGCTGCCATACACGTCAGCCACCAGTTCAACCGGCTGGCCTACACGCATGTGGCGCACTTGCACTTCCTTGAAGTTGGCGTCCACCCAGAGCTGGTCCAGCGGCACGATGGCCATCAGCGGCGTGCCCGGGGCGACGCGCTGGCCGACCTGCACCGAACGCTTGGCCACATAGCCCGTCACCGAAGCCGGGAGGCTCGTACGCGCATAGGCGAGGTAAGCCTCGCGGACCTTGGCTGCGGCTTGCAACACGTTCGGGTGACGCTCCAGCGTGGTCTGCTCGGTCAGCACGCGGTTGCCCTGCAGCTGCTCCTTGGCGGCTTCCAGTGCGGACTGCGCAGCCTGCACCGCAGTCTGTGCGTGCGAGATTTCTTCCTGCGACACGGCGCCCGTACCGGCGATCTGCTTGCGGCGTGCCAGGTCGTCCTTGGCCTTGGCGAGATCGCTTTCGCGCATGGCCAGCGTGGCGGTGTACGCGCTGGTGTTCGAGTACAGCGTGCGCACCTGGCGCACCGTCTGCGCGAGCGCAGCTTCGGCCTGCTCGAGCGCAACGCGTGCATCGGCACGGTCCAGTTCGATCACGGGCTGGCCGGAGGTGACGAGCTGCGTGTCATCGGCGCGAATGGCCACCACGGTGCCTGCCACCTGCGGGGTCACCTGGACCACGTTGCCTTGCACGTAGGCATCGTCGGTGGACTCGAACCAGCGGCCGTACAGGCCCCAGTAGAGGCCGTAGCCGACGCCGGCAACCACCAGTGCGGCGGCCAGCGTGGTCAGCATGCGCTTGCGCTTTCCGTTGGCATTGCCGTTGCCGGGGGGCGTTGCCGCTGGGGCTGCGGGGGCGGGGGCAGCGGACGGTGCGGCTTGGGGCTTGTTGTCACTCATGATGTTGGCTCGAAAGAATGCGTTGGAACGGTCGGTTCAGTTCAGTTCGGTTCAATTCAGTGCAGGTCAGCCATGCGATGCGGCAGCGTCGGGCTTGGCGCCCGGCAGGTCTTCTGCCGTATAGCCGCCGCCGAGGGCCTTGATGAGGGCCATTTGCGCGTCGAGGCGGCGTGCCTGCAGGTCGGTCGCGAGCTTGCGTTGCTGCAGCACGGTTGTCTCGGCATTCAGCACGACCAGTTGGGTGCCAAGGCCTGCGCTGTAGCGCGTGCGGGCTAAGCTGTAGGCGCGCTCGGCCTCGCTCAGGGCCGTACGCTGGATCGCGATCTGCGCGTCGATGCTATGCAGCGCGGTGATCTGGTCGGCAGTGTCGTGCAGCGCTTCGGTCAGCGTCTGGTTGTAGCTGGCGACAGCGGCGTCATAGTTGGCGTACTTGCCGCGCAGATTGGCGCGCAGCTTGCCGCCCTGGAAGATCGGCAGCTTCAGCGCCGGGCCGATACCGAGCTGACGCGATGCGCCCAGCAGCAGGTTTTCCGGCGCAATCGAAGCGAGCCCCAGGAATGCAGTCAGGCTGATGTCCGGCAGGAACTGCGCCTTGGCCACATCGATGTCCTTCGACGCGGCTTCCACGCGCCAGCGCGCGGCCACGAGGTCGGGGCGGCGGCCGATCAAATCGATGGTGAGGTTGTTCGGCAGCTTGGGCGTGGCTTGTGCAAGCAGCGTGGGGCGCGCAATTGCCAAACCGCGGTCCGGGCCCTTGCCCAGCAGTGCGGCGAGCTGGTTGCGTGCGAGCGTGATCTGCTCGTCGACCTGCTCAAGTTCTGTTTGCGCGGCGGCCACGTTGGCGCGTGCCTGCGTGGTTTCGACTTGCGTATCCAGGCCGGCGCGCAGGCGTTGGCCCGCAAGGCTGGTCAAATCCTTGCGTTGCACGATCGCACGTTCAGCCACGTCGCGCTGCGCGTAGAGCGCGGCCAGCTTGGCGTAGGTGCGCGCCACCGTGGTCGACAGCATCAACCGCGAAGCCTGGCTCTCCGCTTCCATTGCTTTGTCGTCAGACAGCGCGGCTTCCAGCGCGGAGCGATTCTTGCCCCAGAAATCCAGGTCGTAGCTCACGCCGAGCTGGATCTTCGACTCCGTGAACCAACGGCCGGCCAGCGGCGTGCCTTCAAACATGTCGTATTCCGACAGGCGCTGGCGCGTCATCTCGGCATCGAGCCCGACGCTCGGATACAGATTGCCCCGCACCACATCCGCCATCGCACGCGAAGCACGCACGCGCGCAAAGGCGACCTGCAGGTTCGGGTTGTCTTTGATTGCCTCGTCCACCAGCGCGCGCAGTTGCGGATCGTTGAACTGATCGACCCAGCTCTGCGACGGCCACTGGCCGCCTTGCGAGGGCAACGATTGCGCGCTCGCCAACTGGTCCGGCGTTGTCAGTGTCTGTGTGCTGTGCGAATTGCCGAGGTTGGCGCAGCCGGCCAGCACAGCCAGCGTCACGGCGGAAAGCGCCACGCCCAGGCGCGCCGGCCATTGCGCGCGCGTGCTGCCTGCGCGGCTTTGGGGCGAAAGTGCCTGAGGGGCGGAGTTCAAGGCGTTCATGTTGTTTGATGTATCAAGCGATCGAGGAGGGCGTTCGGGGGCGGCCGGTGCAATGTCGGACAGAGTGGCGTCAGTGATCGGCAGGGCGCGCGCGATGGCCCTCCGTGGCGGCGCCGTTGCTCAGAATGCGCTTGAGAAGCTCGCGCAGCGTATCGACGTCAGCCGGGGTAAAGCCGGCAAAAAAACGGTTCAGCACGTGTGTGTAGATGGCCGGCATGCGGTCGGCCAAGTCGCGGCCGGCTTCGGTCACTTCCAAATGCACAACACGGCGGTCGGACTCGCTGCGCACGCGCTCGATCAGGCCGCGTTTTTCCATGCGGCTCAGCATGCGCGTGAGCGAGCCGATGTCGGTGTTCAGTTCGCGGCCGAGGTCCGTGGCCGTCTGGCAGCGGCCGTTGGCGAGCAGCACCAGGCAACTGGCCTGGGAATGCGTCACGTCCATCGCAGCGACTTCCTGCTCGATCGCCATGGACAGCGCTGTCTTTGCGCGCCCGACGAGGTAGCCAACGCTTTCGCACATGCGGTAGTCCTCCACCCGGAAGAGCGTTCCGGCAGCAGCAACTTCGGTGGCGGGTCTTGTCTGTTCGGACATCTTATGTATGCACAATCATTGTCCGGACAAATATACGAATTGGCGCAGCAAACGGCAAGGTACTGAATGTGCGATTCCAGTTTTCGAAATAATGAGTGATCTGAAAAGCGCTCCTGCAACGTTGCTTCATCGTTTAGTCAAGGAGTGTCATCTCTTGCGCATCGCAGCATGCTAGAATGTCAGGTTATTCCGCGAGCTGAATTTGGGTGCTATCCCGGGCTCGTGTCACGTCTTTTCGAGTTCACATCCCATGCGCGCGCTTCGCAACATCGCAATCATTGCCCACGTTGACCACGGCAAAACCACACTGGTCGACCAGCTCCTCCGCCAAGCCGGCACGTTCCGCGAGAACGAACAGATCGCCGAGCGCGTGATGGATTCGAACGACATCGAAAAAGAACGCGGCATCACGATCCTGGCCAAGAACTGCGCGGTCGAATACAACGGCACGCACATCAACATCGTCGACACGCCGGGGCACGCCGACTTCGGCGGCGAGGTGGAGCGTGTGCTGTCGATGGTCGACGGCGTGCTGCTGCTGGTGGATGCCCAAGAAGGCCCGATGCCGCAGACGCGCTTCGTGACGCGCAAGGCGTTGGCCCTGGGCCTGAAGCCGATCGTCGTGGTCAACAAGGTGGACCGCCCGGGCGCACGTCCGGACTGGGTGATCAATGAGACCTTCGAACTGTTCGACAAGCTGGGCGCCACTGACGAACAGCTCGACTTCCCCATCGTGTACGCCTCGGGCCTGAACGGCTACGCCGGCTTGACCGACGATGTGCGCAGCGGCGACATGAAGCCACTGTTCGAGACCATTCTCGAGAAGGTGCCGCAGCGTGACGATGACCCGAACGGCCCGCTGCAGCTGCAGATCATCTCGCTCGACTATTCGAGCTACGTCGGCAAGATCGGCGTGGGCCGCATCACGCGTGGCCGCGTGCGTCCGCTGCAGGACGTGGTGGTCAAGTTCGGCCCGGAAGGCGCGCCGATCAAGGGCCGCATCAATCAAGTGCTGAAGTTCCGCGGCTTGGAGCGCGAGCTGGTGCAGGAAGCGGAAGCCGGCGACATCGTGCTGATCAACGGTATTGAAGAGCTGGGCATCGGCTGCACGGTGTGTGCGCCGGACGCTCAGGACGCGCTGCCGATGCTGAAGGTGGACGAGCCGACGCTGACGATGAACTTCTGCGTCAACACCTCGCCGCTGGCGGGCCGCGAAGGCAAGTTCGTGACGAGCCGCCAGCTGCGCGACCGTCTGGACCGTGAGCTGAAGTCGAACGTGGCACTGCGCGTGAAGGACACCGGCGACGACACGGTTTTCGAAGTGTCGGGCCGTGGCGAACTGCACCTGACGATTCTGGTGGAAAACATGCGCCGTGAAGGCTACGAACTGGCCGTGTCCCGGCCGCGCGTGGTGTTCAAGGAAATCGACGGCGTGAAGTGCGAGCCGTTCGAACGCCTGACCGTGGACGTGGAAGACAGCCACCAGGGCGGCGTGATGGAAGAGCTGGGCCGCCGCAAGGGCGAACTGCTCGACATGGCGTCGGACGGCAAGGGCCGGACGCGTCTGGAATACCGCATTCCCGCCCGTGGCCTGATCGGCTTCCAGGGTGAATTCCTGACGCTGACGCGCGGCACGGGCCTGATCAGCCACATCTTCGACGACTACTCCCCGGTCAAGGAAGGCGATCTGGGCGAGCGTCACAACGGCGTGCTGATCTCGCAGGACGACGGCGCTGCCGTGGCCTACGCGCTGTGGAAGCTGCAGGACCGCGGCCGCATGTTCGTGTCGCCGGGCGATGCGCTGTACGAAGGCATGATCATCGGCATCCACAGCCGCGACAATGACCTGGTCGTCAACCCGATCAAGGGCAAGCAGCTGACGAACGTGCGCGCGTCGGGTACCGACGAAGCCGTGCGCCTGGTGCCGCCGATCCAGATGTCGCTGGAATACGCGGTGGAATTCATCGCCGACGACGAGCTGGTGGAAGTCACGCCGAAGAGCATCCGCCTGCGCAAGCGCCACCTGAAGGAACACGAGCGCAAGCGCGCATCGCGTGAAGAAGCGGTCTGATCGCCAGTCGATCTGCCAAGAAAAACGCCCCGAAACCCCGGGGCGTTTTTTTTGCTCGGCGATAACGCTGGCGTTATGCCTGAATGCGCGCGAAGGCTTGCGCCAGGTCGTCGATCAGGTCTTGCGGGTCTTCCAGTCCGATGTGAAGGCGCACGATCGGGCCGGCGGCGGACCAATCCGTGCAGGTGCGCGTGCCCGCCACGTTGCTGACCGTCGCCAGGCTCTCGAACCCGCCCCACGAGGCGCCGATGCCGAACAGCGTTAGCGCATTGACGAAGCCCGCGGCGGCTTGCAGATCGGCGCGAGCGAATTCGAATGAGACCAGTCCGTTGGTGCCGGTGCAATCGCGTTGCCAGAGCGTGTGGCCGGGGTCGTCGGGAAGAGCGGGGCAGAAGACCCGAGCGACGTCTGGCCGCGCCGCCAGCCAGCGCGCAATCTCCAGCGCGTGGCGTTCGTGCATGGCAAGGCGCGCCGCCAGCGTGCGGGTGCCGCGCAGCACGAGATAGGCATCGTCAGGGCTGACCGCCACGCCCTGCGCATCGCACATCGTGGCGAGGGTTTGCCAGCACGCCTGTGTGGTGGTGACTGTGCCCATCATCACATCGGAGTGGCCGCTGAGGTATTTGGTCGCCGCCATGATGGAAACGTCTGCGCCGAGCGCGAGCGGACGGTATTGCAGGCCCGAGCCCCACGTGTTGTCGGCGACGACGAGTGCTCCATGGCGATGCGCGATCTCGGCCAGCGCGGGCAGGTCGCACATCTCATAGACGAGCGAGCCCGGGCATTCAACGTAGACGAGCCTGGTCGTCGGCTTGAGCTGCTGTGCGACATCGGTGCCGTCCGCGCGGAAGTACGTCACCTCTACGCCCCAGGGGCGCAGGAACGTATCGACGAAATGGCGCAGCGGCTGGTAGACGCAATCGGCAATCAATACATGATCGCCAGGGCGCGCGAAGGCGAGGAACACCATGGAGATGGCCGCCAAGCCGGTCGGGAAGAGTCGCGTGCGATACCCGCCTTCGAGTTGCGCGACGACGTCTTCCAGCGCGAAGCCCGTCGGGTTGCCGCGCGCGCCGTAGGTGAACATGCGTTCGGTGCCGCGGCGGCGGCGCGCGTCGTTCATGTCGTCCATCGAATCGAACAGCACGGTGGAGGCGCGCACGACAGGCGGGTTGACGGCCCGGCCGCCTTCAAACGCCGGTGAGGTGCCGCCTTTGACCAGGCTGGTGGCCAGTCGTAGCTCCGTTTTCTGCGATGACATGGTGTGTAGATCCCGTCGGTTGCGTGTCATGGCTGCACGGCAGCGGCGCCCACGCGGAAGGCGCCAAGTTCCTGCGCATCGAGCTGGGCGAGCAGGCCGGTTTCCCAGGCTAGGTATTGCCTGGCCGCAGCCTTGTTGCCGTCGTGCCGATCATGCACGAAGAAGAGATAGTCGATGCAATCGGCGTCGGGCGGCGCGCTGTCGGAACCTTCGGTGGCGTAGCCGGCGGCAGTCCACGCGGCAATGCCGCCGGCCAGCAGTTTGAGACGCGATGCGGCCTGCGGCGCGTGCGCGGCCCAATCTGCCGCGGCGAGCTGTGCGATGCGCGGGTCGTCGGCAATCAACACGGTATCGCGGTCAGCGGCCAGGGCCGGCAGGCGCGGGCGAATGGCCCAGGTGGCGCCAGGCACATGGGCACGGCGGAAAGCCATGCTGGGGCGCAAGTCGATGACGTGCGCGGTGCCTGCCGCCAGCGCGCCGGCGAGTGCCTGCGCGCTGATCTCGGGCAACGGCTGCGGCAGCGTGGCCGTGGGCGCCGGCAGGCTCGCATTGCTGTTCAACCCGTCACGCAGCACATAGGCATCGTGACCGAGTTGCCGTAGCCAGCTCGCAACGATGGGCGCGCGCACGCCGTCGGCGTCGAACAACACAAGGCGGGCATGGCGCACGCCGACGTACTGATCGGTTGCCTGGATCAACTGGCCGCCAGGCGCATGCTGTGCTCCCGGCAGGCTGCCGTTGGCGAATTCCTCGGGTGTGCGGACATCGCAGAGGAAGAGGCTGTGTTCGCCTTCTGCAACCCAGCGTGCGAGCGTGGCCGCATCCACCTCGGGCACGGCAAAGCGCGTGGCGAGTTGCTGGCTGGCCTCGCGCATGTCTTTGATGGTGGCCGGGGCAATGACATCGGGATAGCGCCGCGTGCTGCCGTGCTCCAGCGGCAGGTCTTCCAGGTACCAGCCTTGCGTGCCGTTCTCCAGGGCCATCACCGGGTTCGGGATGCCGAGGTTGATGAGCGTCTGCGCGCCGATAATGCTGCGCGTGCGGCCCGCGCAATTGACGACGATCGGCGTGGTCGCGTCGGGCACAAGCTCGCGGATGCGCAGCCCAAGCTCGCCGTTCGGGCAGCAGATCGACGACGGGATCGTCATCTTCAGGTATTCGCTGACGGGGCGGCCATCGACGATGACGACGTCGTCGCCGCGTTCACGCATGGCCGCAAGTTCACGCGCGGTGACGCGCGGCGTGTGGTACGCCATCTCGACGAGTTCACCGAAGGTTTTGGAGGGCACGTTGACGCCGGCAAACAGCGTGAAGCCTGCGTGCGCCCAGCCTTGTGCGCCGCCTTGCAGCACGTGCACGTTGCTGTAGCCGATGGCGTTCAGGCGTTCGGCCGCGCGCTCGGCAACGCCGTCGTTGTCGTCATAAATGACCATGCGCACAGCGCGACGGGGCGCGAGGCGCGGGGCGTCGATCTCAAGACGGCTGTACGGCAACGGGATGGCGTAGAAGAGGTGGGCTTCGCCGTACTGGCCGTGCTCGCGCACGTCGAACAGCGCAATCTCGGCGCCGTCGTGCAGCCACGCTTTCAGGGTCTGGGCGGTAACGAACGATGTCATGTCGATGCGATACGAATCAAAAGGGTGAGCGACGCCCCCGCACACGCAGCGCGGATTTCAAGCAACGCGAGTTGGATGGCAGCTAGCTGGTTAGCGGCGCGTCTTCACGCCGATGCCCATGGTTTGATAGCGGCCGGTTTCGAGGTCGAACGTGATGCGCTCGGTCAGCGTTTCGAGCGCGCGTCCGTACATGTGCAGATGGCGGATCGGCGCCTCGCCCTTGATCTCGACGGCGTGGATGTCGTCGGCCGCCAGCGCGATGCCGGTGCCGGGTTCGACGACGACGGTGTCGGTCATTTCCAGCGTGCCGACGCCGGGCGTGGCGCGGTCGTCGGTGCGGCGGTAGACATAGTTGTATTCCGTGCCGTCCACCGCGGCGATGCAGGCCCACGTGGTGTGGTTGTGCGGCGTGATCTTCTTGCCGGGGCGCATGACGTTCAGGTACAGCGCGTAGGTCTGGTCGGCGTCTTCGTGGATCAGGTAGCGGGCTTGCAGCTCGCCGTCGGCGGGGGCCGGGAAGTCGGTGTCTTGCCAGAACTCGGCGCGCGCGGCGAGGCCTTTGACCTCTTCGAGCACGTCGGCCAGGGCGCGACGCGTTTCACCTTCGGGCGCGAGCGCGGCTTTCATGGCCGCAATGGCATCGGTCACGGCCGCTTGGCGTTGTTGAGGAAGAGACGTGGACATGAATGGATTCTCCTGAGGGATTGGGGCGCCTTGCGTTGTATTTCGCGGCGTTGTTGTCGTTGTCGTTGTCGTTGTCGTTGTCGGTGTCGGCATCAGGCGACGAGTTCGGCAATGCGGGGCGCAGGTCGCAGAACGTCTTGCAGGAAGCGCTGTGCGCGGGCGTGCTTCGGGCGACTGAAGAACTGGTCGGGCGGCGCGTCCTCCAGCAGCTGGCCCTTGTCCATGAACCAGACGCGGCTTGATACGTCGCGCGCGAAGCCCATCTCGTGGGTCACGATCATCATCGTCAGCCCGTCACCAGCCAGTTCGCGCATCACGTGCAGCACCTCTTGCACCATCTCGGGATCGAGCGCGCTGGTCGGCTCGTCGAACAGCATGAGCGGCGGCTTCATTGCCAGCGCCCGCGCAATCGCCACGCGCTGCTGCTGGCCGCCCGACAGGTTGGCGGGCATCGCGTCGATCTTGTGGGCAAGGCCCACCTTGGCGAGCAGCGCCTCGGCCTGCGCCGTCGCTTCGTCGCGCGACAGACCGAGCACCTTGGTCGGCCCGAGAATCAGGTTCTGCCGCACCGAGAGATTCTGGAACAGGTTGAAGTTCTGGAACACGAAGCCGATGCGCGCACGCAGTTCATTGACACGCATGTCGCGTGCATGGACATCGCGCCCCTCGAAGCGGATGCATCCGCCCTGGATGGCCTCCAGCCGCGTGACCGTGCGGATCAACGTGGATTTGCCCGAGCCCGAGGGGCCGCACACCACGACGACTTCACCGCACGCGATGGTGGCGTTGATGCCTTTGAGCGCGTGGTAGTCGTCGTAGTACTTGTCGACGTTTTCAAATGCCAGCATGGGATGGGGTCTCCGGCAGGGTTTGTTCCTAGGCCAGCCCGGCGCGATGGCGGGCAATGCGGCGCTCCAGCTGTCCCGCGAACCGCGAGATGGCGAAACACAAAACGAAGTAGAAGGCCGCGAGCACGAGAAACGTCTCCAGCGGCTTGGTCAGCGTGATGGTGTTGACCTGCGCGGCCGAGTACGTCAGCTCCGGCACGCCAATCACATAGGCGAGCGACGTTGCCTTGATGATCGACACGAACTGGTTGACGATCGACGGCAGCATGTTGGTCAGCGCTTGCGGCAGCTGCACGTAGCGCATGCTCTGCAGCCACGACAGGCCATTCGAGCGCGCGGCTTCCATCTGCCCGCGCGGCAGGCCTTCGAGCCCGGCGCGCACGATCTGCGACAGGAATGCGCTTTCGTAGACGATGATTGCGCAGACTGCCGTGGTGAACGCCGACACCTCCTTGCCCACCAGCAGCGGCACCGCAAAGTACGCCCAGAAGATGATCATCAGCAGCGGAATGCCGCGCACCAGGCGCGACCACACCCCGGCAATGCGACGCAGCCAGCGCCACGGGCTCACGTGTGCCAGCCCGATCAGCACCGCAATCGGGAACGACATCACCAAGCCCAGCACCGAGAGCACCAGCGTCACCGCCACGCCGCCGAGCGGCCCATTCGGCCACGACCCGACCAGGAACAACGCCAGATAGTCATGCAGGATTTCAAGCATGGCGTCAGACCCCCAGCGGCGTCGTTCGACGCTTGGCCACGCGTTCCGACAATGCCATCAACGCGAGCGTGCCGAGCAGATACAGCAGCGTGGCGATGAGGAACACGTCGAACGTGCGGAAGGTTAGGTTGTCGATCTGCCGGGTGCGGTAAAGCAGTTCATGCACGCCGATGGCCATCGCCAGCGAGCTGTTCTTGAACAACAACAGCGCCTGGTTGAGCAGCGCGGGCAGCGCCACGCGAATCGCCTGCGGCAGGATCACGTAGCGCAGCGCCTGCAGATGCGTCAGCCCGATCGACCACGCCGCCTCCTGCTGCGTATGGGGAATCGCACGCAGGCCGGAACGCAGATCTTCGGAAATGAACGCGCCGGAGTTCAGCGCCAAGGCAATCGCCGCAAAGAAGAATTCGGTGTTGCCGGCGTTGATCCAGGCTTTGAGCGATTCCGGCAGCAACTGCGGCACGCCGAAATACCACACCAGGATCTGCACCAGCATCGGCACGTTGCGGTGGTATTCCACAACGACGATGACGAACGCCTTGAACACGCGCACCGGCAGCGCCCGCAGCGTTGCCAGCGACACCCCGACGGCGATGGCCAGCAGGCCCGAGACGACAAACAGACGCAGCGTGGTCAGAATGCCGTCCCGCAAGAGGCGCAAATAGCCGTCTTCGAGCAGGAAGGAGAGATCGAACATGTCGGCCGCCCGGGGCTTACTGCGGCTTGATCGGCTCGACCTTGTAGTCGCGCGAGAACTTGTAGACCGACTTGGCGCCGAGCCACTTGTCGAAGCTCGTCTGCAGGCCGCTCGACTGGTCGTAATCCGCCAGCACCTTGTTGACGGCGGCCATGAGCGCAGGCTCGTTCTTGTTCATCACCACGCCCCAGCGCTCTTCATAAACCGGCGCGTTCAGCAGGCGATATTGCTGGCCGCCTTTCTGCGCCGCCTCGTTGGCAAAGCGCGCCAGCACGAGCTGCCCCGCCACGAGCCCATCGACCTTGCCTTGCTGCAACGCCAGATACGCCGATGAAATATCGTGGAACGTCAGCAACCGCGAATCCGGCAGGCGCGTCACCGACACCGCCGCCGAGCTGGAGCCTTCCGAGGCGGCGATCTTCTTGTTGGCGAGCTGATCGAGCGTCTGGATGGGCGAGTCCGCCCGCACCAGCACACGGATCGGCGCAACGAAATACTGGTTGCTGAAATCGACCTGCGCAGCGCGCGCCGGCATCCACGCCACGGCAGCGGCCAGCACATCGACGCGATGCGTCTTCAGTTCGGGAATGCGGGCATCGGTCGACAGCGCGCGGTGCTCCAGCTTGACGCCCAGGCCCTTGGCCAACGCGCTGCACACATCCACGTCAAAGCCGACGATCTGCCGCGTTGCGGCGTCGGGAAAGGCATACGGCTCGCTGGCGTTCTGGGTGCCGCAGACGAGCGTGCCGCGCGACTTGATGTCGGCCAGCGCGTCGGCATGCGCCACGCTCGCCACGCCCAGCGTGCCCAAGGTGAGCGTCGCCGCGGCCTGTGCCCATTTCCATACCCACATGATGTTCCTCCTTTGTATGCAACCGATTCTGTGTCGGACCGCGATTTCCCTGCGGCTCGGGTGTCGGCCTGAACGTCGTATTCGTTCAGTGTTATTTGTGTTTCCGGCAGGTTATCGGCCAGAATTGCGCAGAACAATTTAATTTTTGGCGGGAAACGATTAGAAACTCTGAAGTATCGGGGCCGAGATGCGAAATCTGGACATCGATCTGCTGCGCACATTCGTGGCGATCGCACAGCACGAAACGTTTGCCGCGGCAGCCGCGCGGGTGGGGCGCACGCAGTCTGCGGTCACGCAGCAAATGCAGCGGCTGGAGGAGGAAATGGGCTGCGCGCTGTTCGAAAAACGCGGCCGCCACAAGACGATGACGCCCGATGGCGTGCGGCTCGTCGCCTATGCGCACAAGATCCTGGCGTTGAACGACCAGGCCGTGCAGGTGATCCAGACCGGTGGCCCGATCGAGAAAATCCGCATCGGGTCACCGCACGATGTGGCCGATTCGATCCTGCCGAATCTGCTGCGGCGGTTGTCCAAGCTGTCGCCGGAATTGCAGATGGAAATCAACGTTGGCCGCAGCCCGTTCCTGATGGACGCGCTGCGCGACAAGACGCTCGATCTGGCGATCTCCACGCGCTATGACGATGCCTTTCCCGGCATCAAGCTGCGCACGTCGCCGATGGTGTGGATCTGCGCGGAAGACTTCATCTTCAATCCCGCCGCGCCGGTGCCGCTGGTCATGGCCGACGAGCTGAGCCTGTTCCGCCAGCTGTCGATCGAATGCCTGGACGCGCACCACATTCCGTGGCGCACGAGTTATCTGTCGCCCACGCTGACGGGCATCAAGGCCGCGATCAGCGCGGGGCTGGGCGTGACGGCGCGCACGACCGAATTGCTCGACGCAAACATGCGCGTGCTGACCGAAGCCGATGGCCTGCCGCGCCTGCCCGAAGTGGCGTTTTATTTGTACGTGCAGCCGACGTGCACGAGCGCCGTGCTGCGCGATCTGTTTGATTCCACCGATCGCGTCGCCACCCGCTTTGGGCCGCCGTTCATGTGAGCGGCATCGCCTCGGCCGTGACTGCAGCGCGCGGGCTGCGCCACTCCGGCGGTTTCCACAGGTAGCGAATGTCCCGGTCGCGGAACACGTCGGTCCACATGTCGCGCCATTCGTGGAAGGTGAGGGTGATCGGGTTGTGTGTGTGGACCTGCCGCGTGATGCCGAAAACGGGGGCGTCCTCCTCCGGCACGAAGCTGCCGAACATGCGATCCCAGATGGTCAGCACGCCGGCGTAGTTGCGGTCGATGTACTGCGGATTTTTCGCGTGGTGCACGCGATGCACCGACGGCGTATTCACATACTGGCCCAACCAGCGCCAGAAGCCGGCGTAGCGCGAATCCAGCGCCCCCAGCCGCGTATGGACGAAAAACTGGAACGCCAGGTTCAGGCCCACGGCCAGGATCACCCAGTCCGGCGTAAAGCCGATCCATGCAAGCGGAATCCAGAACAGCCACATGCCGGAAATCGGATAGGTCAGGCTCTGGCGGAATGCCGTCGAAAAATTCATGCCTTCCGACGAGTGGTGCGTCACATGCGAGGCCCACATCCAGCGCACGCGATGGCTGGCGCGGTGGAAGAAGTAGTACAGAAAATCCTGCAATAGAAGGAGCAGTACGAATGACCACCACGTTTCAGGCACCGCGCGCAGGCCGTGGCTGTACGTCCATGCGTACACCGTCTTGATCATCAGCCACAGGAAGAATGCATCCGACGCCTGGTGCATGAGCGCGAGGCAGGCGTTTGAAACGGTGTCCTTGAAGCTGTAGACGGACGGGTCGCGCTTGCGCCAATACCACGCCTCGGCGCCGATGGTCAGCAGGAAGACCGGCGCGAAGGCCAGCAGAATCAGGCCGGGGTCGAAACTCGACGCGCCCGGGGCGGCGTTGGCAGGGGTCATTGAATTGTTGTGATGTGTGTTGTCTCCAACCGGCAGGTATACGCTCAACACCCGCGCCGCGAAAGGGGGCAGGCTAGAACCCTTCCTCGCTTCAATACGCGGTCGTGTACAGTGCGTGCCGTGATTCCCACAACAACATCCGAGACATGCAATCCACCGCTTCCCCCGCGCCCCAGGCTGAAGTTCAACCCAACGTGATCGCCGAAGTACGCGGCGGCATCGGCTGGCTGACGCTGAACCGGCCGCAGGCGCTGAACGCGCTGTCACTGGAGATGATCCGCGCGATGTCGCATGCGCTGCTGGCGTGGCAGCACGATCCGGAAGTCCACGCCGTCATCCTGCGCGGCGAGGGCGGCAAGGCCTTGTGTGCCGGCGGCGACATCCGCTTCTTCCACCGCGCCGCCACGGCCGGCGACCCGCAGCTCATCACGTTTTTCACCGAGGAATACCGCCTCAACCACCACATCTTCAGTTATGCCAAGCCCTACATCGCGCTGATGGATGGCGTCGTCATGGGCGGTGGCATGGGCATCTCGCAAGGCGCATCGCTGCGCGTGGTGACCGAACGCACGAAGATGGCCATGCCCGAAACCAACATCGGCCTGTTTCCGGATGTCGGCGGCGGCTGGTTCCTTGCACGCGTGCCGGGCCATGTGGGCGAATACCTGGGCGTGACCGGGCAGATGATCGAAGCGGCTGACGCGCTGTCGGTTGGCCTCGCCGATTGCCACGTCACTACCGAGGCTCTGGCGTCCATCGTTCAGCGTCTGCGCGACGGCAACTGGAGGAGCGCCGAGCAGATCGCCGCGTGCTTTACCGAAGCCGCATCGGCGCCCGATGATGCCAAGGCCATCATCGCGCCGCACCGCGAGGCGATCGACGCCTGCTTCAGCCAGGGCAGCGTGCAAGGCATCCTCGCGGATCTGGCCGGCAGCACGGATGCCGAATGGGCCGCGCAGACCGCGGCGCACATGGCCAAGCGCTCGCCGTTGATGATGGCGGTGACGCTGGAGCTGATCCGCCGCGGCCGCCACACCACGCTGGCCGATGAGCTGCGCCGCGAACTCGACATGATGACGCACGTGTTTGCCGAAGGCGACGGCATCGAAGGCATTCGCGCACTCGCGGTCGACAAGGACCACGCGCCCAAGTGGAAGCACGCCAGCATCGACGCCGTGCGTGACGACGAAGTGGCCGCCTTCTTTGTTTCGCCTTGGCGCCGTGAGCAGCATCCGCTGCTAGGGCTGTCGGACTAGAACCGGTAAACTGCGCGCCTGGATGTTGAATCGTTGACTTGCTGTGACCGCTGAACGCCCCACGCCGAACCCCCGCCGCTTGTCGGTCGCGCCCATGATGGATTGGACTGACCGACATTGCCGGTTCTTCCATCGCCAGATCTCGCGCCACACGTGGCTCTACACGGAAATGGTGACTACCGGGGCGCTGCTGCACGGCGACGTGCCGCGTCACCTCGATTTCGACGAAGTCGAGCACCCCGTGGCGCTGCAGCTTGGCGGCAGCGAACCTGACGACCTGGCCCAGGCCGCGCGCCTCGGCCAGCAGTGGGGCTACAAGGAAATCAACCTCAACTGCGGCTGCCCGTCGGAGCGCGTGCAGCGAGGGGCGTTTGGCGCATGCCTGATGGCCGAGCCCAAGCTGGTCGCGCAGGGTGTCAAGGCGATGCGCGATGCGGTGTCGATTCCGGTCACGGTCAAGCATCGCATCGGCATCGACGCCATCGAGACCTACGATTTCGTTCGGGATTTCGTCGGCACCATCGCCGAGGCCGGCTGCGAGACATTCATCGTCCACGCGCGCAACGCCATCCTCAAAGGCCTGAGCCCCAAGGAAAACCGCGAGATTCCGCCGCTGCGCTACGAAGTCGTCTATCAGCTCAAGAAGGATTTCCCGCATCTGGAAATCCTGCTCAACGGCGGGGTGCAGACGCTGGAGCAGATCGACACGCATCTTGCCCACGTGGACGGCGTCATGATTGGCCGCGAGGCGTATCACCATCCCCATCTGATGGCCGCGTTCGATACGCGGTACTACGGCGCCGGCACCGAGGCCCCCACGCGCGCCGAGGTGGAAGACGCGATGATCGGCTACGTCGGCCGCTGGGTTGAGCGCGGCGGCTATGCGGGGGCGGCGGTGCGGCACATGCTGGGGCTGTATCGCGGCGTGGCAGGTGCGCGCGGCTGGCGGCGCGTGCTGTCGGATTCCAAGGCGCTCGGCCGAGTGAAGACGTTGGCCGACGCGCACGCGTTGTTTGATGAGGCGCGGGTGCATCTGCGGCGCGGCGAGGAATCAGCCGACGAGGCGGTCGCAGCATAAATTGCACGACCCCCTAGGCACGCCGGAAGAATGTTTGTATAATCTCGTTTTTCGCCGAGCAGCTGTCAGTTTTGCTGTTCGTACGACGGTGGCTGTAGCTCAGTTGGTAGAGTCCCAGATTGTGATTCTGGTTGTCGTGGGTTCGAATCCCATCAGTCACCCCAAAGAATTTCCTTACAAAACAGCGCCTTACGACAGGCGCTGTTTTTGTTTCTGGACATCCATACAGGTGAATATTCCCGCGGTGGGAATATTCGCCGTCAGAGCGCCTTCCGCTTCACCACCTTATTGCGATCATAAACACGCGCCGTGATAGCCGGATTTGCGTGCAGATCCGGCAGAGTGCCGCGCTCGGCCTTGTGCGTGGTTGCGTAGAAGGCGCGCAGGTCATGAAAGGTAAAGCGCTCTTCGATGACCTTCTCCTCGAGCGCCTGGGTCATCAGCTTGCTCCACATCGCCTTAAACCCTGCTGACGTGTAGTGGTTGCCGAACCGGTTCGGGAACAGGTAGAGACACTCCCGTTCTTGGCGGGCATGGATGGCGTCAATTCGGTCGAGCAGGTCAGCCAAGCGAGGGGTGATTGCTACCTCCTCAATGACCTCTCCACGCTTTGTGCCGCGTTGCTTCGCACGCTTGGTGCGAATGACGCCGGCAGTGCGGTCCACCTGGGGTCGCACGATGTCCAAGAACTCAGCCTTTCGGCTGCCCGCCAGGGCCGCGTATTCCGCTGTCAGTGCAATGATCTGCCTCTGCGGCGTCTGCCCCATCAACCACTGAACAAATGTCGTGATGGTCTCGACGGCAACGGCATGCGTGCGTGGCTGCTCGGGATTGCGGCGCACCTGGCGGCAGGGGTTGGTTTCCGCTTCGCCGCGTTCAATGGCCAGGTTGATGAGGTTAGAGAGCAGGGCAGCCTCCCGGTTGGCTCGAACCGGAGCAGCCTGGCGCTCGATGCGCAGGTATCGCGCGATGTCAGATGCGCGAATGTCGCTGGCTCGGACGTCGCCGAAGGTCGCGAGCAAGGGCTTGCTGCAGGTCTTGTAGTCGGCGCGCGTGCCTTCGGCGAGCCGTTTCCAGTCCGGAGTGTCCTGATATTGGTTCCAGAGGCGCTCGATGGTACCGACGCCGTCGCCTTGGCCGAGGATGTCGAGCACGCGTTGGATCGCCTTGAGCCGATCGGTGCCGAGGTTGATGGGCTTTCCGCCCACAGGGTGGTAGCGGTAGGTAACGAGCCCGTCTTTGCGCGGACGGGCTTCCATGCGATCAAGCAGGCCACGACCGGCCTTAACGGTGCGTGGTCGGCTCACGCGGCTACGCTCCACCGCGGGGCGGTGCGCGGTCGTTCATTGTTGCCACGGCCACGGTTGACCTGTTCCCACGTGATCATCGGGCGCCCGTCAACGCGCATTGGCGGATCAAAGCCCAGCTGCTTGGAAATCCACCGGCGCTGGGCGGCACCTTGGACCAGACCGCCAGTCAGTGTCTTGAGATCTTCATTGGTGAGGATCGGCATTCCTTTCTCCCAGCCGCTGTGCTGCCATGCCTCCGCAGAGCGTGTTTGTCTCGCCCATTGTCCGAAGGACTGCAGCAGCAATTCGTCAAATCCTGTTGCGCCCGCGCCATAGCGGGCATGCGCCACCTACGATGGCGCGATGTATCGATCAAAGCTCTATCGTGAGTCGCTGCGTTGGTGGGCAACGGCTATCGTCATCGTCTGCGTTGGCGCCATGGGCGCTTGTGCGATGCATCTCTAGGGGAGCCGTGGGGGATCTCGGGACAGCGATGGCTCATGTGGCTCGTTGGCGTTGAGAATGCCGACCACGGCGCGGCCGACACTATCTCGAAACTTCTTCGTGCAGTTGCTGGCCATCAGCAACATGAGCTGCCGCCCGCTTGCATCCCGGATCTCGCCGTCGCGGTATTTGAACGATGTCCGCCCGGGCTTCGTCTGTTCGGCGACCATTTTGTTGACATCAGCAGAATGGTCGGTAACAACGGGCTCTGCAGTCGAAGTGGCGCTCTGTGCAAGGGCGGACGCGACTTGCAGCAGTGCCGTCCGGTACCGCCCCATCGTTTGGAACGTAGCGGCGAAGCCGTCATCGGCGATCAATCCGCGCAGCTTGGCGAGCTCCGTTGACCCGGTCGCGTAATCGCACGCGGGTTCCTTCGGGGTTGCCGTGGCCAACATTACAACGCCCCCCGCTTCGGCCGAACAGCGCCGTTGATCTTCTGCATACCCATCCGGCGCCCACCACGGCACGCGGACTCGATGACTTCCTGACACGAGCGGTGCGTTTTGACGGCGCTGTCGAGATCTCGCGCGCAGGGGATGCTGATGCTTTCCCATACGACGACGCCTTTGACGCGCAGGCTGTAGCTGCAATGCAGCGAGCCGGGCAGGGGACGGCGTTGCACGTCGTGCTTGCCGATGCGGAGGGTGGCGGGGGTACGGTTCACTATGAGATGCATGGTTGTCTGCGTTGCGGCTGGTCAGTCGTCGAAGTCGCCTGCAGCCAGTTTCTTGAGGTCGACCCACACGCGGCGGGTCGTGCGAATGCGCGGATGGGTGCGGGCGTGCGCGGATGCCTCAATGGCGGTGCGGACGGGGCCCGCGGCCAGGGCCTGCGCGTCGGTGCAGATGAGGCGCAGCTTGTTGCGCTCGGCGAGCACGGCCGCGTCTGCGATGGGGCGCGGAGGCATGTCAGCCCCCGAGCACCATTGCGGCTTCGGGCGCGATGGCGCCGGCGAGGCCGAACGCGAAGAGCACTACGGCAAGGCCGAGAGCAGGGTGGTGGCTGAAGTCGCCGGACGCAAGGCGGTGCAGGGCGGAACGGTGCATCGTGTCCTCCTCATGCCTGTCGCTGGGCGACGGGCGTGGGCTCTGTCTCGGACGTTTCGTCGAGATGGAGGGCGTATGCGTGGAAGGCTGAAATCAGGCAGAGAGCCGGAAGATATGCTGATGCGCATGCTAGAGTTTTCACTTTCTTTCCCGTCACTTTGTTGGGTTGTGGAAACGATAGTAAAAACTATCCAACATAACAATAGTGATTGTGTGGAAAAGTGTTGGCCCGCTCATCTGCGCATGGCGACTGAATGCATAGTCGGCGGTCGGAATGTGTGTCCACGTCAGAAGGTGGAACGCTGAAAATGCGACAGCCGGCTCGGCATGTTGATAGCAGCGGCTCCTCAGTGATTAACTTAAAGAAGAACGCTATGAAGTTGAAGTCAATTAGCTATGTGGAGTTTCAGGGTCATCCACAAGAATGGCGTGTAGACCACCTTCGCTTAGGCCCCAAAAACTTGTTGGTGGGAAAAAACTCTTCAGGCAAATCTAGGTCAATTTCGGTCATAGGTGGTCTTGCGCGGCAGCTTTCGGGTCAAGCTCCTCCGTTTCAGTCTGGATCGTATGAATGCTTGTTTCAGGACGGTGAAAAACGCTATGACTACAAGATGACTTACGACTCTGGCCAAGTTACCGAAGAGTTTTTGCATATCGACGGTCGCGAATATTTGGCGAGAGGGCATCTTGGCATTGGCACAATTATTGCCGAGGGGATCAGCAAGGAGCAGCCAATCGCATTTCAGACGCCTCCTAATAGCTTTGCAGCCTTTGCTAGACGCGACTCAATCCAACACGGCTTTCTGGAGCCTTTGGCGCAATGGGCGGATTCTCTGCGGCTTTATCATTTCGCCGGGAGTGTGGCAAAAAACCACCTTGCTGCATTTATTTCCGGAGCGCCCAGCGTCGATGATAAAGACGAAAATGCAGTGGTTGGGATTTTTAGAAACGCTGTCCGGGATTTTGGTGATGAGTTTATCGAATCCATGAAAACGGATATGCGCTTTATGGATTACCCCATTAAGAACATAGACGTCGGACCTCCGATTTCGATCACGCCGGGCTTAACATCCCTGCCTAATGGTTTGTCTTGTATTAGGGTTGAGGAAGAAGGCCTTCTGGGGATTACAGATCAACTTGCAATGTCGGACGGGATGTTCCGGGTTCTTGCTATTTTGGTGCACGTGAATCTCGCAATCCTTAGAAAGTCGGCTACCACCATCTTGGTGGATGATATTGGCGAAGGTCTAGATTTTGATCGGTCTATTAAGTTGATCGAACTGCTTCGATCCAAAGCGTCCGTCTCTGGACTTCAGCTTGTCATGTCGACAAATGATCGCTTTGTGATGAACCACGTTCCTCTTGAGGAATGGACCGTGCTGCATCGCACCGGTAGTAAAGTTAACGTACGGAATTATTTCAATTCGAAGGAACATTTCGATCAGTTCAAAATGACGGGGCTGAGCAACTTTTCGTTCTTTGAGTTTAATGCGGACTCGATGTCGACTCTGGAGGAGCCTGGCGACGAAGACGATGATGCATATATTAGGGGCCGGAATGCGTAAGATCGCCTTTTTCGTGGAAGGCCGTACGGAGTTGCACTTTGTTGCGCGCTTGTTGCAAGAGGTGGCTACAAAGGATCATATGTACATGGATCTGCGAGAGATTCGCGGAGGCGGAAAGAGTGGGAAGACCGCGCGGACCGTTACTACCATCGATATCAAGCCTCAGATGGGGAGTGAGCGTTTTTACGCTTTGATATTTGATTGTGGTAGTGATGCGCAGGTAAAGACGCGGATAGCGGAAGAGCATTCTGCCCTTACGAAGGATGGATACGAGGTCATTGTCGGTATTCGTGATGTCAGGCCAGATTACGAAAATAGCCAGCTGGCTCATCTTCGTAAGTTGCTCCGATATGGGATCGATAAAACCCTTACGCCGGTGATGTTTATTTTGCCAACGGCAGAGATTGAGGCGTGGTTTTTGGCCGAGCATACGCACTTTGGACGCATTGATCCGAGCCTTACGATGCCACAAATACAGCAAGCAATCGGTTGCGACCCTGCTACAGATGATATGTCTACACGACTAGAGCCTGCGGTGGATCTCGATAAATGCTATCGACTGGTCGGTAAAGCGTATAAGAAGTCGAAAGCTCGAAGAACAATTAACGCTTTGGATATGAGCCTTGTTTATGTTCAATTGGTCGATAAAATTCCCGAACTAAACAGACTGGTGCTGGCGATCGACACTTTTTTGACTCCGGCGGGGAATGGTCAAGCGCAAATGGCTGCGAGCTAGCGAGTTGCACGTTGCGTTAGGAGCGCGCGTCAGTATGGGGGGGCGACGGTGTTGCCCCTGCTTGTTGTAGCGCCCTGATCTTGATTTGAAGGTGTAACTGTATCGTTGCGTCAGCAGCCTCTGCTAGCTTATGCCTGTAAATGCCTGCGACCACGAAGGCAGGCTCCAGATTTGGGCATATGGGTTTTAGAACGAGCGCGATGCCGTCATATTCATCGCTTTGCACATGCTCTAGCAACAGGGCGGCGGCGCGATTGAGATCTTGCCGGTACATCGAGGCTAGTTTTATGTCTTCACCGATACTGTTGCGTGCCAGCGGTCTTCCATGCGGTGTGCGCGTGCCTGGCTGAGGAAATTGAATGAGGATACCCATTGCTGATTCGCCTGACGGCCCGCGCGGGCCGTCATGTTGTTGGTGGGCGGCCAACAATAGAATAAAAACCCTCCTATTCGCATCCCGCTCAACAGGAAACAAAAAATCCCGCCGAAGCGGGATTCTCTAGCCGGCGCGCTTGCGCTGTGTCTTTGCCTTAGGTAGAGGTGGATAGCCATAGTCAGATGGCTCGGCAACCTCTGCTGGCGCATCCTCGAAGCGTCGCGACTTGGTCCCTACCGGGTCCAATACAGGTACGTCCGTTTCCATGAGCAGACTGGCCGCTTCAGTCAGCAATTTCACTGCGCGGGCCTCGCGGGCGCGACTCGCTGCCAACTGTTGCCGCAGTTCTGCAATAACGCGATCACGCTCTGCGAGCTGCGTATCAGGGGCAGCCTCTCCAGCGTCGAATGTCCCAGCCGGTAGCCCGATAAGCTTCTCCATCTTCTCCACAGCACGATCGCCGAACGGAGCGGCGCCATTGAGCAGTTGCGAGACATAGGTTGGGTTGACGCCTTCATGCAATCGAGCGAAGGCGGCGGGGCCGCCCGCGTCATTCACCATTTGGCGAAGCTTCTCAACTCTTCGCGCGCGCAAATCCATGGTGGTGTCCCTTTCCTAGCGATTGCAAAATTATGTGATTCTATTGTTTGATGCGATAGAAAAAGCTATCGTCATGGCCATGACACTAACCGAGTATGTCCGTGCTCGACGTGGCCGCCTGACGGCACTCGCGCGCGCCATCGACATGTCGCCGATCTACTTGTCGCAAGTCGTAAACAAGGGTCTGCGGATCAACCCAGCACGATGCGTCGCAATTGAGGTCGCGACGCAGGGCGCGGTTCGACGTCCGGATCTCCGGCCCGACGACTGGCATCTGATCTGGCCCGAGCTTGCTTCTGCCCGCGCGTCATCCACACGGCTACACCAGCGGCCAATGCGGCCCAAGCCTCGAATGATACCGGCTGCGGCATCTGCGGCTCGTCTTCGACGCCTTCGTCGCATGAGCCGGGCGAGCACTGCTTGCTCGCCAACGAGGGCATTCAGCCGTCAGCTTCTGCGCGTTGGCCCGTGCCCTTCCAACGATGAGGCAAGTGTACGCGCCCACCAAAACCGCCGGTAGTGCGACCCGCACAGCCGGCCTATGACTGCTCTTTAGGAGAGACAACTTGAGCCACCACTATTCCGAGATCAACCAACACGACGCGCTCTACTGGGTGGCGCGTGGCTACCCGGGCGGCGTTGAAGGATTGGCCGCGCGGATGGACAAGTCCGCCGCGGTGCTGCGCAACAAGCTGCTGCCGCATGTGCAGACGAACTATGTGTCGTTCGAAGAGGTGTCGGTGATCGTCGAGCACGCGGAAGGCGCGGGTGTGCCGAACGCGAAGCTGCCGATTCAGGCGCTGTGCTGGCGGCACGGGATGGTGGCGATTCCGCTGCCCGAGGTGGCCCGCGAGGATCTGCCCAATACAGATCTGTATGAGGCGCTTTGCAAGGTGTTGGCTGAGGTGGGGGATGTGAGCCGCGCGATGTCTGCTGCGCTGGCGGACAACCACCTCTCCGAGGGGGAAATGCGGAAGCTGGAGCGGGAGTTTGAAGAGGCGACGGCTTCTGTGATGGTGCTGCGTGAGCTGCTGCGTGTGCGTGCGCAGCGTGATGCGGAGCGGTTGCAGCGGCTGCGTGGCAAGGCGTGATTGACTGTTTTTTTGAAGCGCGAGAGCGCATAGGAGAAGTGATGCAAAGCTGTAAAGAAAATTGCGTTCGGCAGGCGAAGTTGTCGCCGGAGCATGCCAAGAAAATTGCTGATGTGCTGTGCGCGAAAGTGGTGGCGGACATTGACCCACTTCTCGATATGCCCGCGCGTCTAACGGTGGCTCGTGAGGCCCTGACGCGCGAGCTAAGGCTACTGGACGAGGTTACTCGGTCGTTTTGACAAGGTAGGCGGCGTAGGTCTCGATAAACATCGAGCAGAAATGCGCCGCAGTCTCGCCAGCGCGCCCGTTGGGAGCGTTCGCAGATCCGAACATGGCGGGCTGTTGCTCAATTAGTGTCATGAGCAATTTCTTTGCGTCATCGCGTGCGTCTTTGAGTTCCATGTTTCCTCGTTGAAAGGGTTGGCGTTTCGTCGGGGTCATCGACCCGACGACGGAGTGTTGCCGCCAGCAGTTCGGGCGGCAACCTGCAGCGCCACGTTGTATCGATTTTTGACAGGGTTCGGCATCGCATGACACAGAAGCAAGACACCACGCCACGCTTTTCACACGGTATGACGTGCTGCAAGGCGGGCCGTGTTGCTGTGGGCTTGTCGTGTGACCGGCCGGACCAGATGTGCTGTGCGTGGCATCGCATTGCGGGGGCGTTCAAGCCTCGCGGGTTGCCGGTGCTGTCGAAGTTTGCGGAGCATCTGCTGGATGCTTGCGCGTGGCCGCTGGCTGATGTGTTTTGGCCGTTCAATGCGGCTGGTGAGTCTTCTGCGCTGGCGTTGGCCTGCGCGTCGCGTTATCGCGCGATTTCAACTGAGGCGGAGCGCCTCGCTTTTCGATCCACTGTTGTTGCGTCGACGTCGCCGGAGTTTGTGGCTGTGTTCGACGTGCTGTGTAAGGCCGCGCCGCTGCGGCTGTAAGGGCGATTCCATGGACATTCCTATCGAGGCCGTTGGCGCTGTTTGGGCCAAGGGCAGGGCGGCTGCATTGTCGGGCCGCGCGTTGGATGAGGCGAACGAGTATCCGGTTGGCAGCGCGCATCACGTGGCGTGGCTGGCGGGGTATATGGGCTTGACGCGCACCTATGGAGGCGAGGGTGTCGGCGTACCGCATCAATGATCTTGAGTTGAGCGCGCTGGCGGGGGCAGGTGCAGAGATCGCGCAGCTGTATCTGGTGGCGCTGCGGCCGCGTATGGACTTCCGTACGGGCGTGGTGGGGCGCGTGGTGCGGATCTCGTATCAGGCGCTGCGTGAGTGGACGGAGCGCACTGCGCGCCGTGGCGTGCGCTACCTGGCGCATGACAAGTCGAAGCTGCAGCGGATGCTGGCGCAGCTAGAGAAGCTGGGGCTGTTGCGCCGGCTTGGCGGGCAGTACGAGCTTGTTTTTGCGTGCCCGTTGGCGGATACGGATTCGTGCGTCCAAAAGAAAGCCGGTCGAGGTTCGATACACCCGCAGGATGGCTACGAGTTCAGTGCTGACGCGGGTTTCAAGGATGTGCCGGAGTCTGTGGATAACGCGAAAGCCGCCACACATCCGTATTCCGGTAACACCTATAAAACCAACCCCCCTAACCCCCCACGCCGGGGGCGTGAGAAGAAGGAGATTGAGTCCCCCACGCCTGCGGCGCGGGAGGATAGACAAGGCCCCCAACACCGTCGGGGCGCGCGGCGGCACCGGCTCTCAGAGGAACGTGGTCAGAACGCGAGTGTGGTTGGGGATGGGCTTGCAGAGAGTGAGGAGGGGCAGAGCGTGGCGTGGCAAGCAGACCTTGCCTGGCCGGTGGACTTGAGAGGGCCGGAGCGGGCGCGTGTTGCACGGATCGTGGCTCGGGCACCCGTGGCCATGCGGCAGGTGGTCATCGACGAATGGCGGGGCCGTATGGCGGTCGGTGGCGTGGACGATCCGTTTGCGATGTTGGCGTACCACGCGAAGCGGGCCAGCGATCCGGACTGGGCGCCGTCGTATGCGGCTGCGGTGCGCGCGTCGCGAGAGCGGGCGCGGGCGTTGCGGCGTGAGCAGGATGAGGCGTTGGCGCGGTTGCAGGCGCAGGCGGAGCAGGCGGTGGCTGGGCTGCCGTGGCATGCGGGACGGCTGCGGTCGGCAGGTTTGCAGCGAGGTGCTGCATGACGGCGGAGGAGGCGTTCAACGCGGCGGCGCTGGCGGCGTGCGGCAAAGGTGAGTGGCCGTCGCGGGCGGTGTTCTGGTCGGCGGTGCGGTTTGGGATGAAGGCCGTTGAGGCGGCGCGCTGGGCGGATGCGGAGGAGCGGTGGTCGGCGCTCTGGCGTATCGCGGAGGTTGAGCATCTGCCGCCGATTCCGCAGGCGCCGTTGATGGGGGCGCCGGCGTCTGTGGTGCAGGCAAAGACGCACCTTGCGCGCATGCATGAAATTGTTGGATCGAGGAGGCCGGATGTATTGCGTTAAGCCGCGTGAGGTGACGAGGCGATCTGCGTTGGTGACGAGCGAGGATCAGGCGCTCGATGATCTGCTGTTCGCGTGGTTCTGCTGGGAGGCGCAGTATTCGGGCGAGAAGTGGTATTCGAACCGGGATGCGACGTGCGGCGGGGCGGCCAGCTCGCGGCAGTGGATGTCGACGGATGACATTCACGAGGCGAGCGTGGATGCGTGGCAGATGCAGCAGGTGGCGGCGGCGATGGAGGCGATCTCGGGCGACCACGCGCTGGCGATTCGGGTGGAGTGCCGGAACCGGCGTGGGCCGGGTGTTTGGCGGAACCCGCGTGCGGGGTTGCGGCAGCCGTTGGCGTATGCGGCGGCGAAGGCGGCGATCAGGCCTTGGATTGTTAAATTCGGTGTCGAGTATTGATGGGGGCGAGGGCGTCGCTTAAAGTTCGGTCCGTGGGGCGACGCACGCCTATAGAATACGTAAGCCCGACCGGATTGCCGTGTCGGGCTTTTTGTTTTCAGTAGTGCGGCTTCACGCTCGCTCTCTTGTCAATCTCTCGGCAGCCGAGGATGGCATCGCGTACTTCCTGATCAGTCTGCCAGCGGGAGGACGCGGAATCATGTTCGAAGATCGGTAGTACTCCTGCAACCGTGCCAAGGAGCCTATTGAGCTCCAGGGAAAGCAGAACCACAGTCTGAAAGGCTGGTGTCGCGGCGTCAAGTATGCGGGCCATTTGCCGTCTGGCACGCTCGTCAATTGCGCGGTTTTTCTCGTGGTCATCTGGATCACGGATTCCTGGCATCGATTTGTGATGTACAAGGGCATTCCGTGCGGGAATCAGAGTTCGCAAACCATTGATGGCGGGGCCATCGGGCCGTAGAGACTTGCCGCAAATAAGTTTTGGGATCACTAACCACTTTCCCAGGACGTCCAGCTTGTCGAGGACAGATTCAGCGTACTTGTCGCCTAAATGTATGGCGGCTAGATCGTAGATCGCAGCCTCGCATGCCATGGCCGAGAAAACGATCGTCTGAATGGCGGCGGTCAGTATTCGCTCCCTGCGGTCAATGTACTCACTCGGGTCAGCATCGGGTCCGGGATGCTCAATGGGCGAGCGGCTGTCCGTAATGAAACGGGAATAAGCCTCCTCGGCCATGCGGTAGTACTGTCGCGACATGCAATTAATCCGCGCCCAGCTCGTTGCGATTTCATATTCCACAACGTGGGTGACGGACCAGTCGTCGTCTTCCTTGCTCTGTGGGTTCGCGGTCATTTCTCACGGAGTTGGATATTTGAGGCGGTAGCGATTTGCCTCGCGCCGTCCGCATTCGCATCCGCGCGGGCGTCTGCCCATTCTATGCGCACGCGTCGCCGATGATCGGCCGCCCCCAGAGGGCGGGGGCCCCTCAGCCCGAGGGCCACTGCGGGGGCGGGCACCCGCGATTCTTCGTTAGCGGCCAGTTTTCCAGCTTAGTGAAATTCACCTCCGACGAGGTGAAATGGTGAAATCATGAGTGAAACGACCCTCCTGACGCGCTCTGCGTTCGCGGCGCGCCAGAACTGGTCGCCCAGCTACGTCACCAAGCTCGGCAAAGAAGGCAAGCTTGTCACCACGCCCGACGGCAAGCTGGTCGACGTCGATGCCACGCTGGCAAAGATCAAGCGCGGCGCCGACCCCGCCAAAGAAGCCGTCCGCGCCCGCCACGAAGCCACGCGCATCGATCGCGACGTCTACAGCGCAAAAGAAACAACGCCCGACGCCGACCCATCGCTCGGCCACGACTTCCAAGCCGCCCGCGCAGAACGCGAGTACTACCAGGCACAGCTGGCCCGCACCGAATACCAGTGGGTCTCCGGCTTACTGGTCAGCCGCATTGCCGTTGAAGACGCCGCCGAAAAGATCGGCGCCAACCTGCGCGACCGAATCATGGGCCTGCCGCGCCAGATCGCGCCCGAGCTTGCCTCGATGACCGACCCATGGGCCGTCGAGCGCCACCTCGAAGCCGCATTGCGCAAGGTGCTCGACGACATGATCGCCCACGGCGCCAACGTATTGAACGAATCCATCAACGATCCCGACCGCGGCAAGTTGGCCGACCTGTCACGCGCGGGGAAAGAGAGGTACGGCTCCATGGAGCCCATCGACACATCGTGAGCCATCCCGACGGAGCCGCACTGTTCGCCCGCGCCTTCCTGGCCGGCCTCAAGCCTGACCCCGAGCTGTGGGTAGACCAGTGGTCCGAAGAATTCATGGTGATCCCCGACGAGTCGGGCGCCGCCGAAACGGGGCCATACCGCTCCGCGCGCACGCCATACGCCGTCGAGCCCATGCAGTGCCTGTCGCCCGCGCACCCGTGTTTGCGCGTGGTCGCCATGGTCGCATCGCAGTTGTTCAAGACGCAGATCGCGTTGAACTGGATCTCGGCGACGATCCACTGCGCACCGGCCAACTTCCTCGCGCTGCAACCAACGCTCAGCCTCACACGCCGCTTTTCCGCCCGCGTAGCAAAGACGCTTGATGCCGTGCCGGTCCTGCGCGAACGCATCGCCTCCGCCCGATCGCGCGACGCCGCCAACACCGCCGAGCGCAAAGACTTCCGCAAGGGCACGCTGTTCATCAACACAGCCGGCTCCGCTGCCAACCTGGCCGAAGTCTCCGCGCGGTACGTGTACGGCGACGAAATCGACCGCTGGGTGCGCGACCTCAACAACGAAGGCGACCCCATCGGCATCGCCGAAAAGCGCGCCAGCACCTTCGGCCGGAACGCCAAGTTCTACTACTCGAGTTCGCCCACCATCGACGGTGCCTCGCGCATCGCCGAGCTGTACGCGCAGAGCGACCAGCGCCACTACTACGTGTCCTGCCCGCACTGCGGCCACGAGCACATCCTCGAATTCGAGCAGCTGCGCGCAAGCGACGATCTGAGCGACGTCTACTGCGAGTGCCCCGCGTGCTTCTACAAGATCCGCGAGCATGAAAAGCCCGCGCTCTTCAAGACCGGCCGCTGGATTGCGCACGCGCAGGGTGATGGCGAAACGGTGGGTTTCCACCTGTCGACAATGTACGCGCCGCTCGGCTGGGTGTCCTGGCGTGCGCTCTGCAAGGAGCACCGCGAAGCCAAGCTGGCGATGGAAAAGGGCGATCCGGGTCTGATGCAGGTGTTCTACAACACGCGCCTCGCACGTCTGTGGGACAACGCCCAGCAGCGCACCAGCGCCGATGAGCTGCGCGACCGCGCCGAGGACTACCGCCTGCGCACCGTGCCCGCCGGCGCGCTGCTGCTCACCGCCGCCGTCGACACACAGGACGACCGCCTCGAACTGCTCATCATGGGCTGGGGCGAGGGCATGGAGCGCTGGACGATCGACCACCAGGTGTTCATGGGTGACCCGTCCGACGCCACGCTGTGGGCCGCTCTCGACGAAGCCTTGCAGACCACGTTCCTGCACGCCTCCGGCAAAGAGATGCAGATCCGCGCCGTTGGCATCGACTCCGGCGGCAGCCACACGCAAGACGTCTATCACTTCACGCGCTTGCGTCAGTGGCGTCACGTGCTGGCACTGAAGGGCGCCAGCAAGCCCAACCGGCCCGTGATCGCGCAGCGCCCATCGCGCGTGGATGTGACGTGGCAAGGCACCACCGAAGTCGACGGCGCCGAGCTGTGGATCGTCGGCACCGACACCGCCAAGGACTGGATTTACAACCGCTTCAAGCTGACCAGTGGCCCCGGCGCGCTGCACTTCTCGAACGATCTCCCGATCGAGTTCTACAAGCAGCTCACCGCCGAGAAACAGATCGTGCGCTACGTCAAAGGCTTCCCGCGCACCGAATGGGTCAAGGCCCGAGGAGACCGCAACGAGATCCTCGACCTGAACGTCTACAACCTGGCTGTCGCCTATTACCTGGGCGTGCACAAGTATCAGGAACCCGACTGGCGCCGGCTGCGCATGCACTTCGATCAGGGCAGCTTGTTTGCCGCCGCCCCGGTCAACGACGAAGCGCACGCAGAACCCGTCGCACCACCGGCCGTAGAGCCACCGCGCACCGCGCACACACGCCGCCGCGTGGCCGCTTCGCGCTACCTCAAACGACGATAGAGAATCGCATGGCTTACACACAGCAAGATCTCCAGCGCATCGAGCGTGCGCTGGTGAAGGGCGAGCTCGAGGTTCAGTTTCAGGACCGGCGCGCCCGATACCGCTCGGTCGACGAGATGCTGCGCATCCGCAGTGAGATCGTTCGCAACCTCGAAGACGCCGCACCCGCATCGCGGGTGATCCGGCTGCGCTCGGCAGGGAAGGGGGTGACATGACCCAATACCCTGCGCTGGGCCAGCTTGGTTTCGTCTTGCCGGCGGAGCGGGCGGTTCGGGCGCAGGCATACGAGGCCGGCGGCACCACCGGCAGCCGTGGTCGCGCTTGGCGCACCTCGAGTGCCGGGCCAAACGCTTCTGTCACGCAGAACCTCGGCACCATCCGCACGCGGGCCCGCGCCGCAGTCCGCAACGACCCATGGGCCAAGAAAGCGATTGCTGGGCTGGTAACGAACGCCATCGGCACCGGCATCGTGCCGCACTCTAAACATCCCGACCGCGCCGTACGCACCGCGCTCAAAGAGCTGTGGAGCGACTGGGTGGCCGAAGCCGACGCCGACGGCCTGCTCGATTTTTACGGGCTGCAGACCCTCGCAGCACGTGCGCTGTTCACCGATGGGGAGGTTCTGAGCCGCGTTCGCCCGCGTCGCCCGGAACGGGGCCTATGCGTGCCGCTGCAGGTGCAGCTTTTTGAAGCCGACCACCTGCCGGCCAACCTGAACCAAATGCTGCCCAACGGCGGCGAAATCGTCTCGGGCGTCGAGTTCGACCAGGACGGCGACCGCGTTGCCTACCACCTGCACCGTCGCCACCCGGGCGAGATAGGGCGGGCGACCACGCAAGCAGGATTGGTCCGCGTGCCCGCCACCGAGATTCAGCACGTATTTGAACCGGTACGGCCGGGAGCCGTGCGCGGTTGCTCGGCACTTGCGGCCGTGCTGCTGCGCTTGCACACGCTCGACAGCCTGGACGACGCGGTTCTCGTGCGGCAGGAGGTCGCAAACCTCTTCGCCGGGTTCATCACTCGTCCGGCCCCCACCAGTCACCGATTGGACGGGCTCACCGGGCGACCCGAAGAGTTCGACAGCGACGGTACGCCGCTCACTGCCTTGGAGCCCGGCTCGTTGCAGGAACTGCTCCCCGGCGAGCAAGTGCAGTTCGCAGAACCGCCGGGCGCCGGCACCGACTACGGCCCCTTCATGCGGCAGCAGCTCATGGCCGCAGCCGCATCCGTTGGTCTGCCGTACGAAGTCCTCACCGGCGACCTGCGGGACGTCAGCGACCGCGCGCTGCGCGTGATCCTCGGCGAATTCCGGCGCCAGCTCGAGCAGCTGCAGTGGAACGTCTTCATCCACCAGTACTGCCGCCCCGTGTGGGCCGCCTGGACAGACGCAGTGGCGCTGTCCGGCGTGCTGCCCATGCCCGACTACTACCGGAATCGGCGCCTCTATCAGCGCGTGCGCTGGGTGCCGCAGGGCTGGCCGTATATCAACCCGGTGCAAGACGTACAGGCGCAGCGCATCGCCATCCGCGCGGGTCTAGCAAGCCGCTCCGCCGCGATCCTCGCCCAGGGCGAAGACCCGGAAACCACGGATGCCGAGTACGCCGCCGACAACGAACGCGCCGACAGGCTCGGCCTCGTCTTCGACTCTGATCCGCGCATGCGCGACAGCGCCGGCAACGTGACCGACAACCAGGAACAGACCAACGATGAAAGCTAAACAGAGGAAGTGGTACGACCTCAAAGCCGCGCGCAACGCCGCCGGCAAGACGGTCGCAGAGCTGCGCATCTATGACGACATCGGCTTTTGGGGCACCACCGCCAAGGCGTTCGTCAACGAGCTCGACGCCGTAGCGAAGGACGCCGACGAGATCCTCGTGGCCGTCAATTCCGGCGGCGGTGACGTGTTCGACGGCTTCGCCATCTACAACGCGCTGCGCCGCTACAGCGGCAAGGTGACGGCGCGTGTCGATGGTATTGCCGCCTCGGCCGCCTCGCTCGTCGTCATGGCCGGAGACACCATCGTCATGCCCGAGAACGCCATGATGATGATCCACAACGCCTGGACCATCGCCGCCGGCGACGCCGCGCAGATGCGCAAGACCGCCGAGCTGCTCGACAAGACGCGCGACGGCATCGTCGCCGCCTACCGCAACAAGTGCGGCCTGACCGACGACGAGATCGTCGCCATGATGGACGCAGAAACGTGGATGACGGCCAGCGAGGCCAAGGAACGCGGCTTCGCCGACCAGATCGAGGCACCCGTCAAGCTGCAGGCGTCCGTGCGCACCGGAGAACTGCTCGCCCGGTTCGAGCACACGCCCGAGGCGTTGCTGAAGGCACTCGAAGCGCCGTCGGCAGAACCGCCGCAAGCCGCTGCTCCGGCAACACCAGCCGCCACCACTCCACCGCCAGATCCCGGCGCGCTCGCGCAACACGCCTTCGCGGCCTGCCGCGCAGCGGGCCTGCCGCAACTGGCAGAAGCCGTCGTGTCGTCCAGCGCGCTCGCCAGCAACGAAGCCATCGACGCCGTTGTCGCCCGCGCCAAAGACATCGCCGGCCTCTGCACGGCGGCACGCCTGCCCGAGCTGACCGCGCAGTTCGTCGCCGACGGGCTGAACGCCGAACAGGTGCGCGCCCGGCTGTACGACCGCGTCATGGCAAATAGCACGCCGGGTCTGTCCAACCGCCAGCCGTTGGCAGGACAGGAAACCACCGAGCGCAAGACCGGCCCGCACGGCCCGAGCATCTACAACGCCCGCCGCAAGAAATCGCCCTCGGCACGCGCCTGAGGCAACCCATCGGAGTCACCCAAATGCAGATCCAGACACAAGGCGTACAGACCGCCGAATTCCTGCTGACCGAAGCGCCGGGCAGCCTCTCGCGCGAGCAGATCGCCATTGCCGCCGGCGACGCATTGCCGGCTGGCCAGCTGCTCGAGCGCGATGCCGACGGCACCCGCTACGTGCCGTACGGCACCGCGCCCAAGGGCAAGGCCGCCGCCATCCTGTACGCGCCGCTGCGCGCCTCCGATGCCGATCGCCGCGCCACCGCCATCGTGCGCCTGGCGGAAGTGGCCGAGGCCCGTCTCACCGGCCTGGACGCCAAAGCCCGCACCGACCTGCTCGCGGCGTTTATCGCCGTTCGCTAAGCACAGACATCCGAATTCAGGAGAACACCATGGCTGATATGGCCCTGTTCAATGACGACGCCTTTTCCATGACGGCGCTCACCGCCAGCATCAACGAGCTGGAAACAACGCCCTCGCGGCTGGCCGCCCTCGGCCTGTTTGAAGAAGAGGGCATGACCGTCACCACCGCGCAGATCGAGCGCGACGGTGAAACGCTGCAGCTCGTCGCCTCGGCAGAGCGCGGCTCGCCCGGTCAGGTCGTGGTCGGCAGCAAGCGTCAGGTGATTCCGTTCAACGCCGTGCACCTGCCCGAAATCGCCACCATCAAGGCGGATGAAGTGCAGAACCTGCGCGCGTTCGGCGAAGAGACCGAACTGGAAGCCCTGCAGACCGTCGTGACCAAGCGCCTGCAGAAGATGCGCCGCCAGCTCGATGCCACCCACGAGTTCCACCGCATCGGCGCCATCAAGGGCCAGATCCTCGACTCCGACGGCAAATCCGTGCTGGTCGACCTGTTCGAGCGCTTCGGGCTGAAGCAACAGCAGCTGCCCATCCTGATCGGCGACGTGCGTTCCTCCACGCTGGAACTGCTCGACATGATCGAGGATTCGCTCGGCGCCACACCGCACACCGGCGTGCGCACCCTGTGCGGGCGCAACTTCTGGCGTCAGCTGATGACGTCCAAGGACATCCGCGAGACGTACCTCAACACCCAGATGGCCGCCGCCCTACGTGGCGACCCGCGCGACACCTTCGACTTCGGCGGCGTCACGTGGGAGCGCTATCGCGGTCGCGTTGGCAACGTTGGCTACATCGGCGACGACGAAGCCTACGCCGTGCCCGAAGGCGTGCCGGAACTGTTCATCACCCGCTTCGCGCCGGCGGACTACATGGAAGCCGTCAACACCAACGGCCTGCCGTACTACGCCAAGCAGGAAGCCGGCAAGTTCGGCAAGGCCGTCGAGCTGGAAGCGCAGTCCAACCCGCTGCACCTGTGCACGCGCCCGCGCGCCGTGATCAAGCTGTCGGCCACTACCGGCAAGGCGGCCTGACATGCCGTTCCGGGACAACGTTGCTGACCTGGACGAAGCCGTGTTCGAGACACTCTCGGATGCGGTCCAGATCGACGGGCGCCCCGATCCGGTGATGGGCATGTTCTATTCGCCGTGGCTGGACGTGGAAACCTTGCGCGGCCAGCGCACCGGCCTGCGGGAGCCGTTCGTCATCCTGCGTGACGCCGACGCGGCGGGCATCCGGCAGCGTGCGCGCTTGCAGGCATTGGGCGAGCACTTCAGCGTTGTCGACGTGCAGCCCGACGGCTCCGGCACCACGAAACTCGTACTGAGGCCAGAACCATGTCCGTCACGTTAAAGGCAGAGCTGGACATTGCCGCAGCGCTCGCGCCGCTCGCAAGCCTTGGCAAAGACGCCATGCGCAACGCCTGGCGCCGCGCCTTGAAGAAGAGTGCCAACTGGGTAAAGGGCCAGACCGCAAAGCACGTCTCGGCAGAGATGCATGTCGTGCAGAAGCTGATCCGCCAGCGCCTGTACTTCTTCCTGCGCAGCGCCGACAAAGGCAAGGTCTGGCTCGGCCTCAACGCCATCGAGGCACACCGGCTCGGCAACCCGCGTCAAACACGGCGCGGCGTGTCCGTCGGCCGGCACCGGTTCGACAACGCGTGGATCTACCGAAGCAAGCGTGGCAGCAAAAACGACGGCAAGGTCTTCCGCCGCGCCGGCAAGGCGCGTATGCCCGTCGATGGCGTCAAGCTCGACTGGGCAGACAAAGGCGAAGCCGCCTTCCGTAAAGCCGCCGCAGAGATCGAGGCGCGCCTCATGGTCCTGCTGGAGCAGGAAGTGAAATACGAGATCCTCAAGGCCACCCGAAATGCTCGCTGATCTGCAACAACTGTTCGACGCCGTGGAATCGCACCTCAAAGCGCAATTCCCCGACGTCGCCCTCATTGGCTGGGCACCTGAAATCGAAGACAGCATGCCGCTGCCCGCGATCCTGCTGTATGTCGGCGCGCTGCGCCCGGGCACCGACCCCGGCACCGGCCAACCGGCGATCAACATCGTGATCGAGCTGCGCGTCGTTGGCGACCCGACCGAGCCGAACGCCGAGGCCGCCATGTGGGCACTCGCCGCGCGGCTCATCAAGGTCTTGCACCACCAGACGTGGGGCTTGCCCGTCACCATGGCCGAGCTGGAGAGCGACGGCTTCCACGCAGACGGCATGCGGCCCGATCTCGACGGCTACAGCGTCATTGCCGCCGAATGGCGACACGAGTTCGACCTTGGGCCGCCCGAGTGGGCGTTTGAAGACACCAGCGGCACGACCGTCGATTTCGACATGCAGCCGCGCCACACCAATGCCGACTATGCGCTACGAAGCGGGTGAAACCGACCGGCGCCTCGCCTGCATCGTGCAGGCCGGCGTCATCGCGCAGGTGGACGTCGCTGCCGCCCGCTGCACTGTCACCGTTGCTGACTGGACGTCTGACTGGCTGCCGTGGTGGTCCCGTGCCGCCGGCGCCGTACGTGAATGGCGGCCGCCGTCGCCGGGCGAGCAGGCTTTGCTCGTCTCGCCGTCGGGCTGTCTGCAAGGCGGCTTTGTCCTGGCCGGCTTCTACACCGACCAGCACGGCGGCGCGAACGGCCAATCGGCAGACCTGACCGCCACCGACTACCCGGACGGCGCCCGCGAGCACTACGACCACGCCGCGCACGAATACCGGCTTGCAGTTCCGGCCGGCGGGCAGATCGTCCTGCAGGTCGGCGATACGTCTCTCACCCTGCGCAGCGACGGCGCCGAGCTGAAGGCACCGCAACTGCTCGCCGATGTGCCGGCGTCCACCTTTACCGGCAATGCCATGGTGGAGAAAGCACTGGCGTTCCTCGGCGGGCTGACCGGGCAGGGCGCCGCCGGCGGCACCGCTGTCGCCATTCAAGGCGGTATCCAAGCCACCGACGACGTGGTTGCAGGCGATGTATCGCTGCGCGGCCACTCGCACATGGAGCAGGGCGACGGCGCAGCGGTCGGCAAGCCGTTCTAGCTTCAGCACTCATCAATCCCAAGGCGGCCATGTGCCGCCTTTTTCTTTGGAGGCGCCATGGCGCGAACGCCAACCACGCAACGCAGCACAGCAGAGCCCGCACCTGCCGAGCAATTGCCCGTCACCTACCGCGATACCAAGTTCAAGGCGCGAACGCTTTTGCCCCCGTCCGGCGGCGTCCTCGCAGTGCAGGGTGGCGAGGTGGCCACTGCAGACCCCGACGAAATCGCGTGGCTCGATCGCCATCCCGATTTCGAGCGCGCAGCAGAGTAGGGCGCGCCATGGCTGTCGTCGGCATGAACAGACGCACCGGGGCGCTGCTCTCCGGCATGGACCACTTGCTGCAAAGCCTGACCGACATCCTCAGCACGCGACGCGGCACCCGGCGCGAGCGGCCCGAATACGGCAGCGATCTGCCCGACCGCGTTGACCTGCCCATTACGCGCGGCTGGGTGGCGGCAGCGCAGGCAGAAGCCGCCCGCGCCATCACCCGGTGGGAGCCGCGCCTGCGCCTCTCACGCGTGCAGGTGGAGGGCATTGAAGACGGCAAAGTCGTCTGGCACGTCCTCGGTGTCTACAACGAACGGGCTGTCGATCTGAAGGTACTGTCATGAGCGTAATCGACCTGTCCGCACTGCCGCCGCCCGACGTCGTTGAACCACTCGACTTCGAGGCGACCTACCAGCGGCACCTTGCGACCTTCATGGCGCTGTGCCCCGAGTGGTCGGCCACCATGGAATCTGACCCGGTGGTCAAGCTGATCGAGCTGCTCGCGTACGTCGACGTCCAACAGCGTGCGCACGTGAACGACTCGGCGCGGTCAACCATGCTCGGCTTTGCAGTCGGCGCGGATCTCGAACATCTCGCCGCCGGGCTGGACACCAAGCGGCTCGTTGCCGTGCCGGGCGATCCGGAAGCGTTTCCACCGGTCGCGCCCGTCATGGAATCCGAAGCCAGCTTGCGCACGCGCGCACAGGGCGCCTTCGAGCGCCTGTCCGTCGCAGGCCCGCGCGCAGCCTACGAGCTACACGCACGCGCCGCAGACGGCCGCGTGGCAGACGCGCGCGCCATCTCGCCGGCGCCGGCGGAAGTCATCGTCTCGGTGCTCAGCAACGAAGGCGACGGCACCGCGTCTGACGAGCTTGTCGAGCGCGTGCGGCAGGCGTTGAGCGATGAAGACGTCCGCCCGCTGGCCGACCGCTTGACCGTACAGGCCGCGCGCATCCTGCCGTACCGGCTGCGTATCGTGCTGTACCACTACCCTGGCCCGGAGGCCGAGCCCATGGTGGCGGCCGCGTGGGAACGGCTGCACGCCTACGCGCAGGAGCAACGCCGCATCGGCCGAGACGTCCGCCGCTCCGCCATCTTCGCCGCGGCCCACGTGGCCGGCGTGCAGCGCGTGGAAGTGACGGAGCCAGCAGAAGACATCATCGTCGACCTGACAGAGGCGTCTTACTGCACAGGCATCGACGTCGTTGTCGGGGGTGCGGATGAGTGACAAGACGCTGCTGCCCACCAACGCCACCCCGCTTGAACGGGCGCTGGCGCAGACCATCCTGACCTTGCTGGATACACCCGTTCCGCTCAATCAACTGTGGGATGCGGATACGTGCCCGGTGCCGCTGTTGCCCTACCTGGCGAGCGCGCGCTCGGTCGACCGCTGGAATGCGAATTGGCCCGAAGAGGTCAAGCGGCGCGTCGTGCGAGATGCGTTTGCCGTGCACCAGCGCAAGGGCACCGCCGGCGCGCTGCGTCGCGCCATCGAGCCGCTCGGCTACCGCCTGACCATTCAGGAATGGTGGCAGACCGATCCACCCGGCCCGCGCGGCACGTTCGCGCTCGACGTCGGCATCGAAAGCACCGGCCTCTCGGAGGCCGGCTACAGCGAGATCGAGCAGATCGTTGACGACGTCCGCCCACTGTCGCGGCACGTGTCCCGCCTCAGCGTCAGCGCAGAGATCGCGGGTCACGTGGGCGCGCAGGCCGCCTGCCTTGAGGGCGATACGGTCACGGTGTATCCGCACATGCCCGCGTTTGTCGGCGCAGACGTTGCCTCCCACTCCGCCGCGGCGGCTCACGTTGTTGAAATCATTACGGTATCCAATGGCTAAGTATTTTGCGATGTTGACGGAGGCTGGCGAGGCCAAGATGGCCCGCGCGCTGGTCTCCAATACGATGGTCCCGCTCACGGAAATGGCCGTGGGCGACGGCGGCATCGATGGCGGAACCGATGCCGACGTCACGCCAAGCATTGAACAGCGCGCGCTTGTGCGCGAGCGCCTGCGCCGGCCGTTGAATCGCCTCGTCACCGACCCGAAGAACCCCAGCATCGTCATCGCGGAGATCTATCTGCCCGAGGAGGTGGGCGGATGGTGGGTGCGCGAGCTAGGGCTGTTCGATGAAGACGGCGAGCTCTTTGCGGTCGCCAATGTCCCGCCCAGCTACAAACCGATCCTTGCGGAAGGTTCCGGGCGCGGCCAGTTCTACCGCATGATGCTGATCCACAAAGCGGCCGGAAACATCGCGTTGCAGGTCGATCCGTCCATCGTCGTCGCCACGCGCGAATACGTCGACGAACAGGTCACCGCTGTACGCACGGCGGTGACGGGTGAAAACGACAAGCGCTACGCCACAAAGGAATCGGTCGAACAGTTGCAAGGCGCCGTCGACGAGGCTCGGGAGCTGGCATTCGATGCGCTGCCGCGCTCCGGCGGCGAGATGACAGGCCCGATCGACATGACGGGCCCGTCCAACGAGCTGCGCTTCACCGACAGCCAGCAGCCCCTTACCATCGGCCGGTTCCGCATGGGGTCGAGCAACGGCCAGCTCGTGTTTGACCGCAACACCTCGCCCGACGGCTCGTTCGCCAGTTTCAGCCGCCTCTATTGGGTCGATGGCAACGGCAACTTTGTCGTGCCCGGCATGCTGACGGCGGCAAGCGTCAAAACGCAGTCCAACGTGAACCTGCCGGCGTACAACAACGACGGGCGCGGCTTTCTGGAGTTTGGCGGCGACACCGTCATCTGGCGCATGTTCATGGTCGGCCCCAATGGCAACCTCGTCCTCAACGGCTACAACGCTGATGGCACGAACAGGAGCCAGCCGTTCTATGTCGACTATGCGTCAGGCAAGATGATGTTTGCAGTGCGCCCGGTCTTCTGCGGAGCGACCCCGTACGACACAAACAACCTCAAGGACCCGCTGACTGCCGATGGCGGCATGCTGGCAGAGGGCAAGGGGCTGATCTTCGGTGCCACCTACGGCTCCTCCCCACTCAGGGTCGGTGCGTTATGGGGAACTTCGAATCTCGGCGGCGCCTATCTCGAGTGGAATCAGACGCGCACGCCGGCGTTGAGATCGACACACCAAGCATGGGCGCCGCCTATATGGGCATCCGCTGGACACAGTGGGGAACGCGCCATCTGGCGGCAATCGACTGCTATTCGGGCGGCAGTCCGACCAGCTCGCCGCGCATTTCCTTCCACATCGGCAACCGCACGCTCGCGTGGAGTTTTGACGAAGACAACATCACCCGATGGGACGGCGGCAATGTCTGGGGCACGTGGAACTTCGACCCCGGCAGCAAGGCGGCCGCCAATTCCGTCTGCCAATGGGACACGGCCCTCACCGAATTCGGAGCGGTCCCGACCGGCGAATCGTCCGGCACCGCCGACCTGCCGGCTCCCTATGTGCTCGTCGGCCTGCGCAACACCTTCTACCTGCATTACCTCCGCGCGGTGAAACTGCGTAACCAATGAGGATGAGCCTCGTGATCACACATGACGAACTGATTTTCTGTCTGCAGCAGAAGTACTCCGACCTCGTTCACGGCGTCGATTTCTGGGTGGGCCAGAAGATGTGCCGCGACACCGGCGAGCAGCTCGAAGCCGCGCGCATCATCGCGTGGCACGTCGACGGCCAGCCCACCGACGAAGAGGTCGCCGCACTGATCGAGCAGCATGGCGATGCCGCACGGTTGCACGTGCTGGGCCAGCGCGCCCGCGAGGAGCGGGACCGTCGCCTCATCGCAGCCGACGCCATGTTCTACAAGGCCATGGATGCCGGCGACGCGGCCAAAGCCCAGCAGGTCGGCCAATATCGGCAGGCGCTGCGCCAGGTGCCAGATCAACCCGGCTTCCCTGGCGATTTCACCTGGCCGGACATCCCGGAGGCGGTCTCTGATCAGGCGCCCTCGAACGCGCAAAGCATCGAGACCCAGACCTCCGACACATGACGCAAGCCCCATAGGAAACCGACCCGCCGCTCCTTACCGTAGCGAATGTCATCGATGCAAATATCTGATTCCGGCGTCGATGGCGACCTGTTCAACGCTCGTCCAATGGAGCTGTCATGACAACAGTCATCGTCAATCTCGCGAACAAAGAAAACATCCACGAAGCTGCCGTCACCATCGATAAGGTACGGTGGGGTCATAACGGCCACGCATCGCTCGGCCAGGGGCATAACGTCCCAGCCGGCACATACACCGCGCGGATTTACAGCGGTGGGAAAGAGCTGAAGACCAAGGAGGTCACGGTGCCCACAGCTGGCCCTGTGACGTTCAACCTCAGCGCCGACTAGCACAGGCAACAGCGTCCGCACCTGCGCTGCATCCCGAACGCACCACCAAGCCCCGCCACCGTGCGGGGCTTTTTCATTTCCATTCCCACTTCCCATCGAGGAGCCGCATGGCATCTTCATTCTTCCACGGCATCACCACCACGATTGTCGACAGCGGCCCGCGGCCCATTGCCGTGCCGTCGTCGTCCATCATCGGCCTGGTCGACACCTACACCCCCGGCGCAGATCTCGCCCAGGCCGATGTGCCGGTGCAGATCACCAACCCGCGCGAGGCCGCGCAGGCCTTCGGCCAGAACAGCGCCATCACCCGCGCCATCAACGCCATCTATGCCCGCACCTCGGCAGTCATCGTCGCGACGGGCGTGGCGGAGTCCAAAGACGCCAACGCGCTCACCTCCGGCATCATCGGCGGCGTCACGGCCGGCGGCGTGCGCACCGGCCTGCAGTCGATGCTCGACGCCAAATCGCGCTTCAACGTCCAGCCGCGCTTGCTGATCGCGCCCAAGTTTTCCTCGCGCCAGCCGGTGGCAACCGCCATGGACGGCCTTGCCGACAAGCTGCGCGCCATCGGCATCATCGAGGGGCCAGCCACCACCGATGAAGCCGCGCTCGCGTATGCGAAGAACTTCGGCTCCAAGCGGCTGTACATGGTCGACCCCGGCGTGCGCACGTGGGACACCACCGCCAACGCAGAGGTCGACGCGCCAGCATCTGCCTTCGTTGCGGGCCTGTTTGCCTACACCGATGCGGAATACGGCTACTGGGCGTCGCCATCCAACAAGGAATTCGTCGGCATCACCGGCACCGGCCGGCCCATCGAGTTTCTCGACAACGATCCCACCTGCCGCGCCAACCTGCTCAACGAGGCGCGCATCGCCACCATCATCCGTGACGGTGGCTACCGCCTGTGGGGCAACCGCACGTTGTCGGCAGATCCGAAATGGACGTTCATCACCCGCGTGCGCACGCTGGACATCCTCATGGATGCCGCGCAGGCCGGCCACAAATGGGCCATCGACCGCGGCATTACCAAAACGTACGTCCACGACGTCACCGAAGGCCTGCACGCGTTCATGCGCGACCAGCGCAACGCGGGCGCGATCATCAATTTCGAGGTCTACGCAGACCCGGTGCTCAACACCGCCAGCCGGATCGAGCAGGGCAGCGTCGTGTGGAACGTGCGCTTAACCGACGTCATCCCGGCAGAAAACCCGATCTTCCGCTTCGAGGTCACCAACGAGTGGCTGACCGAAGTGCTCGACACCAAATAACGGAGGTGCATGTTGGTACCCGAGACACTCTACAACTTCAACCTGTTCGTGGATGGCACGAACCTCGCCGGCACGGCCACCGAAGTTACCCCGCCCAAGCTCAAGATCAAGACCGAGGACTACCGCGCCGGCGGCATGGATGCGGCCGTCAAGCTGGACATGGGCATGGAGGCCATGGAAGCCTCGTTCTCGCTGGTCACGGTGGCGCCCGCCGTGCTGAAGCTGTTCGGTCTGGCCGATCAGAACGCCTTTAACGGCACCTTCCGTGGCGCGCTGCGCACGACCGATGGCAAGACGCGACGCGTCGTGCTCGTCCTGCGCGGCATGTTGTACGAGGTCGATCCGGGTTCATGGAAGCCGGGCGAGAAGTCCGAATCCAAGTACTCCGTCAGCGTCAATTACTACAAGCTCGAAATCGACGGCCGCACTTGGCACGAGATCGACGTGCTGGGCTGCAAGCGCGTCATTGACGGCGTTGACCAGCTTGCTGAAGTGCGCGCCGCCATCGGCCTGTAAGGCCCCACCAGAGATACTCCACGATGCAAACCACCACCATCAAGCTGAAGTTTCCCGCCGTCGTCAACGGCGTCAAGGTCGACGCGCTCGCGCTGCGCCAGCCGACCGTGCGCGACATGCGCGTCGCCGGCCAGCAGGCGGGCGGCGATGAAGAACTGCGCGAGATCCTGCTGTTCGCGTCGCTGGCCACCGCCGGCCAGAACGACATCGAGGGCCTGACCTACGTCGACTATCAGCGCGTACAGCGCGGCTACTTTCGGCTGCTGGCCGACCGCGAGGGTGCCGATGCGGGAGGTGAAGCTGCTGACCAAGCGCCTGCTGGCGTTGGGCGTGAGCCCGTCTGAGATCGACGCCATGACGGTCGACGACATGGTCTGGTGGTTGACCGACTGACGCAGCAACGCAGCGCCACTTAGCAGGAGCACGGATGGCAACACAAGACATTGCACTTGGCATCCTCATCGGTGGCGCGGTCAGCTCGACCTTGGGCCGTGCCGTCAACGAGGTCGGCACCAAGCTGGATGCCCTCAAGAAGCGCGCCGGCGAGGCGCGTGTCTGGCAGAACACGATCGGCGAAACCCAGCGCCTGCAGCGCGAGTTTCGCGATCTGCACGCCGCTGGCGATCGCGCCGCCGATAAGGTGCGGCGCAAGATCGAGCAGAACACCCGCGCGCTGCGCGACGCCGGGTTCGAGGTCGACCGCCTCGACCGCTCGTACCAACGCCTCGGCCGCACCGCACGCGGGCTCGAACTGCGTGCGCGGGGCGCAGAGGCCTTTGGAGACGGCCGAGAGCGCCTGCGCAACACCATCGGCGACACCACCAAGTTTGTCGCAGCGGCAGCGGTGCCGACCGCCGTCTCCGCCGGCTACGAGGCCATCATCCGCGACATCGCCATCAAGGCCGGTGCCGCACGCACCGACAAAGAGCGCGAGATGAGCAGCGGCATTGCTGCCTCCGCGCGAGAAAGCGGCATCGGCCGCAACGTGCTGGCAGACGCCGTCAACCAGATGGTGTCGGCGGGCATGGATCTCGACCGCGCGCTGTCGTTCGCGCCGCTGGTGGGCAAGTTCTCCGTCAGCCAGGGCGCAGACCCGAAAGAAACCGCGCGGATGATCCAGGCGCTCGAGCAGAACGCCAAGATCAACGACCCCGCCAAGATGGCGCAGGCGCTGGAAACCATCGCGTTTCAGGGCAAGGAAGGCTCGTTCGAATCGAGCGACATGGCGCGCTGGTTCCCCGTGCTGCTGGCCGACATGCAGAAGCTGGGCATTGTCGGCAACACCTCTGTCGAGCAGCTTGGCGCGCTGCTGCAGGTGCAGATGAAAACCGCCGGCAGCGCCGACGAGGCGGCCAACAACACCAAGAACTGGTTCTCCAAAATCGGTAGCGCCCAAACGGCAGGCAACTACGCCAAGGCCGGTATCGACTACGAAGCCAAGATGCGCGAGGCCATTGGCAAGGGCTGGAGCACGATGGAAGCGTCCTTCGTGCTGGCCCGCGCCTACATCGAGCAGGCCGATCCGGAGAAAGCCAAGCAGCTTGCCGCGGCCGCCAAGCAGTTCAACAGCGAATCCGACCCCGCCAAGCGCGACGCGCAAATGCGCGCGTTTGAAGAGACCATGAAAACGGGCGATCTCTTCAACGACATGCAGGTCAAGGCCGCGCTCACGGCCTACATGCAGAACGCCGACCTGTATCAGCGCTTGAAGCGCGAAGGCGCCAAGGCGGCGGGCGAGATCGAGAAAGACCTGGAAGACCGCCGCGCCAGCTCCAAACAGAAATGGGCCGAGGTCGGGCAGGCGTGGGACGAAGCCATGCGCCGCATTGGCGACGCGCTCAAGCCTGTGACGGATTCGGTCGCGGATCTCGCTGCCAGCGCCGGCACATCCGTCGGCAAGCTGGCTGCGGAATCGCCCAAGGCCACCGTCGCCATCGGTGGCGTGCTCGCGTCGATTCTGGCGTTCAGGACCGGGCGCGCTGTGTGGAAGATCGGCAAGGGCGTGTCCGATATCGCGCGGGGGTCTACCGTGGCCGCCGGCGTTGGCCGTGCGGCCGAAGTCGCCGCCACTGCCGCGAAGGTGGCGCCGGCGGCGAAGGCACCCGGCGTGTTGAGCACCACCGGCCGCTTCCTGAAAGGCGCAGCGCCCAAGCTGGGCAAGATCGGCGGGGTCGCTGGCGTGCTGGCGCTGGTCGGCACGGCCGGCATCGCAAGCGCAGAAGCGGCCGAGAGCCCCGGCTCCAAGGCCGACAAGGCCAAAGCCATCGCTGGCATCGGCGCAGGCCTGGCCGGCGAACTTGCCGGCGGCGCTGCAGGCCGCGCCATCGGCGCCGTCGCCGGCACCGCCATCGCGGGGCCCATCGGCACCGTTGTCGGCGGGCTGCTCGGCGGCATGCTCGGTTCGTACCTGGGCGGCAAGGCCAGCACGGCGCTGGCCGACCGTGCCCTCAGCGACAAGAAGCCCGTGGCCGCGGCACCAGCAAGCGCGCCCGTCCTGCCCGCCGGCGCCGCCGAAGCGCTCGGCACCGTCAGCGCGGTCGCCAATGCGCCGCGGCCACCGCCGCTGCAGGTCGACCAGCGGTTCGAGTTCGCACCCAAGATCGACCTCACGGTCAACGGCGACGTCAAAGACCCGCGCCAGCTCGCGGCGGAATTGATGCCGCACCTGCGGCGCCAGTTTGACGAATACGCCGCGCAGCAACGCCGGGCCGCCATGTCGGACGGCTCGCACGTGTAACGGAATACACCATGGATTTTCAGAAGTTCGCATCCGCAGCGGCCACGCATGCGGCGCGCGCTGCCGAGCATGTCCGGCAGATGGAGCGGTTGATCGACAAGCCGAACGGCACCGGGCAGGCCAACGCCCAGCGGCGCGAGGCGCAGGCCTTGGGCGACCTGACAGCAGCCAGCAGCGCGCTTGCCGCCGCCGGAGAGGCCATCGGCGGTACCGGCCGGGTGACGGCCGCCCGAGGCGCGGCGCAGCGTGCCCTTGGCCTGACAGACGCCGCACTGGGCGCCATCCAGCGCACCGCCGCCGGCGAGCGCTTCGCATCCGTCCTGCGCGCCGCGCAAACCACCGGCGATGCACTGGCAACCGTGCGCCGCCGCCTCGATGCCGTGCTGCCCGCCGTCACGCCCAACGTGCGCAGCCTGGTGCCCAGCTACGCGCTGGGCCCCGACAAGATGCTCGGCGCAGGCCAAGCCGCAGGCGCCACCGAACGCCTGCTCGTGCTGTCGACCGATGACGGCGAGCAATTCCAGTTCGGGCTCTCAACAGCCGCGTACGACCGCCTGCGCCGCGAGACCCGCTACAACATCGCCGCGCAAGAACGCATCCAGCGGCAAGAGGCACTGCAGGCTGTGGGCGCTGGCGGCGACACCATCACCGTGTCCGGCGCCATCTTCACCGCCACCGGTGCGGGGGCAGGGCAGCTCGACCGCCTGCGCGCCATTGGCGCTGCGCTCAAGCCCGTGCAACTGACCACCGGCTCGGGCGACGTGCTTGGCCGCTACTTCCTCGACCGCGTAGGCGAAGAACAAGACGGGCTGCTGGCCGATGGCACACCGCGCAAACAAGGTTTCGACTTGGAGTTCCGACGCTATGGCGATGACTATCAGAACATCTGACGGCGACGTGCTGGACGTGCTCTGCTACCGCGCATACGGCACGCTGGCCGGCACGGTGGAAGCCGTGCTCGATGCCAACCCGGGCCTAGCCGCGCGGCGCCAACCGTACGCCGCCGGCGTGGAGATCTTCCTGCCGGATCTCGCCCCCGCGCGTGACGAACCCATCCAGCTTTGGACGTAGCGCATGGAAGCCCAATTCGAAGTCCTGGCAGACGGCAAAGACATCACCGCGCTGCTGCGCGATCGCGTGCTGGAGATCCGCCTGACCGACAAGCCCGGCATGGAAGCCGACCGCTGCGAGATCCGCCTGGATGACCGCGATGGTAAGATCGCCTTTCCGCCCAAGGGCGCCAAGCTGCGCATCTCGTTCGGCTGGGCCGGCAAGGGCCTATCCACGCGCGGCACGTACGCCGTTGACGAGATCGAGCTGAGCGGCCCGCCTGCCACCCTTGTCATACGCGGCAAGCCGGCCGACATGCGCGCCACGGCCAAGGCGCAGCGCAACGCCAGCTACACCGGCACCACGCTCGCCGCCATCGTGGCAAGCGTAGCTGCCCGACACGGCTGGAAGGCCGCCTGCACCATCGAGGCGCGCATCGACCGCGCCGACCAGTTTGGCGAGAGCGATCTGCATTTCATCACCCGGCTCGCGCGCCAGTACGGCGGCACCGCCACGGTCAAGGGGGGCCGGCTCATTGTCGCCCCGCGCGGAGGTGGCAAGTCCGCCGATGGCAAGCCGCTCGCGCCCATCGTGCTGCGCCCGTCCGACCTCACGCGCTACCGCCTGACGTTTCCCGACCGCAGCAGCGTTGGCGGCGTCAGAACCCGCGCGCACGACGCCAAGACCGGCCGCAAGATCGATCTGTACATCCCCAACCCGGAAGCCCCCGACGGCGGCCCCGCGCAGGCCACGCACACCGACCGACACGTGCACGCCAGCCTGCCAGCCGCAAGAGCCGCCGCCAAAGCCAAGCTGCAAGACATGAACCGCAGCACCGCCGAAGGCGAACTGGAGATGATGGGCCGCGGCGACATCAGCGCCGAGAAAACGCTGCGCCTGGAAGGCTTCAAAGCCCAGGCAGACGGCGACTACCTGGCCGACACGGTCACGCACATCTACACCAACAAAAGCTGGCTGGTGAACGTGAGCCTGAACGGCGGCAATAGCGGCAAGGCCAAGGCGGGGCAGGGCAAAGCCAAGAAGGCAGCCAAGGTGACCAACCTGGTCATTCCTGCGCCGCCCAAGCAATAAGACACACGCGTTCGCAATCGCGACCGCATCCCAAACAGCCCGCCACCCGGCGGGCTTTTTCTTTCCAAGCCATGAACAAACACACCTTCAGCAAGGCTGCAGCCTTGCCGCCTGCGCTCGCCGATCGCTGGTGGCCGCACATCGAGGCGACGTGCATGCGCTTCGGCATCTCCACGCTCGCGCAGCAGGCGGCGTTTATCGCGCAGATCGGGCACGAGTCCGGCGGCTTCACCCGCGTAACGGAATCGTTCAACTACGCCGTTGCAGCGCTGCCCGCCATGTTCTCGCGCGTGACGCCCCCACTTGCCGCCACGCTGGGCCGTCAGCCGGGCGAGCGCGTGGTGCCGCTCGAGCGGCAGCAGCGCATCGCCAACATCGCCTACGCCAACCGCTACGGCAACGGCGATGCCGCCAGCGGAGACGGCTGGCGATACCGGGGCCGCGGGCTCAAGCAAATCACCTTCCTGGCCAACTACCGCGAATGCGGCCATGCGCTGGATCTCGACCTCGTTGCGCGGCCCGAGCTGCTCGAGCGGGACGAATACGCCGCGCTCTCGGCGGGTTGGTACTGGTGGGCCTTCGGGCTGGGCAAGTTGGCCGACGCCGGCAAGTTCGACGAGATCACGCGCCGCATCAACGGCCCGGCCATGGAAGGCGCAGAGCCGCGCCGCACGCGCTGGGCAGTCGCCAAACAAGCATTGGGAGCATGAATGGCTGAACAGACAGGTTGGGGCACGCTGCTGCGCGTGGTGGACACGATCCTGCCGGGCGCGGCCGGTGCGCTGGTGTCGCTGCGGTTCATTCCGGGTACGCCCGTGCAGCGCGTGGCGTCCTTGCTGTTGGGCATTGCGTGCGCGCATTACCTCGGCAACGGCGTCATTGGCTTGTGGCACGTGCCGGCGGGGCTGGAGTCCGACGCCATCAAGTTCATCGCCGGCGTGTTCGGGCTGACCATCGTCGGCTACGCATACGGCGAGCTTCCGGCGCTGCGGCGCCTGGTGCACGACTGGCTGCAGCAGGCAGCCCAACGCTGGATGGGAGGCCGCAAGGAATGACGCTCAGCCAACACGACGTGCTCACCGCCATCGACATCGTGGCGCTCGTGGCCATCTGCGCGGGTGCGGCGTGGTCTGCGCTCACGCAGGCCATTCCGCACGGGCTGCGCGGCGCGCTGCTGTTGGGCGCCGTCGCCCTGTGCGCGCTCGGCAGCGCCTCCGCCGCGCTCGACGCCACCCCCGACATCGCCACCGTGCAACTGCATTGCGCGCTGGCCGTGGCGGGGCTGTGGGTCACCCACATCATCCGACAAGGCAAAGCCAATGAACTTCGCAACCGTCCGGCTTCTGGCAGTGGCAGCGGTGGCTGCAGCAGCCGCGTGGGCCTGGCAAGCCAACCGCTACGACAAGACCATCGCGCAGATGCAACGCGACCACGCCATCGAGCGCCAGGCCGCCGTCGATACCGTCGTGACCGCGCTGCAGGCTGCCATCGACAAGCACCGGCGGCTTACCGAGCAGCTCGACGCGCTCGACCGTACCCATTTCTCGGAGATGCAACGTGCCAACGCTGAAAACACGCGTCTGCAGCGCGCTCTTGCTGCAGGTGATGTACGGATGTCAGTGCGCGCCCGTTGCCAGCCCGACGCCGGTGCCGGCGCAGGTGAAAATCAGCCCGGCCTCGGCCTGGGCGATGGAGCCACCGGCCGATGTGAGTTATCTGGAGAGGATGCGGCGGATCTTGTCGATCTCTTCGCCGGGGCGGAGCGGGATGCGGAGAAACTGAGGTATTTGCAGGGGAGGGAGAAGGCGCTAGAGGGGGCGGGTCGTTGTGTTCAGCCGTGACCAGGGCGAGCAGATCGCGCGGACATGAGAGTGCATTTGAACTAGGCAGCACGTAGGCGAAATTCCGTAACAGGGGTAGAGAAAACGGAGCACTGAATCAAGAGCCCGGTCGCGCTATGGTCAATGCGTTGCTGGGCCAGACAGGGCAGCAAATGCGCACATTGCTCGCCCTATCATCGACGGAAAAGAGGTTTCGATGAGACAACTTTGCTTCCTTCTATTCTTGGGTCTCCTCTGGGCGGGCGCGGCTCAATCCCAGCCCGCCTTCTGGCGTGATAGAAGCGGCAATCCGGTGGTCGAAACGGAGTCATTGAAGTCCAAGAACGGCTTCGGCGGGTTTCTGGTGGCAACCACTGACGCTGATTGGGAGCAGAAGTGGAGCACCCCGCCGGAGACTGTACCGATCTTCGAGGAGGCTGACGTCGTTCCTTATGGAAGGAAGGTCTACATTCTCAGTCTCTTCGCGAATCCATCGATGGATGACAGTGGCAAGGCGAAGGTGCAATGTGATATTCGGGTTGTTGACCCAAATGGAAAGGTCGCGCTCGCCTTGAAAGACCAGACCTGCTATTCGGGCCGACTCTCTGGTAAAGCCACGAATGTCTACATGTCGACGCAAGTTATGGTCTTCTCTGGGGACCCGGGTGACCCTGCCGGGACTTGGTCAGTCGAAGTGAATCTTCTGGACGCAAATCGCGATACCGAACTTCCACTGCGAACGCGGTTTCAGCTTCGGTAGCCACCGGCTGCCCTCGGCCAATAACGGGCGGTCCGGCCCGCACCGCCGCTCTGCGATGCGAGCCCATCCCACCCCCTCTACACCCCCGCCTCAATCAAATCCGAAATCTGCACCGACGCGCGCGCAAAGTCAGTCAGCGCGCGGGCGCGCTTGTGCCGATAGCTGCCGGCGGAGATGACGACGGGCTCTTTGGCGTCGTCGTGCTGCAGGACGATGAGCATGCCGGTGTAGCGGTCTGCCTGGTAGATGTGTTTGTTGAGCAACTGCAGCGCGCGCTCGACGTCGGCGGGGTAGAGGCTGGCGAGGTCGGCGGGTGTGCGGGCGGCGGCGGGCGCGGCGTCGATGCACGGTTGTGCGGTGAACTGGCCGGTCTTGCGGATGGCGGGCAGCACGATGGACGTGACCCACTTGCGGAAGCGGTGCGGCACGGTGCCGGGCTTCACGGCGTCGCGGCAGCGTAGGACCAGGGCGTACATGCCGGACTCCGAAACGATGCCGACTTGTTGCCGGCCGCCATGAGTGTCGGTTAAACCGACACCCTTTTCGTCGGCATCCAGCTTCAGGAGCGCATCCCGGCTGTTGGCGATTTCAAGCGCGGCACAAACGTCGGCTGCGACGAACCACGGTTCGTCGTCGCGCATGACAATGCGCACCGAATGCGATTCGAAATTGAAGGTGTTCGGGGTAGGGGCGAGCGCGGACGCGCTGCTGAGATTTCCAATCATGGCAGATTCCTGTGGTGCGGTTGATACCGCCACTCCCCGACGCCAATCGAGGTGGTGGCGACCGAACGGGATTGGCGTACCGGACCACAGGAACCGGCGCCCCGTGAGGGGCTCCCGCCCGGCGCCACCATAGGAGTGCCAGACGTGCGCAAACAAAAAGCCGCGCGTGAAGATGCTAGGCGCGGCTATGTGCGCCTGTGGTATTCGGGACGCCAATCCCGTGTGCCGGTGTTTCCGGCGACAGGCCGAGTATACGGCTGGTTGGGGGGAGGGTGCAATATTGCGGGAAAGTGGCCCACAAATGCGGCTGCAGGACAGCGATAGGGGGTAAACCGATGAAGTCACAGCAATTCTGGTTTCGCTCAACCCGGTTCGAGATAGAGCCGGGCGAAGATGAGCAAACGAATCCTTCATGCTACGGTCGGCAAGTTGCTCGATGGCTACGTGACCGTTTAATCGCGGAAGGCCGCCTTGTGGAAGAGGCTATTCCTGAAGATTGGGGATGGTGTCTGGTCGTTCAGCGAAAGCCATACTTGCTCTGGGTCGGCTGTGGTAGCGTGCAAGACC